>NZ_KK211156.1:44414-677534 GCF_000620605.1 Ahrensia sp. 13_GOM-1096m
TAGAGCTGCTTTTTAAAATTTGAAGGTCTTGTGTTACAAAGTGAAGGTCTTGTGTTATTTTTTGATACAGTAACGGGGGCGTTCGCGCTAAAAGCAAAAAATCAGCAGGCAAAAACTGTATTTTCTTAGAATACGATATCAGGCGACCCGTCAGCGTTGATAAATACGGCAGCCAATAAGTAATTTATCGCCTCCAAACAAAGACGACCTGCCTAGCTCGTTCGCGCTCAACATTGGCATATTGGCCAACGTAAAATGACAGATCGTGTTCTGTTGATGCGATGAGTTCGCTGAGTATGGCTCGGACGCGACGGTAAATATTGCAGTCAAGCTCACCAAACAATTGCCTTCGAATGAGACAAGTCGGCGACAAAAATCGCTCATTTTTGTAATCGTTGGTTTGCTCAAAGCTTCCAGGAATGCGATCCAATCGATTGGCTATAATAAGGGCGGGGTGCAGCTATTTCGCTGCACTGCCGTAGAAGATTGCACAGGTCGCGAAAGCGGACCTTGAATGCACAATCATCTTCGATACTGGTTACTCACCACGTTCAGGCCAATCATCTGGAATCAGTTTCTGCCCGTTTTCCTTCGTCCAACGTTCCACAGTTGCATCAACGTATCGGGCGTCATTTGCCATGTATGCATGTTCGATTAACAGGACTTGCAGACCTGCTGCCTTAGCTGTTTCAGCAAAGATGAAATCAACGATCTGGGTCATGGCACGCCGGTCGTCATCGTCTTTCATTTCGCTAAGATCACGCTCATCTTCAGCTTTTTCATCCTTTGGATAGTAGGGGCGACTTATCTGGTCGATCACCAACAAACCCGGTATCGGCGACGAAACCTGTTCAAAATGCTTGTGCAAACCGAATAGGAGCGCCAAGTGTATAGCGAGATAGTTCTGATCTGAACCTACTTCGACCAAATGTAGCGAGCGTTGTCGCACCGATTCAATGATCTTAATTCTCCCATCAGCTAGAAATTGCATTCGAGCACCGGTCAATGGCTCAGTGGATGGTAACTGCGCCAGCATTTCCGTCGAGTAGTTTGAAACCATATTCTCTGCGTCTGCTATCTTGTCGCGCAGCGCCTGCGGATCAACTAAGTCACGCAACTCGTCAATCTGACTTTGAAGATCACCCAAATTGATCGAAGGTTGTTGAAAATCTTCCACAGTGGTTTCTAGAAACTGCTCTACTCGACCAATAGTCATCGCACGCGCTTGGGCGAGATCGTCGGCACGCCTAAGAGCATCATTCTGTTGAATAGCACCCCGTATTTGACGTTCGATTTCTTGGATGCGCGAGTTGGTCGATTTTAGATCGTCCTCTGCTCGCTCCAATTGCTCGATTAATTCAGGAGCAACTTGTTGGACAGACGCCACCTCTTGTTGAATTATGCTTAAAGAATTAGATATTGCATTCGCGATCTCGGTGCCGACTTCGCTGGGATTTTGACAAACGGGGCATACGCCCGCACCTAGGCGCAAGTGCCCGACAAGTTTCAATTTTTGATATTGCTCGGAGACTGTCGTTTCGAACCCCGAAGAGTCTTTGACCAATGCGCGTAGTGCATTCCGTTCTTCACGTTTGGACGAAACAGAACGTACGGCCTGTTTTCGAGCTTCTTCCAGTGGTCCCAGTTGATCGCCAAGTTCAACATCTGTTCGATTGATGTCAAAGTCTGTTATTTCTCGAAGTAAAGCTAATAATTCTGGTTCGCTGGTCTCAGGCGACGGAGCATCGACAAGTCCCACACCAGACGCATGAGTGAGAAGCGCCAATGCTCTTTCGGTTACCATCGATCGACTTTTTTGCTGGCTTTTCGACTGACGTTCCAGCCGGCCATAAGCGGCCTCTAACCGCCGTAGTTTTCGTTGTATCAACACGGTTTCTTGATCAACAGCTTGCAAGAAGTACGGCATCGTAGCCTTCAAATCGCGCACTTTGTTCGGGTCATCAAAGTCATGCAAAAGCTTTGACTTACTGATTATTACATCTGATGTGAGATACAGGTAAGGCGTTATGTGCCTAATTGTTGCCTTGCCAACTGTCCATTTTTCATCGACGTCAGCGTCTTCGATATCAGCGATCTTAAAGGCTCGTTCGATCAACTGTTTGGCAGTTGCGCGCGGTGCTGGTCCTTGCATGCGATCAAACGAACTGGGAAGTGCTAAGCCTGCCCCAGTTTTAACAAACATTTTCTCTGTGCCTTTGCCTCCATCGGGGACTACACGTCCAACCAGCATATCAATATTTCCATCAGTCCAATGAACTGCTACTCCAATTGCCCGTCTTCGAACGAAGAATGGAAGATCGCAACTCTCGGAACCAAGACAATAGTCAATTGCCTCAATTATCGCTGACTTACCTGTACCTGAACGTCCCGTGAGGATCGTAACGTCATTTTGACGTAGATTGATTGTCCTACGGCTTTCTCCTACCCCGTAAAAAGCAATTTGCACAATATTCCAACGGCTCATGGCGCTACCTCTAATGCTGAAAAGATTAACGCGGGGCTGCCGACCTGTGACATCCATACTCCCAACCGCTCAGCCCGGGAAACCGCATTTTTGGGTCCGCTAGAGAGTTTGCCCTTAGCGTTTTCTGGTGGTCTCTTAACAACGCCAATTCCCAACGTTCCATCGGGTTTTATATTGAGTAACTGGCTGTGAAGTGCTGCCCGAAGTCCCGCAGTCGTCACATGCTTTGAGTGTGCAACATCTCTTTGCAGACCGATCCTACTTTCTGGGAAGCGGTTTAACCAAGCCAGGAAGCCAGTCGATACATTTGTTGAAGCAAAGCTGGTTTCAAGCCTTTCAGACATTGCCAACGGCACCGTCAGGTACGCGAGGCTGATGTGTGGGGTGTGAGATGTGCCTTCAGAAAAACTCTTAACGAAACGGTACAACAAGAAAGAAACAAATGCTGGGTTTGTTTCAGCATAGAGATCATAGCTAATCGTCATTTCTTGAAGCCCAATCTTTCAATGTACTCTGGATGCCACCCAACACGCCCCTGAATGGACAAGACCTGATAGCTTCCGCGGACATAGAAGGGGGATGTTATGGTACTTTCAATACTGCCAACTTCTGCGGCAGCATCTTCCAACGCCCATTTTAATACATTTAGCCCCTGAGATTTTTGAGATGTTTCATCACCTGCGATTACGTTCTCACATGCAGTGTCGTGCTGATACTCCCACTCCAAAACAAGCTTTTCATCATAATCGACAATCTTGCTGTGCTTGGATGGCGCTTCGATAGACCATTGAGAGCGTTGGTTCCGCGCTTGCCATTCAGAGATGCGTGCGCGCCTTAGCATTGCAGATTTCGCATCAACCAGATCACACTGTTTTGCCAGCATTTCGTTGGTGTGAAAGATTAGGGGAGGCTGCTTGCTGCTAAAGCTGTCCATCAATGTCTCAGTGTGGAGCATCGCACAGGTCTCCGACAACTGCTCCAGTATTTCATGGCGAGCGATGAAGCGATTTCTCTTGCCTTCAAATGAAAGCAAGACCTGGCGATCCCACCATTCATAGATCTTGCGTGCAAGGGTCTCTCGTTGCCTTACTGGGTACGTATCCAAACTTTTTGCAAATGTCTCCTCCAGCGCGTCTATTTTTGGCGCATCCGGACGTAGAACGATCTTAGAAAGCAACTCTTCCCTTTCCTTGTCGGGGAGAGACAAATAGGCATTAACACCGGGCAACCTTTTTGCGTGGGGTCTTTTTTTACCTGCCAATTCTGCCGCACTCACTTCTTCCAAGACACGTTGGGCCTCCGAGACAAGCGCGCTCTGCAGTGCCGAGCGATCCGAACCTATCGTTTGCAAACACTCCAACAACGAACCTTGGGACAATGGCGCAACAGTTATCAGCGCAAATCTGGTGCTTGATATGTCAACGGAAGATAGTAGGTCGGCCCAAATTCTCAGCGTTGTCCAGAGGTTGGTAGACTTGATATCAATCGGTGCCGGTTGCTTCGCAAACGAATGTTTTAGCTGTTCGAGTATGTCAGTGCCGTTTGCCGTAAGCTGAACATCGTCCAGAGCTTCAATTGCAACAGCCGCTTCTTCATCTTTCTCACGGAGTAATTCCAACAGCGCGAAGCGTTCTTGGTATCGAAACCCCAATGCCGAAGCGGTTGCGTCATGCACAGAATTCACCAATCCTACATTCATTCAATGTTCACCCAGAAAATGTGTTCATTGCAAGGTGCACGCCGATGTCTAAGTTTTCAAGCATTAAGTAATCAGAAATGCAGCTGCGATATTCTGCAGTCTTAGGCAACTTTATTAGTAAATGTAGCCCGCAACCAATAGTTCGGTATCATCCGATCTAGCAAGTGCAGCGATGTCCGGAATTAAGAGCCGCACCGAATTACAGCAAAGGCACTGTGAACGTCAGCTTCGGGCCTATTCCGTTGAAGAAAGTCGATATTGAACGCATCTAAATGGTTTTTATAGAAACTTTTTTGAATTCGCGCCTGTAAACGGAATTTAGTTTCTTGGAAGTCGTGTTTACGAAACCGCATTCTATATTTTTCGGATGAATTTCTATTCTCTGGCTTTTTCAACAGAATTGGCCGAAAGCGCCAGAGTAGGTTAGCTTGGAGGCGGCTCATGTGGGCGACCAAAGTTGCTGTTTTGAGAGGGTGGACGCTCGTTGAAAAAAATAAATTTCTATGTCCAGATTTTAAATGATGCTGCCTGTCGATAGTTTTCTCTCAAATGGATGTTGGAGAAAACAAGATGAGTACTGTTTTAGCATATTCGATAGATGAGGGTGCACGCGCACTTGGTATTAGCAGATCGCTTTTCTATCAACTCGTAAAATACGGGGAGATCAAAATTGTAAAAATTGGAAGACGGTCGGTAGTGCGATCGCAGGAGCTTGAGCGTTATCTCAACTCGTTAGAAGTCGGTGGAAATTAATGCTATGAAGCTTAACCGAAAGAACTCGTATATATTTTGAAATAGGAAACGGGGCTTATTCAGACACAAGTGCTTTTTTGAAATGCTGAGCAACTAATGAGTTTAGTTGGAGAGGGGTTAAATCGGAATGTTTGAAAAATAGCAGTCCGCTTTGCAAATACCGAATAAATGGATTGGTTTCGCCTTCTGATCTTAAAGGTAACCCCAGTTCTGGATCAGCATATTCAGCCCAAATTTTTGTGAGGTTTTCTAAAAACCGCATCGTGGGTTCATCTGTTTTTCTGACCTTGGAGGCGTCTATCTCTTGAACGTGTAATCCGTCATTTGTATTCGTAATATAATGGCCAACCTCACGTGCAGCCGCAGACAGGATGAATTCCTCCAGAGCTAATTCATCTGCCATTTCTTGGAGCTGCTCAACTTGCTGCGTCTCGTTGTTTAGACGACGATTGATATCTGCCGATTGATCAGCTGCGCAATTTTTTAAAGTGTGTTCAGTTCGCGAGAGGCGCGCCTTTTTTGCGTTCAACGCCGCAGTTGTGGCTGCAAGCCCGTTTTGGATTTGCTGTAGATCATTTAAGAGTGCTTGAGTGACCTCAGGCTCTCGCTCATGCCGGCTTAATTCCATCCTTATCCAGCGATAAGCGATGGCTAAATCTTCGTCTGAGATATCTGAACCCAGCAAGCTACGTTTTCTTTTGATCTCCGTCAGCAGCGAGGTCATGTGGTAAATAACTTCAGATGGCTTACCGAGAGGCTTCCAATTTAGAGCCTTAATTGTAGCAATCGTTTGTAGTTCGTCATCTAGAGGCGCCCAGTTAAACAAGTCGCCGCTACCTATTACATTCGCAATATCTCCGATCTGTACCATTTCATCTCACTCAACTGCACATTACTCATATTTTTTTAAGTTAGCTTGTCAGTTGGAAAAAAAGCAGTCTTGGGTTGGACTATGCACGAATTTTTATTTTGGGGTAACAGCGGGGTAACAGATAATATGATATTGGTAAAAAGCTAATTGATTGAAATTGTTTGAGAAATGGTGCTGTCGAAGAGATTTGAACTCTCGACCTCTCCCTTACCAAGGGAGTGCTCTACCCCTGAGCTACGACAGCTTCCATTTTCTCACCCTGTAACCCAGGGTGTTACCCAACAAACGTTCTTCCATGAAGTACATGTTATATAACAAGTACTTACAACTTTAGAGCAGTCCCTTACCAAGGGAGTGCTCTACCCCTGAGCTACGGCAGCAGATGCGATGAAACTTAATTCGCGGGTGCGGGGCTAATGCCACAAGGCAAACCCCGTTGCAAGATGGTTTTCGGCTCTCATACACATCTGATCGGTGATGATGCAAAGAAAGACTTTTATTTGGCGCTGCTATGCCATATTTGAAGACTGATATGAGTGATCAAAAGAAAAAAGAAGACAAGGCCAAGCGATTGGCTGAACAATTGCGCGCTAATCTTGCTCGCCGCAAAAGCCAAGCGCGGGCGCGGCGGGCATGCGAGGGTGATGCACGCCGTGATGGTATCAAAGCGGCAAAAACAGAAGATAAAGAATAGTTCTAAGCTTCATTTTGTCTTGCTAAAGTTTATCGGCTTTGCCTTTGACGACATTATTGATCGTTAGTTTGCCTTGAACCAGCCCATTTGTTGGTCTAAAGCCACGCGCTAGTAAGATGTGGTTTTACGTTGGCCACGATAATTTATGGGGCCGCTTTTTGCGGGATTGATTTATGGACAGCATTCGAGTTGTTGGCGGTAATAAGCTGAACGGAATTATTCCGATTTCTGGCGCAAAAAATGCGGCATTGCCGTTGATGATCGCATCGTTGTTAACAGATGATACGCTCACATTGGAAAATGTGCCAGATCTTGCTGATGTTCAGCAATTGATACGCATATTGAGCAATCATGGTGTTGATTATGCTGTTACCGGCCGTCGCCGTGCTGAAGGGCAAAATTTTGCCCGTACTGTGCATTTCACGGCACGCAATATTGTCGATATTCGCGCACCTTATGAACTTGTTTCTAAAATGCGTGCCAGTTTCTGGGTTCTTGGCCCGCTGCTTGCCCGTACGGGTGAGGCGATTGTTTCGCTTCCAGGTGGCTGCGCGATTGGTACGCGCCCTGTTGATCTGTTTTTGGAATCGCTCAGAGCGCTTGGCGCCGAGATTGAGGTGGAAAACGGTTATGCTCATGCAAAGGCGAAAAATGGCCTTAAGGGCACGCATTATAAATTTCCAAAAGTATCCGTTGGTGCAACACATGTAATGCTCATGGCGGCATCGCTGGCTAAGGGCGATACTATTATTGAAAACGCTGCATGTGAGCCGGAAGTTGTGAACCTTGCTGATTGCTTGAATGCAATGGGCGCGAAAATTACCGGCCAAGGCACAACAACGATTAAAATTCAGGGCGTTACGTCTTTGTCTGGTGCGCGTCACCGTGTCATTTCTGACCGGATTGAAACAGGCACCTATGCGATGGCTGTTGGTATGACTGGCGGCGATGTGCTGCTTGCGGGTGCCGATGGTTCACTTTTGGAGACAGCGCTTGAAACGCTGCGCCAAACGGGCATGGAGATCAACCAAGAAGAAGGCGGTCTACGTGTGCGCCGCAATGGTAATGGTTTGCGTCCGATTGATGTGAAAACCGAAGTGTTTCCGGGCTTTCCGACCGACCTTCAGGCGCAATATATGGGCTTGATGACAAAGGCGGACGGGGTTTCGCATATTACTGAGACGATTTTTGAGAACCGCTTCATGCATGTGGCCGAACTTGCGCGCCTTGGTGCGAATATTACGCTTTCCGGCCAAACGGCGACTGTAACCGGTGTACCTATTTTGAAAGGTGCGCAGGTGATGGCGACGGATCTTCGTGCCTCATCGACAATGATTATTGCTGGTCTTGCGGCCGAAGGTGTAACGGAAGTTAGCCGTGTTTATCATCTTGATCGCGGATTTGAGCGATTGGAAGAAAAATTGCAGGCTTGTGGCGCTGAAGTTGAACGGATGTCTCACTAAAGCATGCTTGCGAGTATTACAGTTATGTGACTTTATGTTGCAATGCAACATAACGCGTACTAGGTGTTGGTTTGGAATAATTACATAGAGGCTCGGGGATGGCCGATTTAAAACTGATAGCAATGGACGATGCGGACCTCGCGGTCATTTCTGCACATGTGCAGGATGCTGTCTGTAAGCCGGCTATGTTTGAATATACACCTGCTAGTCGCCAGTTTTCATTGGTGTTGAACCGCTTCTCTTGGGATGCGGCGAAAAATGAACGCAAAGACTCCTATCAACGTCATGGATCTGTGCTGACATTTGCCGGTGTTAATGCGGTGCGCACGCGCGGCATTGAGCGTGGCAGCGAAGAACAGGTGTTATCTTTGCTCGCGGTTCAGTTTAATGCCGATAATGCTCCTGCTGGCACGATTGAGATTGTTTTTTCAGATGGCCCGATTCTTCAACTTGATGTTGAATGTATTGAAGTGCGCTTGAACGATCTTGGTTCTGCGTGGGAAACAAAATTCAAACCACGTCATCCTTTGGCATAATTTCACAATCGGAGTGCCTTGTGCCTATTTTTCTGAACGCCAATAGTGATGACTTCGAAGCGCGCTTCAAAACCTTTTTAGGTATGAAGCGCGAAGTTTCTGCTGATGTTGACGCAACCGTGCGCGCGATCATTGATGATGTGCGCGAAAATGGTGATGCGGCGCTTAAAAAATACACGCTGCAATTTGACAAGCTTGATTATGATAAAACGCCGATGCGTGTGTCACAGCAAGAGCTTGAAGCTGCGCTTAAAGACGTTGATGGCGAAACGCTTGATGCGTTGACTTTGGCGCGCGACCGCATTCGTTCGCACCATGCGCGCCAATTGCCGAAAGACGATCTTTATACGGACCCGATTGGTGTTGAACTTGGTTCGCGCTGGACTGCGGTTGAAGCGGTTGGGCTTTATGTGCCCGGCGGTACGGCGTCCTATCCAAGTTCTGTTTTAATGAATGCTGTTCCAGCTGTCGTTGCTGGTGTGGAGCGCATTGTCATGGTTGTGCCGTCGCTTGGCGGCGAACTGAACCCGCTGGTTCTTGCGGCTGCGCATTTGGCTGGCGTTACCGAAGTTTACCGTGTTGGCGGTGCGCAGGCTGTTGCAGCGCTTGCCTATGGCACAGATACAATTGAGCCTGTGGCGAAAGTCGTTGGGCCAGGTAATGCCTATGTGGCCGCAGCTAAACGGCAAGTGTTTGGCACAATCGGCATTGATATGATTGCCGGTCCGTCAGAAGTGCTTGTTGTTGCTGATAAAGACAATGATCCTGAATGGGTGGCTGCTGATTTGTTGGCGCAAGCTGAACACGATAGCGGTGCCCAGTCTATTTTGATCACGGATGATGTAGCTTTTGGCGAAGCGGTGGTTGCGGCTGTTGAACGCCAGCTAAAAGCGCTTAGCCGTAGTGAGATCGCCGCAGCGAGCTGGCAGGATTTTGGTGCCATCATTAATGTGGATGATATTTATTCCAGCCAGACATTAAAGCTGATCAACCGGATTGCAGCAGAGCACCTAGAGCTTGCTTGTGACCGTGCCGACGAACTTGCCACGAAAGTGCGCAATGCTGGAGCCATTTTTATCGGGCGCCACACGCCAGAAGTGATTGGCGATTATGTCGGTGGTTCTAACCATGTTTTACCGACAGCTCGCTCGGCGCGTTTCTCATCTGGTTTAGGTGTTCTTGATTTCATGAAGCGGACGTCGCTGCTTAAGCTTGGACCTGATCAATTGCGTGAACTTGGTCCTGCTGCTATTCGCTTGGCTAAAGCCGAGGGACTGGATGCGCATGGGCGCTCTGTCTCCATCAGATTAAATCTATAGAAAGCGCGGACACAGATGTCTTCGGGTGAAATAGAATTTGGTGCCAATGATCGTCTGACCGACTTAACTTTCGGTCAGTCTATTGGTCGTTCTACGCCTGATGTTGAGCATGAACGCGCCGTTGCGATTTTTGATGTGTTAGAAAAAAACAATTTTCGCCCCGTTGGCGATGATGTTGTTGAGGGCCCGTATAAGCTGAAATTGTCGGTCATCGATAATAAGCTGGTGCTCGACATTACACTTGATGATGACAGCGAAGTTGCAACGCATATTTTGTCGCTTGGTCCGTTTCGCCGTATTGTGCGTGATTACTTTATGATTTGCGAAAGCTATTATGAAGCTATTAAAACAGCTTCAACAACGCAGATCGAGACTATTGATATGGCGCGGCGCGGGGTTCATAATGAAGGCTCTGAAACGCTGATGCAGCGCCTTGATGGCAAAGTGGCTGTTGATTTTGATACGGCGCGGCGTCTATTTACGCTTGTATGCGTTCTACACTGGAAGGGCTAACGGGGAACCGATTAGCCTTCTTGATCATTTTGTCTGTTCAAAGCGTGTTTCATGTTATAGATGAACGTGAAACAGGGGCAGATATGTCCAAACTGAAATATTTAGAAGGTGCTGATTAAAGCATGGCAAAAGAAGAACTTTTGGAATTTCCCGGCGTGGTGTCGGAATTGTTGCCGAACGCGACGTTTCGCGTGAAGCTTGAAAATGATCATGAGATCATTGCTCATACCGCTGGTAAAATGCGCAAAAACCGTATTCGTGTACTCACAGGCGATAAAGTGCTTGTTGAAATGACACCGTATGACCTGACTAAGGGTCGCATTACTTACCGCTTTAAATAAGCTTTTTTACTGGGCGAACGCACCGCATGAGTGTTTTTCAAAAACTTGTACTTGCCTCAGGTTCGCCCCGACGCGTCGAATTATTGGCGCAGGCCGGTATTGAACCGGATAGATTGCTACCTGCGAATGTTGATGAAACACCGCAGCGCGCCGAACATCCACGTTCGCTGGCGCGCCGTCTTGCATATGATAAAGCGCACCGCACGCTGGAACTTATGCGCGAAGATGGCGAGACATTAGAAAACACTTATATTTTGGCCGCTGACACAGTGGTGTCGGTTAGCCGTAATATTTTGCCAAAAGCAGAATTGCTGGATGAGGCGTCACAATCGCTGCGGATGTTATCTGGCCGTGCGCATAAAGTGCATACCGGCATTTGCTTGATTACGCCGAAGGGTAAATCGCGCTCAAATGTTGTTGAAACGAAAGTGCGTTTTAAACGTATTCCGCGCGATGAAATGGATGCCTATCTTGCCTCCGGTGAGTGGCGCGGCAAAGCAGGCGGCTATGCAATACAAGGTTTGGCTGGCACATTTGTGGTCAAGCTGGTTGGTTCTTATAGCAATGTCGTTGGTCTGCCGCTTTATCAGACTACAAAGTTGCTCACAGACGAGGGCTTTAATGTGCATTTTAATTGGCTTAGCGGAACAAACTAATGTCTTCGAAAGTCGAGCCTCTACGCCCTAAAGTTAAATGTCCTGAATGTTCGCGCGATAGTGCACGCGACACGTATCCATTTTGCTCAAAGCGCTGCAAAGATATTGATCTTAACCGTTGGCTCTCAGGCGCTTATGTCATTCCCGGTCCGCAATTGACGGATGAAGATGATTATGAGGCTGTGGATTTTAATCCAGAAGTGAAAGATTAAGCGGGCGCAGCTTGCTAACTGCATTTCAACGCTTTTCCTGTAGCGTTACCCAAAACAGGAATTTTTCAATGCGATTTGCTATTATCGGGACAGGCTTTGTTGCCGATTATTATATGAAAACGCTTAAAGCTGCTGCGTCCTTGTCGCTGGCTGGTGTTTTTGACATTGATGAAAAACGTCTTGCGCAGTTCTGCGATTATTATTCAGTGGAATCCTATGCATCGCTTGATGCGGTTTTGAATGATAGCGCTGTTGAGCTGGTTGTTGTGCTGACCACACCGGAAACGCATTATGAAATCGCTTCCGCCGCGCTTGCTGCTGGCAAACATGTTTATTGCGAAAAACCATTGGCGATGGATATTGATGATGCGCGCAAATTGGTGGCGCAGGCTCATTCGGCAGGGCTCGTATTGGGCGGCGCACCGGCAAATGCTTATTGCGATGCTTATAAAGCGACCCAAAGCACACTCCACGATAATAAAATTGGCAAACCAAAACTCGTCTATGCTGAAATGGAAGATGGGGCGGTTTTTCGTGAGCAATGGCAAGAATGGCGCAGCATAAGCGGTGCTGCATGGCCAGGTAAGCATGAATTCGAGATCGGCTGCACGTTGGAACATGCAGGGTATAGCCTGTCTTGGCTGATCGGCCTGTTCGGTTCCATCAAACGTATTACGGGCATGTCGGCGACTTTGTTCATGGATAAGGGCGTTGATATTGCTGTCGGTGACATGGCACCGGATTTTTCGACGGCTATTCTTGAATTTGAAAATGGTGTTGTTGCGCGGCTGACATGTGGTCTTTGCGCGCCCAAAGATCGTTCTCTAACCATTATGGGCGAGGATGGCACGCTTACTGTTGCGGATCTCTGGGACGATGCATCCGATATTTTTCTTGAACGCAAGGATCAGCCGCTCTCATTCATGTTTAAGGTTTTCAGACGGCTGGAAGCTATGCGCGGACGGTTTATGCCAATGAAACCTCATGCTGGAACACGGCTAAAATATGCGCATACTAAAAATGATAGATTGCCTGCTTATCCATCGCGTATAAATTTTGCCGCAGGCATTGATGCTGTTCGGCAAGCTGCGCAAGGCGAGGGGAAATCGCCGGATCAACTTAGCGGCGAAGCATTGCACATAACAGAAGCTGCTTTAGCGCTGAACCGTATCGCAGAACATGCAGGGCGCTATGATATGGTCTCAAGGCTTACATAATAACAAGAGCTGCTTAATCTCGTGCTTGCGTCAAATTGGTCATGCGGTTACAGACCCATTGTGTCAGTTGGCCGGGCGGCCGCGCCGTATCAATGTCGAAAGACGTGCGGTGAGGAAAGTCCGGGCTCCACAGAGAACGGTGCCGGATAACGTCCGGCGAGGGTGACCTTAGGGAAAGTGCCACAGAAAGCAAACCGCCTTCAAGATGCTCGCATCATGGGGGTAAGGGTGAAAGGGTGCGGTAAGAGCGCACCGCATGATTGGTAACAATCATGGCAGGGTAAACCCCACCGGGAGCAAGACCGAATAGGGATGGCGTCAACTTTGTTGCGCGGCTCTTCGCGAGCCATCCGGGTAGGTTGCAAGAGGCGCATAGCAATATGCGTCCCAGATGAATGGTCGCCACGTGCTGATTTCAGCGCCATACAGAACCCGGCTTACAGGCCAACTGACACATCTTTAATTTATCCTATAGGCCCGTGAAACCTCGGGCCTATAGGGGCAGTTCCGGTTGAGTGCGAAATGACACTTTAATGAAAGTTACCCACATTTTCACCACCCATTTGTGCTGTTTTGTTCATGAAACGGTAAAGATACAGAAGTTGATGGCTAAAACGTCCAACTTAGAGCCTTTCACAAACGAAGGTTTGAGAAACAACGAATGTCTGTTTGGAGCCCATAGTTACCGAGCCAACGTCGTTCTAGTTGCTTTCAATTAGAAGATGCTTGTTTGGGGTTCTTTTAACGAACTCGTCTTCTATCCAACTAAGAACGCGGCGTTGCCCACCAAAGGCTACCATTTCAATGGCCTCCGCAAAACTAACCCATCGGTAGTCGCTGTGTTCATGGTTCAGTGTCACCGTCGCGGAGTTATCGATGAATGCGACAAATACGGGCGCTATCGTAATCGCGTCACGATCCGCTTCATAGAATTGCTCGCAAGTATCCGCCGAATACAAAGCGTTAGGCTGTAAGCCAGTCTCTTCATCAAGTTCTCGTAAGGCTGTTTGCCAAGCCGCTTCACCTTCTTCGATGCTGCCCGCCACCTGACACCACTCACCTATCAGGGTCTGCGTTCTTTTTAGGAGCAGAACCTCATGCTGCGTCTCAGTTTTTCGAACAGCGACGAGCGATGCAAGGAACGACCTGATTGGAATTTCCGCCATAATATAATCTTCGGGTCCAATGATTTGTTGTCCTATTTAGGTGATTGTGTGTGGTTGGTAAAGTGTCGCTTGGTCCCGCATTGCTGACCTTAAGGTGCCATTTTAAACTCAGCTGGAACGGCCCCTTATCGTATGATTATTGCAATGCCGCGGTTTTGGTTTTTCCATTAATCGTCAGCCAATTATTGGCATTGTTTGAGGCTTGCATACTCAAAAAGCGATAACGCACTTTGCTAACGGGCTGAACGCGGTTGCTTAAATTATCAAGCATGTAGTCGCCCTGATTTGTACGCACGATCAAAACAATATGGGCCTGACCATTTGGTAAGCGCACCTTTGTGAGTGGCAGTTGCGAGGCTTTAAATCCTGCTGCCATCATTCTTGAGCGCTTGAGGAGTGCGTAATCCTCGCAATCGCCTTGGCTTTTTGGGACTTCCCAATATTCATTGACGCCGCGACTATTGATATCCAGAACAGGCTTGATCTGTTTGTTGACAGCCGTATTGATACGGCGGATTTTAGCCCATCGGCTTTCAGTCATCTGCGCTGGTGCTACTGCGCGTTGTGATCCGCAATGGCTGCCGCCGCGTTTGCAATATTCATAATGGCCAAATGGTGTTTTTGATGCTCCACCTGTCTTCAGCCATGTTTTGGCAGATGCAGGTGCGCATGTGACCATGAGCGCGGCAAATGCTGCCGCAGCAATACGTATTTCAAACTTCAATTCCTCAACCCCCACGTTAGTCCCCACCAACGACACCTAGAAAGCGTAACAGAAATGTGAGCGCATGCAATGTTGTTATGGATGATAATATAAATGGCGATTTTCGCCTCATGGTTAACCAATCATAAATGGATTTTGGGCAATTCTATTGATTCGTGTGGGTGGTGATTGGTGTGCTTAAAACACGGCATTCCCGTTGACGCCCATGTTTGCCCATGTTACCCCATAAGGCAGCTTGATTTGCCCGGTTCTCAGTCATGCGCTTCTCAGTATTTGGTACGGTATTCGCCTTTGGCGGGTCACGCGCAAAGCAGCGCAATGTCCAAACTGAATGCTGTGATGCAAGGGTTTAGGCTATGTGTTGCAGCGTTACCGATTTTGCGGGAATTCGTAATTGGTATCGATTGTGTGGGGAAAGTTGTTTGTCTGCGCTTTCATATGAAGCTTGCGGACACGCAAAAGGTGCAAGTGGGACTGATGGAGCGATTTCTTTCAAATGCAGTCAATCGGATCGATGCGAAGGGACGTGTTTCTGTTCCTGCGCAATTTCGTTCCGTTCTGCAATTGAAGGGTTTGAGCGACCTTTACGCTTTGCAATCAATCGATATGCCTGCCATCGACACGGGCGGCATGGACCTTCTGGAAAAATACGAAGAGAAAATAGCGCTCGACGATCCCTTTCTTCGCTCGTCCGACGATATGTCGATATTTTGTCACGGCGATGGGGCTTTTTTCAAAGTGGATGGGTCGGGCCGATTGCAAGTGACGGATTTTATCCGCGAACATACGGGCATCAAGGATCACATCGCCTTTGTGGGCCGTGGACAGTTTTTTCAGATGTGGGACCCCGATCAGTTCGCAGATCATCGTGCACAGGTGCGCGCACGACTGTTGGAAAAGCGCAATCTGGATGCAGGGAAGCAAGTTTCATGACCGGCGAAGCTGATATTCACACAAGCGCAGAAGCGCCGCATATTCCCGTCATGCTGCCAGAAGTGCTTGATGCGCTTGAGCCGCGCGAAGGCAAGCACATTATTGATGGTACTTTTGGTGCCGGTGGTTATTCAAAAGCGATTATGGACCGCGGCGCGCGCGTGACCGGTTTTGATCAAGACCCCAATGCGATTGCAGATGCTGGCGCGATGGTGAGCGAGCGGGCTGGGCAATTGTCGCTCATTCAAGCGCCGTTTTCCTCAATGGATGAACATTTTGAAGCAGGATCGGTTGACGGTGTTGTTTTGGATATCGGTGTTTCATCGATGCAGTTCGATCAGGCCGAGCGTGGGTTCTCGTTCCGTTTTGATGGTCCGCTTGATATGCGTATGGCGCAATCGGGTATTAGTGCTGCCGATGTGGTCAATAAATTTGCAGTCAACGACCTCATTCGTATTATCGGAATTTTAGGCGAAGAGCGGCAAGCCAGCCGTATTGCCAAATCGATTGCTGATGTGCGTGATGAGGTGCCTTTTGAAACAACTTTGCAGCTCGCCAAACATATTGAAAAAGTAACGCCGCGAAAACATAGCGATAAAATTCATCCTGCAACGCGCACATTTCAGGGTTTACGTATCTTTGTGAATGATGAGCTTAATGAGCTTGCCCATGCGCTATACGCAGCCGAAAAGGTTCTTGCTGTTGGTGGGAAGCTGGTTGTGGTCACTTTCCATTCACTTGAAGACCGCATTGTGAAAAGATATTTTCAGGATCGCACGGGCAATGTTGGCGGTTCACGCTTCTTGCCTGCATCTGTTCCAGTACCCATGCTCTATTCAATTGATGGCAAAGCCATGTTGAGTGCAAGTGAAGCAGAGACGGCGGTTAATCCGCGCGCGCGATCTGCAAAGCTGCGTCATGGCACACGCACAGATGCAAGCCGCGACGATCTCGATTTCTCGATTTTCAAATTACCTAATCTGCCTTGGCCGCGCTTTTCAGACGCTGCGACTAACAATTCAACGCGACGGAGACGCTGACATGATGCGCTGGATAAATCTTTTGTTTCTGGGGCTGGTGATTGCGGCTGCAACGTGGACCTATCAGGTCAAGCACGAAGCCGAAGTAAAGCTGACTGAAATACGTGAGCTAAAAAATAAGATTGCACTAGAGCGCGAAACGATTGAGCTTTTAAAGGCGGATTGGGCGTTTTTGAGCCATCCAGCACGGCTTGAGAAACTTGCAAAACGTTATGAGCAAGAGCTGGGACTGCAAGTCACGGAAGCAGATCAGATTATTTCAGCAGATGAATTGCCAGATGTGCCGGTCTTTGCGCCCGGTGATGGAATTGGCGATCTCATCGCGGGTGAAGCAATCGATGATCTGCAAACAGGTTCCATTGAAGAAGGGCAAAGCAATTAAAATGCGGTTTCCTTTTTCCAAACCTTTACGGCGCTCATCTGATCAAGGCCATAAGCCTGCGCTCTCAGCGGCATCAAGCCGAAACCGTGTCGTCATTGCGATGGGATGTTTTATTGCTGTTTATGGCGTCATTGGTGGGCGGCTTATTCAATATGGTATGACTGACCTTGAGCAGGGGCGCAGCTACGGTTCGATTAACCGTAACATGGCTGCTCGACCTGATTTGGTTGACCGCAATGGCGCAATCATGGCGTCTGATATTCGGGTTGCATCGCTGTACGGTGAACCGCGCCGTATCATTGATCCAGATGAAGCTGTTGAGGCGCTAACAAGCGTATTGCCTAATGTGGACTATAAGGAATGGCACCGAAAATTATCTTCGGGTGCTGGGTTTGTTTGGCTGCGCCGTGAAATAACGCCGAAGCAACAAGCACAAGTTTTAGCGCTTGGTATTCCAGGTATCGGGTTTCGTAATGAAACGCGCCGCTTTTACCCCGGCGGCCCAAACGCTTCCCATATTCTTGGTCTCGTCGATATCGACAATGCAGGTATTTCTGGAATTGAAAAATACATCGATAACCAAGGTATCGGCGCGTTGCAGGCTCTGGGTTTAGATGCTTCTGAAGAACTTGCACCGGTCAAATTGTCGATTGATGCAGGTGTTCAGCATATTTTGCGTGATGAACTTATGACCGCGATGGATAAGTACCAAGCCATTGCTGCTGGTGCTATTATTTTGAATGCAAAAACGGGCGAAGTGGTCGCCATGGCATCTGTACCGGATTACGATCCGAACAATCCATTTAACGCTAATGATAAAGACCGGCTGAACCGTATGGCGGCGGGTACTTATGAAATGGGCTCAACGTTTAAAGCGTTTACAACCGCAATGGCGTTGGACAGCGGCAAGGTGAATTTGAATAGCCGTTTTGATGCGAGTAAGCCGATCAAAATTGCGCGTTTTACGATCAATGATTTCCACGGCAAAAAGCGTGTTCTGACTGTACCGGAAGTTTTCATATATTCCTCTAACATTGGTACGGCAAAAATGGCCGATGTTGTTGGCATTGAAGGGCATCGTGATTTTTTGAAAAAGCTTGGCCTGCTGGACATGCTTAAAACTGAGCTGCCAGAGACGGCCCGTCCGCTTGAACCTAAAGAGTGGAAGAAACTCAACTCGATCACGATTTCCTTTGGCCATGGTGTAACAACGACACCTTTGCAGACGGCAATGGCTGCTGCGGCTCTCGTTAATGGGGGCAAACTGATCAAGCCGACTTTCTTGCCGCGCACAAAAGAAGAAGCCGATGCGATGGGCGAACAGGTTATTTCAGCTAAGACAAGCGCTGAAATGCGTTATCTATTCCGCTTGAATGTGGAGCAGGGCTCTGGCCGCAATGCCGAAGTTGATGGCTTCTATATGGGCGGTAAAACAGGCACAGCCGAAAAAGTTATCAATGGAAAATATTCCAGTAATGTCCGCTTTAATGCCTTCTTGGCAGCGTTCCCGATTGATGATCCTGAATATGTCGTTTTGACAATCGTTGATGAGCCCAAACCGGTGGAAGGCCAGTACAGTGCGACAGCTGGATTAAATGCGGCACCTATGGTTCAGAGCATAATTCGCCGTTCAGCTTCATTGCTTGGTATACAGCCTAAATTCCATAATGATCGCGAGGCCTTACAAGTGTCGTATTAAGCAGCGTATAAGCCGAGCTGATTCCACTGATTTCGAGACAAAAATGTTTTTAACCCAATTATCTCCTATACTTAATAATGCACTGGAACTGAAATCAGGCGCTGTTTTGCCTGAAATCGAGGCCAATGGGGTGAGCGCTGACTCACGAGAGATTTCTACGGGTGAAATTTTTGTTGCGCTGTCAGGCGTAAAAGCCAATGGCGCGCAGTTTGCTTTGGATGCGGTACAAAAAGGTGCTTTGATTGTCGTATGCGGCCCTAATGATGATTTGGGTGATATTGGTGTGCCCGTTCTGCATGTGCCTGACCCGCACCGGACATTAGCGCTTTTAGCCGCTGCATTTTATGGCCCGCAACCAGAAACTGTTGTTGCTGTTACTGGCACCGCTGGCAAAACGTCGGTTGCAGCTTTTGTGCGCCAAATTTATGCTTTTTCAGGATTGCAGGCTGCCAGTATTGGTACAACCGGCATTGAACGGCCGGGCGGCTCGATTGAAGGCTCGCTAACAACGCCTGATCCTGTGGTGTTGCACATTGAAATGCGTAATCTGGCAGCTGAAGGTGTGACACATGTTGCGATGGAAGCGTCCAGTCATGGACTAACACAGCGACGTCTTGACGGTGTGAAACTGGCCGCTGCAGGATTTACCAATCTTGGCCGCGATCACATGGATTACCATCCAACGGTTGAAGATTATCTGGCTGCTAAAATGCGCCTTTTTGATACTTTGATGGACCCAAAATCTCCGGCTGTTATTTTTGCTGATGATGCTTATTCAGAAAAAGCCATCAATGCTGCTGCCAAGGCTGGCCTGTCGGTGATGACGGTTGGGCGAAAAGGCGAGTATATTACGCTCAAGCGTGTGGAGCACGAACGGCACCGCCAAATCGCAGAACTTGCGCAGGGTGGTAAAATCTACCGTATTGAATTGCCGCTTGCAGGTGACTTCCAAATTGCCAATGCGTTGGTTGCTGCCGGACTTTGTATCGCAACGGGTGTGGCTGCTGAAACTGCATTTAAAGCACTTGAGGTGTTGCAGGGTGCGCCGGGCCGGCTGGAGCATGTTGGCACAACGAAAAATGGTGCGCTGGTCTATGTAGACTATGCGCATAAGCCAGAGGCGCTTGAACAAGTGCTGCTATCTGTTCGCCCATTTACGACAGGCAAGGTTGCGGTGGTGTTTGGCTGCGGCGGTGACCGCGATACGGGCAAACGTCCGATCATGGGCGAAATCGCGGTGCGGCTTGCTGATGTTGTTTATGTGACCGATGATAATCCGCGCACGGAAGATGCAGCACTTATCCGCCGTGCCATTATGGACGTTGCAGATGGTGCGGTGGAAATTGGTGATCGCCGCGAAGCTATTCGCACAGCGATCTCAAATCTTGGCAAAGGCGATACGCTTGTTATCGCAGGCAAGGGCCATGAAACGGGCCAAACAATCAATGGTGTGAAGCATCCGTTTTCAGATCATGAAGAAGCGCGCAGTGCTATTGAGGAAGTTGGTCCGATTGGTGAAATGCCATTATGGACAGGTCAAGCGATGGTTGAGGCCATGCATGCACGGCCTGTGCACGGCGTTCCAGATGAGATCACAGGCATTTCGATTGATACGCGCACCCTTCAAAAGGGCGAGGCGTTTTTTGCGATCAAAGGCGACCGTGTTGACGGGCATGATTATGCCACAGCGGCTGCGGCTGCAGGTGCAGCTGTCTTGGTTATTGACGAGAAAAGACTGCCATCACTTGGCCGGATACAAACACCGCTCATGGTTGTTGATGACGTTCTGCATGCGATGGAACTTTTAGGCAAAGCGGCTCGCGCACGCTCCAAAGCAAAAATTATTGCGGTAACTGGTTCGGCTGGTAAAACCACGACAAAAGATGCGCTGGCACATGCGCTTGCTACCTGCGGCAGGGTTCATGCTTCTGCGGCCTCCTTCAATAATCATTGGGGCGTACCGCTAACATTGGCGCGTATGCCGGAAGAAACAGAGTACGGCATATTTGAAATTGGCATGAACCATGCTGGTGAAATAACACCGCTTGCGAAAATGGTGCAGCCACATATTGCCATCGTTACATTGGTTGCTGCGGCCCATATGGGGCATTTTAAAACGCTCGACGATATTGCCCATGCTAAGGGCGAAATTTTCAGCGGGCTTGTTCGCGGCGGCACTGCAATTATCAATCGGGATGATAAGCGTTTTAAACTGCTGAGCGAAATTGCTGAAAAATCAGGTGTGAAAAACATTGTTGGTTACGGTGCGAACCGGCGCAGCGACGTTGTGCTCAAAAATGCAGAATATTTAGACGATTGCACAACGGCGATTGCCAAGGTTTTTGGACAGGAAGTTGCTTTCAAGGTCAGTGTACCGGGCAAGCATGTTGTTCAAAATATGCTGGCTGTTTTGACAACGGCTCATCTGGTTGAGGCGGATATGTGCAAAGTTAGCCATTCTTTGGCGCGGCTGACCGCATCCGATGGACGTGGCCGCCATTATGAATTGAAAGTCTCGGGCGGCACTTTCACGCTGATTGATGAGAGCTATAATGCTAATCCGGCCTCTATGGAGGCAGCGCTTGAAATGCTGGCTTCGATGAACCCGAAAGGGCGTGGCCGCCGCATTGCTGTGCTTGGCGACATGCTTGAAATGGGCAAGTTTTCACAAAAGCTACATGCGGCCCTTGCTGATCCTTTGGCGCGTTTCGCGATTAAGGATGTTTATCTTGCGGGCTCAGAAATGATTGCGCTTGAGGCGGCTCTTGGCGAAGAATTTAATACGCATTATTTTGAAGATGCGGATGGTTTGGCCAAAGAATTTACCGAAGTTCCCTCTGCAGGAGATGTGGTCATGGTGAAATCGTCTAATGGTATTGGGTTTTCAAAAATTGTTAAAGCGCTTTTGAAAGCGTATAGCGCTGCGTAACAACAGGGTAATGCTGCTCGGCAGTAATTAAGGGGAATTCTACAATGCTCTACTGGCTGACGCAGTTCGCTGACCAGTTTCAAGTTCTTAACTTGTTTCGATACATCACTTTTCGCAGCGGCGGCGCGTTAATTACGTCCGCTTTTATCGTGTTTCTATTTGGCCCGCGCATTATTGCAGCGCTTAAATTGCGGCAGGGCAAAGGCCAGCCAATTCGTGCCGATGGTCCACAAACGCATTTGAAAAAAGCGGGTACGCCGACAATGGGCGGCTTGATGATACTTGTTGGTATTATTGTTGCGACACTGCTCTGGGGCAATTTGAGCAATACCTATGTGCAAGTTGTCATGATGGTAATGATCGGCTTTGGCGCAATCGGCTTTTATGATGATTATTTGAAAGTGACCAAGCAGTCAGACAAAGGCTTTTCAGGCAAAATGCGTCTCACTCTTGAGTTCATTATTGCTGGTATTGCATCCTACATTATCATGAAGGCTGGCGGCGAACCTTTCTCCTCAAGTCTTGCATTCCCGTTCTTTAAAGATTTCCTATTCAATCTCGGCATTTTCTTCATTCCAATGGCTTCTTTTGTAATCGTTGGCGCGGGTAATGCGGTGAATTTAACTGATGGTCTTGATGGGTTGGCGATTGTGCCGATCATGATTGCGGCAGGCGCTTTTGGTATTATTGCCTATTTGTGCGGTAACGCGATTTTTGCCGATTATTTGCAGATTCACTTTGTGCCGGGCACAGGTGATTTGGCCGTTGTGGTGGGTGCATTAATGGGCGCTGGCCTTGGCTTTTTATGGTTCAATGCACCGCCAGCTGCGATTTTTATGGGTGACACAGGCTCTCTCGCGTTTGGCGGATTGATTGGCACTATTGCTGTGGCGACAAAGCATGAAATCGTTATGGGCATTATTGGCGGCCTGTTTGTTATGGAAGCGCTCAGCGTGATCATTCAGGTCGGTTATTTTAAGATGACTGGCAAGCGCGTATTCCTGATGGCGCCTATTCACCACCATTTTGAGAAAAAGGGTTGGACCGAAAGCCAAGTTGTTATTCGCTTTTGGATTATCGCTCTCATTCTTGCGCTTGTGGGATTGTCCACACTAAAACTTCGCTAGGCAATAACGATGATTAAGCTGACAGTCATGGCTGGTAAAAGGGTTGCCCTTTTTGGATTGGGCGGCTCTGGCATTATGACTGCCGAAGCGCTGGTTGCTGGTGGTGCAGAGATTTTTGCTTGGGATGATAATCCTGACAGTGTCGCGCGGGCGCAGGCCAAAGGCATCAATTGTACCGATTTGCACGGCGTGGATTGGTCGGGAATTGATAGTTTCGTTCTATCGCCCGGCGTTCCGCTCACACATCCCAAGCCGCATTGGTCGGTTGATTTGGCCCATGGTGCCGGTGTGGAAATCATTGGCGATGTAGAATTATTTTGCCGTCAGCGCCGTGATGCAGAAACGACAGCCAAGCTTGTTGCGATTACCGGAACGAACGGCAAATCAACAACAACGGCGCTAGTTGCACATCTGTTTAAGGAAGCTGGACGTGATGTCCAAATGGGCGGCAATATTGGCGTTCCAGTGCTTGCGCTCGAAGAGCCTGAAGATGGGCGCGTTTATGTGATTGAATGTTCATCTTATCAGATTGATCTTGCCCCTTCGCTTGACCCTGATGTGGGCATATTGCTGAACCTGTCGCCAGACCATTTAGATCGTCACGGTTCAATGGAAAACTATGCGGCCATTAAAGAGCAGCTCGCTGCTAAATCTGTGCAGGGCGTGATTGGTGTTGGCGACAAATGGTCGACTGCCATTGCTGCACGTATTGAAAATGCGATGCTTATCGATGTTGAGCAATATGGCGATATGCTTGATTTGAGTGATGCGCCTTCACTGCGCGGTGCACATAATATGCAGAATGCTTTGGCAGCGACCGCTGCGGGCCGTATTCTGGGGCTAAGCGCGCAGGATATGACGGCTGCGCTTAAATCTTTTCCTGGCCTTGCTCACCGCATGCAAATTATCGCGGAGCGCGGGAAAACCAAATTCGTCAATGACAGTAAAGCGACCAATGCAGATGCGGCGGAGAAATCGCTTTCTAGCTTTAGTTCAATCCATTGGATTGCGGGCGGGCTTGCAAAAGAGGGCGGTATTGAACCGCTGCGTCCTTTGTTTGGCAATATTGCAAAAGCCTATCTGATTGGAGAAGCAGCACCATCTTTTGCTGCAACCCTTGGCGAAGATGTTGCTTATGAGATTTCGGCAACGCTGGATGTTGCAGTTCGACATGCTGCGGCAGATGCGGCGCAAAGTTCGCACCATGAACCTGTGGTATTGCTGGCACCGGCAGCGGCAAGCTTTGACCAGTTTTCGAATTTTGAAAAACGCGGTGAAGCTTTTACTGAAGCTGTTGAAAAATTGCCACTTGAAGAAAAAGTGGAAGGGAAAAGCTAATGTATGTACGCAGTGACCGCAGCGCAGGCGCAGAATGGTGGCGTACCATCGACCGTTGGTTATTGGTCGCATTTTTAGCGCTCATCGGCTTTGGAATGGTTTTGTCCTTTGCCGCGAGCCCGAATGTGGCCGAGCGCATTGGCTTGGATAGTTTTCACTTCGTCAAACGCCATGCCGTTTTCTTGCTGCCCTCGATAGCCGTTATGATTGCTGTTTCTTTTCTTGAAGAACGCCATGTGCGCAGACTTGCGCTACTTGTGTTGGCAGGTTCCATTGTACTTATGGTTATGGCGCTGTTTTTTGGTGTTGAAATCAAAGGCTCGCGCCGCTGGGTCAGCATTCTTGGTTTTCAGCTTCAACCATCAGAGTTTATGAAGCCGGCCTTCGTGGTTATCTGTGCTTGGATGTTTGCAGAGCGCCAACGCCGCCCTGATATACCGGGCAATTTGTTTGCTGGAATTTTGTTCATTGCAATCGTTGGGCTTTTGGTAGCGCAGCCAGATTTGGGACAAACGATTTTGCTCGCCGGTACTTGGGGTGCCATGTTCTTTATGGCTGGCATGTCTTGGTTATGGATTGTTGTGCTTGGCGGTATTGGTGCGGTTGGTCTTCTTTCTGCCTATTATGCGCTGCCGCATGTGGCCGGACGTATTGACCGCTTTTTGACCGGAGAAGGCGATACATTTCAGGTTGATATGGGGCGCGAAGCGATTGTGCGCGGTAGCTGGTTTGGCCAAGGGCCGGGCGAAGGCACCGTTAAGCGCGTGCTTCCAGATAGCCATACGGACTTTATTTTCTCCGTTCTTGGCGAAGAATACGGCATTATTTTATGTATGGTTTTGGTGGCTGTTTTTGCCTTCATCGTCCTTTATGGTTTGAAGCGCTCATTTAATGAAACTGACCATTTCCGCCGTTTTGCCGTGTCTGGTCTTGTCATCCTGATCGGCTTTCAGTCGATGATCAATATATCGGTTAATTTGCAATTGATGCCTGCGAAGGGCATGACACTGCCATTCATTTCTTATGGCGGCTCATCCATGATCGCGGTTGCTTTGACCGCTGGGTTCTTGTTGGCTTTGACACGTAAACGTCCTGAAACGCGTGCAGGCAAAGTACGCTTCCATTCACCTATTGAAGGTGGCTTGGAAGCAGCGGAGTAGAAATGACAAAAGGTGTAATTCTTCTTTGTGCCGGCGGTACTGGCGGCCATTTATTTCCAGCTGAAGCGCTGGCGCACGAACTTCACAAGCGTGGGTGGACCATTCATCTGGCAACCGACAAGCGCGCGCAGCAATATACGGCGAATTTCCCCGCCCTACAAACACATGTGATTGAAGCGGCATCGCCGTCAGGCATGAACCCGATAAAGATCATTAAAGCGGTTTTTATTTTAATGCAGGGTATGCGCACATCAAGGCAGTTGATTGGCGATCTTAAACCTAAAGCCGTTATCGGATTTGGTGGCTATCCAACGGTGCCGCCGCTCATGGCTGCTGCTGGTAAAATGCCAACGATGATCCATGAACAAAATGCTGTTGCTGGGCGCGCTAACAAAATGTTGGCAAAGCGTGTGACGATGATAGCGGGCGGTTTTTTAAAAGCTGAGGGCGCGTTTGCCGATAAGATAATCGAAACGGGCAATCCGGTTCGGCCTGCGGTTAAAGAGGCAAGCGCCAAAGCCTATGCACCAATTGGTAAAAGCGGGCCGATCAATCTTGTGGTTTTCGGCGGTAGCCAAGGCGCACAGTTCTTTTCTAAAACGATACCTGCCGCACTGGCAAAACTGCCGGAAGGTCTGCGCGCACGTATTCATTTAACGCAGCAAGCGCGGCCAGAAGATGAAGATGAAGCACGCGCAGCCTATGCAGCTATTGGCGTTAAAGCCGTGGTGTCGCCGTTCTTTTCTGATCTGCCAAATAGCATCAGCAGTGCACATTTGGTTATGGCGCGCTCTGGTGCCTCAACTGTTTCAGAGGTTGCAGCTATTGGCAGACCTGCGATTTTCGTGCCGTATCCGCATGCGCTAGATCACGATCAGGCTGCAAATGCTGCAGCTCTGGAAGCGGTTGGCGGGGCAAAAGTCATGCGCCAGTCGGACCTTGATGCTGATATAATCGCTGCAGAGTTTGAGCGTTTGTTCCAATCACCGGACGAACTTACCAAAATGGCAGCGGCTGCTAAGGCTGCGGGCAAACCGCAAGCAGACATCTTGCTTGCAGACCTGACAGAGGCTATTGCGTCAGGAAAGAGTGTTGCTGAGCTGAAAGCTGCGCAATCCTAGATATTCAACGCCTAGAATTTCGGAACTAATCATATGAAAATGCCGCAAAATATCGGACTGGTTCACTTCGTCGGAATTGGCGGCATAGGTATGAGCGGGATTGCCGAGGTTCTGCACAACCTTGGCCACAAAGTGCAAGGCTCCGATCAGGCTGATGGACCCAATGTGCAGCGCCTGCGCGAAAAAGGCATTGAAGTGTTTGTCGGTCATTCGTCGGCAAATATTGGCGATGCGCAGGTTGTGGTTGTTTCAACGGCGATTAAAAAAGACAATCCTGAATTGGTTGCTGCACGCGAGAAATTACTGCCGATCGTGCGCCGTGCAGAAATGCTGGCTGAAATTATGCGTTTTAGAAACGCGATTGCGATTGGTGGCACGCACGGAAAAACAACGACAACTTCAATGGTGGCAACACTATTGGAAGCTGGTGATCTTGATCCAACCGTTATCAATGGCGGCATCATCAACGCTTATGGCACCAATGCGCGCATGGGCGAAGGTGAGTGGATGGTTGTTGAGGCCGATGAAAGCGATGGCACATTTTTAAAATTGCCAGCGGATGTGGCTGTTATCACCAATATCGATCCTGAGCATCTTGATCATTATGGTTCATTTGACAATGTGCGCAAAGCTTTCAAACAATTCGTGGAAAATGTTCCGTTTTATGGCTTTGGCGTGTGCTGCATTGATCATCCGGAAGTGCAGTCGCTGGTCTCTAAGATCTCTGATCGCCGCGTCATAACATATGGTACAAACCCGCAGGCTGATGTGCGTTATACGCATAAAGGTATGGACGGTGCGACATCGCTGTTTGATGTTGAAATTCGTGACCGCAAAGGCGGCGAAATCGTATTCCTGCCTGACTTACGTTTGCCAATGCCGGGCGCGCACAATGTTTCAAACGCCACTGCTGCAATTGCCGTTGCGCATGAGCTTGGCATGAGCGTGGAAAATATTACAAAAGGGCTTTCTGCCTTTGGCGGTGTAAAACGCCGTTTTACGCATACGGGTGATTGGAACGGCGTTGCTGTGTTTGACGATTACGCGCACCATCCGGTTGAAATTAAAGCGGTTCTACAGGCAGCGCGTTCTGCGGCTAAAGATAAGCGTGTTATCGCGATTATGCAGCCGCACAGATATACGCGGTTACATGATTTGTTTGATGATTTTGCTGCTTGTTTTAACGATGCAGATATCGCGCTTGTTGCCCCTGTTTATGAAGCTGGCGAAGACCCGATTGAGGGCGCAAATCATGAGACGCTGGTCAGCCATATGAAATCTGGCGGGCACCGTGATGCACGCACAATTTCGGGTCCTGCGGATGTCGCATCAATCGTGCGCAAGGAAGCATCTGAGGGTGACTATGTGATTTATATGGGCGCTGGCTCCATCACACAATGGGCTTATGCGCTGCCACGCGAATTGGCCGGTGGTGACGCCTAATGTCTATTAATGGTGAAGCATTGCTGGAACGGCTGCGTCCTTTATTGCCGGATTTGCGCGGACGCATGACACCTGATGCGCCAATGAGTGCTGTGACTTGGTTTCGCACAGGCGGGCGCGCAGAGGTGCTTTATCAACCAGCAGATGAAGATGATCTGGCGATGTTTCTAGCAGCGCTGCCTGACGATGTGCCTGTTCTGGTCGTTGGGGTTGGCTCCAATTTGATGGTACGCGACGGCGGCCTTAAAGGCGTTGTTATTCGTCTTTCAGCGCGCGGTTTTGGCAGCATAGAAACTGTTGGCGACACACAGATTAAGTGCGGTACTGCCGTGCCGGATAAAATGCTGGCAAGTGCTGCGCGTGATGCGTCACTTGGCGGTTTTCATTTCTATCATGGTATTCCAGGCGCAATTGGCGGTGCATTGCGCATGAATGCAGGGGCCAATGGCACTGAAACACGCGAGCGCGTTGTTGAGGTTTATGCGGTTGATCGCCAAGGTGCAAAACATGTCATTTCGAATGAAGATATGGGCTATTCCTATCGTCATTCGGGTGCATCCAAGGACTTGATCTTCACGGGTGCGCTTTTTGAAGGTTATGCGGAAGATAAGGCCGTCATCCAAAAACAGATGGATGAAGTGCAACATCACCGCGAAACAGTTCAGCCGGTGAAGGAAAAAACCGGCGGTTCGACCTTTAAAAACCCAGATGGCCATTCAGCGTGGAAATTGGTTGATGATGCAGGGTGCCGCGGTCTGATGGTGGGACAAGCGCAAATGTCGCCCATGCATTGCAATTTCATGATCAATACGGGCGGTGCAAGCAGTCATGATCTTGAAACGCTCGGCGAAACAGTCCGCACGCGCGTGCTTGATACGTCCGATATTCGTCTTGAATGGGAAATCAAACGCCTCGGTGAGTTTGCGGACGATCAAGAGCCGGTGCAGGAGTTTCTTGGCCGTTTGCTGTGATATGGTTTTGGTAATCTGAATTTAGACTTTAACCGTTGATTTTTTACTTGATGGTGTGAAAATATTTATTGGCCTTTCGTGTAATCGAGGCTAATGGGTCTTGATGACAGATATGACTCACATCGATACGAACGTTGTAACGCCGGCAGTCAAGAGCTGGTCAGAGCATTTGCGCGCGACATTCAAGCTTGGCATTCCACTTGTCGGATCTCAGCTTGGTCTTATGCTGATGAATACCACCGACACTATCATGCTCGGCTGGTACGGCGTGGAAGAACTGGCCGCCAGTGTGCTCGCGACGCAATTGTTCTTTATCATTATGATCTTTGGTGCTGGTATCGGTCAGGCCGTAATGCCGATGGCTGCGCAAGCAGAAGGTGAAGGCGATAAACGCACGGTACGCCGTGTTGTTCGCATGGGCTTATGGATTGCTATTTTGTATTCCAGCCTTGTTCTGCCACTGCTTTTCTTTGGCGAATCTATTTTGCTTGCGCTGGGGCAAAAGCCGCAACTTGCACTTTTAGCTGGCCAATATTTGGCCATTGCAGCGATCGCTATGTTCCCGACATTGCTTAGCCATGCTTTGCGCTCGTTTTTGTCTGCTATTGAACGTGCGCAAATTATTTTCTGGTCAACAATGTTGGCAGGCCTTGCCAATATCGTTGTCAATTACATGCTTATTTTTGGTAATTGGGGCGCGCCGGAACTTGGTGTTCGTGGTGCGGCTTATGCGACATTGCTGGTTAACATTATTATGTTCTTGGCGATGGCACTTTACGTTGCTTATCAAAAAGATGCGCGTAAATATGAAGTCTTTGTTCGCTTTTGGCGCCCTGATTGGCATGCGTTCTTTGATGTATTGAAGATTGGTATTCCTATTGCCATTACGATTTTGGCAGAAGTTGGCATGTTCATTTTTGCATCGATTATGGTGGGCTGGCTTGGCGTTGTGCCGCTGGCTGCTCATGGTATCGCGCTGCAATTAGCCTCGATAGCCTTCATGATACCGCTTGGTATGAGTCAGGTCGCGACGATACGTGTATCGAACGCCTTTGGCCGTAATGATCCGGGCAACCTTCAGCGGGCTGCCAATGCTGTTATGGCAATAGCGATCTTGGTTGCTGTCGTCAGTGCGAGCCTGTTTTTCATCATGCCAGATCAGTTGATCAGCATGTTCTTAGATGAAAGCAAAAAAGATGTGGCCGCTGTGGCAACTTATGCGGTGCCGCTGCTTTTCGTTGCTGCTGTTTTCCAGTTGGTTGATAGTACGCAGGCTGTTGCGGTCGCTCAATTACGCGGTTTGAAGGATACGCGTATTCCCATGGCAATGGCTATTTTCTCCTATTGGGGTGTTGGGCTTTCAACGTCCTATTATTTGGGAATTGTCGAAAATTGGGGCGGTGTTGGCATATGGACCGGACTGGCAGTTGGTTTGGCATTTGCGGCAATCTTACTGAATTTCCGTTTTCAGCTTATTCGTCCGCGCGATTAACTTTTTTCTGTATTGAACGACCCAATGCGGCCTAACTGGCGCGCATTGGGTTCGTGTGCTCAATTTTGAAGACAATAATTCCCTTGCTGTGAAGATTTTTCGCAAGATGCTTTGGTACTTTTTTCGATTTTCACTTGTCAGCGAATCGCCACTCTGATTCATATAGACTTGTTCCGTTTTGGTTTGAGTCGGGTGCGTGTGTTGCTGCCTTGGTTCACGGTTTGCGTTTTGCGCCGTGATCGGACTCTTGCTTTATCTTGCGGATGTTGTGAAACGAAGGGAAGCGCTTTGGTCAGTCGAGATAAGCATGTAGCAGTATTGATGGGTGGTTTTTCGTCGGAAAGACCCGTCAGTTTGATGTCTGGAAATGCCTGTGCTGATGAGCTTGAGCGCTTTGGCTACCGTGTCACGCGCATTGATGTAACCCATGATGTTGCGAGCCAGCTTGCCGAAGTAAAGCCGGATGTTGCGTTTAATGCGCTGCATGGCCCTTACGGTGAAGACGGCACTATTCAAGGTGTTTTGGAATTTATGCAAATTCCTTACACGCATTCAGGCGTGCTTGCGACTGCGGTGGCAATGGACAAAGAGCTTTCTAAGCGGTTGGCCAAAACACACGGTATTACTGTTGCTGAATCAAAAGTGATGAACCGCTTTGATATTACTTCCGCGCATCCAATGCAGCCGCCTTATGTGGTCAAGCCTGTGGCCGAAGGATCAAGTTTTGGCGTGGTGATTGTGAAAGAGGGGCAAAGCCATCCGCCGCAAGTGATTACCTCTGCTGATTGGAAATATGGCGACCGCGTTATGGTGGAGCGCTATATTCATGGCCGCGAATTTACCTGTGCCGTTATGGGAGATGTTGCGCTTGGGGTCACAGAAATAATTCCGCAGGGCCAAGAATTCTACGATTTTGATGCAAAATATGCTGCTGGGGGATCAAATCATGAATGCCCAGCAAAAATTTCACCTTTTGTTTACCAAAAGATTACGAATATGGCGTTAAAAGCTCACAAGGCATTTGGCTGTCGCGGCGTGACGCGTTCCGACTTCCGCTATGACGATCGTTTCTCTGCAGAAGGTGAAGTGATCTGGCTGGAAATCAACACGCAACCGGGCATGACAGCGACATCTTTAGTGCCTGAGCTTGCAGCTTATGCCGGACATAGTTTCGGAGAGCTTTTACATTGGATGGTGGAGGACGCTTCTTGTTCGCGTTGAAGTCAAAATTGCTAGAGTTTGAAGGTTCTGTGCTTCCAAGTGCACATTACGCGAACTTGCGCGTTTTGCCGCGTTTGCTGCGGTGGCCAGTCCGTTTCTTGAAACGGCTGCTGGACGGACATATCATCATTCCAAAACATGCCGAAGGATTTGGCATTACTGCAATTATTGGCGGCGCGGTTGTTTATGGCTCAGTGATGGGCGGGCAATTCGGCGTTGCTGTGGATTCTGTGACGGCTAAATCTGGTTTTGCCGTTTCTGAAATCGAAATTTCTGGCAATACGCACACGACAGCCAATGATGTGTTTGCTGCGCTGCGTTTGGGTGAGCAACGCTCCCTCGTTTCCATCGACCCAGATGCGTCGCGCGAAGCATTGAAGCAATTGCCATGGGTTGGTGCCGCAAGAATCGCAAAAGTTTATCCTGATAAGCTGAAAATCGACATTGAAGAACGCGATGCTTTTGCTGTTTGGCAGCAAGGCGAAGCACTTACAGTTGTTCAAAAGGATGGTTCGGTTATCGGGGGCTATGCAGCTGATGCCCGTTTGTCGGCTCTACCATTCCTTGTTGGAAAAGGTGCAGCAGAAAACGGTGAAGCTTTTGTGGAAACGGTAGCGAAATTCGATGATTTGGCAGGGCGTGTTCGTGCTTTCATTCGTGTTGGTACGCGCCGCTGGAATTTGCGTCTGGACAATGGCATGACGATCCGTTTGCCGGATGAAGGATTAGAAGACGCGCTGGCACGCCTGACAGATTTGCAAAACAAACTCGGCGTCCTTGACCGTGATCTTGCTGCCATTGACCTTCGTTTAAAGGATCGCACTATTTTTGCTTTGACAGAAAATGCACAGGAAAGCCGTGAGGCTTTTGTCAAAGCACGCGCTGATGCTGCGGAAAAAGAACGCAAAGCGCGCGGGAGCCGTATCTAATGGCTAAAATTCGCAGCTCAATTGTTACTGTTCTGGATATTGGTTCCACAAAAACCGTATGTGTCATTGCAAAAATGATGCCGGTTGATGGCGGGCGTTATTTGCATGGCCGCACGCACGCACCGGAAGTGATTGGTATTGGACATACCAAGTCTGTGGGCATGAAGTCTGGCATGGTTGTTGATCTTGACAGTGTTGAGCGCACAGTGCGCCATGCGGTTGAAGCTGCTGAGCGCATGGCTGGCCTGACCGTTGAATCTATTATTACGAATATTAGCGCAGGGCGTATGGCCAGCACAAAATGTTCAGCGTCGATTACGCTAGAAGATCGGCCAATCGCTGCAAAAGATATTCAAAAAGTTCTAAAAGCTGCGGTAGCGCGTGCAGCGCGTATTGATCGCCAAGTGGTTCACTTGATGCCGGTTGATCATGTGCTTGATGGTGAGCGCGGCATTCTTGATCCACGCGGTATGATTGGCGAAGAATTATCGCTGAATATGCATTTACTCAGCGTTGATGCTGCACCGCTGCGCAATCTGGAATTGGCAATCAACCGTTCGCATTTGAGTGTCGAGCAAATGGTTGCAACACCTTATGCTTCTGGTCTTTCAACGCTTGTTGATGACGAGTTAGAACTTGGCTGCGCCTGTATTGATATGGGCGGCGGCACAACATCAATATCTGTATTCTCAGAGCGCCGATTTATCCATGCGGACTGTATTCCTGTGGGCGGTCATCATGTGACGATGGATATTGCGCGCGGGTTTTCTTGCAGTATTGAAAATGCAGAGCGCATGAAAGTGATGCAGGGTTCTGTTATGGCGGCCACTGTTGATGACCGCGAAATGATTTCTGTGCCTGGCCTTGGTGAGGACGGACTTGATAACCCGCATCAGGTGCCACGCAGCTTGCTTAACCGTATTATTGCAGCGCGTGTTGAAGAAACTTTGGAAATGTTGCGCGAGCGTCTCAATAAATCGGGACATTCAAGCGTCATCGGTAAGCGCGTTGTTCTAACAGGCGGCGCTGCTCAGATGGCAGGCCTGCCAGATTTGGCGCGCCGTGTTCTTGGCCGCAATATCCGTATTGGCCGTCCGCTTGGCATTAAAGGCCTACCGACATCAGCTAAAACACCAGCATTTGCTGCAACTGTGGGACTAATGATCTATCCACAGACAGCACATAACGATCAGAGTTTGACGAATTTTCAGGGCGCGGTGCGCCATCAACGTAACGGAACCGAAGGTCCATTGGGTCGCATGACACAATGGATCAAAGATAGTTTTTGATTTCACACGAGAGTGTGACCACCGGCAGCAAGGCAATGCTTCCGAAACCAAATGGGGAATGAGCCATGACCATTAATTTACAGAAGCCTGACATCACAGAGCTTAAGCCGCGTATCACTGTGTTCGGTGTTGGCGGTGGCGGCGGCAACGCAGTCAATAACATGATCACTGGTGGTCTGGATGGCGTTGAGTTTGTTGTTGCGAACACAGACGCTCAAGCATTGTCGATGAACAAAGCTGAACGCATTATTCAACTTGGTACTGTTGTAACCGAAGGCCTTGGTGCCGGTTCAATGCCTGACATTGGACGCGCTGCTGCTGAAGAGTGCATTGACGAGATCAACGACCACCTCAATGGCACGCATATGTGTTTCGTAACTGCTGGTATGGGCGGTGGCACAGGTACTGGTGCAGCACCTGTTGTGGCACGTGCAGCGCGCGAGCGCGGTATTTTGACTGTTGGTGTGGTAACAAAACCATTCCACTTTGAAGGTCAACGCCGCATGAAAACGGCCGATGCTGGTATCGAAGAGCTTCAGGCGAGCGTGGACACACTTATCGTGATCCCGAACCAAAACCTTTTCCGCATTGCCAATGATAAAACGACATTTGCTGATGCATTTGGCATGGCTGACCAAGTTCTTTATTCTGGTGTTGCCTGCATTACTGATCTGATGGTCAAAGAAGGTCTTATCAACCTCGATTTTGCTGATGTGCGTTCAGTTATGCGCGATATGGGCAAAGCGATGATGGGCACAGGTGAGGCGTCTGGCGAAGGCCGTGCGATGACAGCTGCAGAAGCTGCAATTGCTAATCCGCTGCTTGATGAAACATCAATGAAAGGCGCTCGCGGCTTGTTGATCTCCATCACTGGTGGCCGTGATATGACGTTGTTTGAAGTTGATGAAGCTGCAACGCGTATTCGCGAAGAAGTTGATCAGGATGCCAATATTATTCTTGGTGCGACATTTGATGAATCACTTGAAGGCATCATTCGCGTTTCTGTTGTTGCTACGGGTATTGAGTCAATGGAGGCAGCTGGTTCAGTGGATAACCGTACACCCAGCCGTGCTGTAACCGGCGCTGCTCCGGTACAATCCATGCCGCGCCCTCAGCTAAGCGTGCAGCCACAAGCAAAACCTGTAGAAGCTGCAAAGCCTGCGCCTGCAAAGCCTGCGCTTGATCCTGTTGCTGAAGCACAAAAAGAAATGGAAGCTCTTTCCAACGCACGCAAGGTTGAAGAAACAAAGCAAGAAGAAAGCTTCGTTCCGCAAAGCCGTTTGTTCACAGCGCCGCAAGCCAAACCAGCGCCAAGCGTTGCGACAGCTCAGCCAGTTCGTGAGCCTGCTGCTGAGGTTAAACCGCAGCCAACTGTTGTGCCTATGCCAACGGCTACGCAGTCTGCGCAATTTACTGAACCAAGAATGCCGCAAGTGGAAGATTTTCCACCGATGGTTCAGGCTGAACTTGAAACAAAAACTGCACGCACAGCACCGCGCGTCGCAGAAGATGATGACCGTGGACCGCTTGGCCTTTTGAAGCGCTTAACAAATGGTTTGTCACGCCGTGAGGAGCATGAAGCACCTGCTGAACCGCGCCTTCGCCCGATGAGCCCAGCGAGTGAACAACGCTCTGAAGAAACACGCCGTCCTCTTAGCCAAGAAGCATCTATGTATGCGCCTGCAAGAAGTCAGCATGACAATCAGGGTAGAACACAACCTGCCGCTGTTAATCAGGATGATGATCAGTTGGAAATTCCGGCATTCTTGCGCCGTCAAGCTAACTAACAGCTTGTAATATGACACTGTAATATTGTAACGGGCCTCGTTTTCGGGGCCCGTTACAGGTTTATTAACTCTATGTTTTTATTATTCTTTGTCGCTAAATTCTAAATGTTTCAGATGGTAACAATTAGTAAGAAAGCGTGATTTGGAAAGCGAGCCGACTCGCGGATATGTTATCTGCGGGGTATGAGCGCGTATTCTCATTTGCGGCTAGCAGGGTTCCGCATTGAGCGCCTAATAAGGAAGTGTCTATGGGGACCGATTTGAGGGCTTATCAAACCTCACTCAGCGAAGTTGTAAATCTTTCAGGTATTGGTGTTCATAGCGGTGATAGTGTTTCTATCTCTATGTTGCCCGCTGATGCTAATACGGGAATTATATTTCGCCGCATCATGCCTGACGGCACAATGCATGATTTTCCAGCTGTCGTAAGCCATGTCGGTGCAACCGATCTGTGCACGATGCTTGGCGATCCTTCAAAAATACATGTATCGACCATTGAACATATGATGGCTGCGTTTTCAGCCATTGGTCTTGATAATGTTATTATTGAAGTTGATAGCCATGAAGTGCCGATTATGGACGGTAGCTCACGCATATTTATTGATGCGATTGATGAGGCTGGCCTAACGCATTTTACTGCCAAGCGCCGTTATATTCGCGTTAAAAAGACTGTACGCGCTGAAATTGGCGGCTCATGGGCCGAGTTTAGCCCGTATGAAGGCACACGTTTTGAAGTCGTGATCGATTTTGAGAGCGCTGCTATTGGTCGACAGGAATTTAAATCAGAAGTTGATGGCGATGTATTTCGCAATGAACTTTCAAGTGCCCGCACTTTTGGCTTTATGAAAGACGTTGAGCGGCTGTGGGCTTCTGGCCATGCGCTTGGTTCATCGCTCGATAATTCAGTGGTTATCGGTGATGACAATATGGTTATTAACCGCGAAGGCTTGCGGTTTAAGGATGAGTTTGTACGCCATAAAACGTTGGATGCTGTTGGCGATCTAGCATTGGCTGGTGCACAATTTATCGGAAGCTTCCGCTCTTATCGCGGTGGTCACCGTCTTAACGCTACAGTTTTAAAAGAACTTTTGGCTGATCGCACAGCATTTGAGATTGTTGAGACACCAGAACCGCGCGAACGTGCGTTTGCGCGTGAGTTTGTGGCTATTGCTGCTCAAGCATATGCCCCTTGGGATGTGTAGAAGTCTCTATTGGCTTTAAAAACACCGACAAAGCTTGATCAAGTCACAAAATTGCGGCATTTGGTGTGCATCGCTGAGCGAGAAGTTTATTCCGCTCAGTTTTGTGGTATTGTTAAGGACATTGTGTGTCCTGCGTTTAAAGAAGCCGGTAGTTAATATGACATCTGAAAATCGTTCATCGCGTTTAAAATACCGCGCATTTTCCATCGGTCGCAATTTGCTTGTAGCCGGATTGGCTGTTGGCGTTGTTTCTGGCTGTGCCAAAGATAATGATGATGTCGATCTGAACGCTTATGTTGAGACTATCGAGCCTGCTGATGTGCTTTATAATCAAGGCCTTGCGAATATGAACCAAGGTCGTTTGCGCGAGGCATCTAAAAAGTTTGATGCGCTTGACCGCCAGCACCCTTATTCAGAATTTGCTCGTAAAGCCAATGTGTTAGCTGCGTTTACCCAGTACAAGCAGGGTAATTTTGATGAAGCTATATCTTCAGCGCGCCGGTTTGTGAGCCTTTATCCAACGCATGAAGATGCAGCTTACGCGCAATATATCATTGGTATTTCCTATTTCAGTCAGATGCCGGTTGTAACGCGCGACCAGCGCGATACGCGTCTTGCGATTCAGAACTTCAACGAGCTGTTGGAGCGCTACCCTGATTCGATCTATGTGGATGATGCGAAAGCAAAAATCCGCATTGGTACGGACCAGCTTGCTGGTAAAGAGATGCAGATCGGCCGTTATTACCTAGAACGCCGCGAATATGCTGCATCTTTGTCTCGTTTTAGAAGTGTGGTCGAAGAATATTCAAACACGCGCCATATTGAAGAGGCGTTAGCGCGCCTGACCGAGACTTATATGGCGATGGGCCTGACCAACGAAGCGCAAACGGCAACCGCTATTTTGGGTAACAACTTTCCAGACAGCGAATGGTACGCAAGTTCTTACAAGCTTCTGCAATCTGGCGGTTTGAAACCACAACAAAATTCAGGCTCATGGTTATCTCGTGCGTTCAAACGCTCTTAATCGGGGATTGAGTTTCGCTCGTCCGATTCTCTGTTTCAGGAACCTTTAAAGAATGCTGGCTGAGCTTTCGATCCGCGACATTGTTCTGATCGAAGCGCTAACGATACGCTTTGATGAGGGACTTTCTGTGCTTACCGGTGAAACCGGCGCGGGTAAATCTATTCTGCTTGATTCTCTTGCTTTGGCACTTGGTGCACGCGGCGATGCTGGTTTGGTGCGCCAAGGCGCTAATCAAGGCCAAGTGACAGCCATATTCGAATTACCGGCCGTGCATCCGCTACGCTCGGAAATTAAAGATGCAGGCATTGATGTTGATCCGAGCGAAGCATTAATTTTTCGCCGTGTTCAATCAGGCGATGGGCGCACCCGCGCTTATATCAATGATCAATCTGTGAGCGCTGGCCTTTTGCAAAAAGTCGGCAAGCATCTTGTTGAAATCCATGGTCAACACGATGAGCGAGCGCTGATAGAAACAGATACGCACCGCGATCTTCTCGACGCATTTGGACAATTGTCTAGCGAAACTGAACATATTGCACGATTGCATCATGATTGGCGTGCGGCAGCAAGAGCGCTTCTAACACATAAAGCGCGGGTGGCAGAGGCAGCCAAAGAAGCTGATTATCTCAAAGCGTCATCTGAAGAGCTTGAAGCACTTGCGCCAGAAGAGGGCGAAGAAACTCAGCTTGCCGAAAAACGTCAAGGCATGATGCAGGCCGAGAAAATTGCGTCTGACTTGAATGATGCGCATGAGGTTTTATCCGGTCCCAAATCACCTGTACCAGATATTGCAAGCTTGCTGCGGCGTCTTGAGCGCAAGACAGAAGAAGCACCGGGCCTTTTGGAAGAAGCCAATGAGAATTTAGGCAAAGCGCTCGACCATCTGGCTGAAGCGCAAACGCTGATCGAAAAAGCGATCAATATTTCTGATTTTGACAATCGTGTGCTTGAGCAAACCGAGGAGCGTCTATTTTCGCTGCGGGCTGCATCGCGCAAATTTAATGTTCCGGTTGAAAATCTGGCTGAACTTGCCGTTCAAATGGCCGACCAATTGGCCGAGCTTGATGCCGGCGAAGCGCGGTTGATTGAGCTTGAAAAGGCTGAAGGCGAAGCGCTGGCGATGTATGACCGTGCAGCGTTGCAGCTTTCCGAAGCGCGAAAAGCGGCTGCAGATCAGCTGGTTGCAGCGGTAATGGCCGAGCTGCCTGCTTTGAAGCTGGAAAAGGCGGCGTTTATCATCAATCAGACATCGGACGCTGAAAACCGTGCGGAAACTGGCATTGATACGATTGAGTTCTGGGTTCAAACGAACCCGGGTACACGGCCAGGGCCAATGATGAAGGTTGCATCGGGCGGTGAGCTTTCGCGCTTTTTGCTTGCGTTAAAAGTTGCGCTCGCGGACCGCGGTTCTGCGCCAACATTGGTGTTCGATGAAATTGACACTGGCGTTGGCGGCGCGGTTGCAGATGCCATTGGCTCGCGCCTTTCGCGCTTATCATCAAAGGTTCAAGTCTTGTCCGTAACACATGCACCGCAGGTTGCTGCGCGCGCAGGACATCATTTCTTGATTTCGAAAAAGACAGAAGATGCCGACAAGCTGGCGACTTCTATCGTTGAGATTGATATGGATAAGCGCCGTGAGGAGCTTGCACGTATGCTTTCTGGTGCCACAGTAACAGATGAAGCACGCGCAGCAGCAGCACAGCTTTTGAATGCAGGTTAAGCCATGCCAAATGAATTGCGTCTCATAAAAGTTTCTGATCTCGACGAGACACAGGCTGCAGCTGAGCTGGCTGCTCTTGCGGCAGATATGGCCAAGTATGACCTTGCCTATCACACGCAAGATGCGCCGCTTATTTCAGATGCTGACTATGATGCCTTAAAAAAGCGCAATGAGGAAATCGAAACCCGTTTTCCGAGTTTGAAACGTGCCGATAGCCCTTCTGAAAAAGTAGGGGCGACAATTTCGGAGAAATTCGAAAAAGTGCGCCATGCCGTGCCGATGCTGTCGCTCGATAATGCTTTTTCTGATGATGATGTTGAAGATTTTGCCAAGCGGGTGAAACGCTTTTTGAAATTGCCGGAAGCGGCACCTTTACGCTTGACCGCTGAGCCAAAAATTGACGGTTTGTCGCTTTCGCTGCGCTATGAAAATCGCAAGCTTATCTATGCGGCCACGCGCGGTGATGGTGCTGTTGGCGAAAATGTAACGGCCAATGCGCGGACAATTTCAGACGTTCCTGATCGTTTGCCTGAAGGTGCGCCGGACGTATTTGAGGTGCGCGGCGAGGTCTATATGACCAAGGCCGATTTCGCAGCGCTCAATGTGGCGCAAGAGGCCGCAGGCAAACAAACCTATGTGAACCCGCGCAACACGGCTGCCGGATCATTGCGCCAGCTTGATGCGTCGATCACCAAAGCGCGTCCGCTCAAGTTTTTCGCTTATGCATGGGGCGAGGTGAGTGACATGCCGGCGGACACGCAAAGCGGCATGGTTGAAAAACTGCAAAGCTATGGCTTTTCCATTAATCCGCTGATGGCGGTTTTTGATGATGTGTCTGCGTTGATTGCGCATTACCACAAGATTGAGCTTGGCCGTGCGGAACTGGAATACGACATCGACGGCGTTGTTTACAAGGTTGACGATCTTTCTTTGCAGCAGCGTCTTGGCTTTGTCTCGCGTTCACCGCGCTGGGCGATTGCACATAAATTTCCGGCTGAAAAAGCAGTTACCATCCTCAAAGCAATCGATATTCAGGTTGGCCGCACGGGCGCACATACGCCTGTTGCGCGGCTTGAGCCTGTTACCGTTGGCGGTGTTGTTGTCACCAATGCCACGCTGCACAATGCAGAAGAAATCGAACGCCTCGGTATTATGATCGGCGATACTGTCACCGTGCAACGCGCCGGTGATGTGATCCCGCAAGTGCTGGGCTATGTGCCAGAAAAACGCTCCAATAGTGTTGAGCCGTTTAACTTTCCTACACATTGTGCATGCCCTTTAAAAACCGAGCTTGTTCAAGAGGACAAGGCAACGGGTGAGGCGGGGGTTATTCGCCGCTGTACAGGTGAGTTTGCCTGTCCGTTCCAGCGCAAGGAACATTTGAAGCTGTTTGTTGGCCGCAAGGCGTTCGACATTGATGGGCTTGGCGATAAACAGATCGAGTATTTTTACGATTTGCCAGATGATGATCCTCTGCAAATTCGCACGCCTGCTGATATTTTCAAATTGCAGGAAAATGACCAAAAAGATGAACTTCGCAAGTTGAAAAACCGTGAGGGTTTTGGTGAGACGTCTGCGGCGAAACTCTTTGCAGCTATCCATGAAAAGAAGAGTATCCCGCTTGATCGTTTGATCTTTGGTCTTGGTATTCGCCATGTCGGTCAGACTACGGCCAAGACATTGGCCAAGGGCTATGAAAGCTGGGGCGCTTTTGAAAAGGCAGCGCTTGCTATTGCCAATGGCGATATGGTTGCGCGCGGCGAAATGGAAGCGCTGGATGATGTTGGGCCTGCTGTGCTTGATGCCGTTGCGCGTTTCTTTGGGGAAGAACACAATCTGGATATGGTCAAAGCGCTTGTCGATCAGCTGACGCCGCAGGACGCTGAAAAGCCGAAAAGCGATAGCGCTTACGCAGGCAAAACAATCGTGTTTACAGGCTCATTGGAACGGATGAGCCGTGATGAGGCAAAAGCTATGGCTGAGCGGCTTGGCGCTAAAGCATCCGGCTCTGTCTCGTCGAAAACCGATCTTTTGGTTGCTGGGCCAGGCGCTGGTTCAAAGCTTAAAAAAGCGCAGGAATTAGGCATTGAAGTGATTGACGAAGATGAATGGTTTGAGCGCGTGGCGAACGCTTAAACTCATCTTCAAAACATCTGATTGTCACGATCACAATTATTCAAGTGCAATAAATTGTTGCTTCCAATAGGGTCTCTTTATTGGAGAGATACATTGACGTTCACAAAATCAGAGTTCAAATCCGGCGCTGTTATGTCCATACCTATGGTCTTAGCAGCACTGCCTTTTGGTGCGCTTTTTGGCACATTGGCCGTTAAAAATGGGATGACCATTTTCGAGAGCTTTTTGATGAGTGCGACGCTATTTGCTGGTGCAAGCCAGTTGGTTGGCATTGAGCTTTTTGGTGCAAATGTTGCGCCGTGGTTGATCGTCCTTTCAATCTTTGCCGTGAATTTTCGCCACATTCTATATTCGGCTGTCACCGGCAGATATATGACGCATATGACTTTCATGGAGCGTTATTTATCTTTCTTTTTTCTCATCGATCCTTTGTATGCGATGATGGAAGAAAGACATGATCGCGGTGAAAAGATCAGTTTTTCATGGATGCTTGGTGCAGGGCTTTGTTTTTGGATTCCTTGGCAAATCGCGACGGTCATCGGGGCGACGTTTGGTAATTTGATTGCCAATCCAGAAGCGATTGGTATCGATTTTCTCTTACCTGTTTATTTTATGTCTATTGTGATGGGGTTCCGCAAACGCAATAACTGGGCTGTCATTGTTATTGCCAGTGGTGCAGCATCAATGTTTGCCTATCATTATGTTGGTTCGCCGTGGCACGTCACGATCGGCGCTTTGGCAGGCATAGTGGTGGCGGCAATCATTGGATTGCCCAAAGATGCAAAATTGGTAGCAGAATAATGTCGACAATAATCTGGATAATTTTTGCTGGCGCGTTTGCGACCTATTTAACCCGTATCGGTGGGCACGTTGTTTTGTCACGTTTTGACAAAATTCATCCGCGCGTTGATGCAGGCTTGCGGGCAGTGCCCGCAGCTGTTTTGACCGCAATTGTTGCGCCTTACGCTGCCTTTTTTGGCTTAGCGGAAACGCTCACTTTGGTCGTTGTGGCAGTGCTTGCACTATTTTTGCCGGCCCTGCCGGTATTTGCACTCGGCTGGGCCTGCATATTAGGGCTGCGTTATTTACTTGGCTGATTAAACGCGCTTGATGCGGCGCGTTGCTTTTTCCAGCCAATGAAGCGTGTCTTCATCTTCGATCAGTTTGGATAGTTCTGTGCGCACCTTGCTGTGATAGCCGTTGACCCATCGTTTTTCGGCAACGGTGAGCAAAGACACATCGATCAAACGGCGGTCAATCGGGCAAAGCGTCAGCGTTGTAAAGCTCAACATTTCGAGGTCGCCGCCCTCAGGAACTTTCGGCGGATTGACGACCAGAATATTTTCAATGCGAATGCCGTGGCTGCCTTCTTTGTAATAGCCAGGCTCATTGGAAACGATCATGCCAGGTTCAAACTCAACCATTGCGCGGCGGTGGATACCTTGTGGGCCTTCGTGAACACCAAGGTAAGAACCAACGCCGTGGCCTGTGCCATGGGCATAATCATAGCCTTCTGCCCATAATGCCTGACGGGCAAGACCATCAATGTCGATGCCGCGTGTGCCGACTGGGAATTTGGCTTCAGAGATTGCGATCATGCCTTTGAGCACGAGTGTGAAATGGCGGCGCTTGTCTTCTGCTGGCTCGCCCACAGGAATAACGCGCGTAATATCGGTTGTGCCGTCCAAATATTGAGCGCCGGAATCTACCAAGACGAGGTCGCCGTCAGTCACTTGACGGTTGCTCTGCGTATTGACGCGGTAATGCGGCAAGGCGGCATTCGGACCAACAGCGGAAATCGTATCGAATGAAATCTCTTTGAGCGGGAAGCCAAGACGCTCGCCTGTTTCAATACGGATTTGTTCCAGCTTTTGCGCGATTTTGATTTCATCAAGATCTTCAGCTTTCTGGCTATCCATCCAGCTTAAGAATTGCACCATCGCTGCGCCATCGCGCTTGTGTGCTTCCATCGCACCTTTGCGCTCGGTGCGGTTTTTGCAAGCACGTGGAAGACGGCACGGGTCATCGCCTTTTATGATTGTCGCGCCCGATGTTTCGAGTGTTTCGGCAATCTTTGCGGCTACTAAGGATGGATCGAGCAGGACGTTCAGTTCAGCTTCGCCAAGTGAGACAAGTGCTGCTTCCAGCTCATCAATTGAAGATAGCTGCGCAAGCTGGGTCAGATATGCTTCTTCTTCCGTATCGATCTTGCTTTGATCGATAAACAACATCGCGTCGCCCTGTTTTGGAACGATAGCGAAGCTGAGCACGAGAGGCATATGCGATAGGTCTTCACCGCGAATATTGAACGCCCAACAGATAGACGTTGGATCAGTCAGTACGGTTACATCCGCACCTGATTCTCGCACGGCTTTGGCAATTTCGTTGAGCTTTTGCCTTGGCTGAACGCCTGCATAATCCATATCGTGGATTGCGACTTTGCCTTTTGGTGCGTCTGGCTGATCTGTCCATGTTGCATCAAGCGGGTTTTCATCAAGCTTCACAAGGGTTGCGCCAATGCGATCGGCAGCGCTTTCAAAAGCGGCGATGCCTGCCATTGTGTGCAGCCAAGGGTCGATGCCAATGCGCATATCCTTTGAGGCCCATTTATTCAAATTGAGGGCAGGGCCAGCTTTGGTAAGGTCATGGCGCTCAAATGTTTCTGCGTCTGTCTGCTCACGCAACTGCACAGTGTAGCGACCATCAGAGAAAACATGTGCGCTATCAGCCAAGATAACGGCAGCACCCGCAGAGCCGGTGAAGCCTGTCAGCCAAGCCAATCGTTCTGCACGCTTTGGCAGATATTCATTTTGGTGCTCATCGCTATGGGGAACAATAAATGCATCAATGCCTAAATCTGCCATGCGCTCGCGCAAAGCGGCAACGCGTGCTGGGCCTTCAGATTTTTCAGAAGTGACGTCAAAAGATTGAAACATAAGAGTATCCGTTGTGTTTTTCGGCAAGCTATCTGAGCTGCACCATGTCTTCAAGATGGAAGGTTAATGTTGCGTTGCAATAAGATTTGTTCGCACATGCAAAAACGCATAGCTGCATTGCTGTATTATGCGTGGTAGAAGTGCTCTTCATATCCCATATTGCTGTTATCGCAACAATGCGAAAACAATTATTGGAGAATAGTCATGGCAAACCGTAAAGGTTTCTTAGAGGCAATGATGGATGCACGTTCACGCCAAGCCAAGGCATATGTAAACGGTGCACTTTTGATGCTTGACGACAAAACACTTAAAGCTCACGGCTACGACCGTAATGAGTTGTCTAAGAACAAGTCATCTTACTACCCGTTCTAAGCAACGGTTATAGAGTTGAAAAAAAAAGCGGTCTTTTGGCCGCTTTTTTATTGCTTTAAATTTATAGATTGCCGTGGCGCAAGTGAATAGTTACCCAGCCTTCACGCTCAATGGTGCGGCGGTGCGTCAGTCCCATATTGCGGAAAGCGGCAACAACCATTCTGCGCTGATGGGTCAAAATACCTGACAAAATAAGATCGCCGCCATAGGCCAGATGTTTTTCAATATCGAGCGCCATCGCCATGAGCGGCCAAGGCAGAATATTGGCAACAATCAATTCAAACGGGGCTTGATGTTTAAAAGCCAAATGTTTGAAGCCAGTGGATGTTTCGCACTGAATTTGAGCTGTTTGGCCATTAAGGGCAACGTTTTCACGCGCAACTTTTACCGCTATCGGATCAATATCGGTCGCCAGAATTTTTGCTGACGTTAGTTTTGCAATGGCAATAGCTAAAACAGCGCTGCCTGCACCAAGATCAAGCGCGTTATAAGGTTTGCGCTTATTAATGATGTTCTCAAGCATGATCAGGCAGCCGCTAGTGGTGCCATGATGGCCAGTGCCAAATGCCTGGCCTGCGTCAATCTCGATGCCAACATCGCCAGCACGCACGGCATGGCGATCATGTGCGCCATGCACCAAAAAGCGTCCAGCGCGTACGGGTTTCAACCCTTCAAGCGATTTTGCAACCCAGTCAATGTCGGGCAGGTCTTCGCGTGTAATTGGCACGCCAAATCCATCGGAACCGAGACCGTTTTTAATGCGGGCCGTGACATCATCAATCAGGGCATCATCCGTATCGATATACAAAGACACCATATGAATATCGGCATCTTCATCTATTTCAGTAATGGCAATGGCATAGCCGTCATCTTCGAACTCAAGTTCGAGCAGTGAGAATATGCGTTCTGCTTCGGCTTTTCCGGTACGCAGACTAATCAGGCTTTGGGACATGTGTGTTTCTTTATTTCGGCAATTTAGGATCAGGTAATTTCTTTTCGGTTTTTATCTTTACCGCTTCTTTTTCAGGTTTGGCCATCGCAAAACTCATAATCACATCTTTTGGCTGTGGTTGATGGTCCTCAAGCGCTTTGCCGGGAATCAATTTGCCATCTGGTTTACGCCAAAGCACAACATGCGTGCCTTCTGGGCGTGTGTCCTGAAATTTCTCAAACGTGAATTCATCGGTGATGCGCGTTGATTGAAATGTCCAGCCTTCGCGTGTTTTTTGTTCAAGCTCATCATAGCTGATGCCGGGCGACATTAATTGCCTGCCGCCAAGTGTGAAGCTGAGTGCTTTGCGTTCTGATTGCTCTTTGTAAGCGCCGATTTGGAAGACATGGCTACGGCCCATTTCTGGTCCAAAATCCGTGCACACCAAAGCATTATAAGCATCATTATCGCTTACCGCGATCAATGTTGAAAACTTGTTGAGCGCGAGGTGATGGTGAGAGTGCTCAGACAAGACATCGCCAAAATGAACTGGAATATCTGCGAGCCTTGCCTCGGAAAGGTGGTTCCAGTTTGAATCCGAAATGGTGACCGGAATTTCCATTGCTTGAAGACGCCTGGCAAGTGCGGTTGACCATTTTGATCCGCCAACAAGCAAGACACCAGGTTTTTCTGTCGTTTTAAGTCCAAGCGCACTCGATAGGGGCGACAGTGAAAAGCCGTGGAGTAGAATAGAGCCGACAACAACAGCAAAGGTGAGGGCAATCATGCGCTGCCCGTCTTCAACGCCAGCAGCAACCAGTGAGGCGCCGAATAGTCCTGCAACGGCGACGGCAACAATACCGCGCGGTGCTATCCAGCCAACCAAAAGACGTTCTTGCCATGTCAGGCCAGTTCTGATGGTTGCGATGGTAACGGCGATGGGTCTGACGACAAAGAGTAGAAGCAGCACGAAGGCAAGTGCATTCCAATCTAGTGTTTGAATGGTTTCCCAATCAAGCGCTGCTGTGAGCAAAATGAAAACGCCAGATACGAGAAGGACGGTGACGGTCTCTTTAAATCGGCGCATTTCTGTCAGGGAGGCGATGCGTGTATTGGCAAGCGTGATGCCCATCACGGTGACCGTGAGAAGCCCAGACTCTTCTAAAATCATGTTTGACACAGCAAACAGCGCAAGGACGGTTGTAAAAAGCACGGGTGCTTTAAGATAGTCTGGAATGAGGCCTTTTATGAAGGCGCGTGATAATAAGTATCCAGCTGCATAACCAATAATAACAGCAAAGGCGAAGGCTGAAATGACATTCAGAATAATCGCGCCTGCACCATGGCCATTGACGCTTTGGGTCGCTAGAAAAACCTCGAAAGTAATCACCGCCAAAAGCGCGCCTATCGGGTCGTTGACGATGGCTTCCCAGCGTAGCATTGAGGCAGGGCGCTGCGAGAGTTTTGCCGAGCGCAGCAGTGGCATAATAACGGTTGGTCCGGTGACAACCAATATCGCACCGAGCACCATGGCCGCAGGCCAAGCCAAGCCGCCGACATAATGGGCTGCTAAAAGCGCGCCAAGCCATGTGAGTGGTCCTGCAATGAGGATCATCCGGCGCACGCCTTTGGAGGTTTCCGATATTTCACGGAAATTGAGCGTAAGCCCGCCTTCAAAAAGAATGATTGCTACTGCTAAGCCGACAACGGGTTTATATATTTCGCCAAAATCGGTGCTTGGATCAATAAAGCCTGTTACAGGGCCGGCGATAAAGCCAGCAAGTAATAAGAGGACAATCGCTGGCAGTTTAAAGCGCCATGCCAGCCATTGTGCACCGATGCCAGCAACGCCAATTGCCGCCAGTTTGAGTGCTACATCTTCCATGTTCGCTCACTTTTTTTGTTCGACTAGCTCACTCATATGAGCCAGTCGCTCAAAAATGCAAGCAATTAGCTGCCAGCAAGGTTGCGGAGCTTTTGAATGGCTGTTTCAGAATTTTCGCCCCAAGCAATGGTGGAACGGAAATCTCCATTGGAATCGAGCAAGAAAATGGATGCTGTGTGGTCCATCGTATAGTCGCCATCTTCAAGTTCTTGGCGCTTGTAATATATGCCATAGCCCGATGCCATGGCGCGCACTTTATCAGGATCGCCTGTAATTGCTGTGACGCGATCGGTTACGCTTGAGACATAATTATTCAAAATCTCAACGGTGTCGCGCTCAGGGTCAACCGTGATGAAGAACGCTTCGATGTTTTCGCCATCTTCGCCCAAAGTTTCAAGCCAGCCATTTAACTCATAGAGTGTTGTTGGGCAGATTTCAGGGCAGTGTGTGAAGCCAAAAAACAACGCAGATGGCTGCCCTATAAATGCTTCCTGTGTAATTTTTTCGCCTTGGCCATCAACAAGTTCAAACGGTACGCCGTAAGCTTCAACGCTATTTTGTGTCTGTTGCCATTGATAGAAAACCACGCCTAAAGCCGCGACAAGCGCGACGATGAGAACGGAAAAAAGAATACGCATAAAAGTGCCCAATCATTAAATGTTGGATGTTGTATAGGATGTAAAAAATATAGTGCCTATGCGCAAATTAGCGCAGGTGCGGGCCTAAAGACACCAAGCAAGACCAGATTGAATGAGCGATGCCATCATCTGTTTGCCTGTGCCAAGCCAAGTGGCAAAAGCCAATAACGAAACGACAATGATCAGGCCGCTGGCGGCGATCATTTGCTTTGTCATCATTTGGTTTGCTTGCTTATGGTTCTGCATGCTTCGATCATAACCGCATAATCATTGCAGCGCTAGGTATGTTTTATTGTGTTCCATCACTGATAATCTTTGTTTTGGGAACTATATAGAGTTTAGATCGTTTCTAACGTCATGGAGAACATAATGTTACGTCGTTTCACAGCCGCAATACTTACCCTAGCCATAAGCACATCATCTAGCCTTGCCGAAGAAGTCGGCGAAGTGAGCGTTGATTGGCTTGGCAATGATATTGTTATCGAGGCCGTGAGCGATCCAGACGTTGAAGGTGTGACGTGTCATATTAGTTATTTTGACCGCGGTATTATTGATCGCTTGCAAAAGGGCAATTGGTTTGAAGACCCTTCAAACTCTTCTATTGCGTGCCGTCAAACTGGGCCGATTAAAATCGGCAAGATTGAACTGGACGAAGGTGGGGAAGAGGTTTTCAAGCAGCGCCGCTCGATCATCTGGAAGCAGCTTGTTGTCAAACGCATTTATGACAAGAAAAACGACACACTGATCTATCTGTCACATTCAAGGCAGGTTCAGGAAGGCTCGGCAAAAATGAGCATGTCCACTGTGCCGCTTTATGGTGCTGAGGTGGATTGGGCTGAAGGTAAGCCGGAATAGCGGCTTAAGCCTTCTCTACAAACCCATCTAAAACCTTTTTCTCGCCTGCCTTATCAAAGGTAACGGTCAGCTTGTTGCCGTCAATTTGCGCAACATTGCCGTTGCCAAACTTCATGTGAAAGACGCGGTCGCCAACTTCAAAAGCAGAGGGCTTATCTGCAACGGATTTGGCGACGAGTTCGCCCTCAATCATATTGCCTTTTATTGAGCCACGGCCTGCGCCGCGGCGGCTGTCTGTTTCGCCATAACCGATGCGTTCGACATTGGTGCCAGATCGTGAGCCCCAATTGTTGCGTGTTGCATCTGTTTTATTGGCCTGTGCGCGCCCCCAGCCCGGTGTTGAATAGGTGTTTTCAAATGGCTCGGCTTTATCAAAACGCGATTGGCCATAGCCGCCATTACCGCCGCCATAGCTGGATGGTGGGTCGGCAACATCGACATGCGCAAGTGGCAGTTCATCCAAAAAGCGCGATGGAATTGTGGATTGCCATAGGCCATGAATACGGCGGTTAGAAACAAACCAGATGTGACAATTGATTTTAGCACGGGTCAAGCCAACATAGGCGAGGCGGCGCTCTTCTTCTAAGCCGTTGCGTCCGCCTTCGTCCAATGAACGTTGGTGCGGGAACAGACCTTCTTCAAAGCCCGGCAAAAAGACGGTTTTAAATTCAAGACCTTTTGCAGCGTGTAGCGTCATGATCGAGACTTTGTCATCGTCTGGATTTTGCTCAACATCCATCACCAGCGACACATGTTCGAGGAATGAGCGCAGGCTTTCAAACTCACTCATAGAGGTGATGAGTTCTTTCAAGTTCTCCAAACGGCCCGGTGCTTCCGCACTACGATCAGCCTGCCACATGCCGGTGTAACCACTTTCTTCCAAAATGGTTTCGGCGAGCTCCGTATGTTCGGTATTTTCCAGCGCTTTTGCCCAACGCTCGAAATTAATGACGACTTCGCGCAATGCGGCGCGAGGCTTTGGCTTTAAATCGGTCGATTCAATAAGCTGGGCAGAAGCGGCAAGCATCGGAATGTTTTTGCGCCGTGCATAATCATGGATCAGCCGCACGGAGGCATCGCCAAGGCCGCGCTTTGGTACGTTGATGATACGTTCAAAGGCTAGATCATCGGCCGGTTGGCAAACAACACGGAAAAACGCCATTGCGTCACGGATTTCCAAGCGTTCATAAAAACGTGGGCCGCCAATGACGCGGTAATTGATGCCGCTCTTGATAAAGCGTTCCTCGAACTCGCGCATTTGAAATGATGCGCGCACCAAAATCGCCATTTCGTTGAGATCGTGCTGATCGCTGTGAAGACGCTCAATCACTTCGCCAATAGCGCGAGCCTCTTCTTCAGAGTCCCAAGCAGCGTGAACCTGCACCTTTGGATCATCAATGTCGGGATCATCCGTGAAGAGCGTTTTACCAAGGCGGTCTTCATTATGGCTGATGAGATGGGCCGCAGCCCCAAGAATATGTGCGGTTGAGCGATAATTGCGCTCTAATTTGATCACCGCTGCGCCCGGAAAATCTTTTTCAAAACGCAAAATATTGTCGACTTCTGCGCCGCGCCAGCCATAAATCGACTGATCGTCATCGCCCACACAGCAAATGTTTGTTGGCGTGCCTTTGGGCCGCTGCGACAAAAGCCGTAGCCACATATATTGGGCCACGTTGGTGTCCTGATACTCGTCCACCAATATGTATTTAAACTTGGCGTGGTATTCAGCCAGCACATCGGGGTGATTTTTTAATATGCGGATTGGGTGACACAATAGATCGCCAAAGTCGGCAGCATTAAGCGTGCGCAGACGATCCTGATAGGCTGTGAACAGTTCGCGGCCTTTTCCATTTGCAAAAGCGCGTGCATAGCCTTCGGGAATATCGGCTGGGCCCCAGCCTTTGTTTTTCCAGCTATCCATCAAATGCGCAAAAGTGCGCGCTGGCCAACGCTTATCATCAATGCCTTCGGCTTGGATAAGCTGCTTGATCAGGCGAATCTGGTCGTCCGTATCAAGGATTGTGAAATCTGATTTCAGGCCCACCAGTTCGGCGTGCTTGCGCAAAATCTTCACGCCGATGGAGTGGAATGTGCCAAGCCATGGCATGCCTTCAACAGCGCCGCCAACAAGAACGCCGATGCGTTCTTTCATTTCGCGTGCCGCTTTATTGGTAAAGGTGACGGCAAGGACCTGACTTGGCCATGCCAAACCTTGGCCCAATATATGGGCGATGCGGGTTGTCAGAACGCGGGTTTTGCCGGTTCCTGCACCGGCCAGCACCAAGACAGGGCCTTCAACGGTTTTTACCGCTCGGCTCTGCTCAGGGTTTAAGCCATCAAGATATTGCGGTGTTGCACGGGCTGCCATTGCGCGCGCAGCAATGCCGGACCCGCCTCCATGATTAGGGGCAGGGGCGGCGTTATTTCGAGATGGTGCTGGACCATCATCGAATGGTATGTCATCGAACGGGTTGCTCATTTGTTCGCAATGTAATGATTCGGCGGACAATTGCGAGTTTTTAGTGGAAAATTGGAAGAGATGTTAACGCTTTGGTAGCATGTTTTACATTATCGTTACCGCATTATGACAGTATTTAATAAAATCTTTGTCGGATGCGCTCTAATCTTGGCTGGTATCACAGTTGCAAGTGCGACAACGATGTCCTCTGATGCGAAGATTATTAAATCAGCTTTCACTCAAGCCAGCTCAATTGATTTCATTGTAACGGGCGGATCTAAAACCCCAACACCTAAAGGTGTTTTGCGGCATTTAGATGCGTGTGATGCAGATTGTCAGGCGAAACGCCTCGGTCTTACTTTCGATAAATAAAGTTTGCTTTGCCTAGCGGTGTTCTTCCACGCTGGCATCAATCAAAGCCTTGTTGAAATATCGCAGCGCGTTAACCTGCAAAGCCCAGGCTATAATTTTTGTTTCGTCACGCTCATCAACAACGGGCAAGCGCTGATAACCGCCAGCATCAAATGTGCGCAGCGCAAAATCAATTGAGTTACTTGGTTTTAACACTGGCGTTCCTTTTTCAGGATCAATTCTCTCCGGTTCAAGGCCGGGCTCCACAACATCCATAAAGTCCATTACTTTTTTGGTGCGCATGATCGAGCGGTGCGGCCCTAAATGGTCAAACAGACCACGCATTTCCAATTGCCAATGGAAATATGACAAGCCATGCAGCGCTTGGTTCACACCGTGAGCAATTGCCACACATAATAATAATGCGATGGAGAGGCTGTAGCCGCCTGTCAGTTCAAACACGATCATTGTGGTAGAGATAGGCGCGCCAAGCACGGCGCCTGCCACAGCGCCCATGCCCAAAATTGCGTAAAGTCCGCCGCTCGATGCAAGATCGGGGAAGAGGCTTCCGGCAATTAATCCAAATGCGCCGCCTGTTGCTGCGCCCAGAAATAGAGCAGGGGAGAAAATGCCGCCGCCAAAGCGCGAGGCAAGTGTTATGGCCGTTGCAAATGTTTTTGCGATGATGAGTGTGAACAATAGCCATAGCGGCAATTGATTCCAGAGCATCTTGTCGGTGACTTCATAGCCAACGCCAAGAATATGGGGCAGAAACATTGCCATGATACCCACGACAAGACCGCCAACAATCGGGCGCATCCAAATGGGCATCTTTATGCCGCGCGCGACATATTCAGCTGAAAATAGGGTGAACTGGAACAGCACAGCGACAAGAGCGCAGACAATGCCGAGCAGCGCGAATGCTGGGAACTCCCAATAGGATGTGATCTGATAGATTGGAATGAGAAATGTTGTTACTTCATCAAACCATAGGCGCGACAAAACAGTGCCAACGGTAGAGGCAATTACAATCGGCACGAACGAACGCATGGCATAGTGTTGCAAAATTACTTCGTGGGCAAACAAGACACCGGCGATGGGCGCGTTAAATGAGGCTGATATGGCGCTGGCGACGCCTGCTGCCAGTAATGTTTTAGAACACCATTCAGGTAATTTTTGACGATGTGCAATAAAACTTGCAAGCGTTGCGCCCAAATGAACGATTGGCCCTTCACGGCCTGCGCTGGCACCGGCACCAAGCGAAATTGCACTGACCAGTGCTGACCACAGCCCTTGTGTTAATCCAAGATTTCTGCCTGTTGTTGAGCGTGCTTCAATAACATCTGAAACATTGCCTGCACGGCGCGCATGAAGAAAGCGCAATAATTGCCCAACAATGAGGCCGCCAATTACAGGGGCTAGAAAAAGCCAAATAGTGGATACGTTTTGTGCGGCTGTCAGAATGTCTTCGCTACGGTTTTTGAGCCAAGGCCATTGTACAATGCCGATTAATTCGCGAAAAGCGATCGCGGCCACGCCAACGGCGGCACCAATGAGCAGTGAGAGAATCCAGATATTAAGTGCTCGAGAGCCTTTGAACGTATCAAGGTTAGGTTTAATCCAGCTTACCAAGATTGTCGGTAGTTTTTTTATAATGGCCCAATTCATGACGCTGTATTTTCTTTTGAACGAATGGCGATCGATTGGCCCGCTTTGGCAGGGCGTTGCAACCTTAAATGCTTGTCAGCCATCGTTTTGATATTGCTCAAAATGTCGGCAGGGAAGGGCGCAACCTTCGGCCCGCTCGCATCGATGTGAAGCGTCAAGGTTTCGCATGTTGCTGCGACAGTACCGTCCTCAAATTGAAGCTCTTGCCATGTGTGAATGCGCTTTTGATCATAATTCAAAATTTGGCAGGTTGCTGTGAGTTTGGTGCCCTTGTGCACTTCGCGCAGATAGTCAATTTTGGTTTGGCCAGTATAGGTCGTCATGTTGCGGGTTTTGACATAGTCCTCGGTCACGCCGAATGCATAATGGAAATCATCAAATGCTTTTTCAAACATGACAAGGTAATATGCCATGTTGAGATGCCCGTTATAATCTATCCAGCTGTCTTCAATATCCACTGCCTTAGAGGTAAAGGGCATAGGGCTGTGAAAATCATCGGACATTATGCTTTCAATCGCTTTTTGGTGGTGGACACAAGAGCGTGGTAACGGCACATTACGAAACATAACATAAGCAGCAAGTCAAATTGCTGAAAAATTGAAATTCTTGAATTATTTCAATGAATTTTATTGGTGGAGGAACGTCGTTGGCGCTCAAAGATATTGTCGAAGTTAAACGCAATGACGCGGGTATTTCTACGGCTCTTGGCATTTTAAAACAGGCTTTTGGAGAGGCGTTTCAAACAGGTGAAGCTCTGCGCGCGCAGCATGCGCATACGACCACGTATATACCGGCACAATTGCCCGACGGTGTGTTGTTTGCAAAATCATCTGATGATGTACAAAAAGCTGTAGAAATTTGTGCCGAGCACAAGGTTCCTATCATTCCCTTTGGTACTGGCACGTCGCTTGAAGGTGGGGTCAATGCACCTGCGGGCGGTATTTCCATTGATGTTAGCCAGATGAACAAAATCATCTCGGTTAATGAAAGCGATCTGGACTGCATTATTGAGCCGGGTGTTACGCGCGAGGATTTGAATACATATTTACGTGCATCTGGCCTTTTCTTCCCGATTGATCCGGGTGCCAATGCCAGCCTTGGCGGCATGACAGCAACGCGTGCATCGGGCACTAATGCAGTGCGCTACGGTACGATGAAAGACAATGTTCTGGCGCTCGAAGTGGTGCTGCCAAATGGGCGCAAGATCACAACGGCGCAGCGCGCACGCAAAAGCTCTGCTGGTTATGATCTTACACGGCTGATGGTTGGCTCTGAAGGCACGCTCGGCATTATCACGCAGATCACGCTTAAATTGCAGGGGATACCGCAGGCAATCACCGGCGGCGTGTGTCCTTTCCCAACGCTTGATGCGGCGGTTGAGGCGGTTATTTATACAATTCAAATGGGCCTGCCTGTTGCCCGTATCGAATTGGTCAATGCACTACAAATGCAAGCGATGATTGATTATTCAAAACTTGATTTTGAACCGACGCCTTGTTTGTTCCTAGAGTTTCATGGTTCTGAAACCGGCGTTGCAGAACAAGCTGAGATGTTTAATGAAATCGCTGCTGATCTTGGCGGCGGCCCGTTTAAATGGTCAGCGGTCCAAGAAGAGCGAACCAAACTGTGGAAAGCGCGTCATGATGCTTATTGGGCAGCGCTTGGCTTGCGGCCTGGCGCTAAGGGCATATCCACGGATGTGTGTGTGCCAATCTCGCGGTTAGCGGACTGTATTCGAGATACTGAAGCCGATATCGAAGAGCTTGGCTTGATTGCGCCAATCGTTGGACATGCAGGCGATGGCAACTTTCATGTTTTGCTTCTGATTGATGAAGAAAATCCAGAAGAAATTGCGATGGCAGAAAGTTTTGTTGAACGCTTGAATGGGCGTGCATTGGCAATGGGCGGCACATGCACTGGCGAGCACGGTATTGGGCAGGGTAAAATGAAGTTTCTGGAGATGGAACTTGGCGGCGCTATTGATGTTATGCGTGGTATCAAGCGTTCTATTGATCCGGACAATATTATGAATCCAGGTAAGATTTTTACGCTATGATGCAGAAAGATTTTTCGCTGTCCTTAAATTGTCAATTTGGCAGCGCAGGCTTACGGAAAATCAGGGGTTAGGGTTGCGTTTATTTGTTCTAATCGGCGGTATGATCGTACTGGTGCTGCTTGCAGCGCTGGTCGGGCCGTATTTTGTCGATTGGAGCGGTTATCGTGATCGATTTGAAGCCGAAGCATCACGTATATTGGGCCAAGAAGTACGGGTTGAGGGCAGCGCATCGGCGCGGTTGGTTCCTTTTCCGTCTGTCACTTTTTCCGATGTTCGGGTTGGCCCCAAAAATGCGCCCAATGTAACGGTTGAAAAGTTCTCAATGGATGTTGAGCTTGCGCCTTTCTTGCGCGGTGAAATCCTGATTTTCGATATGAATTTTGTATCGCCTGTTGTTCGCCTTGATTTAGATGAAGACGGCAAACCACAATGGGATTTTCCGCTTGAAGCGCCTGTTGACCCTGCTCAAATCATTCTGGAGCAGGCCAGCTTTAGCGATGGCACAATTGTGGTGCGTGATCAAAAGACCGCACGGCAATGGGATTTTGTTTCACTGAACGGCACGGCAGCGGCGCAAAGCCTGTTCGGGCCTTGGCGGGTTGAAAGCAAAGGTTTTGTGCGCGGTGAAGCTTTTGAGGCGCGTATTTCTACGGGCAATCTTAATCGTGAAGGATTTTCGGCGCGCATTCAGGCGATGTTGCCAGAAAGCAAGTTTGAACTGGTGAGTGAAGGGCGCATTGCGGCCCCTACAACGGAGCGCGAAAGCTGGTATTCTGGCACTTTTTCCATCAAGCCAACTGCTAAATTAACGCAGAACTATCTGATTGAAGGTCTGTTTGAAGCCGATGCGCGCTCTTTGAAAATCGAACAATTTCGCGGTGATTTCGGTGCGCTCGATGATCCTTATACGATCAATGGAACAGCCGAGATTGATGGCGGTGAAATCCCGTCATTCAACTTTCAGGCCAAGGGCAATCAGGTAAGCTTTAATGACGCGGCTGACGGGGAAGGCGCGCCTGTTTCTTTATCGAACCGATTTGCAGAGATTCAAAGCGTTCTTGCCGCGCTGCCTATACCGTCTATGGCGGGCACAATTGATCTTGATTTACCAACGATAGTTGCGGGCAGCACGACTATTCGAGATTTGACGTTGCGGGTTGAACCGAAATCAGATGCTGCTGGCAGTGTTTGGGATATCAAACGCCTTGAGGCGAAGCTTCCTGGCCGGACGGTTCTTGAAGGAAGCGGTACGTTGGTGCTGGGCGAAGGTGAGACTGCGGCGGCGGGCACATCCTTTAAAGGTGATTTGGTTATGGCCTCGCGCCAGCCCTCCGGTCTTGCTGCATGGCTTACCGATGACATAGACGAAACAATTCGCATGATGCCCAATGCAGGATTTTCGGCGCAGGTTGAGCTAAACGCAGAGCAGCAAATATTTAGCGAACTTGAACTTGTGCTTGGTGCTGCACAGCTAACAGGACGTATTGAGCGCAAGGAAAGCGCATCATCCATGCCGTATATCTCTGTTGATCTTGCGGGTGACAATGCACGCTATGAAACATTGGATGCACTCTCACGTGTCTTGTTTGGCGCGGGCAGTGGGGCATCAATATCCGGCCATGATATCGACGCGACATTTGATCTGACAAACCCACATATCAAAGATTTAGAAATGGGTGCGTTAGAAGCGGCATTGCGGGTGCGCGGTGAACGCGTTGAAGTGGATAAGCTCTCCATACGCGACATTTTTGGTGCTGCAGTTTCAGCCACTGGCACGCTTTCTGCGTTAGAAGATCAAGTTGGTTATAATACGAATTTTGATGTGAGTTTAATTGCAGCGCAAGGAGCGCCCTTTATGCGCGGGCTTGCGCGTATTTTTCCAAATGTCGCTTTCTTGGACACATTGCAGAGCGTTGCTGTGCGTGATGCTGCAGCTTTGCAAGATACAAGTTTGAATGTTGTTGGTACGGCTCTTCTGCCTGCCGACGATAATGGGGAAGTGTCAGCAAGTGTTTCGGGGCAAATCGGAGGCTCTGATATTTCTCTGACGACCACGATTACTGGCGCATTACTCAATCCGGAAAAGGCAGGTATTTCCCTTAGTGGTACGGTGTCTAACCCTGAGGCTTCGATTTTATTATCGCAAGCCGGCTTTGACGTCTTGCCTTTGCGCTTACTGGGTGAGGGGCAAGTCAAGCTGAATGCTTTGGGCAATCTGGTCGAGGGGTTAAGTACAAGGTTTAGCCTTCAAACACCGGATAGTTTTGGCAGCGCTGAAGGTGTTTTGAAGCAAAATGTTTCAGGACTTGATTATGTTGGCGCAGCGCGTGTTCAGAGCGGAGATGCCGAACCGTGGATGGATGTGCTTGGCTATGTTTTTCCTGCAACTGGGCTTGGAACGCCATTAGCAGGTGAAGCGCGTATCACGCTGCAAGATGGCAAGTTGGCGCTGTCTGATTTATCGGGCCAAGTTGCGGACAATAGTTTTGCAGGCAATTTAACCATTGCAAATGAGCGCTCGAAACGCCTGTTTGAAGGCACGCTGAAGCTGACACAACTTGATCTGGGTTTCTTGGCTGAAATATTGACGGGCCGTTATGATCTATCAGACGGGGCCAGCCTGTTTAGCAGCCCGCTTTATACGGACAACGCGCTTGATGTGCGTGTGTCAGCTGAAAAGCTCACAGCGATGGAAAACAGTGCAACTGCCGCGCAATTGCGATTAATATACCGTGATAACGCATTGTCTTTGCGCGAAATTCAGGCCGCGCTCTTTGGCGGAAATGTTACGGGTTCGCTTGACGCACAAAATGATAATGGCGCGGTTTTATTCAATAGTAATATACGTCTTCAAAATGTTGATTTGACGCATTTTGCAACAGCGCCATTATCCGATGTTGAAGCCAATGGCGCTGTAACGCTTTCGTTGACGGGGGCTGGCAATAGCACAAAAGCGGTTGTTAATTCACTGGCAGGTTCAGGTGTTGTTGCAACGGATAATCTAATATTGTCGGGGCTTAACGGCGAGGCGTTGCCGTCTGTTTTGGGTGCAGCTGATGAAATTGGCTACCAGATCACGGACGCGCAAATCACCAATATTGCAGCGATGTTTATACCGTCAGGCAGCGTGTCATTGCCGCCACTCGAATTGCCTGTGTCCGTCAATAATGGCCGTTTGAGCATTGACAATATTGCCGTGCAACTTGACCAGTTTGTTCTTAACGGCGCGTTGTCTTTGGCACTTGGAGAACAAACAATGTCAGGTGAGGCGCGTGTTACTTATGATGTTGGCGATGACATTATTGCGGGTTCACAGCCAGAAGTTGTCGTGTCGATGAACCAAGCCAATGGACAAGAACCGATCACCGTTGAACGTGATTATGCGTTGCTAACGTCTTTCATTCGTCAACGCGCATTGGAGCGAGAGCAAGCACGGGTGGAAGCCCTGCAGGCACGGTTGTTGGAGAAGCAGCGCCTTCGCCGACAGGTCCGCTATCTGAAATATCTTCAACGAGAAAACTTCGTGCGCAGCGAAGAGGAGCGACTGCGTGAAATCGCTGCAAAACGCTTAGCAATTATCATTGAGAGGCGCAGACAGGAGCAGCGGGTTTTAGAAGCGCAGCAAATTTTGGATGAGCAAAAGCTGCTTGAAGAAGCCGAGCGCCAACGCTTTGAGGCCGAGCGCAAACAAGCCGAAGAACAAAAACGTGCAGAAGACGCAGCGCGCAGGGCGAATGAAGAAAAGCCGGAAACGCTAGACGATGGGCTGACCGAAAATCCTTTCGGGCCACGCCGCAACGATTCAAACCTGTTCCAAGATTTAGAATTTGATTCTAATTGAGATGTGCGCAGTTTAAAGACGGCCGTTCTTGGCGGCGTCTAAAACATAAAGTCTAAGAGATGATGATAGATTGCTGTCGCGCGGGCGATCATTATCTATTTTAGTCACGAGCGCTGCGATAGACAAATCGTCCTGTTCGGCTAAGCGACACAAATCATCAAAGAAAATGTCTTCAAGCGAAAAGCTGGTGCGGTGCCCAGAAATTGAGATGGATCGCTTGCGCGCCAGCATTATTTCTTTTTGCGGAACGAATCGAGTGAAACAACATCAGCAGAATTGTCGCCGCCTTCATCTGATGATGGGGCATCTTCGGTAGTTGTTTCTTTGTCGTCCGCTTCACCATCAGATGCAGCGTCCTGTAGGACGGGCTGCGGTGTGCCAATGGCAGTAACGCTTGCATCACCGTCTTCTTCATCTTCTGCCTGCTCGACATCAAATTCGAGTTCAAAGTTGACAGACGGGTCGTAAAAGCCGCGGACAGCTGAATAGGGAATATAGAGTTTTTCAGGAATGTCAGAGAATGAAAGACCTATACCAAAGCCTGTTTCATTGACCTCAAGCTCCCAATATTGGTGCTGAACAACAATTGTCATCTGCTCAGGATATTGTTCTTTGATTCGGTTTGACACTTTGACGCCTTGAGCGCCGGTCAAAAACGTAATGAAAAAATGATGGTTGCCTGGAAGGCCAGTCTTGTCGACCTCAGACAGCACTTTGCGAATAACGCCGCGCAGGGCATTTTGTACGAGAATGTCATAGCGCAGAATGTCTTCTGTCATCTTTCGGGTGCTTTCCACTTCATTATTACAATTGCAGATGTGCGCCGAACGAGGGTTGAGGTCAAGAGGCAGGCACACTGCTGATTACAATAAATGTATGGAAATGGGTAGAAAATGAAAGTGCAGGCTTCTGTTGCCAGGTGCCTGCGAACCCCGCCTAACAGTGCGAACCGTTAGGAGTTAGTGTGAAGCTGTCGCACCGCAATTAAGCAGCGAGACGTGCTTCCGCGTAGTTGTCGTTTGCAACTATACAAATGACCCGATAACGGCGGTATCATGCCGAGTAAAAGTACGCTCTTTACGCCCTCGTCGATCCTATTTCGCCCCCATCATCAAAAGTTCCCGTGCACAATGTCACTTAAGAACTGTTGGTGGTGGAGGCGCCGGGTACCGCCCCCGGGTCCGAATGGTTTATTACAACGCCAATTTATCACCATAGCTGGCAAGCCAGCAGTGCTTATATAGATGTTATGTTTATGAAATTAAAGCCCCAAGTTTAGCCCGGCGCTTGACTTTACGTAGCTGTTAAAGAACATTCCCACGGAAGTTAGATTTATACCGGACTATTTAGTCCAACACTGGTCCATTCAAGAGGGGAAATCTATGAGTGACTATCTAGGTGACGTGCAGCGTTATGATTCGGGCGCAAATGAAGATGTTGTAAGCAAAATTGTAAAGCATTTGGGAATTGCGCTTCGCAGCCGCGATGCTTCTTTGGTTTCATGCAGTGATAAAAGCGAACTTGATCGTGTTATTGAAAAATGGTGCGGTAAAAAACTTGGTATGGATGCAGCTGCAGGCAGCGAAATTGTTTCTAAAGTCTGTGAAGAAATGTCCGGTGACCGCAATAAGGCGCGTGTGACATTCTATTACCTTGTTGCCAAACATGCAGGTAAACTCGGCGATCTTTAATGGTTGTTGATTTTGAATAGATGAAGCCTCCGCTTGCGGGGGCTTTTTTGTGCGTATCTTTGCCTGGAAAAAGTCAATTGTGGATTTTTGGTGAGAAATGGTAGAAAGCTTGATCCATGCAACAATATCTCGATCTTATGTCTCATGTAATGGAAAACGGCACCGATAAGGGTGATCGTACCGGCACAGGCACGCGTTCCGTTTTTGGCCATCAGATGCGTTTTGATTTGCGTGAAGGCTTTCCGGTTGTCACAACCAAAAAGCTTCATTTGCGCTCGATCATCATCGAACTTTTATGGTTCTTGCGCGGCGACACGAATATTGGCTGGCTGCAAGATAATGGTGTGTCCATTTGGAATGAATGGGCCGATGAAAATGGTGATCTTGGGCCTGTCTACGGCTATCAATGGCGGTCATGGCCTGCGCCGGATGGCACGAGCGTTGACCAAATTGAAAAGCTTGTTGATGGGATTAAGAATAATCCCAATTCACGCCGCCATATTGTGAGCGCTTGGAATCCAGCTTTGGTTGATGAGATGGCATTGCCGCCTTGCCATTGCCTGTTTCAGTTTTATGTCGCTGACGGCAGGCTTTCGTGCCAGCTTTATCAGCGTTCGGCGGATATTTTCCTTGGTGTACCATTCAACATAGCGTCCTATGCGCTTCTTACTCATATGATTGCGCAAGTCTGCGATCTTGAGGTTGGTGATTTTGTTCACACGCTTGGGGATGCGCATTTATATTCAAACCATTTTGACCAGGTCAAAACCCAACTTGCACGCGCGCCAATGGCTTTGCCGCAGTTGAAGATTAATCCCGATGTGAAAACGCTTTTGGATTTCAAGTTCGAGGATTTTGAAATTGTGGGTTATGAATCGCATCCGCATATAAAAGCGCCGGTGGCGGTATGAAAAACATAGAACCTCATATCGAAATAGTTGTTGCTGTTTCTCAAAATGGTGTGATTGGCCGCGAGGGTGATATGCCTTGGCGTCTGTCGGCTGATCTGAAGCGCTTTAAGTCGCTGACAATTGGCAAGCCGGTAATAATGGGGCGCAAGACGTTTGAAAGCATTGGCAAGGCTTTGCCGAACCGGTTGAATATCGTCATTACGCGTGATGCTGATTGGCACGCTGATGATGTGATGCGGGTTGGTTCAATTGGTGCGGCTGTGGATTTGGCGCTGGCGCATCTTGAAAGTGCTGAACCTGATCCTGATGATCTGGAAGCGCCACTGCCTGATGAAATATGTATTATTGGCGGTGGGCAAATCTATGCGCAGGCTATTAATATGGCGCATACGCTTTATGTGACGCATGTTTTGGCCGAAATTGATGGCGATACACATTTTCCAGAAATTGATGAGAATTTATGGTTGGAAGTGTCCAGCGAAGATGTGCCTAAAAGTGACAAGGACAGCGTTGAGACGCGATTTGTCATTTATGAACGTAAATCTGCCGAATAGTTTGTTTTAAACAAGTTTCACCATGTGGATAGCTTGTACGTAATCTGCCGCACAGCCTAAAACATCATGCAAAAATTCTGGTTTTTGCTCATAAGTGAGACGTTTTGTAGCATTACGTGAAGTTTGCTTGTTAAAGGCAACGAAAATCGCGCCTTATGCGTTGAAACTGGTTAAGCTGCCACCTAGTATACACATAACGGCTCTGCACATGCGGAGCTCTATTTATTCGTTTGAGAGGATTTTGATGCCCTGGAGCAATCAGAACGGTAATGGCGGCGGAGGCCCTTGGGGCGGCGGCGACAAAAATAATGGTAGTAACGGCGATAATGGCGGCCCTTGGGGCAATGGTCCAAAACGCCCGAGCAATGGCGGTGGCAATCAACCGCCTGACCTTGAGGATATCATTCGGCAGGGACAGGATCGCTTAAGAAAAGCTATCCCTGGCGGTGGTGGCCGTGGAACGAATGGTGCCTTCATTGTATTGCTGATTTTAGGCGCACTTGTGCTTTATGCTATGCAAGCTTTCTATCAGGTTGATACTGATGAACGCGCTGTGGAGCTGCTTTTCGGAAAGCCAAAACAAGAGCTTTCACAGCCAGGTCTTCATTTCCACTTCTGGCCGATTGAGACTGTTGAAAAAGTCAAAATCGTTGAGAAACAAGTTGCTATTGGTGCTGGTACAAGCCGCTCTGGTTCAACAGGCTTGATGCTTTCAGGCGATCAGAACATCGTGGATGTTCAGTTTGCGGTTCTGTATTCAGTGATTAACCCGCAAGATTATCTGTTTAATGTTTCTCGCCCTGATGATGTTGTGCGTCAAGTGTCTGAAAGCGCGATGCGTGAAATCGTTGGCCGCCGTCCGGCACAGGACGTGTTCCGCGATAACCGTGCTGCGATTGCTGAAGATGTTCGTACATCGATGCAGACAACGCTGGATAGTTACGGCGCTGGTATTCAAGTGAATACAGTTTCCATTGAGGATGCTGCACCGCCGCGCGAAGTTGCCGATGCATTTGAAGAAGTGCAGCGTGCCGAGCAGGACGAAGACCGTTTCCGCGAAGAAGCAAACCAGTATTCGAACCAGAAACTGGGTGCTGCACGTGGTGAAGCTGCGCAGATACGTGAAGAAGCCTCTGGTTATGCAACGCGTGTTGTTCAAGAAGCTCAAGGTGAGGCAGCCCGCTTTATCTCGATCTATGAGCAATATAAGTTGGCACCGGAAGTAACACGCAAACGTCTCTTCTTGGAGACAATGGAAGGCGTGCTGCGTGATTCAAATAAGATCATCATGGATAAAAATGGCAACGGTGTCGTGCCGTATTTGCCATTGCCTGAGGTTCAGAACCGCCGCACAGACGGAGGAAACAACTAATGAACAGCAATAAATTACCAATAATAGGCGCTGTGCTTATTGCGATTCTTCTCGCAATTTATGCGTCCGTTTTCGTCGTCAATGAACGCCAGCAAGCGGTTGTATTGCGCTTTGGTGAAATTCAGCGGGTTCACACAGAGCCAGGTCTTTATTTCAAAGCACCTTTAGCTTTTGCTGGCTTTGATACTGTTCAGCTTATTGATGACCGTCTTCTTCGCCTTGATTTAGAAGATACACCGCCGGTTCAGGTTTCTGGTGGCCGTTTTTATGAAGTTAATGCGTTTTTGACTTATAAAATTACGGATGCTCGCCGGTTCAGAGAAGTTGTTTCTGGTGATCTTGCGTCAGCTGAAGCGCGTTTGAAAACACGTTTTGATGCGGCACTTCGCCGTGTTTATGGTTTGCGTGGTTTTGAAGCGGCATTGTCAGAAGAACGTACACAGATGATGACGGAAGTGCGCAACTTGCTCACATCCGATGCAACATCATTGGGGCTTGATATTAAGGATGTGCGTATCGTGCGCACCGATTTGACATCTGAAGTTTCACAGCAAACCTATGACCGTATGAAAGCTGAGCGTTTGGCTGAAGCGGAACTTCTGCGTGCACGTGGCCGTGAAAATGCGCAGGCAATTCGCGCGATTGCGGATCGTCAAGTTGTCGAGACTGTTTCTGAAGCACAGCGTGAATCAGAAATATTACGAGGCGAGGGCGATGCAGAACGTAACCGCGTTTTTGCTGAAGCCTTTAACCGTGACCCAGAGTTCTTTGAATTCTATCGCTCAATGGCAGCTTACACAGCGGCATTGCAGCAATCAGGAACGACACTTGTGCTATCACCTGATTCTGAATTCTTCCGCTATTTTGAAAATGCAGATGGTAAAAAGCCTGCAGCTTCTAACCCGGTGTCTAACAACAATTGATGCTTAGCGCTTTGATTACCGCCGTAGGACTTGTTCTCGTTATTGAGGGCCTGTTCTACGGCGTTTTTCCATCAGCCGCCAAAAAACTGGCTGAATTACTCGAAACCACACCGCGCGATGTTATTCAAACAACGGGTATTGCGATGGCATTTGTCGGTGTCGTTATTGTATGGCTTGCACGTGGGTAATCGAAGGTTCGTTTCATGAACTTTTTAGAAACTACATATACGTGTTTTTCACTTTGTCGTTATCTACCCTTTGCACGAACGAAGTTCGGCCTTATTTCTTTTAAACAATAGTATTTGAACAGGGCATCGGCCAGCAGGCCAAAGCTTCTATGGAGGACTATATGAAAATTTCTGAGCTTGGTGCGCAGCTGCGCAGTGGTATGGCGCGCACCACCATTGCTGCTTTATCGGTTGCAACAATTGCGGGAACTGTGCCTACATTTGTGCCGCAGGCATCGCTGGTGACGCCAGCATATGCGCAATCTGGACCCGTTTCATTGGCAGATCTTTCAGAAAGCCTGATTGATTCTGTGGTGAATATCTCAACGTCGCAAACGGTTGAAGCTTCGTCTGGCGACCGCAATGTTCCACGGCCTAAATTGCCGGATGGATCACCGTTTCAGGAATTTTTTGACGAGTTTTTTGAAAACCAACCAGGCAGCGGCTCATCTGGTCCGCGTAAAGTCCAGTCTTTGGGATCAGGTTTTGTGCTTGATGCAGAAGAAGGCATTGTCATCACCAACAATCATGTGATTGCAGACGCCGATGAGGTGGTTGTGAACTTTAATGATGGTTCACGTGTTGATGCAGAAATTATTGGCCGCGACCCGAAAACGGATATTGCGGTGCTTAAAGTTGATCCCAAAGCGCATCCTTTAAAGGCTGTGAAATTTGGTGATTCAGATGTAATGCGTGTTGGTGATTGGGTTCTTGCTATTGGTAACCCGTTCGGCCTTGGCGGCACTGTGACGACCGGTATCGTTTCTGCGATTGGCCGCGATATTCAGTCCGGTCCTTATGATAATTTCATTCAAACCGATGCTGCGATTAACCGTGGTAACTCCGGTGGTCCTTTGTTCAATATGTCGGGCGAAGTTATCGGCATTAACACGGCGATTATTTCACCATCAGGCGGCTCAATTGGTATTGGTTTTTCCATTCCATCAGAGCTTGCGACAAATGTTGTTGCGCAATTGCGTGAGTTTGGCGAGACCCGCCGTGGTTGGCTCGGTGTTCGTATCCAACCAGTAACAGACGATATTGCTGAAAGCCTTGCGATGGATGAAGCAAAAGGCGCGCTGGTTGCGGGTGTTATCGAAGGTGGCCCTGTTGATGACGGATCAATCTTGCCCGGTGATGTGATCGTTACTTTTGACGGAAAAGAGATCGACGAAATGCGGGACTTGCCGCGTATTGTCGCTGAATCTCCCGTTGGTAAAGCTGTTGATGTTGAGGTTATCCGCAAGGGCAAAAAAGAAACATTGCAGGTAACGCTTGGCCGTCTTGAAGATGGTGAAAAGCTGGCTTCAGCGGAAGATGGCGATTCTGATGGCGAAAATGCATTGGAAGAGTCATCTGTCGAATTATTCGGCATGACGCTTAATACGCTTAATGATGCGACGCGCGAGACTTTTGGCATTGGCGACGATGTGGTTGACGGTGTTGTTATTACAAAAGTAGCAGAAGGTTCTGCTGCTGCTCGCAAGGGGGTGAGCGCTGGTCAAGTGATTATGGAAATTGCGCAAGAAGCGGTCAAAGAACCGGAAGATATTGTCGATGCAATTGATAATCTGAGAGACGAAGATCGCAAGAATGCACTTCTGATGATTGCCGATAAAGACGGTAACTTACGTTTTGTGACAATCCGCATTGATGGCTAAACTGGCCGAATTGTATATGAATGAAAGCGGCGGGTTTAACCCGCCGTTTTTTGTTTGAGCCATTCATCGCGTGTAATGGCATAAGTGTTGTGGCGGCGAAGTTCTGCGCGCTCATCTGGAATGCTGGGGTGGTCAAATTCGCGGGCCTCATCCAAGCGCATACCGATGCGTTCCATAACCGCAAAAGACTTTGCATTGCCTTGCACCGCAAAGGCCATAATTTCGTTTACGCCAATCACTTCAAAACCATATTTGAGAAAAGCGTTTGCCGCTTCGGTTGCATAGCCTTGATGCCAAAATTCGGGCAAGAAACGCCAGCCGATCTCGGTGCCGGGCCCATTTGGAAAGTCATCACGAACAGCTGCAATGCCCGCCATGCCGATGACTTGGCCTGTTTCTTTTAAGGCCACCGCCGTCCAACCATAACCATTTTCTGTAATCAAATTGGCAATGACGCCCATCATTTGATCGGATTCTTCGCGGCTGCGGCGATGCGGGAAAAACGCCATGACTTGCGGATCATTACTCAGCCGGAAAAAGGCATCGCCGTCTTTGGTTTTATCCCAATGGCGCAAAATAAGGCGCTCTGTTGTGACCTTGTCACCTGGTTTCATCGGTCGAACTCGTTTGAATGATAACCTTGGATATAAAGAAGCGCCGTTAGATCGCTATGGTCAATGCGAATATCGGCTGCCGCGGCAACAGCAGGTTTTGCGTGGAGCGCAACACCTGTTCCAGCCAGATTGAGCATCCCCAAATCATTGGCACCGTCACCAACAGCAATGGCATCGTTTGGTGTTAGGCCTAAACGGTTTGCAATATCATTGAGTGCATCCACTTTGGCTTGTTTGCCAAGAATAGGCTCGCCAACTTTTCCTGTTAATTTGCCATTAGCGTGTAGTAATGTGTTGGCACGGTTTTCCTGAAAGCCAATCATTTGCGCTATGCGGCTTGTAAATTCTGTGAACCCGCCGGAGACCAGTGCGCAGTAAGCGCCATTTTTGCGCATAGTGCGAACAAGTTCTACGCCGCCGGGCATGAGTTCAATTCGGGTCGCAATTACTGTGTCTATCACGCTGACCGATAAATCCTTCAGCAGTGCGACACGTTCTTTAAGGGCTGCATCAAATTCGATTTCGCCGTTCATGGCGCGGGCCGTAATGCCCGATACTTGTTCTTTCAGACCCGCTTCTGCGGCAAGCTCATCAATGCACTCTTGGCGGATCATGGTTGAGTCCATATCAGCGATGAGAATTTTCTTTGCCCGGTGGCTATCCATAGGCTGGATAACAATATCAATGGGGGCTTGGCCGATGATGTCTAAAATCGTCTGCCTTATTTGTGAGCCTTCAGCATTTGGGCAAAATAAATCGAGGGCTTCACCATCTTTCAGCCAGTCGATCTTTTCGCAATTGAGTGCAGCCGAACATCGCAGTGCGATCTCTTGGGTGATCAATGCGCTCGACTGAGGGGCGATGAGTGTTGCGAAGAATGACATTATCAATTGCCTTTATGCTTGCGGGTAGGCTGGTCCTATGCCAACTCAATTAGCATCGCAATAGTAGCAGCATCGGGCAGGGTGAAGGTGAGCACCAACAGCACAGAAAATAGTAATTTGCCTTGGCGTAATGCGACATTGCTCGCAGGGCCAACGGCGAGTGGTAAATCGTCGCTGGCGCTTGATATTGCGCGCAAAAATGATGGCATCATTATCAATACTGATTCAATGCAGGTCTATGATGTTTTGCGGGTGTTGACCGCCCGCCCAAGCATTGAAGATGAAAAGTCCTTGCCGCATCATTTATACGGCCATATTGACCCTGCATCACCATATTCAACGGGCAATTGGCTGCGCGATGTTGAAGGACTGCTTTCCACACTGCCACCTGAGCAGCATGTTATTTTTGTTGGCGGTACTGGATTATATTTCCGTGCGCTGCTTGGTGGGTTATCACCCATGCCAATGGTTAATGATGAAGTGCGTTTGCATTGGCGTGAGCGGCTTATTCATGAAGGTGCGGCGGTGCTGCATAGAGAGTTGGAAAAGCTGGATGCTGATGTTGCTAAAACGCTAAATCCATCTGATGGGCAGCGCATTGCCCGTGCTTTGGAAGTGATTGATGCTACCGGAAAATCTATTTTATGGTGGCAAAACCAAAAAGGGCAATCATTGGTCGCCGCTGAAAGCGTTGACCGCATTGTTATCGAGCCAGATCGTGAAATTCTGAAGAAGCGGATTGCAAAGCGCTTTGATCAAATGGTTGATGAGGGCGCGCTTGGCGAGGTTGAGGCTATTAATGCGCTTGAAATATCAAGCACAATGCCTGTCATGAAAGCAATCGGTGTTAAACAGCTAAGCGATTACCTCGCGGGCGCTCAAACGCTCGACACTGCAATAGAGCTGTCCAAGATTGCCACGCGCCAATATGCCAAGCGACAAATGACATGGTTTCGCAATCAACTTGGTGATAATTGGCGGCGCGTTCAGCTTTAGTTTGTACTATTCGCGAATACATTAAATTCGATATACTTGCTTAATGTTCTTGCAAGAATACTGTTGTAGTTAGGCCTTGCAAGTAGGTAGATTAATAAGATGCGACTTCACAAAACGGAAATTGTTTTTCTGGGCTACGCTGCCCTGACTGCGACGGCTACTTGTTTGATTTTTTTGCTGCAGCGTAATTTGGATAATCGGATCAATGTTGGTTATGCAGATTTAAGTGCTTTGAGCGACATTAATACAATGTTGCTTGGCGCACTTGCTATCATGATTAGTGGTTTGGCGATTGCCATGCTTAGTATTTATCCTGCGCTTCGCTCTGCATTGAAAGAACGTGGGCGCTTGTCGGAAGTCACGCAAGATCTGACAAAAAAGAGCGCCACTTACCAACATGCTGCATTAACCGATCCTCTGACAGGGCTTCATAATAGGCGCTATTTTGATGATGCCATAGAGCAATATTTGCAAGAGTTTGGCGCTATCGATTACCCGCTTGGTGTCGTTCTTCTTGATTTGGACCATTTTAAACGCGTTAATGATACGTATGGTCATGATGTGGGCGATGATGTGTTGAGGGCGATTGCACGATGTCTTCTTGATTACACACGCCATCATGATGTTGTTGCCCGTGTTGGCGGCGAAGAATTTGCTATTCTCGCACCAAATTTAGATGTGACTGCTCTTAATAAGCTCGCAAATCGTATTCGTGTTGCGATTTCCGAAATCACTTTCAAATCAGATGATATTTGTTTCCAAGTAACGTCTTCAATGGGTATGTCGATTTGGGACGGCAAGGAAAATGCTGCGACGCTCGTAAAGCGCGCAGACAAAAACCTTTATGTTGCAAAAGATGGTGGCCGCGACCGCGTTGTTTCTTAAGGCCGAACAGGAACTTGCTGTCCTTAGTCATAAGTGCTTGATGTTGTAACTCACGATTTCCTAAAACGACTAATTATGCTGTTCGCATTACCTGTGCGAATCTCTGGTGTTGGTGAAACAGATTGCCGTTGACGGATTGCGTCATTCAGTTGCGCTGATGATGAGCGCAGCGATGTGATTTCGGCAAACAAGTTTTGCCTGACCGTGTCAAACCTATCAGATGAAGGCGCTTGTGGCATTATTGATGCAGGTTGTTCATCCACTAAACTTGCACCGAGGGGCGCGACATCCATCATTGAATCTGAATCAAATTGGCCGCCTGGGAAGCGAATTTTCTGTAAAACAGTGCTGATATCAATTGGAATATCAACATTGTCATCCTTGCTGCCAACTTCCTCCATGAGGTGGTTGGCGGGCAACTCATGCTTCGGAATATTGATAAAACGCATGCGCATCGGCGTGTTAACGCCTTGACCGAACATGATCGCTTCACGGTTGGCAAGCGATGGCAAGAAATTGAGGTAGGAGCGTGATGCGCCTGAAATTGCTTTTCGCACGATATCTTGGTCGACATCATTGCCGAGCCGCATCGCGACAAAAGTGTTGCACTGGGAGAGTATTGTCTCGTCCAATTCACCTGGGCGCTGTGTCACAACACCGAGGCTGACGCCATATTTACGGCCTTCTTTTGCAATCCGCGCAATTGCTTGGCGCGTAGGTGCAAACCCATCTTTTTTATTGGCAGGTATGTAACGGTGTGCTTCTTCGCAAAGAACCAGCGTCTTAATTTTTGAATCGCTCCAGACCGCAAGGTCAAATGCGAGACGGCAAAGTACAGATACGACCGCATTAACAACTTCTGACGGAATGCCGTTGAGCTGGAATACGGTGATTGGTTTGCCGTTAGCAGGGACACGGAATATTGTCGATAAAACGCCGTTTAAATTGTCTTCAATGGCCTTGTTTGAAAACATGAAGCGAAAGTTTGGATCGTTTGTCAGAGCATTGATGCGGGCAAGCAGTGATTTTAAATTACTGCGCTGTTCAGCAATACCCAGTTTTCCCAAAGTATCGTCAATCATGCGAGCAAGATCAGATATGCGGTATGGGATGGGCGTGTCAGCCGTAATGCCACCGCTGTCTTTTTGTGAGCGGCGAAGCGATGTTTTGTCATCACCTTTAAAAAGCTGTTTTGCGCGCGGGATTAAATCACGTAAAATATCCACTTCGGCAGGGATATGCTCGTTTCCGCGAAATAGAACCTCAACAAACTCTTCCAGCTTGAAAGCCCAAAACGGTAAATCAAGATTAGATTCTGTGATGACAATCGATTTGTCGGGAAAAGCTGAGGAGAATTCATTGTGCGGATCCAATATGAGGATACGCATGTCGGGACGATGTTCGATAATTTTACGCATGAGAAGCGTTACTGTTGACGATTTACCAACGCCGGTTGTTCCCACCACTGCAAAGTGGCGCGAGAGCATCGCATCGATCGCAATGAGCGCTGGAATGTCAGAGTTTTGCGACAGGGTGCCAATTTTTACGGCTGATGTGTCGCTGTTTTCAAATACGGCAGATAAATCTGCGCTGCGAATACGGTGAGCAACCGCCCCTAAATGAGGGTAGGCCGATATGCCGCCATTAAAAAACGGTTTTCCGGCGGCATTGTTCGTGATTTCGCCAACCAGCTCCACATGAATCTTCATTCGGTTGTCGCCATCAAGGCTCCAGCCGTCATCGTCGGATTCGACTTTATATAACATGCCGATGGTGCGTACGCCGTCACCGACAGAAATAGAGATCAACATGCCGACCGACCAATAGTCTTCGCTGGCCGAATCTTCTTTGCGTCTAATTGCAGATATGACGGCATGCATACCATCACATTCAATCACGTGCCCCTCTGTTCGGTTCCTGATTACAGAACCGTCAGGCGCTACTTTTATACGGCTTTGGTCTCTCGAACCAACCATAGTGTGGCCAATTTGGTCTTCGTTATTCATATCTAATGCCCCGCGTCGTGCCATTTTACACCTTTGTGGTTAACGAGACACTATCGCCGCAAAATTGAACTCAAAACATCTTATGATGACGCACATTTCGGGCTTGACTGGACGTAATCGCGTGCTAGTTTTCAAATCATGACCAACATTCTTCTTATTGTGGTGGGACGGCGTATGGGCAAGATGGTGTAACCATCTGGCGAAAGCACCCATGCGCGGTAAACAACAGGCTCCTAAAGGGAGCCTTTTTTATTGCCTTTTGCGGGTCATATGCCCAAAAGGTTCAAAGAGAACCAAAATATACACGGAAATTGAACGATGAACGCTAAAAAACGCGACTTTGATGGCATGGAGATGACTGGCGCCGCAATGGTTCTACAGGCGCTACGTGATAATGGTGTAGAGCACATTTTCGGATATCCGGGCGGTGCGGTGCTGCCGATTTATGATGAGTTATTCCAACAAGACGATATTCAGCATATTCTTGTTCGCCATGAACAGGGCGCTGGCCATGCGGCAGAAGGTTATGCACGCTCCACAGGCAAAGCGGGCGTTGTTCTGGTTACCTCTGGGCCAGGCGCGACGAATACAGTGACGGCGCTGCAAGATGCGTTAATGGATTCAATTCCGCTCGTTTGTATAACAGGGCAGGTGCCTACATCGCTCATCGGTTCTGATGCGTTTCAGGAATGCGATACTGTTGGCATCACGCGTCCATGTACCAAGCATAATTGGTTGGTGAAATCGGTTGATGATTTGCCGCGCGTATTGCACGAGGCATTTCGCATCGCGACGACTGGCCGTCCGGGCCCCGTGGTTGTGGATGTGCCAAAAGACGTTCAATTTGCTTTGGGCATATATCAGGGACCTAAAATTGCAGAATCCCGCATCAGCTACAAACCCAAAGTGGGCGCAAATTTAGAGCAAATCAAAAGCGCTGTTGCCTTAATGGCAAAGGCTAAAAAACCAGTGATCTATTCTGGCGGCGGTGTCATAAATTCCGGCGATAAGGCCAGCGAGTTATTGCGCGAGCTTGTCAAAGAAACCGAATTTCCGATCACGTCTACATTGATGGGTTTGGGCGCATATCCAGCCTCCGGCGAGCGTTGGCTCGGTATGCTTGGTATGCACGGTACTTATGAAGCCAATATGGCTATGCATGACTGTGATGTCATGGTGAATATTGGTGCGCGGTTTGATGACCGGATCACAGGACGTATTGATGCCTTTGCGCCGGATTCCAAGAAAATCCACATTGATATCGATCCAAGCTCAATCAACAAAATTGTTCATGTTGATATTGGTGTCGTTGGCGATGTTGCCTATGTGCTTGAGCAGATGTTGGCGCTTTGGAAAAAAGAAAAGAAGAAACACCAAGCCAAAGCATTGAAAGACTGGCATGCGCAGATTGCTAAGTGGCAAGCACGCAATTCGCTGGCTTATAATCAAACTTCCGATGTGATTATGCCGCAGCACGCTATTGAGCGCTTGTATGAAGCGACGCAGCGGTCTGGCAAAGAAACTTTTATCACAACAGAAGTTGGCCAGCACCAGATGTGGGCAGCGCAATATTTTGGTTTTGAAAAGCCAAACCATTGGATGACATCGGGCGGTCTTGGCACGATGGGCTATGGTTTTCCAGCCGCCGTCGGTGTTCAAGTTGCGCACCGTGAAGCACTGGTGATTGATATTGCAGGCGATGCGTCCATTCAGATGATGATGCAGGAAATGTCTACGGCTGTTCAATATCACTTGCCGGTAAAGATCTTCATCTTGAATAACCAGCATATGGGTATGGTGCGCCAGTGGCAGCAATTGCTGCATGGAAACCGCTTGTCGAGTTCATATTCAGAAGCTGTGCCGGACTTTGTAAAACTTGCAGAAGCTTATGGCGCAACAGGCATGTATTGCGATGATCCGAACACATTGGATGATATGCTGGATGATATGATCAATGTTGATGGGCCGGTCATTTTTGATTGCCGCGTTGCTAATCTTGCAAACTGTTTCCCGATGATCCCATCAGGCAAGGCGCATAATGAAATGTTGCTACCCGATGAGGCAAGCGATGATGCGATTGCAAATGCAATTGATAGCAAAGGTAAGGCACTCGTTTGATGAAGCGCCAATTTGAAAATTTTTACAATTACCGGTGTGGCATTTGTCTCGGTGAGACCACACTCATTACACGCATCCAAAAGGAGCTTTCGCTATGAACGAAGTTGTTGCACCTCCTGCCTCTGCCTATTTCATTGTTAAAGATAATGGTATTCCGGAAAACCACACCTTGTCGATCTTGGTCGACAATGAACCTGGTGTTCTGGCACGCGTTATTGGCCTATTTTCAGGACGCGGCTATAACATCGAAAGCTTGACTGTTACCGAGACTGAGCATGAAAAACACCTGTCGCGGATTACGATTGTAAGCAACGGCACGCATTCTGTTCTTGAGCAAATGCGCCATCAGCTGGAGCGGATCGTGCCTGTGCATTCAGTCACCGACCTGACAGTGGTTGCACATGCAAAAGGCTATGAGAAACCACTTGAGCGCGAGCTTGCGATGCTCAAAGTTGTCGCAACAGGCGAACAGCGTCTTGAAGCACTGCGTTTGGCGGATGCATTTAAAGCGCAAGTGATCGATGCCAATGTCACACATTTCATTTTTGAAGTGACTGGCCGAACATCTAAAATTGAGCAATTTATTGCGATTATGGCCCCGCTTGGTTTGGTCGAAGTTTGCCGCACAGGTGTTGCTGCTATGGCGCGTGGTCCGGGGATCGAATGACGCTCAACAGTCAAAAGCCTGACCTAAATGAAGGCAATATACATTTAACGGGCTATATAGATGTGCCCGTTGATCGCCTTTATGATGTGCTTGGTGCGATGAACACGCATATTAATTTAACGCGCGGGGAACTGGGCTGCATCTATTTCGTTATGGAGAGGGATGTATCAAACTCTAACCATCTAAATGTCGAGGAGATATTTAAAGATCGGGCTGCTTTTGAGCATCACAAAGAGCGGAGTGCTGCGTCTGATTGGGCGCAGACGACCCAAAACATCGATCGACATTTTAAGATCAGGGAAATCTGATTAGTTAGTGGAAACAGTGATGAAATTCTCTCTTCTCCTCAATGTTCATAGCGGAACTGTTCAAGACATAGGAGCGGAGGTGATTGAGGATAAATTCTCTAAATCATTCAAAGCTGCTGGCCACGATACGTCCGTCCATCATTTCGGTTCTGGCGACCTGATTGAAGCGCTCAAAAAATGCGCTTCTTCAGGTTGCGACGGTATTATTATGTGCGGCGGCGATGGATCTGCGTCTGCTGCTGCTTCTGTTCTAACGGGCAGCGATGTTGCGCTCGGTGTTTTGCCTGGCGGGACAATGAACCTCTATGCCCGCTCGCTTGGTATGCCACTTGATGTTATCGAGGCAATAGAGGCGTTAGCATCTGCTGAAATTCGCAAAGCGGATGTGGGCTGCGCTAATGGGCGTATTTTTGTGCATCAATTTGCAACGGGATTTCAGACACGCGCGGTTAAGCTGCGTGAGAAGATGGACTTTGGTTCAAAGTTTTCAAAAATGTTTGCCAGCACGAAGGCGATTTTCAACGTCACGGTCAATCCGCCAATTTATAAGCTGGAAATGAGCCTTGATGGCGGGCAATTCCAACCGGTTAAATCTTCGCTTTTTGCTGTAACCAATAATATATTCGGTGTTGGACATTTGCCTTATGCCGATGAAATAGATGGCGGCAAGCTTGGCGTCTATTTTTCTGAACCATTGTCGCGCTTAGCTGCTGTGAAGATTATACGCGATACAGTTCTTGGCACATTGCATGATAATGAATTTGTATCGACAGATACAGCAGAGCAGGTGACGTTACGCTTTCCCAAGCTAAAGCAATCGGATCAAGCTGTTATTGATGGCGAACTGATTAAGCTAGAAGAGCAGGTCGATATTAAAATCATGAAACAAGCTTTGCGCGTTTTGGTGCCGAATAAAGTTTGAATAAGTTAGGCTTTGATGCGTTTTTTCATATTTGCCTTATGCGGCGAATCCCGTAAGCGTTTTCTATGCAGTTTTCTCCTCAACAAGATGATGCCTTAAAGGCTGTTGCCCAATGGCTTAAACGCGGTGATAGCCAATTATTCAGGCTTTTTGGTTATGCCGGTACTGGTAAAACAACTTTGGCACGCCATTTTGCCGAAGATGTTGACGGCGACGTTCAGTTCGCCGCTTTTACGGGCAAGGCCGCTCAGGTCATGCGCGGCAAAGGCGCCTCTAACGCTAAAACCATTCACTCGCTGATCTATCGTCCACGCGGCGAGGAAGAGCGCGAGGATATTGTTACGGGCAAAATGGGAATGGCGCCGGCATTTGCGCTTAACCGCTCATCAGATATCGCTAAAGCAAAACTTGTCATCGTTGATGAATGTTCAATGGTTGACGAGGATTTGGGGCGCGATCTTTTAAGCTTCGGCACGCCGGTTCTTGTCTTGGGTGATCCGGGCCAGTTGCCACCAATTTCAGGCGGTGGGTTTTTCACCGATGCGGAGCCTGATTTTTTGCTGACGGAAATTCACCGGCAAGCAGCAGAAAACCCGATTATTAAGCTAGCCATGGATGTGCGTAATGGCATTGAAATTATGCATGGCGATTATGGACCATCGGCAAAGATTATATCTAAAGCCGATGTCGATACGGACGAAGTTTTAGCTGCGGACCAAGTGCTTCTTGGTATCAATAAAACGCGGCGTCGTTACAATCAGCGTTTGCGTGAGCTTAAAGGGTTTTCTGCACAATATCCGCAGGCTGGCGATAAACTTGTTTGCCTTCGCAATGATCCCAATAAAGGACTTTTAAACGGATCGCTCTGGAAGGTGATGACATCATCTAAAGAGACAACCAAGCCCGGTATCAACCTTTTGGTGTCGCCTGATGATGGCGATCATGATCGGGGCGCTGCGAAGATCAAATTGCTTAAATCTGCATTTGATAGTCCAGATGAAGATGTCGCTTGGCAGCTTAAAAAACGCTATGATGATTTTGATTACGGATATGCGCTAACTGTGCATAAAGCGCAGGGTTCGCAATGGGACAATGTTGTTCTCTTTGACGAAAGCTATGCGTTTCGTGATATGCGTTCGCGGTGGCTCTATACGGCAATTACCCGTGCAGCCGAGAAAATCACTATCGTAAAATGATACAGTGACAATTATTTGGTGGAAGCTGCCGCATGGCTCTCTTATGCTTGGCCATATGAAGTGGAGTGCCTACGATGTCGGTTAAGCTGTCCGTTAATGTAAATGCGGTTGCCATGTTGCGTAATCGCCGTGATTTGCCTTGGCCGAATGTTGTCGATCTTTCCCGCCAAGCGCTCGAAGCTGGGGCGCATGGTATTACGGTGCACCCACGGCCAGACCAACGGCATATCCGCTTTTCTGATCTTGCGCCGCTACGCGCTTTAATCGACGATGAATTTCCGGACGCAGAATTTAATATTGAAGGTTATCCCAGCGATGATTTTCTTGAGCTGGTTATCAAAAATGAACCGGAGCAAGTAACGCTTGTGCCGGATGATCCATCGCAGGCAACGTCTGACCATGGCTGGGATTTTGTCGGCAAAGGCAATTATCTTAAGGACCGCGTGTCACGCCTCAAAGATCGCGGGTTTCGCGTATCGCTGTTTTGCGATCCAGATGCTGGCGAAGATATGATCGCACGGGCCAAAGAAACCGGTGCTGATAGGGTGGAGCTTTACACTGGTCCTTATGGCGGCTGTTTTGACGATGCCAAAGAGGCAGCGCATCAGATCAATCTGCTTGGCACCACTGCTGATTATGCCAAAAATGCAGGGCTTGGCATTAATGCAGGCCACGATTTGACTGTAGCCAATTTGCCTGCGCTTGTTGAGCGTGTGCCACATTTAGCGGAAGTTTCCATTGGTCATGGCCTCACTGCCGATGCACTGGAATATGGCTATAAGGGTGCTGTGAAGCGATTTTTGGCTGCTTGCGGCAACTGATTTTCCGCACTTTTTGACGCAAATAAATTATACAAGAATTTTGCTTCCGCGTTAGATTTACGCTTGACATAGTACCGAACGGTACGGTACACGTTTAATCATGAATACACATGCTGATCCATATATCGAAAGCGATTTTACAGACCGTCAAGGCGCGGTACTGGAAGCTGCGCTAGGGCTGCTTGTTGAAGGCGGCGAAAAAGCAATTACCACTGCTGGTATAGCGCGTGCGGCCAATTGTTCGAAAGAAAGCCTCTATAAATGGTTTGGCGATCGCGATGGCATTTTAGCCGCGATGATTACTTATCAAGCTTCAAAGGTTCGCGTTTCTGCGCGTCTTGGTGGTCCATCTCAGTCGCCAGAAGCTTTTCGCGCTGAGTTGCAAGTTTTTGCCAATGACCTTTTGACTGTTTTGTCGGGCGAGACTTCGCTTGCGCTTAATCGTTTGGCTATCGGGCAGGGCAGCCGTGAAGGCTCTGTGCTTGGCAATCTTTTGATTGAGCGTGGACGCAAAACGGTTCGAGAACGCGCCATGGTTCTTTTGCAATCTGGCCAGCTTGCGGGCGTATTACGCTTTGATGACCGTGCCGCCGCGTTTGATACACTTTACAGCCTTGTTGTTGGCGATTTTCATGTGCGTATGTTGCTTGGCGAAACTGTGCCAGCGCTGCGCGACGAGCTTGCTCGCAAGGAACATGTCGAACAGGCGATTAACCGATTTCATTTGTTCTATTCAAAAGATCATATGAACTAATTTTCTAACATTAACTCACGAACTGGAGACGACAATGCGCGTATATTACGACCGTGATGCAGACTTAAATTTGATTAAAGGCAAAAACGTACTGATCATTGGTTATGGCTCACAGGGCCGCGCCCATGCGATGAACTTGAAAGATTCCGGTGCTGAAAATGTTCGCATTGCGCTACGCGATGGTTCAACAACTGCACTGAAAGCGGAAGCTGATGGCTTTAAAGTCATGAGTGTTGCTGAGGGTGCTGCTTGGGCTGACCTTATGATGATGGCAACGCCAGACGAATTGCAGTCAGGCATCTACAAAGAACACGTAGAAGCAAACATTAAAGACGGTGCAGCAATTGCATTTGCGCATGGTTTGAACGTGCATTTTGGCCTTATCGAGCCATCAACAAACATTGACGTTGTTATGATTGCGCCAAAAGGCCCAGGCCATACGGTTCGCGGCGAATACCAGAAAGGCGGCGGCGTTCCTTGCCTTATCGCTATTCATCAGGATTCTTCTGGCAACGCACATGATCTTGCGCTTTCATATGCATGCGGTGTTGGCGGTGGTCGCTCAGGCATTATCGAAACAACGTTCCAAGAAGAATGTGAAACAGATTTGTTCGGTGAGCAGGCTGTTCTATGTGGCGGTTTGGTTGAGCTTATCCGTGCTGGCTATGAAGTTCTTACAGAAGCTGGTTATGCGCCAGAAATGGCTTACTTCGAGTGTTTGCATGAAGTGAAACTCATTGTTGACCTGATTTATGAAGGCGGTATCGCCAACATGAACTACTCAATCTCCAACACAGCTGAATGGGGCGAGTATGTAACTGGTCCGCGTATCATCACATCAGAAACTAAAGCTGAAATGAAACGCGTTCTACACGACATTCAAACTGGTAAATTCACTTCTGAGTGGATGCAGGAATGGCATTCAGGTGCTGCTAAGTTCAAAGGCACACGCCGTATGAATGATGCGCACCCAATTGAAGAAACAGGTGAAAAGCTTCGTGCGATGATGCCTTGGATTAAGTCCAACGCGCTTGTGGACAAAGACAAGAACTAACAGTTCTAATCAGATTACGAATAAAGCCGCGATATCAGTATCGCGGCTTTTTTGTTTGTTGCTGAAACGGATTCTTCCTTTTCAAGTGAAGCGATCATGTTAAACGCTGCGCATGATTCATCTGATTTCCGATTGTGAACTGACCGTCACCAGCGAACCGCTGCCTTTTGAAGAGGCGCATAAGTCACTCATTGATGTTTTTTGGGAGCAAGCATATGCGCTTAATCCACGTCTTTGGAATGGCTTGTATTATATGTTTTCGGATGTTCAGATTAAAGACGGGCATTTGCGTGCACGAGCGCACCGAACTGATTTTGCGACATTTCTTTACTGGCGCGAAAATGGTTCTGACAACACAACAAAACACATCACAGCGACGACATTTCCGGCGCTTGCTGATGGTTCATTGCTGGCTGTGCGTATGTCGCAACATACGGCGAATGCTGGACGAATTTACTTTCCCGCAGGTTCATTCGACAGGCCCGATATTGTTAAAAACAAGCTCGATCCCATGATTTCCATGACGCGGGAAATGACGGAGGAGACGGGTGTTTCACTTGAGCCCAATTGGCTTGAAGGGTCGCTGCTCGCTGTAGAAATTGACAATTCTATCTATATTACGCGCAAATCTAATCTTCCCCACAGTTTTGAAACGGTTGAGAAAATCTGGCGAAAACACCAAAAGAATGGCGGAGATGATGAAATATGCGGCCTTGTGCAGATTGAATCAACAAGGCACATTCCAGATGAAATGCCGCGCTATGCAGTAGAGCTGTGCAAACACCATTTTGGAAATGAAGATTATGACAAAAACTAAAGTCTCCAAACGGAAATATGCGATTTATGATGTGTTCACGCATGAAGCTTTGAACGGCAACCCTTTGGCGGTGGTTTTTGACAGTGCTGGCCTTAGCGACGATGACATGCAAAATATTGCTGCTGAGTTCAATTTGTCTGAAACCGTGTTTATCAGCGATGCGGAGAACAAAGCGCATACCGCCAAGCTTAGAATTTTTATGCCGCGCGGTGAGTTACCGTTCGCAGGTCACCCCACGGTGGGCGCAACAGTTGCGATTTGCGAAGCGCAAAATACGGATGTTTCACGCATTTTGATGCTGGAAGAAAATGTGGGTGTTATCCGCAGCGCCTATTCTAAGAAACAGGTTGGCTATGGCGAGTTTGATCTGCCCAAATTGCCTGTACGTGAAGTGCCAATGCTTGAAAAAGATATGGTCGCAGCGGCGCTGGGGATTGCTACAGAAGATATCGGGTTTGAGAACCACCTCATTAGCCAGTTTAGCGCCGGAGTGCCTTATTTATGTGTGCCGGTAAAGAATCTGGCTGTGATGGAGCGCTTGGTTTTCAACGAGAGCCGTTGGTTGTCCTATTTCCCATCGCTTACGCCGCTTGAAGTGCACTGTCCCTATGTTTATTGCCGTGAGACGGTCAATCATGATGCGTCTTTGCACACCCGCATGTTTGCGCCCCATCACGGTATTGCGGAAGATCCAGCAACTGGCTCAGCTGCTGCGGCGCTTTCTGGCGCACTGTTTTACTTTGATAACCCGCTTGATGGTGCCCATGAATATTTAATCGAACAGGGCATTGCAATGGGGCGTCCCTCTTTTATTCGGCTTGAGATCGAGTGCCAAAATGGCAGTATGAATTCGGCCCGCATTGGCGGTCATGCAGTGAAGGTCGCAGAAGGTACATTATTGCTATGAGCTTGGATTTACACATCATCCGTGGAAGATTGCTGTCGTTCTTGGGCGAACCTATGGGACCGGACGAGCAGGATAAATTCACCTATACCGAAGATGGTGCGCTTGTTTGTGAAAACGGCAAAATCGCATGGCGCGGACCATGGGAGAGCCTTCCTGAAAAGTTCAAAGGGCTAGATTTTACCGATCACCGGCCGCATCTTATTGTTCCAGGATTTATTGATTGCCACATTCATTTCCCGCAGCTTCAAGTTGTTGGTTCTTATGCAGGGTCATTGCTTGAATGGCTCAACACATACACATTTGTTGAAGAGCAGCGTTATCGTGATGCTGACCTTGCTGCAGCCATGGCATCGCGGTTCTTAGATCAGCTTGTTTCGCATGGCACGACAACTGCGGTCGCCTTTGGTTCTGTTCATAAAGTGTCTTGTGACGCTCTTTTGGGTGAAGCTGAAAAGCGCAATATGCGCATGATTGCTGGCAAAGTGATGATGGACCGCAATGCGCCTGAGGCGCTGCTTGATACGCCTCAAACCGGCTATGATGATACAAAGGCTTTGCTTGAGACTTGGACAGGGCGAGGGCGCTGCGAGGTTGCTATCACGCCGCGTTTTGCTTTGACTTCGTCTGAAGAGCAAATGGAAATTGCAGGTGCGCTGGTGCGTGAATTTCCCAATGCTATTATGCAGACGCATCTGTCAGAAAATCATGATGAAATTGCCGCTGTAATGGCGCTTTATCCACATTGTAAAGATTATACCGATGTTTATGAGCAATATGGATTGCTGACAGATAAGGCTCTTTTTGGTCACACAATCCATGTGAGCGAGCGTGAAACCGCACGGCTAGCCGAGAGCGGCGCGGTGGCAGTATTTTGCCCGACATCCAACTTGTTTCTTGGCAGCGGATCCTATGATCATGCGCGATTAAGTGCTGCTGGTGTGCGCCATGCTATTGCGACAGACATAGGCGGTGGTACATCTTGGTCTATGCTGCGCACTTTGGATGAAGGCTATAAAATTCAAAACTGCTTAGGCAACCGCTACCATCCCTTGCGTTCTTTCTATCAAGCGACATTGGGTAATGCGCGCGCGATTAACCGCGAGAGTGAAGTTGGTACTTTGGATATTGGAACCGAGGCTGATTTTATTGTTCTCAATGTCCATGCGACATCTGCGATGGCGCTGCGCGCTGAGAGAATTGAAACTTTGTCGGAAGAGCTTTTTGTTTTGCAGACGATGGGCGATGACCGTGCTGTGGAAGCAACGTATATTGCGGGTAATAAAGTAAAATAAAACTCTTTATTATGGTAAGCATTCTTTTGTCGCAAAGTGGCCTCATATGCTGGCCACCCGATGATCAAGGGTAATTGTGCTTTGGAGCCTTTATGCATCTATTTCGACGTTTAATCTCTGTTGTTTTGCTTGTCTTTGTCGCAACATTTGCGGCTGCCCAAGAGGTTGGGGAAGAAGACGTCAAAGCTGTTGAGACGATCACCCAAAAGATCGAGCAATATGCAAAACAGGTTGAAGCTGCGCGCGATTCCGATCAGCGTTTGGTTGAACTGGGCGTTGAAATTGAGGCGCTGGAAAAAGAGCTCTTCAACCGCGGCGTTAAGCTTTCGCCGCGCCTGCCACAAATTAAATTACGACTTGATCAAATTGGTCCAGTACCAGAAGAGGGGCAGGGCGCCGAGCCTAAAAGTGTCGTAGATGAACGGCAGAAACTTGTCGAAGAACGCGGCCGGATAAACCAGCTTTTGGGCATACTCGAAGATCAATCCATTCGAACCAACCAACTGACGGACACGATCTCTGAGGCACGCCGTCAGTTGTTCACTGATGCTTTGTCGCGTCGTTATGATATTACCGATGCCTTCAGTACTGAACTGTTTACAGATGTGGGCGATAGCATCACCTCGCTTACCAACCGTATTCATTCTTGGTGGCAATTTACGTGGCGGTTCAAATCGCAAAATGCCCTGCTGGGGCTTGGCGGTGTCATCGCGCTCACGCTGATTGCGCTATTGGGGTTAAGAAAAATATTTTCTGGGTGGATTTACCGTGACCCAAATGTGGCTGATCCATCTTATCTCACACGCCTGACAACGGCATCTTGGTACACTATTTTACCAACAGCGCTGACTTGGTTGTTTTTTCTTCTGACCTATTTGGTCATGAGCTTTTTGGGTGTCTTGCGCGACGACATTGGGCAGATTCTAAGCACCATCTTTGTTTGTGCTGCGATTATTATCTTGGTTTGGCGGCTCACGGAGGCAATTTTTGCACCGAAACTAAAGCAATGGCGCTTAATTGATGTTTCAGACCATGCGGCACGGCCATTAAAGACATTTGTTGTTCTTATGGTTGTGGTTTCAACGGGTGATGTGATGGTTACCCAAATCAATTCTATCATAGGCACATCGGTGCCCGTGACGATTGTAAAAAGCCTTTTTACTGCAATTGCGGTTGGCTTGTTGTTGATTTCAATCGCTTTTCTTAAACCGTTTGACCGACTTTTAAACGATCAAAGCTTGGTTAAAGTTGCTTGGCCTCGCACGATAAAATGGCTGCTCTGTTTTGCGGGGGCAGGACTGATCATCTCCGCGCTTTCAGGCTATATCGGGTTCTCTCGGTTTGTTGCGCAGCAGATCGTTGTTACAGGCGCTGTCATTGCGACGATGTATCTTGGTATTCGCACTGCGCGAGCCATTTCTGAAGAGAGTGCCTTTGTTGAGACCTCTCTTGGCAAAAAGTTTCTGCACAATTCAAGGCTTACAGAATCTGGCGTTGATCAACTGGGGCTTATCGTTGGGTTTGCAGTCACGGCATTGGTTTTGGCCGTTGGCCTGCCGCTACTTGCACTTATGTGGGGCTTTCAGTGGCTGGACATTGAGCGCTTTGTTATTAGCGCCTTCACCGAGATTCAAATTGGCTCCATCTCACTGTCTATCAGCAGTATTTTGATTGGCGTCGTTCTGTTCTCATTAGGCTTGCTTTTAACGCGTTATTTCAAATCTTGGCTCGACGGTAATATTTTATCGCGTAGCCGTATGGACCCAGGTGCGCGTAGTTCAATCACGACAGCGGTCGGCTATATTGGTGTTGCGATTGCTGGACTGTTCGGTGTTACAGCCGCCGGAATTGAGCTTAGCCAATTGGCGCTCATTGCCGGTGCATTGTCGCTTGGTATTGGTTTTGGTTTGCAAAACATTGTCAGCAATTTTGTATCTGGATTGATATTGCTGGCAGAACGTCCTTTCAAAGCTGGTGATATTGTTGAAGCTGGCGGCTTTACCGGTGTGGTAAAAGTGGTGAAGGTGCGCGCAACCGAAATCGAGACCTTCGATAAGAAAACTTTGGTTTTGCCCAATTCGGAGATGATCAACTCCGCTGTTATCAACTGGATGCACAAGACAGCACTTGGACGTGTGAGCGTAGCTGTCGGAGTTTCCTATGATAGCGATGCGCAGGCAGTTCATGATCTTTTGATTGAAATTGCTAAAGACCATCCGCGTGTGCTGGCCAATCCTGAACCATTTGTTGATTTTTACAATTTTGGTGATTCTGCGCTAGAGTTTGAATTGCGTGCTTATATTGCAGATGTTGGCTTTTCGGTGGGTGTGAAAACCGAGCTGCGCATTGCTATTCATCAGCGTTTCAAAGAACAGGGGATTGAAATTCCGTTCCCGCAGCGCGATGTAAATTTAAAAGTCGTGGGTGATAGCGTTAGCCAAGTTTTAGGAAACGCTGCCCAAGCGGCCCCAACGGTGATAAAGACGGGCAAAACGCCTAATTTGGACGACTAATATCATCGATATAATAATTATGGCTTTGTTCAGGCAGCATTCAGGTTCGCTTGTTATATTGCTTACATAGAAAAGCTCCATTTATTCAGGAGCAGAAAAGGGAGACGCAAAATGTCGTCTAAAATTATTAAAACTGTTCTTATTGTGGGTTCGGCAATTATGGTAACTGCTTTTGCAGCCTCTGCTGCTAGCATTGAGAACAAAGATTCTTCAGCTCACACATTGTCTGTCACTGAGGGTGGCGTGAAAAATGAAATCATTATTGGCGCTAATGAGATCGTTACAATCTGCCAAAGCGGTTGTTTTATCACAATGCCAAATGGTGACCGTGCGGCGCTATCAGGCGGAGAGAGCGTACAGATCGTGGATGGCGCGGCCATCATAAACTAACACCATAATTTTGAATGCAGTAACCGGCAGTTAACGATACTGCCGGTTTTTGCTCATTTTATGCATCGTTTTTACTTTGCTTCATCGATCCTTACCAATTGTCTGTCAGGTTGCCTTCACCTTGAGGATTAGACATTGGGCTAGACGAATACGATGGATGCAAAAACTGAAAATCAAACAATTCCGCTTGCTGTCGATTTAGATGGCACATTGATTGCCGCTGATCTTTTATGGGAATGCTTATTCAAGCTCATCCGCCGTAATGCGCTGTTCTTGTTTATGGTTCCCTATTGGGTTGCTGTGGGGGGTAAAATACGCCTCAAGCAAGAAGTGTTTTCGCGCGTTGATGTTGATCCTACAAAACTGCCTTACCGCGAAGAGGTGCTTGATTATATTCGCGCGGAAAAAAGCAAAGGCCGCAAGATTATTCTAGCGACTGCAAGTGCCCAGCATATTGCAGAAAAGATCGCGGCTGAACTTGGTTTGTTTGATGTCGTCATTGGCTCAACCTCAAAAGTCAATTTGAAATCAAAAGACAAAACCGCATATCTTGTTAAAGAATATGGTGATGGTGGTTTTGATTATATGGGTAATAGCCGCGATGACCTTGCGGTGTTTGATGCCTCACATAAGTCAATAGTTGTCGCGCCAGACAAACATGCGCGCCAATGGGCAAAATCGCATAGTGCAGAAACGCTGGCCGATGGCGGTCCTGCGACCTTCAAAGAATATTTGAAAATGCTGCGCGTTCATCAATGGGCGAAAAACGTGCTTATTGCTGTTGCGCCGATATTGGACCACCGGATATTTGATTTTACGATGATCATGTATGTCGTGGGAGCCTTTTTTGCGTTCTCATTTCTGGCTTCATCGGTCTATGTTTTCAATGATTTGTTTGATCTGGCAATCGATAGAACGCATCCTACAAAACGTAAGCGACCATTGGCTTCGGGCCGGATTGATCCTGCCACGGGCATAAAAATCGCACTGTGTTTGATTGGCCTTTCAGTGCTCATTACGATGCTACTGCCTTCAATGTTTGCTGTTGTTCTTGTGGTTTATTTCATTGCCACGACTGCCTATTCGCTCAAAGTGAAGCGCTGGCTGTTGCTTGATGTTTTAACGCTTGCTGGTCTTTACACAATTCGTGTGGTTGCCGGTGCTGCTGTCACATTCACGCCGGCATCATTCTGGTTGCTCGCATTTTCTGTTTTCTTCTTTTTATCCTTGGCTTTGGTCAAACGTTTTGTCGAACTCGACCAAGCCAGCATCGATGAGAAAGAACGCCTTTCAGGGCGTGGCTATAGACCTGAAGATAAGTCAATCATCGCCCAAAGCGGTATCGCGTCTGCTTTTGCCTCGATCCTCGTTTTAGCGCTTTATATTCAATCGGATGCAGTTTTCGAACTCTATGAATATCCATTCTTGATTTGGCCGATTTGTCCGCTGGTTCTTTATATCATTATGCGTGTTTGGATTTTGGCCAACCGCCGTGAATTTTATGATGACCCAGTTGTGTTCATCATTTCAGATTGGCGCAGCCAAATCATGATCGCTCTTGGCGCAGTCTTGATGCTGGTTGCTGGTTTGCTTGAAGCGGGTGGTACGCTCTTTGGATAATCAGTACGATAGTTTTGGCGGGCTTAATAACCATGCGCGCCATCATGTGAGCGGTGCTGTCGCTGTTCGCGGCATTGAGAGCGCGGCTGCTGATCGTTATTTGCCCTTTGGCAACGGTCGCTCATACGGTGATAGTTGTCATAATGATCATGGTGTGCTGGCTGACATGCGCGGTCAGAACAACATCATTTCTTTTGATGCTCAGAGCGGTTTGTTGACTGCAGAGCCCGGTGTTTTTCTGCATGAGATTATTGACCACTGCGCGCCCCATGGCTGGTTTTTACCGGTTACCCCTGGCACACGCTTTGTCACTTTAGGCGGTGCTGTTGCCAATGATGTGCATGGCAAAAACCATCATGTGCGCGGCACGTTTGGCTGCCATGTTGAAGCATTGACGCTGGTACGTTCTGACGGTGTTCACAGACTAACACCAGATGACTTATCCGGCCTTTTTCAAGCGACCGTAGGCGGGATGGGGCTTACGGGCATGATCGCGCGGGTCACGTTGCGCATGATGAAAATCGCATCGCTTGATGTGACGGAAAAGTTGATACCGTTCCAGACATTGGATGAATATTTTGCGCAGGCTGAACAAGCCGATGCTGACAATGAATATGCGGTGGCTTGGCTTGATCAGCTTTCCGGTGAACGCGGCATATTGATGACCGCTAACCATGCCGACAATGGCAATTTTGATACTGGTTCTCATAAGGCGAAATTGCAGGTGCCTTTTAAACTACCCTTTAATGCGCTCAATCATTTGAGTCTTAAAGCGTTTAATACAGCGTTTTACCATGCGAAAAAACGCAAAAGTGGACAGCTTCTGATATCCAACTATCAAGGCTTCTTTTATCCACTTGATGCGGTTGAAAATTGGAACAGGCTTTATGGGCCGCGCGGCCTATTTCAGCACCAAAGCGCAATTCCGGCTGACCGCGCAGTCGACACTATTCGCCTGATGCTTTATGCCAGCCAAAGGGCAGGGCAGGCATCATTCCTAACGGTGCTTAAAAGATTTGGTGCGGTTAACTCGCCCGGTCTGTTGAGCTTTCCGCAGCCCGGTTACACGCTGACGCTCGATTTTCCCAATCGCGGTGAAAAAACATTGGCGCTGCTTCGTGAGCTGGATCGGTTGACGGTTCAAGCTGGTGGCCGCGTAAATCCATATAAGGATGCGCGTATGAGCGCGCAGACCTTCGCAGCCTCATTTCCAAATTGGGAACAGCTGGAAGCAAAGCGTGATCTTAAAATCATGTCTGATTTCTGGCGGCGTACAGCACAAAAACTGCCCAAAAATGGGAATGCAAACAATTCTAATGAATTAGTTCAGCGGACTGAAACCCCTTCTGTGTAGGGTTTGAAGCAGGGAATAGGAAAGCTAAATGAAATATATCATTTTCATACTCTTTACGGTTGCGACCAATGCCGCAGCGCAGTTGATGCTTAAGCAAGGCATGACCACGCTTTCGCCATCTGTTTTGGCACAAGATAACATCATCCTGAAGCTTTTGATGGTGGTGTTTTCGCCATGGGTTTTCTTTGGATTGGCAACATTTGTCATCTCAATGGCGAGCCATATGTTCGTGCTGTCAAAGGTTGATCTGTCTTTTGCCTATCCGTTTTTATCGCTTGCCTATGTGCTGGTCGCTGTTCTTGCTTGGCAGCTTTTTGGCGAAGAACTCGGCACATACAAGATCGCAGGCATCGTATTCATTTGCATAGGCACTGTGCTGATCGCGCAATCTGGTTCGCCAACGCAAGAAACATCCATTTCACAAACGACAACTGAAGAGTATAATTCATGAAACACGTCATTTTCGGCGGCGATGGTTTTGTCGGTCGCTACCTTGCAAAAGACCTTGTTGAGCGCGGCGAGAAAGTTCTAGTCGCAGACATCCATAAGACAGATCTACCGCATTATAAATCGGCGGAATATGTGCACTGTGATGTAACCAACTCAGCGTCTGTTTCTGGTGTGAAAATCGCCAAGGGCGACATGGTTTATAACATGTCGGCAATGATGCTCTCGCCAATCCAAAAACGGATTGATCGCTATCCGTTTTTCTATCCGGTCAACACATTTGGTGCAGCCAATATTATGGCGCATACCTATGCTTCTGGTGGCCGCCAATTGGTGCAGTTCACGACGGATATGGTTTACGGCAAGACCGTTCAGAGCCCGCAAGATGAAAAGCATCCGATTGAGCCAATTGGCCATTATGGTGCGTCGAAAGCCGCGACAGAAGAGATTGCTGAAAGCTGGCGCGAAAAGGGCATGAACATTACGATCATTCGTCCGCGCCTTATTATCGGCCCTGGCCGTCTTGGTATTTTGGGCAAATTGTTCAAACTGATTGATATGGGCCTGCCTGTACCGATGATTGGTTCTGGCAAAAACCCTTACCAATTTATCTCAGTGTTTGACTGCGCGGAAGCTGCGCGTTTGGCATGGGAACATGGCGTGCCGAACAAGGCTTATAATATTGGGTCGGATAATCCGCCGCCAGTGAAAGTGCTTTTGGGTGATTTGATTAAATCAGCCGGTTCAAAATCCATACTGATCCCGACACCGGGCTTTGCCGTTAAATGGACTTTGGCAACGCTTGATTGGTTCAATGTGCCGATTATGGACCCTGAACAATATATGATCGCTGATGAGTATTGCGTGCGTGATACAACCGCGATCAAGGCAGATTTTGGCTGGGAGCCAAAGTATCGTGACGAAGACATGCTCAAAGATGCTTATGCGGAATATCGCAAAGCTGTTGATGCGGGTGTCGATGTTGGTAACTCAACCGTTGTTGCAGCGGAATAGGAACGAAAATGCTTGATTTTTTGAAGTCTAAAAAAACAGTTGAAGCACGTAAAACCGTTGCTGCACCTTCCGTTGTGACGCCAGTACCAGGACCGGTTTCAAAACCGGATCTGCTATCGGTTGAAGATGCCAAGGCAATGAGCGTTGAAAAGATGACTGATCTATTCAAAACGCATTACAATCCGGGTCAGCTGCATTTTATGAAGCTATTAGGCTTTCATAAAATCAAAATCGAACGTGCTGAAGGCATGTATTATTACGACCAAAACGGCCGTGCGATTTTGGATTTCTTTGGCGGCTTTGGCTCGCTTGCCGTGGGGCACAACAATCCGCGTATTATTGCAGCCCGCAAGAAGTTCCAAGACGAACAGCGCCATGAAATTGCAATGGCTTTCATGAGCCAATATGCAACAGCATTGGCGCATAATATTGCTGCGGTTTCACCGGGCGATCTTGATATGGTGTTTCTTGGTTCATCTGGTTCTGAGGCTATGGAAGCAGCGCTTAAGGTTTGTGAACGTGCTGCTGGTCCAGACCGCTCAATGGTGTTGTTTGCCGAAAACTCATTTCACGGTAAAACAAAAGGCGTTCTGTCATACACAGATGGCCCGCTTTACAAGAGTGAATTCAAGCTGCTTGAAAATGGCGTTAAAGTACCTTTTGGTGATATTGATGCGATTGAAGCTGCATTCAAAGCGCATCCTGAAATTGGAACAGTTTGCCTTGAGACCATTCAAGGCGGCGGCGGCATTAATACGGCACCTGCTGAGTTCTGGCAGAAATTGCGCGCATTATGCGACAAGTACGACGTGTTGTGGCTTGCCGATGAAGTGCAATGTGGTGTTGGCCGCACGGGCCGTTTTTATGCCTTTGAACATTATGGCGTTGTGCCGGATGTAACGGCAATTGCTAAGTCACTTGGCGGTGGCAAATGCGCTATGGCAGCCATGATCGCACGCACAGAAATTTATATGAAAGCCTATGGCACGCCTAAAACTGCACTTATTCATGCAGCGGCGACATTTGGCGGTATCGGCGAAGGCTGTATCACTGCGATGGAAACCATCAATGCGCTTTATGAGGATAACCTCATCAACAATGCGGCTGAAGTGGGTGCCTATCTTAAATCTGAACTTGAGCGTTTGCAGGCGAAATATCCTGATATTATCAAGGATGTTCGCGGGCAGGGCCTAATGGTTGGTCTTGAATTCCAAGATTTTAGCCAAACATTACCTGCTGTCATGCGCCCAGCCGTTGCCATGTTGGACGATAAGCTAAAAGGCTCTTTGTCCGGCTTTATGGGCGCACTGCTTCTGCGTGACCATGATGTGCTTGTCGCCTTTACTGAATATAACCGCAATGTGGTGCGCCTGTTGCCGCCTCTCGTTTGTACCAAACAGAACGTTGATCAACTGGTTGGCGCTATGGACAAGATGCTGGGCAAGGGCGTTGTGATGATCGTAAAAGACTTCATTGCTGCGCAGGTTATCGAGAAGAAAACCAAAGGCAAGAAAGCTGCTTAAAGGCGGGGATGCTTTATGCGTACTCAAGAACATCACATTGAAAATAATAAGCCGCGTGGATTTGATCCACGCGGTATTTTGATCTCCATGTTGCACGCCATTCTTGGCACCTCGGGGCAGGTATGGTTGCGCTTTGGCGGACTTGTCTCCGCGTTAACAATCATTGGTTATTTTGTCGTTGTTATTGGAATAGATTATCTGCGGCCGAGCCATAATTGGGACACGCTTGCCTATCTGGGTGTTGCGGCACGCGACTGGATGGGCATGGCTGATCCGGCGCTTATTCATGCTTTTGCCTATGACACGGTGCGTAGTGCAATCTCACCGGAACAATTTGCAATTTTTACGGAAAATGACGCTTACCGCGAACGGATGTTTGCTGATCCTCAGGCATTCGTTTCAATGCTTGGCATGTATGATGTTAAATGGCTTTATATTGCGTTATTGGTAGCGCTTAGCCCATTTGTCGGTGCGTATGATGCTGGTTTTTTTATCAATATTTTAGCCGCAACATTATTATCTGCTTCAACAATTTGGTGGCTATCTGCCAATAAAATATTGCGTTTGGGCTTTGTGGTTCCTGCATTGATGATGATTGCTGGTGTTGCCAGCTTTGCGATGTCGGATATGCCTGACTTTTTGACGCTTGCATTGATGATGAGCGCGGTTTTTGCACTTGATCGGAACCGTCTATCAATCGGATTTACCCTATTAATTCTCGCTGTAGCCACACGGCCTGACGCACTTGCTTTTGCTGGTGTGCTCATGTGCGCCGCTTGGGTTTGGCGGGATAAAATTACCGCTGGTGCCGCGATAGCTTTTCTTGTTGCCGTTGCTGTTTATGTTGCGATTCAAAGCGTTAGCACGCATCCTGGATGGTGGCCTCATTACTGGTTTTCTACCTATAAAATACAAAATGATATGACTGGATTTGCACCTGCTTTTGACCTCAAAGTCTATGTCGTTGGGCTTGGATGGAACATTGTGCGCAGTGTGCTGGAGGATACTTGGCTCGGCATGTACACCATAACGCTTGGTGTATGGGCTATGATGCAGGCAGGCGGCTTGAAACTAAACAAGCGTAGAACTGTTTTAGTTGGCGCGCTGCTTCTTGGGGTTGCTGCTAAGTTTTTGATCTTCCCGCTGCATGACGGCCGTGTGCATCTGCCACTGCTTCTGCCTGCAATTATGTTACTGATGGTTGGCCTGCGCGATGCATTGGTTTTACCGGACGAGAAAGAGAACTTGAAATGAGCGTCACGTCGCAATCATCAGGCTTTCGCGAAACACTTATGATAGGTGTTCAAAAGCTATATCGCAGGAAGGTTGTTGACGGTATCTGCCTTACTCTAGCAGCAGGACTTATTTTACTGATTGCTGCCTTTAGCATCCTTAAACCTGCCTATAATTGGGATATGATTGCTTATGTCGCCGCTGCGCTTGAGCCTGAATATCCAAATCCAACGGACCTTCACCAGCAAACTTGGGCAGTCATTGAAGCGGGTGCCAGTGAGGGGGATATGCGGCGGCTAACGGATGCTAACCCTTATAATAAAGCCAATTATGAAAGCCCTGAAGCGTTGCAATCGCAATTGGTGATGTTCGCTGTTAAACCCTTATATGTTTGGAGTATCCGTGCGCTAGAGCCTATTATCGGTATTGCTAAGGCTGCGATGGCGATGAGTTGGGCCCCAGGAATATTCGTTGGCTTTTTTACGCTTTTCTGGCTTTGGCGTGCCGATGCACTGCATGCAGCGCCGCTTGTCTTATCCATGTTTATTATCGGTGATTATTTTCATATGGCACGAAATGTGGTGCCCGACATGATGCATGCGGCAATCGCTTTGCCAGCATTATATGCTCTCGCGCGCGGCAAAAGCTGGACTGCTGCAGTGCTTTTGATCGTAGCGGTGGGCATACGTCCAGATTCTATTATTTTGACATTTGCTTTGTTGCTTGTTGCGCCGTTTTTTGGCTTGCGCATCATTCCAATTTTGGCCGCGTTTATCGGTGGATTAATCGCCGCAAAAATAATCGCAAATTATTATGACCATATTGGTTGGTGGTCTCATTTTGTTTTCTCCACCGTTGAGCTGCAAGCCAATGTTGATAAATTCGACCCTGCGTTCTCACTCAATACGATGATTACTGGTTATGTTCGCGGCGTATCCGTTGCACTTCAGCACTCTGAATGGCCTTGGTTGTTTGCGATATTGATCTTTACCCGCCTGTTTGCTCTGGCAAAGGGTATTGTTGGCGAGGCAAAAATCGAAGCTGTGTTTGCTGGATGCGCACTTGGTTTGCTTGGAAAATTTGCAAGCTTCCCTTTACCAGATGACCGGTTTTATTTCATTTTTATAGCCGGAATGACGATCGCGCTGGCCGCGATCATCAAACCTTCATTGGAGCCACAAAGCTTACGCAGTTCTGCTGCCGCTTAAGAGCGCGGTTTTAGATTCTCCGGATCGTAAAGCGGTTCATAGCCAATACCAGCGACTGATACGGCAAGCTCTTCTCCCATATAATCAATCAGCAAGCTGGTGCCTTTTTTCGCATAATCATGCGGCAGATAGGCAAGGGCGATGTTTTTGCCAATTGTAGGCCCAAACGCCATTGATGTTGTGAAAGAGCGGCGGCCCTGTGCATCCACAAGCGTCTGTTTTGTAGCCGGATCAAGAACCGGGCAAATGCCCACAGGATAGCGCGCAACACCTTGGCTATCATTATTGTCGTCAATAATGAGCGTGCACAGCGTTGCTGGTTGATGATCACGCGCACGAATGTCCAGATAGGCTTGTTTGCCGCGGAAATCGGCTTCTTTGACTTTCGGGCGGGCAAGGTCAGCCTCAATGAGGTTGTACTCGGTGAGAAGGTCGGCGTTTTGCAAACGCAAGGATTTTTCCATGCGGCGTGTATTAGCATAGGTTTCAACACCGAACGGCATGACGCCAGCTGCGTAAATGGCATCCCATACGGCAAGACCATCTTCATATTTCATATGAAGTTCCCAGCCCTGTTCGCCAACATAGGAAAGACGCAAAGTGGTCACGGATTTACCAGCGATCTCAATTTGACGCAGTGATGCAAAAGGTGAGTTTTCCTGACTAAGTGCGTCTGGATCACTGATAACCTTTTGCAATGTTGCGCGTGCGTTTGGCCCCCAAACACCAATGGTGGTGTATTTTTCAGATACGTCTTCGATGGCGACATCAAAGCCTTTGTCTTCGGCAAGGCGGCGCAAATAATGATAATCGCGTGGGCCAGCGTCCGCACCATCAATCACGCGGCAACGGTCTGCCATGCGAATGACGGTAAGGTCAGCGGCAACGCCGCCAATATCGTCAAGGAAATGCGTGTATATGCCTTTGCCTATCATGTTGTCGCCGCCGATTTTCGCAACGCAAGCATATTCCATCAGGGCTACATGGTCCGGTCCTGACACTTCAAACATGGCAAAATGCGACAGGTTTACCATGCCGACATTCTCGCTCATCTCAAGATGTTCAGCGTTTGAAACGCGCCAGAAATGGCGGTTGTCCCATTCGTTTGTGCGAACCGGAACTTTATCAGCCCATTTATCAAGCAAATGTTCGTTTGACGCATAGCCATGCGCGCGCTCCCAGCCACCAAGTTCCATGAAATAGCCGCCAAGTTCAACTTCGCGTTCATAGAACGGTGAACGGCGAATGCCGCGTCCGCCTGCGAAAGGCTCGCGTGGGTGAACCGCAGGGTTATAAATCTTCATCGCCGTTTCTGTGCAGCGTGCTTCAATATATTCTTCTGTCGTCTGGAATGGATAAAAACGTGCATAATCAATCGCGTGGTGATCAATTTCCGTGCGTCCATCGGTCATCCAGTCAACGAGCAGTTTGGCCATGCCTGGGCCGTCTTTCACCCAGATTGCGACCGCATACCAAAGGCCGCGCACTTTTTGGCTTTCACCCATTGAAGGGCCGCCATCGGTGGTTACTTGCAAAAGGCCGTTAAATGAGTGGCTTTCATTGTAGCCCAGCTCGCCAAGAATTGGCGTTAGCTCCATAGCACGCTCAAGCGGCTCCATGATTTGTTCGATTGGCAGATCACGCTGTGATGGCGAAAGGCGTGCTTCGTTCTTTTCTAAAATATCGCGTGGATGGCAAAGGCGTGGCTCTTTTTCCTCGTAGTAGCCCCACTCAATTTGGCCGCCTTCTGGTGTCTTTGGGTCGCCCGTATCGCGCATATAGGCCGAGTTGCCCTGATCGCGCATAAGCGGATAACCAATGTCTTTGCCTGTGCCTTCAAACTCTGTGTAAGGGCCAAAGAAGGTCAGTGGGTGGTCAACTGGCATGACGGGCAAATCTTCGCCAACCATATTGGCCATTAGGCGGCCCCAAAGACCTGCGCAGATGATGACTTTGTCAGCCATAATGGTGCCGCGTTCAGTTTTAACGCCTTTGATGTGTCCGTTTTCGACAATCAAGTCGAGTGCTGATGTATTGGCAAAGCTATTAAGCTTGCCGCTGGCGATTGCTTCATCAACAAGTTCGCCAGCCAGCGTTTGGGATCGCGGCGCAACAAGGCCAGCATCAGGGTCCCAGAGCGCGCCTTGGATTTGGTCTTCTTCGAGCAGCGGGAATTTCGCTTTTGCTTCTGCCGCAGAAATCATTTCGGCACGTGTGCCAAAAGCTTTGCCGGATGTGACTTTTCGCTTAAGCTCCATCATGCGCTCATCGTCGCCAACACGCGCGACTTCCAAACCGCCTACCTTTGCGTAACGGCCGCGCTTGGAAAAGAAATCAATCGAATAAAGCGTTGTCCAGCATGTCAAAAAGTCATGGGCTGTCGCGTAGCAAAAATCAGAGGCATGAGATGTGGAGCCGATATCCGTTGGGATAGCTGATTTATCGATGCCGACAATGTCGTCCCAGCCGCGCTCAATCAGATGATGGGCAATAGAGGCGCCGACAATGCCGCCCAAACCGACGATAACTACTTTTGCCTGAGTCGGAAATGCTGCCATATTGGCCTCCCATGTGTTTAATTTAAGCTACGTATATTGTGCCAAATTTGATGCGCGCGGCAATGCAAATAATAGGTACATATCAATTTGATTTATCTCTAAAGCTGTTTTGAATTCCTGTTCTTAATGCGACAAGTTTTTGCGTGAACTATGAAACGCAATAAGCTAGATCAATCTCATGCACCTTTCAGCTGAGATTATTGATATTTTACTTTTGTCATTGCGGGTCAGTATTTTGGCCTCGCTGATTGGCTTGGGTATTGGTGCGCCCATGGGGGCGTATCTGTGCACCATCTCAAATAAGAGCCAAACCATTTGGCTCACTGTCTTTAGCGCGCTGCTTGCTGTGCCCACTGTGGTTGTCGGCCTTGTTGTTTATCTTCTTTTGTCGCGTTCAGGGCCGCTTGGTTGGCTAAACATTTTATTTACGCCCACGGCTATTGTGATCGCACAGGTTCTCATCACGGTGCCTGTCATCACGGTTTTTGTTCACCGTGCCTGTTCTGCTGCATGGCGTGAGGTGGGCGATGCGCTACGCCTTGATATCGTTAAGCGTTGGCGGCGTATGTGGGAGGTTGGAAAAATAGCAAAGGCGGGCCTTGTGACTGCGTTTTTAGTCGCATTTGGCCGGGCGATTTCAGAAGTCGGTGCGGTGATGATTGTTGGCGGTAATATTCGTGGGGTAACGCGTGTGATGACAACCGCGATCACGCTGGAAACGCGGCAAGGCAATTATTCGATTGCTGTTTGGCTTGGGGTAATTTTGGTGTTGTTATCGCTTGGCGTAACGATCGTCACGTTTTTGGTCACGCGTGAGCGCAACCCTTCCAAACTCTAATCCGTGCCAAGAAAGAACATTTGCTGACCATCGATGCGAAAGTCTTTTATAGCTTTTCTGCCTTCTGCGCCCGTTAGCCATTCATGCCAGCTAAGAGCATATTGTGTTTCTTCATTTGGAATGAGTTTGTTTGTAACAACGATGCTTGAATAAGGGTTGTTGATCGGTGGATTGCCCTCAAAAACAATGACATGATCAGCTTTTCTGGCAAACTTTGTCCAGGTTGCACGATCTGATAGAGTGTAGCCGTTGATCTGTGTTGTCGTAATGATTGTTTGCCCCATACCGCTGCCGGCTTCGCGGTACCAAGAACCGAAATTGGCAACATCAAAACCTGCTTTTTTCCACTCACGCAGTTCTTTGCGGTGGGTGCCGCTATCATCGCCGCGTGAGATGAAGGTCGAGCCACCTTGCGCAAGAGCCTTGAATGCATCTGTGGTTGTTTGCGCGTCTTTGAGGCCGGCTGGGTCGTCACTGGGGCCAATAAAGATGAAGTCATTATACATGACATCACGGCGGTCTTTGCCATAGCCTTCGGCAACAAATTTGTCTTCGCCAAGCCTGTCATGGGTTAACAATGCAGCTGCATCGCCGTTTCGTCCCATTGCCAGCGCTTGCCCTGTGCCTATGGCGACAACCTTGACCTTAATGCCTGTTTTTAAAGTGAATTGAGGAATGATTGTATCAAGAAGGCCCGAATTTTCCGTTGATGTTGTTGTTGCCAGAACGAATGATTTATCAGCCGCATGAACCGAAGAAGCCATGATGGCTGCTCCTAATACGCATGCTAAAAACTGCCGTTTGTTCATATTAGGCAACAAGCAATTGTTTGCGTTCTGCGCGTTCTTGCTGCGGTGATTTGGCGTAAAGCTCGCGGTAACATTTTGAAAAGTGCGATGCCGATACAAAGCCGCACGCAATCGCAATTTCAACCACAGGCAGTGCGGATTGTACGAGCAAGTGCCGCGCGCGATCTAACCTGATTTCCAAATAATAGCGTGCCGGAGAACGGCCCATTTCATGGCGGAAAAGGCGCTCAATCTGCCGCCGTGACAATCCGACATGATTGGCGATTTCAAGCAATGATAATGGTTCAGAAAGATTGGCTTCCATAAGCTCGATGATGGCGAGCACACGCGCATTTTGTACACCAAGGCGCGCACGCAAGGGTAGGCGTTGTCTATCACTGGCGGCGCGAACGCGGTCAGTTAACATTTGTTCGCAAATTCTATTCACCAATTCATCGCTGAAATCTTCAAGTATCAGCGACAGCATCATGTCCAATGCCGCTGTGCCACCTGCACAGGTGTAGATGTTCGAATCAACTTCAAAAAGATCAGCATAAACCTCTGCTTTTGGGAACTTTTCCTGAAAGCCGGGCATGTTTTCCCAGTGAATAGCGCAGCGTTTTCCGCTCAATAGACCTGCTGCGGCAATGACATAAGCGGCGGTACATAAGCCACCGATTGCAATACCGCGCGCATATTCTTCTCGCACAAGGCCCATGACTGACTTCGTGGTGAAGTTTTCTATATTGGTGCCGCCGCACACCAAAAACAATGTCGGCCTATTGGAGGCGCTTAAAAGTTTGCGCTCTTCTTCGATTGAGGTCTTTGTTATGACCTCAATGCCATTTGAAGCCGAGACGCTGCCACCAGATTCGCATGACAGACGCCAATTATAAGCATCATAGCCCAACATTCGGTTCGCTGAACGCAGCGCTTCAACCGCCGATGTGAAGGCGATCATTGTAAATTCTGGAAGCAAGTAAAAGACGACAGTACGTCGATAAGCCGCCGAATTTGATTGGGCCTCAGTCATGGCCATCGTCCCTCAATTAAATACCCGAACTACGGGGCGCAAATTCTATTAAGAAAGCAAATCATCAAACGCGCTATTTTAGCAAGAGAAATTTATGCCGCTGGATATTATTCCAGCATGAAATTGCATTGTTGATTGAGGCTCTTAGGTTAAGACAGCCTGCTTAAGCAGGACGATACCAATTTCTGAGGTAGCCACAAAGGATGTGAACACAAATTCCCATGACATAAGCGAGGCAGGCAATGACGAGCATACCGCTCTGATTGAATGTGCCGATGGTGACCGCAAGCACAGGTGTGCCAATCAAATTACCAAAATTACCCGTTTGGACAAGAAGTCCATTGGCCTTTGAACGGTCTTCAATTGTGTTGTTAAGCTGAGGAACGGCGGCAAAAGTTGCGCCTTGGACAAGGCCAAGGCCAATATATAACGCAATCGCCATCCAAGCGTTGACACCAGAAAAAATCATTACCAAGGAGACGACAAAGGCGAGGGCAAACCCCACCGTAACGACTTTGACAGCGCTCATAATCCGCAGCAAATATGTGCCGAGCGTAAGAGACGCGATGATGCTGGTTACCGGCATGGCACCGATCACCAATAGTCTTTGATCTTCTGCAACAAATTGCGGGAGTAGCGTTATCATTGAGACAAAGGTCAGTGTGTAAAATACCCAACCAAGTGCAGGCGCTGCAATAAAGGGTGATTTGTATGCCTGAACATGTGCGATCCAGAAATTGGTGTCTGGCGCGGGTGTTTGCGCGGTTGATAAATTTGTGCGCGGGTTGGGCATGCAAAGAACCAACAAGATGCCAATCAAAGCCATGTAGATGCCGTGATAAAGGAATAGCTGGTCAAAGCGGCCGTTTTTCAACACCGCAGGTGAGATCACTGACATGAGAGCAAAGGCGACACCGAAATATGTGCCCCAAAGTGTCATTGCATAGGTTCTGATCTTGTCGGTGGCGTAGCTCGCAATAAGAGTTGGCGCTGCAACCGCAATGGCAAGGTGCGAAATGCCCTCGATCGCACGTAATGTGATCATGCCCCAGAAAGGCAAAAGCAGAACCTGTGCAAAAGATGTCAGTGCGCCGAGAAACAGGCCGCCAATCAGCAATTTCCGATTGCCATATTTGGCACCCATGACGCCGGCATAAAGACCGAAGATAACGCCTAAGAGGCTTATGGTTGATAAAAGAAAACCAGAGCGTGCATCGCTTTGACCATAATAGGCGCTAAGCTCGCCAAAGATTATCGTGATTTTGGCAAATTGCGCGGCAGCGCCAAGGCCCGCGAGCCAGATTGCAATAATCAAGAAGATCGGATTGACGCGCTGAAATAACATAAAGCAGCTATTAGCCTATTTGGTCGTGCAGAAAAGGCTGAATCTTATGTGCGCCCTCTGCGTCCACCGGATCTGCGTGGCCGTGTTTGTCCATCACTATCATCAGCGTTTTGTTTTCTTGGCGGCAGGTTAACAACCTTTCCAAGCTTTTCGAAAAGGTCGACTTTGTTGGGCAGCGCCATAGCATTGATGAAATGCTCTTGGAACTTCGGCTCCAATGCAGTTTCTACTTTTTCGATTTCACGCACTGTCTTTTCGATTTCGCGGCGGTAATCGCGGTTGATAAGTGCCATGCGCGCGCCTGTGCCAGCCGCATTACCGACGGCTTTTACGTTTTCAATTTCACAATCGGGAATAAGCCCCAGAACCATTGCGTATTTAGGGTCAATGAAAGAGCCAAACGCACCAGCGAATCGAATTTGATCAATCTGCGTTATGTTTTGCTTGTCCATAAGAAGTTTGATGCCTGCATAAAGCGCAGCTTTGGCCAGCTGGATTGCGCGGACATCATTTTGTGAAATAATGATTTTCTGGGCACCGTCATGTAGCAAATATGAATATGTGCGTCCGGTTTCCTGCACACGGCTGGAACGCTCGGTCAGAGCGCCGTTGATCACGCCATCTTCTGAAATGATGCCTGCCAAAAACATTTCGGCAACAACTTCGATGATGCCAGAACCGCAAATGCCAGTGATGCCAGTCTTTTCAACGCTCTCTGCAAAGCCTTCTTCATCAGACCAAAGCTCTGATCCAATAATGCGGAATTTAGGCTCTAATGTTAGCGGATCAATGCGCACACGTTCGATAGCGCCGGGCGCTGCGCGTTGGCCGCCAGATATTTCAGCGCCTTCAAAGGCTGGGCCAGTAGGGGAGGAGGCAGCAACCGTTTGTTGCTTGTTGCCAAGTACAATCTCTGCGTTCGTGCCAACATCCACCATGAGCATAATGTCGTCAGAACGGTGCGGGCCTTCGGCCAAAGTTGCAGCTGCTGCATCGGCGCCAACGTGTCCGGCAATGCACGGGATCATATAGACGCGGGCGCCTTCATTGGCTTCAAGATCAAGCTCTTTGGCCGATGTGTGAACAGCACCGGAAACGGCAAGCGCAAAGGGTGCGCCGCCTAGTTCTGTCGGGTCAATGCCTAAGAAAAGATGGTGCATGACAGGGTTGCCGACAAACACCATATCGAGAATGTCTTGGCGTTCTATCTCGGCAGTTTCGCAGACTTCACCAATCAGTTCGTTTAGCGTCTTGCGGACCGCGTCCGTCATCGCGCCGCGCCCTTCAGGGTTCATCATCACATATGAGACACGGCTCATAAGGTCTTCACCAAAGCGAATTTGCGGGTTTGATGCACCTGCTGATGCGATAACGGCACCAGAAAGCAATGATACAAGATGGAGCGCGATTGTTGTTGAGCCAATATCGCAGGCAATGCCATAGGCTTCGTTTTGAAGTTCAGGCCATAGCGCAATCAGTGTGGGCTGTGCTGTGTCTGAATCTCGATGTATCGCGGCTGTTGCTGTCCAATTTCCTTTGCGAAGGGTCTTTTGGACTTGCGGCAAAATATGTTGCGCGACCTCAATATCTGTCCAGCCCCAATCATTTTCGAGCGAGACTTTCAAGCGATCAAGATCGCCAAGCGGCTTGTGCATGTCTGGTTCTTCAACCTCAACATAGCAAAGTTGGACAGCTGGTTTTCGCTCAAAGACCTTGTTGTCAGCGGCCTTACGTATGACCTGAGCATTGACTTGAACATCAAGCGGAATGTCAACGACAAGATCACCTTCAATCGTTGATGAGCAGGAGAGGCGGCGTCCTTCTTTTAGGTCGCGTTTTTCTGCATAGCGCAGTTCTTTTGCGCCAAGCTCAGAGATGTTTTCTGCTTTTGATTCAATGCCATGCTTTGAGAAATGGCCAGTTTGAATCTCGACTTGGCAGCGGCCGCAAATGCCGCGACCACCACATACTGATTCCACATAAACGCCAAGATCGCGCGCTGCTTCGAGCACATTTGTGCCCTTGGCGAAGCGCCCACGTCTGCCAGATGGTGTAAAAACGACGAGGTGGTCGGTCAAAGTATGCTCCCTACTGAAACTGCTATATTAAATTTCGCAACAGAAACCAAAATAGTCGCGCCAACATAAACACCGATAAAAACAATTAATGAGATCGCTAAGGCCAATAGCGATATTAGAAAATTTTTACTATCAAATACGAAATTAAAATAGTTTTGCGTTTGGCCCATAATTGATGCTGCGAGAGCTAAACCTAAGAACCCAAATGTAAGTGAAATGAAGAATAATCCTGCGCTTTCGAAGGGCGGTAAATCTGAAGTTCGAATATAATCCCCAATACCTAGACTTAACGCAGAACAAAAAATGAAACGAGTGATTAAAGCAACGTAGTCAGATAGCTTTTTTACCTGATCAGGGTCTGACGATTGAAATGGAATATTCATTTGTCTGGCATTTCTAGGGTGTTTGAGTAAATCACCCCCGCGAGCGGCGGCCTTCACGGCGACCACGTGCGCCTGCAATTGCAGCATCGGGGTCTTTGTTAAAGTTGATCCACGCAGCACCGCCATCATCTTGATTAAGCAGGAAATTCGCAGCACGAATAGCTTCCATTTCTTTGCCGGGGCGCGGTTTTGTAGAACCCATGCCAAACATTTTCACAAATGTTTCGTCGTCCATTTCTGGCAATATGATGCCGGCTGCTTCAACAAGCGCGCGTTTTTCTGCAATCTTCTTGGGGCCGATTGGAAGTGCAACAGGATTCATGATCGCTGATGTCATGCCAGCAGCGTAAGCCATAGGGAGGAACGCATTGTTGATACCATGGCGGTTTGGCAGGCCAAATGAAATGTTAGATGCACCACAAGTTGTGTTGACGCCAAGCTCTTCACGCAAACGGCGCACGAGCGTGAACACTTGGTGTCCTGCTGTCGCCATAGCGCCGATTGGCATAACAAGCGGGTCCACCACAATGTCATGCGCGGGAATGCCAAAGTCTGCTGCGCGCTCAACAATTTTCTTTGCTACGGCAAAGCGCACTTCGGGATCTTCTGATATTCCAGTGTCATCATTTGAAATTGCGACAACCGGCACATCGTATTTTTTCACCAGAGGCAAAACCAGTTCCAAGCGTTCTTCTTCGCCCGTCACAGAGTTTAGCAATGGGCGACCTTTTGCCGTTTTTAGTCCGTTTTCAAGTGCGCCCGGGACAGATGAATCAATACACAACGGGCAGTCTGTTACCGCCTGAACATGTTCAATCAATTGCTGCATTAAAATAGGTTCAACAAAATTGTTGTCGGCATAACGCGGATCGGCAGCCATCTTGCCGGAAAATACAGCACCGGAATTGATGTCGAGAATAGTTGCGCCAGCAGCGACCTGCGCAATTGCGTCTGCTTCCACGCGGCTGAAATCACCATCTTCAAGTTCTTGATTCAGGATTTTTCGGCCGGTCGGATTAATCCGTTCGCCGATAACGCAGAACGGCTGGTCAAAGCCAATGATTGTTTCTTTGGTAGCAGATGCAACGATTGTGCGTGTCATGGGAGTCTCCTGAAGATATAAAGAGTTGTTTATATCGTTATATGAATTTGATCAAGTGTTGCTGGCGGCATTTTCAGCCATCTCAGCTGGTATTTGTTTTTGTTCGTCGACGAGTTCTTCCATGCGTTCGGCAACAAGTGCTGCGTCAGATACGGCTTCGCGTTTCCAAGGTTGGCGGCCTTTTAAAACGCCAGAATCATGTACAATTTCGGCGACGAATTCTTCTTGCCGATACGCCATAACATGAATGCCTGAAACGCCCTCGATTTCTTTAATCTCTTGCATGATTTCAATACAGAGACGTTTGCCTTCAGCTTTTTGCTTTTCAGCCCCTTCAAGACGCGTGATGATATGGTCAGGGATGTGAACACCGGGCACATTCGAGCGCATCCAGCGTGCTGTCTTAGCTGACGCCAGCGGTCCAACACCTGCCATGATGTAACACTTTTCATTTAATCCCATATCCACGACGCGCTTCATATATTCGCGAAACATTGGCACGTCGTAGCAATATTGGCTTTGCACAAATTGTGCGCCGGCCTCTATTTTCTTTTTAAGGCGTAGCGGCCTAAAATCATGAGGCGGGGCGAAGGGGTTGATCGCCGCTCCTAGAAAAACATTTGGCGGATAGGTGATTTTGCGGCCCGATAAAAAACGCTCTTCATCGCGCATTGAGCGTGCTGTTTCTAAAAGCGACATACAGTCCAGATCGAATACTGGTTTTGCACCTGGTTGATCGCCCGCTTGAACTCCGTCGCCTGTTAGGCACATAATGTTTTGAACGCCCATTGCAGAAGCGCCAAGGATGTCGCCTTGGATGGCGATACGGTTTTTGTCACGGCAAGCAATCTGCAATATGGGGGCATAGCCCATGCGGGTTAAAAGCGCACAAATGGCAACAGATGACATATGGCAGTTTGCGCCGGATGCATCGACCGCATTGATGCCGTCTACCCAACCTTCGAATATTGCTGCGCGCTCATAGACCTCATTCGGATCTGCGCTGTCTGGTGGGTTTAATTCGGAGGTGATTGCAAATTCGCCGCGGCGCAATACGCGTTCAAGGCGTCCGCGCGAGGAGTGACCCGGCAATGGATCAAGCGGCGCACCAGCATCGAGTGGATTGATATCTGAAATGCTCATGATTTAACGCTTTCTTTTGCCTGCGCTGCCTCAGCGGTGACGCGAAGCCAAGATGAGGTCTCGCGCAAAGATTGGTTCACAGGTTTTTGAACATCCATCATTTTTTCTTGGCCATTTGCCATTTTGCTGGCACCATTCCATGCTTGCACCCATACACAAGGCATATCTGGTTCAACTTCGCAGTTGCCATTTGCGCGCACGCCGCCGCATGGGCCATTGCGCAATTGTTTGGGGCAATTCATAGGGCAGGACATGCCGGTCGAGGACAAAGCGCACTGACCGCACATGCGGCAATCAAACAGCAGGCCTTTTACATGTCTTTCGACAAATGTGACTGGTTTTTCTGCGCGGTGATAGCCGACAGCTTTCCAAAGTGGATGCAGGAACAGAAAAAGTTTGGCAAATTTTTCATAGAACCATTCGAAGAACCGCGCATTGCGCACAACCCAGAGCCGAATGGTGAAACGGCGCTGCTTGCGCCTGTCAGGGCTGACATTGGCGGGCTGAAAATCGGACTTAGCATTTGTCCGGCGTAGTTTCGAAGTCCACGTTTCCAGTCTCGCCATACTGTCTCAGCTTTCTTTGCCGTCGCCTTTGACCAATGCCACAAGACGAGCCTTATCATAATTTGCCTCAATCTCGGCGGCGGCAGCTTCTGCTTCCGCTTCCAGATCATCGCCAACAGGAACGGGGTCTGATTTTCGCCATTCAGCTAGATAAGCATCGGAATCTTTGGCGCCGACGCGCATTGCGCACATATCAATCGCTTCGGTAAAACGAAGCGACAGTTCGCGCTTTGCGACATTGCGACGTCCTGCTTTTACAATTACTTGCGCAGGAATATCACGCCAATATACGATGGTCTTGTCGGCCAAAATCAGTACCTCCAATTGAAATTTGAATGAATGTGTTGCTGTCAGCTTGTTGCATGACGACGAGGGAAGATCAAAAAGCGACAGAGCTTATTTAGACTGCTCACCAGATATTTTTAGTAATTCCATTCCAAAAGTATCCATAGACCGTTGGATGGTAGTGTTGTTTTGATACTCCTTGGACCGTCATTGGCTTCACATTGCCTTCGAGGGCAGATTTTACCGCCGCAATACATATATCGGCGCATTGTGCCGAGATCGTGTGATGATAGGTCAGGAAATTATCGTTCGGATGTGGTTTGCAGGTTTTCTGAGCAATGACATTGCCAGTATCAATGCCGGCATCAATGAAATGGACTGTGCCACCGAATCGATCCGGCCTGCCATCGATCAGCGACCAATAACCAGGATTGAGGCCGCGATAATCCGGTGTTAACCCGCCGTGAAAATTGAGTAGCGGTATGTCAATCGATGCGATGGTTGCTTTTGAAAATATACGCGTGCCGATGACTAATGTTGTCGCAATCTGATTATCACGCAGATGTCCGGCAAGGCTTCCATCATTGACGGAGCCAATATGGATTGTTTGAAGGTCGCTCGGCATCGTTTGCGACGTGTTATAATCAACTGAAATTTGCTGAAAACGCTTTTGTGCCCATGTTTTGCCAAGCTTGGATATGAATTGCATGGTTAATTGCGCCAGCGTTTGAAACCAGCCAATCTTGCGCGCGCGTCTTTTAAGAAAGGTGGATTTTGATTCGCTGCTTTCTACGATCAATAATGCATCAGGGAACTGCTGCTTGAGCAGATTGATTAGAATCGCAGGCGCAGAACCGCCCGCGGTTACAATTGCCAGCCGCTTGGTCATGCACCGATTATCCATGTCACGCCGAAATGGATGGCCATAACCATGCCGATAAGGACAGCGATTGAGATAGCGCCCAATGCGACGCCGATAAACAACAGGCGGCCATCACGCTCAGAAAGGGCCGCACCACATATGGCGCATGCAAATGCGGGGAACCAGTTGCCGAGCGGTACAGGTAAAATAACGGCAATGCCTAAAATTAATGCCCAGATGCCGATAATTTTTTCGGCGCTTTTAACATCTGGAAATGGCCACGCGCGGGGTTTTACGTAGCTTTCAAGTTTTTCCAATGCGGGGATGATCTTGGTTGTTAGCTTTTCGAATGCCTTTTTACTCAAGGATTGTTTGAGAAAAAACTCTGGTAGCCAAACGGTGTTACGCCCCAGCACCATCTGCATGGCGACAATAACAATGGGTATGCCCAAAACTATTGTGGAGCCGGGCGGGAAAGGCAGCATATTAATGAGGCAGGTGATAATGAGAAATGCTGCAAATGATCTGCCCGCAAGCGCCTCACGAATGCAGCGAATGGTAACTTTTGAGTCGCCCTCACGGGCCGCGAGTCCGCGCAAAACAGCTGATAGCGGACGTGGATGATACTCATCGCTTGCCGGTTCTACTAGCATAGTCATCGTCTCATCCGTCTGCTGTAACATCAAATTGCTCGCACTACATCGCCATTAGGCGCAATTACCTGTCGCCTTTATGACTACACGCAATTTACAACTAAATTATTTACGAAATGCCGTTATCCGGAATTTGGGTATTGGCAATTGCAGGTGCAAGGTCTCCATAGCCGGTAAACTTGCGGATATAATTTAAACCCAAAATTGCGGCTATTTCTTGTGCTCTTCTGTCCAATTCAGTGTCATTTGTTTGGGCTAAATACAGCGCTGTCGTGTAATTGCCGAAATACATTTCTAACAGCTCTGGATGTTTGAGTATTCCAAGTGGTTTAAGCAAAAAGTTCTCATAATGACGGGCTAAAAAGTCCGTGATGAAGAAGGTCGTTGTGTAATCGTCGCTTGTTTTGTCAAAAGACTGATTGCCGATATAAAATGAAAAGCAGTGCGGTCCTTCTATGCGTTCCACACCGTGTTTTTGACAGATTTTATCGAGCTGTCCGCCTGTGCCACAATCTGCGTAGCCAATAAATATATTGTCGTAGCCTTCGCTGCGCGCTTTAACGATTGCTTCGTCAATCGCTGGTGCAATTAATTGCGGCTTATGATGGTAATCAGCAGGCAGGCAAGTCAGTGAGACGTGCCCAAATCCATTCATTTCGCAAACATCTAAAATTTCACGTGCGATCATACCGCAGGCAATCACACGGGTTTTTGCCTTTTCAGAGATGTCTGTTATTGGGTTTTTGTTGGGCATTCATTCACCTTTGCCTATGTAATAGCTCTTTGATGGGTGTTTTGGCCAGTGTGTATACGTCGTAGTATTGTCGCATTGGCTCATAGTTAGGGGACGACATGCAAGCTCCGGAACTTACGGTTGTTCTTCCGGCATTTAATGAGTCGAAGAATATTGAGCCGCTTGTTGGAAAAATCGCTGATGCAATGGGCAAAATTGCCCATGAAGTGATTGTCGTTGACGATAATAGCCCTGACGACACAACGGGTGTGACGCGCAGATTGGCCGCCAAGCATCCGCATGTTCGTTGTATTCGGCGTGTCGGGCGGCGGGGCCTATCGGGTGCCTGTATTGAAGGTATGATGGCGGCTAATGCACCGGTTGTGGTTATTATGGATGCAGACATGCAGCATGATGAAACTCGTTTGCCAATCATGCTGGATGAAATCAAAAATGGTGCGGACCTTGTTATCGGTTCGCGCTATGTCGATGGCGGCGATCATAAGGCTGGCTTTAATCAAAAGACACGCGCAAAAGGTAGCGAGATTGCGACGACAATGGCCAATTATATTACCGGCCATTATACATCAGATCCGATGAGCGGGTTCTTTATGTTAACGCGCCAGACGGCAGATAAAGCTGCTGAAACCGTTTCAAAAGACGGCTTTAAAATCCTTTTTGATATTGTCAGCCGTTATGGCGATAGGCTTAAAATCAAAGAAGTGCCGTTTCAGTTTCGCGAGCGCGTCGAAGGCGAGAGTAAACTCGGCTTTCTCGTCACAATCCAATTTTTGGGTCTTTTGGTGTCCCGTTTTACTGGTGGCCTAATACCTATGCGCTTTATGCTTTATGGGCTTGTGGGTTTTACCGGATTGTTCGTCCATATGGCGACATTGTTCGCTTTGCATTATGGCGCCAATGTTGATTTTGCCGCGGCGCAATTTGCTGGCGCATTTGCTGCGATGACATCTAACTTTATCCTCAACAATAGCGTCACCTATGCGCACCGAAAATTGAAAGGTAACCGCTTTTGGATTGGCCTTTTGACATTCTATGCGGTGTGTAGTGTTGGTGCATTGGCAAATGTTTCCATTGCGCAAAGCTTTTTTGAACTTAATCAATCGACATTGTTTGCAGGATTTGCCGGAGCGCTTATGAATGCAGTCTTTAATTATGCTGTCACGAAACTTGTGACATGGCGCGATACGTGACGCCAAAGTAATTTTGTTATAAAAAAAAGGGCTGCTTTTGCTGCCCTTTTATTTTGATTTATGAAGCTACTAAGCTAATTCTTGGTTGTGCTTCCGCTTCATGAATTCCTTTGCTGTTTCCACAGCAACAGCTGCGTCGCGGCAATAAGCATCGGCACCAATTGCTTTGCCGAAGTCTTCATTGAGCGGCGCGCCGCCCACAAGCACGATAAAGTCATCGCGCATGCCTTTTTCTTTCATCGTATCAATAACGACCTTCATATAAGGCATTGTGGTCGTAAGAAGGGCTGACATGCCTAAAATGTCTGGCTGCTCTCTTTCCAACGCTTCGAGATATTCTTCAACAGGCGTATTGATGCCCAAGTCGATAACATCAAAGCCAGCGCCTTCCATCATCATGCCGACGAGGTTTTTGCCGATGTCGTGAATGTCGCCTTTAACAGTGCCGACAACCATTTTCCCAAGTTTTGGCGCGCCTGTTTCAATCAACAGAGGCCGCAAAATGAACATTCCGGCTTTCATAGCGTTTGCTGAGAGCAAAACTTCCGGCACAAACAAAATGCCATCACGGAAATCTTCTCCAACGATACGCATACCCTCAACAAGAGCTTTGGTTAGAACCTCATAAGGTTCCCATCCTCGCCCAAGAAGAATATTTGTGCCCTCGGTAATCTCTTCTTTGAGACCATCATAAAGGTCGTCATGCATTTGCTGCACGAGTTCGTCGTCTGACAATTCACTTAGGATGATTTCTTCTTCGTCGGACATAGTAAACTCCTCGGCTATGCGCGATAATAACGTAAGTCTAGCGTGGTTTTTCTTAACAAGTTGAATCTGGTGCGACGTTACTTAATACGAAAACGACACGATAGGCTTAACGTTTAAACATAAGGGTATCCTTATGTCATTATGTGTGAACGATCAAGGGGTTCTTATGCGTCATGTGAATTATAATGTGTCGTCTTAAAGCTAGACGAAGGCGCGTATTGAAGGACCAAGAATCATTGTTGGCTGAATATGAGATTAAGACTATGTAGTCTCGCACTGTGGGGATAGGCAAATGAGCGATTCTGAAAATTTTGATGATATTATTCCAACACCGGAAGGTGGCGGGGAGGAGGTTCATGTGCCTGCACGTGCGCGCTCGCGCAAAGCAGGCCGAGGCGCAGCTGGGCGAAGAGCTGCACGTACTGGCGGCGGCCCGGGCGAAAGCCAATCATATATAAAGCGTAAGATTCCGGTTTATGAGGTTTTGAACGAAGAGGCTTTGGCGCTCATCGAAGCGAATGCTGATAAAATTCTTGAAGAAATCGGCATTGAGTTTCGAGAAGACGAAGAAGCATTGCGAATGTGGCGTGAGGCTGGCGCAATGGTTGAAGGCGAGCGCGTTCGTTTTCCCAAAGGGCTTTGCCGCGAATTGCTTAAAACAGCGCCGTCAATCTTCACGCAACATGCCCGTAATCCGGAACGATCTGTCCAAATTGGCGGCGATGCGACTGTGTTTGCGCCTGTTTATGGACCGCCATTTGTGCGCGATCTTGAGGGTGAACGTCGGTATGCGACGATTGAAGATTTCCGCAATTTTGTAAAATTGGCTTATATGGCACCTGCCATGCACCATTCGGGCGGCACTGTTTGTGAGCCTGTTGATGTGCCGGTCAATAAGCGTCACCTCGATATGGTTTATAGCCATATCAAATATTCAGATAAACCATTCATGGGATCGGTCACTGCGCCAGAACGCGCTGAAGACACGATTTCAATGGCGAAAATTGTGTTTGGCGAGGAGTTTGTTGATAATAATTGCGTTGTTATCAATCTAATTAACGCCAATTCTCCGATGACATTTGATGGCACGATGCTTGGTGCGGCAAAGGTTTATGCCCGTGCGGGGCAGGCTTGTATCATTTCGCCGTTCATTCTTGCAGGCGCTATGAGCCCCGTCACCGTTGCGGGAACTTTGACACAAGTTTTGGCCGAAGTATTGGCGGGCGCTGCCTTCACGCAGCTTTGCCGTCCAGGTGCGCCGGTTTTGTTTGGTACATTTGCTGCTTCAATTTCCATGCAGTCAGGTGCGCCAACATTTGGTACGCCTGAACCTTCTTTGGTGTCTTATGGTGCTGCGCAATTGGCGCGTCGCTTGGGCTTGCCGTTCAGAACAGGCGGATCTCTTTGCGGATCAAAAGTGCCGGACGCACAAGCAGCGCATGAAAGTGCCAATACAATCAATATGACGCTGCTTGCTGGCACGAACTTTGCACTTCACTCGGCTGGATGGTTAGAGGGCGGTCTTGTTTCTTCCTATGAGAAATTCATGATCGACGTTGACCAGCTTGGTATGATGCAGGCGATGAGCCAAGGGGTTGATATTTCAGAAAATGGGCAGGCCTTGGATGCAATTGCAGAGGTTGGTCCGGGGTCCCACTATCTTGGATGCGCGCATACGCAAGCAAACTTCCAGACAGCATTTTACCGCTCTACAGTCGCTGACAATAATTCTTATGAGCAATGGCTTGCAGAGGGCGAAAGCCGTGTTGAAAGCCGTGCGAACAAGCTTTGTCGCCAATGGCTTGACCAGTATGAAGCACCGGCCCTTGATGAGGAAATTGACGCAAAACTCTTGGCCTTCATCGAAGACAAAAAGAATTCGATGCCGGACGCATTCACCTGAACACAGCCCGTTCACGCCAGGGAGACAGGCAGTGTGCGCCAGATGGCCCGCCTTATCCATGGTGAAGTGTGGCGTGTAGAGAGTAAGTAATATAATAAAGGCGGCGCGCTATAATCAGCGCCCCGCCTTTTTTAATGACCGTTATTGGCTAAAGCGAATTAGTCTTCCATATCGCCGCCGGCTTCTTTCCAGTCGCCAATGCCGCCAATATTTGTGACGTTCTGATAGCCCATATCTTTAAGTGTTTTGCCTGCAAGAGCGGCTTGACCACCAGCGCCGCATACAAGGTAGAGATCAGCGTCTTTTTGCAATACTGGATTGTGGAATTGCATCTCGCTATCGGCCGCAAATTCCATAAAACCGCGGGCAATGCGATGCGCACCTTTTATAGTGCCGCTTTTAGCAATGTCACCAGAATCACGCACATCAATAAATGTGCCGCCGCCAGACTTGTATTTCGCAATTGCTTCTTCCGCTGAAATGCGCGGAACGCTGGCGTTGGCTTCTTCGAGATAATTTTTTGCAGATTTCATGGTCTTACTCCTGTTGATGGTTCGATCAATAGGTAAGAAGCATACGCTAAAAAAACGAGGTGGTTCGCGCTTTTATTTTAAGTATCTGCGGGTTTTTCTGTGAGCCAGAACTTATATGCGTTGGCGTGTGTGCAATGGGCCAATTTCTCGCGTTTGTTGCGAAAATCAAGACTTAAACTTTCTAATTGCTGTTTTCGTGCGACGGGTAATTTTCCTAACTCATCGGGTAGTGACGTATAAAATTTACGCGCAACATTGGCACGAAGATCGGAAATTTCACCTTGTTTTTCATTGGCTTTCAAGCCGAATTGATTAACTATTTCATAGTCAGTCGCAATGTTTAAAGTGAAAAAATTAAGGTGTTCTGGCGGAAGTTCCGTTTGATATATTTGCGCTGCACATATGGCCACACCCTTAGCAAGGACATCTTCTATGCCTGCCTTATCGCTTTTATAAGCTTTGGCATTATGCATAATATAAGCACGAATTTGCTGGTGTGATGAAGTGACACGATCATACTCGCTATAGGCTGCGCCGCCGATGACGGCAAGCAGCGCCATGCCTGCAATGAGAATGCGTGGTTTCATCAATATTCCTTCCGAATAGATAGTATCCCACCAAAACTGTAAAAAATGATAAACAGCACGAAAATTCCTTTTAACGTGCCTATGGCTGGCTTGCATCACACAGCCATGCGCGGCAAGGTTTGCAAAAATATTAACGGAGAATGTTATGAAAACACGTGCCGCTGTAGCCTTTGAAGCAGGTAAACCGCTTGAAGTTGTCGAGGTTGATTTGGACGGCCCAAAATCTGGTGAAGTTCTGGTTGAAATGAAGGCAACGGGTATTTGTCATACGGATGAATTTACTTTGTCGGGCGCAGATCCTGAGGGCGCATTTCCAGCAATTTTGGGCCATGAAGGCGCTGGTATTGTTGTTGAAGTTGGTCCGGATGTGAAAGATTTAAAAGTAGGCGATCATGTGATCCCGCTTTACACACCTGAATGCCGTGAGTGCGAATATTGCCTCAATCCGAAAACCAATCTTTGCCAGAAAATCCGCACGACACAGGGCCAAGGCGTGATGCCGGATGGCACAAGTCGCTTCTCTTATAAAGGCAAGCCTATACTTCACTATATGGGATGTTCTACATTTTCGAACTATTCCGTTTTGCCTGAAATTTCGCTGGCTAAAGTGCGCTCCGATGCGCCTTTCGACAAGATTTGTTATATTGGTTGCGGTGTTACAACCGGCCTTGGTGCCGTTATGTTTACGGCCAAGGTAGAGCCAAATTCGACGGCTGTTGTTTTTGGTCTCGGCGGTATCGGCCTTAATGTCCTTCAAGGGTTGCGAATGGTTGGTGCGCGCCAGATCATTGGCGTTGATATGAACCCTGCTAAAGAAGCGATGGCACGCCAATTTGGTATGACCGATTTTGTTAATCCAAACGACATTAAGGGCGATTTGACCGGACATTTGGTTGAGCTTACTGGCGGCGGTGCGGATTACTCATTTGAATGTATTGGCAATACAAATGTTATGCGCACAGCGCTGGAATGTTGCCATAAAGGGTGGGGCGAAAGCATCATTATCGGCGTTGCACCAGCAGGGGCGGAGATTGCTACGCGTCCATTCCAACTTGTAACCGGTCGTTCGTGGCGCGGTTCAGCATTTGGTGGTGCAAGAGGGCGTACTGATGTGCCGAAAATCGTTGATATGTATATGGAAGGCCGCATCGATATTGATAGCTTGATCACGCATACAATGCCTTTAGACGATATCAATAAAGGCTTTGATTTGATGCATTCAGGTGAGAGCATTCGCTCTGTTGTTCTCTATTAAGTTTTAAACGAACACATGAAAAAGCCGCCTCCAATGGAGGCGGCTTTCTATTTAGACCAGTAAAATGTGCTTACTGCGCTGGAACTTCTTCTTTAGGTGCTTCCATTGTTTCAGGAGCAACTGGAGTTTCAGCCATCGGCTCTGCCGTTGTCATTGCTTCTTCTTCTGAAGCCTGTTCTTCTTTGGTTGTAAATTCTGGCGCTGCTTCCAGTTCTTCTTTCGTGCTGTTGAGCACTAGAAGTGTATCGCCTGAATCTGGGTCGGTTTCAAAAGTGATTGCATCAAAATTGATCGCAACGCTTTTCTCACCGATGCCGAGGAAGCCGCCAACACCGACGATAACGCCAGCTAGGTCGCCTTCTGTAGACACGATAATCTGTTCTACATCGCCAAGTGATTCACCTGCCGTGTTTTTGATATCAGAACCGATCAGATCGTCAGATGTCATCTGATTAGCAGCTTCATATACGAAGAATTTCTCCGTGCTGGTTGCGGCCATATCTGCCGTTGGCGCAGCATCCATATCCGTTGCTGGCATAGCTTCTTCTGACTCCATAGCAGGCTCAGTCATTGTGTCTGTGCCGACCTCTGCTTCAGGCGCTTTTTCCATTGTTACCGCACCATCCGCAGGTGCTTCCATCTGCTCTTGTGTAGTTTCTGGCTGCGCTGCGTCCTGTGCAAGTGCCACGGGTGTAGCGAACGCCATTGCGCTGAATGCTACTGTTGCGAGTGCTGTAGAAAGGTTCAATTGCTTTTTCATTTTTTCTCTCCAATCTTGCCGTTGAGGCTGTTATGCTGCAACAACGACAAGAGCTGGGTTCGGTTCCTCTTGTTGTTTGAAAATTTTTCGATTTTTATATTAAGATACTGAAATATATTGCTATTTTAGATTGTGACCATTGTGTGTCTGAAAGCTATGGAGTTGGTTTTGAAGCTTGTTGAGCAAAAAAAGACTTTTGATGGGGCGCTAGAAGTGTTCGATCACGAGAGTGAATCTTGTCAGTGCACGATGCGGTTTGCCGTATATACGCCGCCACAAGCTAAGACCGCTAAAGTGCCGGTCCTATGGTATCTATCGGGCCTGACCTGCAATTGGTCCAATGTGATGGAAAAAAGCGGCATTATGCGTTTGGCCGCTGAATTTGGCTTCATGGTTATCGCACCTGATACATCGCCGCGCGGTGAGCAGGTTGCCAATGATGATGCTTATGATTTGGGGCAGGGCGCAGGGTTTTATATCAATGCGGCCGAAGCGCCGTGGGCAAAACACTTCCAGATGGAAACATATATTATGGAAGAGCTGCCTGCATTGATTGCTAAGGAGTTCTTAAATGCTGATATGGATAAGCAAGGCATTATGGGCCATTCAATGGGTGGACATGGTGCGTTAAGCTTGCATCTCAAATATCCGGGGCGCTTTAAATCTGTTTCCGCCTTTTCGCCAATCGTTGCGCCATCGCAAGTGCCGTGGGGCGAGAAAGCGTTTTCTACATATATAGGTGATGATCGTGCAGCTTGGAAAGCGCATGATGCGTGTGCGTTGATGTCATCATCAAGCGATGTGCCGATTTTGATTGATCAAGGAACGGCAGATAATTTTCTTGATGAGCAGTTACGGACACATTTGTTCGCGGAGGCTTGTGAGGCCGTTGGGCAAAAAGCTGAAATCAATATGCGTGATGGGTATGATCACTCATATTACTTTATCGCGACATTTCTGCCCAACCATTTTGATTGGCATGCAAAAGCGTTGAACGCTTAAGTTTTACTTGCGGCGGCGTCCACCGCTGCGGCGCTCTCTTTGCGGGCCTTCACCGGCTGCTGCCGCTTTGGTGTTACGCATCGGGCCAATTTGGTCGCAAATAAATTCAACCGTTGGGCGCTCGGCTTTCACATGATTGTCGAGCGCGACACGCATCGCACGCAAATGATCGCATGATGTGCCGCAACAACCGCCGATAATGGCTGCACCACCGTCGATGGCCAGTTCAACATATCTTGCCATCAGGTCAGGGGTGCCGGAATAAACGATTTTATCGTCTTGAAATTCTGGAATACCGCAATTGCCCTTGATGACGATTTTCGCATCGGGTGCAGCGTCTTTCATATCGAGCAGCGAAGACAAGATATCGGAAGCACCAACACCGCAATTTGCGCCGTAAGCTGTTGGCGCTTGTGGTGATTTTTCAAAAATCTTACCCATTTCAGCCGGATGTATGCCCATCATGGTTTTGCCTGCCGTATCAAAAGATGCGGTGCAAACAAATTCCATGTCTTCTGCGGCAGCGGCCTCTGATGCTGCTTGCATTTCGCCGCTGGCAGACATTGTTTCGATCCAGATAACATCCACACCGCCAGCCTTTAGGCCCTTAATTTGTTCGCGGAATGACTCCACTGCAAATTCATAAGTTAGAGCGCCAAGTGGGACGAGCAGTTCACCTGTTGGGCCGACAGAACCGGCAACGATTATTTTGCGATCTGCTTTATCTGCAACGCTGCGCGCAATTTCAGCGGCTTTTTTATTGAGTTCGAAAACACGATCTTCGGCTTTGTGAAGCTTTAAGCGTTGGCGCGTACCACCAAATGAGTTGGTCAGAAAAATATCAGCACCGGCATCAACAAAGTCCTGATGCAGTTTGACAATTTTTTCTGGTGCGCTTTCGTTCCAAAGTTCTGGCGCTTCTCCTGCTTCCAGTCCCATCGCAAATAGGTTGGTGCCCGTTGCGCCATCGGCAAGAAGAACGCCTTTTTCAGCGATGAAATCAGCAAGAGGTGTTGCGGTTGTCATTAGATGCTCCAAGATTCAGAATGTTATATAAAGAAATAAAGAAATCTTTATGTGTTTGCAACGCTTGATTCTTGTCGCGTTCATTCAATCTAGGATATGGATGGTTTTTTGATGACCGTGAAGTGTGCATAGCCACGATAGAGAGTGCCGAATTCAGCGGTGCCGTGGACTGTTCTGGCAATTCTACGCGTTACCGTTTCAAGGTCCTGCCGTGGCTGAACATGAAATTTGCGCAACCAGCCATAGAGCGCATTTTTAAACCAGTTCGGGAGTTTTGCTTGATTGCCAAAATCAACAATCCAAAGTTCGCCGCCTGGTTTTAATTGGTGCGCGGCATGTTCAATCGTGGCTTTCCAATCAGGTATCATCGACACCGCATAGGAGAGCAATATTCTGTCGAATTTTGAAACGTCAAAAAGCGCTGCCCCGTCAAAATTGGTGGCATCGCCCTTGGCAAGTTGAACCTTACCTTGAAGGCCCGTTCTTTGCAGATTGGCTTTTGCGGATTTGAGCATTTCTTCAGAAATATCCAAACCATAGAGTTTTGCGGTTGGATAAAGCTTTGCCCCTAAACACAAATTTCGCCCCGTACCGCATGCAATTTCGAGCATGGTGCCGTTTTGGGGCACAGCTAAGCGTTGCAAAATTTGATCGCGCCCAAGCAGGTAAAACTTACGAGTCGCGTCATAAAAATAGCGCTGCTTACCATAAATGGTATCCATCAAGGATGCGTGGCTGTGATCTGCGTTGCTCAAAATCTTACTCTATTTTCGGGTGTAAATATGAAAGCCGCCATAAATCGCAGAGCGGTCTTCCAGATTGAGCGCTTGTGAGCGTTGTTGATCATAATGCCAGTTGCCGAGCACTTGGGCATCCACGCGCCCTTGAAGAATGTCATTCGTACCAGCGGTGCGGTAGATTACGCGCGCGCCACTTTGGGCGGTGCGATCAATTTGTTTCCACATGGCGTTGAGCTGTTGATCGGTCATCCAGTCTTGCGCGTCGAGTAGGATGTAGCAATTTTTAGTCTCGGCGGGCATTTCCTCCAGCAGATCGGTGAGGTTGCGATTGTGGATTTCGGCCTTGTGAACATTGTTGCGCACAGTTTCATAGTGTTCTTTTTGTAGATATAGGGGCAGCGGTCCTGTGCCATCTTGTTTGTAAGAGCGGTTAAACGCCTGCCAAGCAAAGTAGTTTTCATTCAATGGAAAATCACACATGAGCTTGCGTGTGCGCTCGGTGAGTACGGCATGAATGTCGCCATCTGCGGCTCCGGCAAGTGCCTCATATTGCTGCGGCGGAATGCCGAGACCAAAAAGAGATGCACGGTTAGACGTGATGAATTTGATGAGTTTTGCATTAAGAGCAGGGCGCATTTTTGCGTCGAAAAATGCTTTTTGCTCTGCCTGTGTTTTGCAGGCCAAAAACGCTTTGTAATCCACGCCCAATAGTCGTGACATGAAATGTGCAATGCCGATGAACTTACCAAGTGCGCCGTAACGGTAAAAACCATCTTCAAACATATCGATCCGGCGCGCGCGTAAGCCTTTGCGCCCATTCCAATAGTCTAGCGATTGCTGATCCAAATAGGGGGCAATATAATGGTCAAATAATGCAGCATTGCCTTTGACATTTGCTTTGCCAAAAAACTGATAAAAAGCATCATAATCAGGCAAGTGAAGTGCAGCGGTATATTTCAAACGGTTGAGCGCGATGTGAGCCGGAGACAAATCAACCGCAGTTATGGATGCTGGCTGGGCGGTCAGGTAGCTCATAATATTGCAGCCACCAGAAGCAATCGTAACAACATGATCGGTGTGCTGAATGTTCAGTGCCTTCATATCTTGCTCTGGGTCTTCCCATATTTGCGGATAGACCAAGCCCGTGAATGTTTTGGCAAACATACGCTCTAAAATACCATCTATGCTGAGGGCTTTATTGCGTTGTACGGCTGCACCAAGCTGAGTGCGTACAGTGTTTTGAATTGCTGACATTGTGTGATTTCTGCCCTTTAAGCGGCGGATTGTTTGCCATTCGTATTGGTTGATTGTGGAGCGCTGGCGGCCAATAATTTAAGGTTTCTAAGGCGCATCTCTTCGGCCCAATCGACGAGATGAAACTTGCCACTTTCATCTTCTAAAATTGCCGTGCAACTCTCCACCCAGTCGCCTGTGTTTACATAACGAATGCCGTTTAAATCATGCAGTGCGGCATGGTGAATATGGCCGCAGATAACACCGTCAACGCGTGTCTTTTTCGCTTCTGTTGCGAGCGCTTCTTCAAAGTCGCCAATAAAATTGACAGCTTGCTTAACCTTGAGTTTTGCCCATTTAGATAGGGACCAATATTGGCCACCCCAAAGGCGGCGCACACGATTGAACCACCCGTTGAACCAGAGCAAAAAGTCATAGGCCCAGTCACCTGCATGGGCGAGCCATTTTGCGCCCATGACAACCATATCAAACTGGTCGCCGTGAATGACGAGATATTTCATGCCGTCAGCGGATATGTGAATGTCGCGGTCGCGTACTTCGATGCCGCCAAAATGCGTGCCGAGGAAGCCGCGCAGCATTTCATCATGATTGCCCGGAATATAAATTATTTCAGTACCCTTACGCGCTTTGCGCAATAGCTTCTGAACAACATCATTATGCGTTTGAGGCCAATAAAATGCCTTCTTCATTCGCCAACCGTCAAAAATGTCACCGACGAGATAAATCTTGTCGGCATCATTATGGCGCAGAAAGTCCAACAGCATTTCAGCTTGGCAGCCGCGTGTGCCCAAATGTACATCGGAAATGAAAATCGTTTTGTGGTGCTTGGTTTCAATCATAGCAGAACCGTTTTTAATTTCAGTTCGCTAGATCAGATTCATATGTCAGCTATATGAACATGCTGTGGTTCAAAATGTGAGATATTTGAACTGTATGTTTTGCAATGGGTGGTCGTGGGCCGCAAAATCCAGTAATCATTTAAACCGTAGATAAACACGACGCATTAACGACGCTTTAGAAAAAGCCTATTGCTCTTTGCCGTATTAAGTTGTGATAATGATGATATTGGATGATTTAAGATGAATGATTTGACGCCCATGCGCAAAGGCCGAAAAAGCAGTCTTACCAAAGGACGTCAGCTTGAAGACACAGCGCTGGACGAAGTAAGGCTTGCTTTGGCAGGCGCATCTCTTGCCCGCGATTTGCTAATCGAAAATCTTCACAAAATTCAAGACATGTTCGGCTGCATTGAAGCGCGTCATATTCGCGCTCTGGCTGAGGAAATGCGCATCGGCCAAGCCGAAATATATGAAGTTGCATCCTTCTACGATAATTTTGATGTTATTCGGGAAGACGACGAAAAACCTGCGCCGCTAACCATTCGCGTGTGCGATTCACTGTCCTGTATGATGAATGGTGCGGAAGATCTGATCGCAAATTTAAGCGCAAATGCGAACCCAAATCATGTGCGCGTTTTGCGAGCGCCTTGCATGGGGCGCTGTGCTGGCGCACCTGCAGCGCGCATTGGCGACCGCGAAGTAGACAATGCTTCGGCGGAAAAGCTTCTTAAAATGAGTGAGCTTGGCGAGTTTGATGTTGCTGTGCCTGACTATATCAATCTTCATGCCTATCAGGAGAGCGGTGGATATCAGGTGCTTGACCGTGTGCGTGCCAACGAGCTGACTGCTGACATGTTGATTGAAACGCTCAGCGGGGCAGGTTTGCGCGGTCTTGGTGGAGCAGGGTTTCCAGCGGGTAAAAAATGGGGCTTTGTCAAAGGCTACCCCGGTCCGCGCCTGATGACCATCAATGGTGATGAAGGCGAACCTGGTACATTTAAAGATCGGTACTATCTCGAAAGTGATCCGCATCGCATGTTTGAAGGTGCAATTGTTGCAGCTCATGCGGTCGAAGCGACACGTATCTATCTTTATATGCGGGATGAATATCCTGCTGTTTTGGAAATTTTGCGCACTGAAATTGCAGCGCTTGAAGAAGCCGAAATCATAGACAAAGGCTTTATCGAATTACGGCGCGGCGCTGGCGCATATATATGCGGCGAAGAAAGCGCGATGATCGAGTCGATTGAAGGTAAACGCGGGTTGCCACGGCATCGCCCGCCTTACATCGCAGAGGTTGGTTTGTTTGGCCGGCCAACACTTAATCACAATGTTGAAACATTGTGGTGGATACGTGATATCGTGGAAAATGGACCTCAATGGTTTGAAGATCAGGGCAAACCTGACCATCCAGGTATTCGGTCATGGTCTGTGTCGGGCCGTGTTAAAGAGCCAGGGGTCAAACAAGCGCCAGCTGGTGTTACCGTGCGCGAACTGATTGATGAATATTGCGGCGGTATGGCCGATGGACACAAATTCAAAGCCTATCTTCCGGGCGGTGCATCGGGCGGCATTTTGCCTGCATCCATGGATGATATTCCGCTGGATTTCGGCGATAGTCTTTTCCAGCATGGCGCGTTTGTGGGATCGCACGCTGTCGTAATCTTATCCGATCAAGATAATATCAAAGATGCGGTCATCAATTTGATCGATTTTTTCGCGCATGAAAGTTGCGGCCAATGTACGCCATGCCGAAGCGGTACTGAAAAATTATCCAAGCTTTTGCGCAAAGAAGGCAAGCTGGATGAAGAAACCATCCGCGATATTGAACAAGTTATGCGCGATGCGTCGATCTGTGGTCTGGGGCAGGCGGCACCCAATCCGGTCAATCATTTGCTGACCCATTTTAGGGAGGATTTGTGATGAGCAAGCAAGTCAGTTTTACTCTTAATGGCAAGTCGGCAATCGCCGAAGATGGCGAAACCATTTGGCAGGTTGCAAAGCGCGAAGGCGTGGACATTCCTCACCTATGTTATCTTGATAAGCCCGGTTACCGCTCGGATGGTAACTGCCGTGCATGCATGGTGGACATTGAGGGCGAGCGTAATCTTGCTGCATCATGTATCCGTAAACCTTCAGAGGGCATGAAGGTAAATACGGCGACAGAGCGTGCAGAAAAAAGCCGCAAAATGGTATTTGAAATGCTCGCCGCTGATATGCCTGCGCGCGATAGCGGCCCTGATGATAAATCCGTCTTTTGGGCATGGGCGGAAAGCTTTGGCATTGACGGTTCGGACCGTCTGCCGAACAAATTTGCCGATGCCTCGCGCGAAGTGCATGACATTTCAAATCCGGCCATTGCTGTGAATATGGATGCATGTATTGCCTGCGGTCTATGCGTGCGTGCGTGCCGCGAAGTGCAGGTTAATGATGTGATCGGCATGGCGCAGCGCGGCTCTCATTCGGTACCTGTTTTTGATATTCATGACCCGATGGGGCTTTCTACCTGCGTGACATGCGGCGAATGTGTTCAGGCTTGTCCAACCGGAGCGCTTTACGAAAAAACGCTTATGGATGAGGCGGGAAAAACACGCCAAATCAAAGAGTTTGATAAATCAGTCAATTCCGTTTGTCCGTTTTGCGGTGTTGGTTGCCAGACAACGATTAATGTCAAAGACAATAAGATTGTTCAGGTAGATGGCCGCGATGGACCGGCCAATGAAAACCGGCTCTGTGTTAAAGGCCGCTTTGGTTATGACTATGCGATGAGCAATGAGCGCCTAACCAAGCCGTTGATCCGCCGTGATGATGCGCCCAAGCGCGGCGATATCGATATGCGTTTTATGAAAATCGAAGACGTTTTTCGCGAAGCGACATGGGAAGAAGCGATGGCTAAGTCCGCTGAAGGGCTGATGGCGATAGAAAAGGAATATGGCGGCGATGCGCTCAGCGGTTTTGGTTCAGCCAAGGGTTCGAACGAAGAAGCTTATCTGTTCCAGAAATTGGTGCGCCAAGGTTTTGGCACCAATAATGTCGATCATTGTACGCGGCTTTGCCATGCTTCGTCGGTTGCAGCGCTGCTAGAGGGCGTTGGGTCCGGTGCTGTGTCTGCGCCATTTACAGATGCAATGGTGTCTGACTGCGTGATCATTATTGGCGCACGCCCAGCCACCAACCATCCGGTTGCTGCGACCTATTTCAAGCAAGCGGCAAAAAAGGGCACCAAGATCGTTGTCATGGACCCGCGCAAGCAGGACATGATGAAATTTGCAGAGCATGCTCTGCAGTTCAAGCCGGGTACAGATGTCGCGATGCTGAATGCCTTGCTGCATGTGATCGTTGATGAAGAGCTTTATGATGAGCAATATATTCAAGCAAATGTAACGGGCTTTGCGGCGCTTAAAGAAAAGGTCAAAGACTTTGCGCCCGAAGACATGGCCGAAGTTTGCGGCATTCCGGCAGAGACTTTGCGCGAAGTGGCGCGTCTTTATGCAACGTCCGAGCGGTCCATCATTTTTTGGGGTATGGGTATATCCCAACATACGCATGGCACGGATAATTCTCGCTGCCTGATTGCGATGGCTTTGATTACGGGGCAGATCGGGCGTGAAGGCACAGGTCTGCATCCATTGCGCGGCCAAAACAATGTGCAAGGGGCCTCTGATGCGGGCCTTATTCCGATGTTTTTGCCTGACTATAGAAGCGTTGAGAACGCCGATATTCGTAGCCAGTTTGAAAATGTTTGGGGCGCGACCATTGATCCGAAACGCGGTCTTACCGTTGTTGAAATCATGGATGCTATCCATGAAGACAAGATCCACGGCATGTATATTATGGGCGAAAACCCAGCAATGTCGGATCCAGATCAGCTTCATGCGCGTGCAGCACTCGCCAAACTGAAACATCTTGTTGTTCAAGATATTTTTCTGACTGAAACAGCATGGCATGCTGATGTGGTTCTGCCAGCTTCTGTGCATTCAGAAAAGCTTGGTACATTTACCAATACGAACCGTCAGATACAGATCGGTCGGCCAGCGCTTGATCCGCCCGGTGAAGCGCGACAGGACTTGGACATTATCATTGATCTTGCCAACCGGATGGGCCTTGGCTGGACTTATGGTGACGTTAGCGATGTCTACAATGAAATGATGCTTGTTATGCCATCATTGAACAATATTCCTTGGTCGCGTCTGATTAAAGAAGATGCTGTTACCTATCCTGCGAAAAGCGAAAATGAACCGGGAAGTGCCGTGATTTTTGACGACGGTTTTCCAACGGCTGATGGCAGCGGTAAGCTGGTGCCTGCGGATTTGCGTGCACCGGATGAAGTGCCGGACGAAGAATTTCCGATGGTGCTGACAACGGGCCGCTTGCTTGAACATTGGCACACAGGGGCAATGACACGCCGTTCAAATGTTCTTGATCATATTGAACCGGAAGGCATTGCCGCCATGAACCCGTATGAGATTGCGCGTCAGGGCTTGGTTGTGGGTGAAATGGTGAGCGTTGAGACGCGGCGCGGAGCGATTTCAGCCGTGTTGCGCGCCGACCGCGAAGTGGCGGATGGTATGATTTTCATTCCGTTCTGCTTTAATGAAAGCCCAGCGAATGTGCTTACAAATCCGCAGCTTGATCCATTTGGCAAGATCCCTGAGTTCAAGTTCTGCGCGGCGAAAATTGGACGATATGAAGAGGTTCAGGCAGCAGAATAAACTGCTGCCTTTGTCGTTTTTCACCCGTGCACATGCCCAAGAATCGATAAATGCGGTTCGCCATCGCTGGTTTTTGCTGGTGAATCGCCTTTAATGTCGATTTGCGCATTGATGCGTTTTCTGAAAGCTGAAAAGCTATCAAATGTGACAACATCAACAGCTTCATCCAGATTAAGCGTCACACGGAAATAAGCCCCGCCGCCTTGCTCTGTCACCGATAGGACGCGGCCGGTGAACGGTTGTTTGAGATATGTGCCACGCACATGATCGCCAACTTGTACCGAAATGTCTGGATAATTTGAGAGCAGGGCCGCAGCGGTGTTCCAGTCTCTGTAGCCTAGTTCTTTGGCGGCCAACTCAAGTGCTTGGCCGTGCGATAGCTGATTGCCGGTTTTTGATTGTTCAACCCGCATTTGCCGTGCGCGGAATTTGGCACGCTGTAGTGGTGTGTTATTGTTCGAGTGCATTCTTGCCTCCGTTGAGGCGGTCTTTGAAGTGGGGCTCACATTACCACATGACCGCAATAAACGGGATGCAGAATTCAACTTTAAAAAGGTTTCACCATTTTCAGTGAGCGGCAGGCACCTCAAGCCCAAGGCGGCATTAGCCTCAAACTTGCTTGCTTGTCAAACCCAAAGATGATGCTCAGATATCGAGCCAAACTTGCACAGCGGCAACTGCCATTGTCGTCACGCCGCCAGTATCAGGCTTTCCTTGGTCCAGCCCGCCAATTTCAGCTGTGACCGTTATGTCGCCATAAGGGAAGACTTTGGCAACTTCTGCCGTGTCCACGAGGTCTGGCTTTGCAATGCCGATGACGCATTTAACGACCATCTCTGACGGGTCTTTATCAAGTGCATGGGCGACAGTAAGCGAGTTGCGATAGAGCGCATCTTTGACGGCGCGTATTGCTGCCTTTGTGTAATCCTGACCACGCAGATCAACACCCATACCAAATTCAGTTGCAAATCGTTTTAGCGCCATAATGCTTCGTTCCTTTGCTAAAGATGCGTTGTGCTGTGCTCAGTTTTTAGCCAGCGATTATGCCGTTTGAGTAAGGCTTTGTTCTCTAAATTCCGTCGGACTTTGCCCTGTTCTTTCACGAAAAGCACGGTTAAACGGTGCCAGAGACGTGTAGCCTAAATCAAAGGCGAGGCTGGTGATTTGCTCGCGCGCAAAGCTTGGTTCGGCAAGTCGCTTTTTCGCGTCCGCTATACGATGATCATTGATAAAGGCGGCGAAATTTCTGTAACCGAGACCATTGTTGATCAGTTTGCGCAGACGATGTTCTGGAATGTTCATCTGAGCGGCCAATTGACCAATTGAAAGGCCGGAATGCAAATAAGCACCTTCTTCCATGAGATCGCGCAGACGCCCCAGATCAATACGGTCTGCCGCGCTTAGTTCTTCAGTATTTAAGGTCAAGTTTTGTGCGGATATTGATAATGGCAACAGGGATTGACGCAATGTCAAAACAGATATGACCAAAATAATGCCGACACCTAAAATCGCGCTCGCAACGGTAATGCGGGCAACAGCATGTTGTATTTCTATTGTTTCAAGAATTTCAATGCCGATAATTGCAACGCCGATCAGTGGAACAAGTACGCGCATGGCACGCCCAAAGTGACGCCGTGAAGCCACAAGATCATCGCGGTAGCAGCAGCGAACTCTTTTAATGGTCCAGCCCATAAGCAGGGTCACGATGATGAGTTGCAGCGTTTTTGCGTAGATTGCTATAGGCGGAAACGGGATGCAGATAAGATAAAGAGTGCCGATCAAAATGAGCGGAACTGCTTTGTACCACCGCCATTTATAATTATCATCATGCAGTGCTTCAATGAAGAGCCAGAAAAAGGCAGGCGATAACATGCCGAGCATTTTAAATGGGATGACGTAAAGCCCCATTGCTTCGCGCACGATGGGGAGAGCAACGACTGAATAAACAGCTGCGCCTGCCAAAAACAGGCTGCCAAATGCAGCGGCAGCGGTAATCGGGCGCCTTGCGAGGAGCTGTAAAACTAAAGCCATGCAAAGGGCAGCGGCGCCGCCTCTCATAGAGCTTTCAATGAGTTCGATAATCGTCATGCAAGTCAGATATATCAGCAGCGCTCAATTTAAAAGAGCACTGCTGATAATGGCGCTTATATGCCGAAGTTGCCGATGGGGGCACTAGGGAATTGTGGGTTGGGATTTCCCTTAGTGATGCGGCAAACAAAGTCGGCACCAGGCGCAGACGGATCACATGTTTTAATGCTGCCAGTTGCTTGGTTGTCTAGCTCTACAATTTCAGCGTTTTGTTTCGGTGCTTTATTGTCAGCACTTGCTGTTGTGATACCCATTTGCATTGCTGCAATAAGTGTAATCGCTGCGATTGCTGTTTTATTCTTTTTGAGGTCAAACATCTTGTGTCCCTTTCGTTTAATAAATTCGATGGGCTAGAGATGGTTGATCTATTGGCTTCGTGCTGCGCAGATTTGAAAACAGTTCAGTCATTTTCAAAAACGATCAGAGGTTTTTAAAAATGATTTGCCCTCAACCGACATTTGTTGATTGCCAAGTTTTGTAGCTCTGATAGGCTTCTGTCATGAGATTGAAAACCACAAAATTGTCACGCCAAGCGGAGCTTTTATTGCTTTGCGCACGGATCGGCTATTCGCCGCCGCATTTTTCCTGATTCATTAATTTTCTCAACTTCAGGAACTGACCATGACTTTTCAAAATTATTCGACTGAACAACTTCAAAAAATGGATGCTAAACATCATTTGCATCCCTTCACTGATCACAAAGAATTACGTGATGCTGGTAGCCGCATCGTTACGCATGCCAAGGGTGCCTTTATTTACGATAGCGAAGGCAACGAGATTCTCGATGCTATGGCAGGTCTTTGGTGTGTTAATATTGGCTATGGATTTGACGAATTAGCGGATGTTGCCGCAGAGCAAATGCGCGAATTGCCATATTACAATTCATTCTTCAAATGTACGACGCCAACGCCGGTTTTGCTGGCAGAGAAAATTGCATCACTTGCACCCGATAATATGAACCAAGTGTTCTTTGGCTCATCGGGCTCTGAGGCTAATGATACAGCGCTTCGTTTGGTGCGCCATTTTTGGGTGCTGGAAGGCAAGCCAGAAAAGAACATCATTATATCACGCGACAATGCCTATCATGGCTCCACCGTGGCAGCGACCTCGCTTGGCGGTATGAGTGCAATGCACGAACAGCTCAATGGCGCTGTACCGAACATCAAACATGTGATGTGTCCTTATTATTATGGACTTGCGCAAGAAGGTGAAAGCGAAGAGGCATTTGGCCTACGTGCTGCTAAAGCCGTGGAAGATGCAATTCTCGAAGCTGGACCTGAAAATGTGGCGGCGTTTATTGGCGAGCCAATTCAGGGTGCGGGCGGGGTTAAAATTCCGCCGGCAAGCTATTGGCCTGAAATTCAACGCATATGCGAAAAATACGACGTGTTGTTGATGCTGGATGAAGTGATTACCGGCTATGGCCGCACTGGCGATTGGTTTGCGGCACAGTCGATGAATATCAAAGCGGATACGATAACGACGGCCAAGGGGCTCACATCAGGTTATATGCCTTTGTCTGCACTGATTGTTGGTGACCGTGTTGCCAAGACATTGGTTGAAAAGGGCGGTGAGTTTTATCACGGTTATACTTATTCAGCGCATCCTGTTGCCTGTGCTGTCGGCCTTCGCAATTTGGAAATCATTGAACGTGAAGGAATGATTGAGCAGGTTCGTGATGAAACGGGTGATTATCTGCTCAAGAGCCTTCAAGATAAGATTGGCGATCATCCTTTGGTCGGTGAAATTCGCGGAAAAGGCTTTTTGATTGCGATTGAAATCGTCAAGGACAAGAAAAGCAAATCACGTCACGAACCATCGGGTGCAGGGGCGAGTGCTGTGCGCGATAACGCAATTGCTAATAATATTATGATGCGTGCTGTTGGCGATACGATGATTATGTCGCCGCCATTGATCTGGACACGCGAACATATTGATATGGCTGTTGAGCGGGTTAAGGCTGCACTTGATGGGGCTATGAAAACACTTTAGTAGCGCCTATGCTGCACTGCAGCGCGATAAAGCTTGATTTTATTGCGCTGCAGCATTATGTGTGATTTCCAATGATCGGAGATCACTATGTTTACGCCTGTTGACTTATTTGACTTATCACTCAAAAGGCGTTCATCCGGAATGGATGTTATGGTGCTCGCACCTTGGGTTATCGCCATGCGTATGCCAGCTTTGGCGTATGAAGTTGCGACACCTTGGCTTGCTAAAAATGGCAAGCGTGGCGGTGAGGGCGAATTGGCTCTAACCGAAAAAACGGCTGCCCTCATGGAAAGCTATAATGCGGCTCAAGCTGAGATGATTTCAGCATGGAGTTCGCTTGTTATCGGCGCTATGCGCGGCGAAGTTCCAAATGCCCAAGGAATTTCTAAATCACTTCAAGATATTTCGGATGCGAGCATTGAGCCAATGGCTAAACGCGTTCGGGCAAATTACAAAAGACTACGAAAAGGCTGAATTTGGCTTAAGCGTCCTCAAATATGGCTGCTAGTCGTTTCTGCTCAATAGCATCGAATCGTTTTTGAGCGCGGTCATGGCTGCGCAATATGCGTTTGAATGTTTTTTCGGCCACTTTATCAAGCTTTTCGCATGTTTTATGCGTTGGAAGCGCCATTAGGCTTTCACCTATTTGTTTGGCAAATTGCTCTGCAATCTTTACGTGCATCTGCTCGTGAAGTTTCGCATATTTTGAAAGCCCATCCCAAGCGCGGCGCAAGTCACGGTCTTTCGATGCGCGTCTGTCTGCCCAGCGCGGTAATGTAATATCAGCCTTCACGCGGAATTTTGCAGTCTTGAAACTGCAACCAGCTTTTGTGGTTTCTTGTAAGACGGAAACTGGCTCAAAACTAATCGCAGCAGAGGCAAGCGCATGGCCGCTCAAGGGCCCTTTGACGCGAAGCTCGCGGTCGATTTGTGCGCCTGTTTGCCCGTTAACTGTATAGAAGCTCGTCTTAACGGCTGGGCTTGTGCTCACGCATCCGAAAAGTGACGTAAGGGCAATAAAAATACAGCCTTTGCGCAATGTTGGCTTCACTGCCATGAAAGTGATCATCGAAGCTCCTTTGATTCTTCAAGAGCATTCAGCACTTGCCGGTCAATATCAATGCAAGAATTGCATGATGTGGCTTTGAACGCGGAAATCGTTAACAAGTGTAAACAAAAAAAGTCATAAAAAGTGCAAAATTTAGACTTGGTTAAGGTCTCAATAACTTCGTGGTAACGATGTGTGTTTATAGATGTGAGGCAAGGCGTTCAATACAGCCTGCTCCGGATCAGGTACTGCGTACCGGAGAGAATTTCGCCACAGCGTATTTGTGGTAAGTTTTGAGTACTAACCGCATTGCAACACATAGTTGCAATGCGGTTTTTTACTTTAAATGAGGCTTACACGAAATTTGCGTGACGCAGCGTCATCTCTAGGGCGTTATATATTTACGCTTTTCGCTCATGATAAATTGAGCTACGCGATTATCATGACACTTTCTATTATGTTGCAGGGTACAGGCTCGGATGTTGGCAAGACCGTATTGGTTGCTGGCCTTTGTCGTGCGCTTAAAAATCGCGGCATGAAAGTTCGTCCCTTTAAGCCGCAAAACATGTCGAACAATGCAGCTGTTGCCGATGATGGCGGTGAAATCGGGCGAGCGCAGTGGTTGCAAGCGCTGGCGTGCGGTGTCGCGCCCAGTATTCACATGAACCCCGTATTGTTAAAGCCGCAATCGGATGTTGGCAGTCAAGTCGTTGTGCACGGTAAGGTAACTGGAAGCGCAAAGGGGCGGGATTATCAAAAACTAAAGCCCAAATTACTCGGCGCCGTTCTGGATAGTTTTGAGACACTCAAACAACAAGCAGACATTGTTGTTGTCGAAGGTGCAGGTTCACCAGCCGAAATCAATTTACGCGCTGGAGACATTGCCAATATGGGGTTTGCGACGCGCGCAAATGTACCTGTTATATTGGTTGGCGATGTTGATCGGGGCGGCGTGATTGCTTCGCTCGTGGGAACACACACAATTTTACCAGATCAAGACCGCGCTATGATCGCAGGTTTTCTTATCAATAAGTTTCGCGGCGATGTTTCGCTGTTTGATGATGGTTTAACGGCCATCACTGAATTTACAGGTTGGCGCGGATTTGGTGTTGTGCCCTGGCTTGCAGAGGCTGGAAAGCTGCCAGCGGAAGATTCTGTGGCGCTGGAGACATTGGTGCGGGCGGCATCCGGCAAGGCGCTGCAAGTTGCGGTGCTGGTCACGGACCGTATTTCCAACTTTGATGATTTTGATCCGCTGATTGCCGAGGATGATGTGGATGTTCATTTCATTCGCAAGGGTGAGGCCATTCCTGCCGACGCGCAAATCGTTATCTTGCCCGGTTCTAAATCAACTATCGCTGATTTGGCTTGTCTGCGCGCAAATGGATGGGATGTTCAATTATATGCGCACGCAAAGCGCGGCGGGCATATTGTTGGTATTTGCGGCGGCTATCAAATGCTCGGGCTGAAGATTGCTGATCCCAATGGTATTGAGGGCGCTGCTTGCACCATTGATGGGCTTGGCTTGTTGGATATTGAAACGATCATGTTGCCAAAGAAGAATGTGCGCAATGTAAGTGCACATAGTCCGGTTTTTGACGTGCCACTGACGGGTTATGAAATTCATATTGGTGAAACGTCTGGTGCAGATTGTCAGCGCCCGACAAGCATAATCGACGGACGTGCCGATGGCGCTATGAGTGCGGACGGAAAGATCATGGGTACTTATCTTCATGGTTTTTTTGATAATGGTGCGTTTCGGCGTGCTTGGCTTGCGAGCTTCGGTATTGCTTCGGCTGGCGGCAACCATTTGGACCGTGTTGAAGCGACGCTTGATGATCTTGCAGAACGCTTGGAACAATTACTGGATATTGATGCGATGCTGGCTGTTGCCAAACGCTATGAACAGAAAACTGCCTTAGCCTCTTCAATTTGATTGACGTTGCTTGCAACAAAGACCTAATGTTGGCGTGCAATGGTTCTAAAAATGCTTATGCATTTTTGGATGAAAAGGGAATGTGACAGGCGAACCCAAATCGGGCGCCTTTATCACTGCCGACCCCGCGACTGTAGAATGGTAAGCACACCGCGTCTTTATGAGACACCACTGGGATAGCCCGGGAAGGTAGATGTGCCGGATAAACCATGAGCCAGGAGACCTGCCTTTGCGATTGATCTGATAGGGCGGGCGTCCTGTGTCGGGCCAGATGTGTAGGCAGTTGGTTTGTGCTGGCAGTCTTCACCTTTAGGTTCGTTCAATGCGCTTGCTATGAAACGCAATGAGATGAACCGGACATGAGCGCAGCTTCTAATTTTGAGACAAAGGGCCGAGTAACGCTTGTTTTGGGCGGTGCGCGCTCGGGTAAATCGACATTTGCCGAAAATCTCGTCTTAAAGAGTGGTCTTTCACCTCATTATATTGCGACGGCGCAAATCTGGGACGATGAAATGCGTGCGCGCATTGATATGCACAAAGAGCGGCGAACCACTGGCTGGACCAACATTGAAGCACCTGATGATCTGGAATCTGCACTGCTAGAGGCGGATGGTGAAAGTCATATCATTCTTGTGGATTGCCTCACCTTATGGGTGACCAACCTTATGATGGGACAAGCCGATGTTGCGGCGCGTTCGCAAAAATTGCGCTCAGCATTGAGCGACATGAAAGCGCCGGTCGTGCTGGTCAGCAATGAGGTTGGGCTGGGCATTGTGCCTGAAAACGACATGGCGCGCGCGTTTCGCGATCACGCTGGACGACTACACCAAGAAATAGCCGCTATGGCGGATGAAGTTTATTTTATCGCAGCGGGATTACCGCTGAAAATGAAGGGCTAAACTATGTTGAACGCAAAAATTCCTGCCACCGTGATTACTGGCTTTTTGGGCGCAGGCAAAACAACAATGATCCGCAATCTGCTGCAAAACGCTAATGGCAAGCGCATTGCGCTGATTATCAATGAATTTGGTGATCTTGGCGTTGACGGCGATGTGCTGAAAGGCTGCGGCATCGATACATGCACCGAAGATGACATTGTTGAGCTTAACAATGGTTGTATCTGCTGTACCGTTGCGGACGATTTTATTCCAACAATGGAAAAATTGTTGGAACGCGAAAACCGCCCTGATCACATTATCATTGAAACGTCTGGTCTGGCGCTGCCACAGCCGCTTGTAGCAGCCTTTAACTGGCCTGAAATCAAAACGCAGGTCACCGTCGATGGTGTTATCACCGTGATTGATGCTGCTGCTGTATCTGAAGGGCGTTTTGCGCATGACCATGATAAGTTGGATGCACAACGTGCCGCTGACGAAGAGCTAGATCATGAAAGCCCGCTTGAAGAATTGTTCGAAGACCAAATTCGTGCAGCAGACATGATCGTGTTGAATAAATCAGACTTGATTGATGCTGACCGTCTTGAGGCTGTGAAGGCCATTGTTCAAAGCCAAACAGATCGCGCGCTCAAAATCGTGTCTGCTAAACATGGCGAACTGCCAATCGAAGTGCTGCTTGGACTTGGTTCGGCGACAGAAGGCGAGATTGAAAACCGTAAGTCTCATCATGAAATTCACCATGCTGATGGTCATGAGCACGACCATGATGAGTTTGAAAGCTTTGTTGTTGAGACAGGCGAAATTGCCGATACGGAAAAGTTTATTGCTGGGCTTAAAACAATCATTGCGGCTCATGATGTGCTTCGATTGAAAGGTTTCTGTGCTGTTCCGGGCAAGCCGATGCGTTTGGTTGTTCAAGCTGTTGGGCAGCGTATTGAGACTTATTTTGATCGTGCTTGGCAGGCAGGCGAAACGCCTTCATCACGTTTGGTGGTGATTGGTTTGCACGATCTGGATCAGGCCGCAATTGCTGCCGAAATCAAAGCTGCGGTTTAATCCAACATGCATTTATTGCTGGCGCAAAAAGGCTCGCTAACGGATGGCGATGGGGATGCGATTGATCTTGGTCAATCGCCCGCAGATATTTGCTTTTTATCTTCTGCTGATACCGAGCTTGCGAGCCTTGCGGAAGCTGCAGATGCGACCGCGTGCGATAATCTTCGATTAGCCAATATGCTTCAACTCAAGCATCCAATGTCGATTGATGCATGGATGGAGCGAACGGGCAATAAAGCAAAGCTTATCGTTGCGCGTCTTCTTGGCGGGAAAACCTATTGGAATTATGGTGTTGAAGCGCTGATGATGGCGGCGCAGCAACATGGCGTTCGCATCGCTCTATTGCCCGGCGATGATAAGCCAGATGCTGAACTTGCTGATTTGTCGACTATTTCCGTTTCCGATTATTGGGCGCTGTGGCAGTTTCTTGTGCAGGGCGGGGCATCGAATGCGCAAAGCTTTTTAGGTGCTTGCCATTCAATCGTGGATGGTCAGCCGATTGATGAAGAAGCGCGTCCATTGCTCAAAGCGGGTCTATTTGGCGCGCTTTATACAAGCAAGCAAGATCAACCGACTGCTGCAATTATCTTCTATCGTGCCTTGTTACAATCGGGGCAAACGGCACCCATTCATGCGCTTTGTACAGCACTGCAAGAACGCGGTGTTCGCCCACTGCCAATCTATATATCCAGCCTTAAGGACGAGGTGAGCGTTGCGACTGTTGCGCAATTGTTTGAAAAGCACGAGCCGGATGTTGTTTTAAACGCGACCGGATTTGCGGTTTCTACGCCCGGTGCCGACCGCAAGAAAACGGTGCTTGAATCCACAGGCGCGCCAGTGCTTCAGGTTGTGCTCTCAAGCTCAGATGAGGCAACATGGGATGCTTCTACCCAAGGGTTAAATTCACGCGATTTGGCGATGAATGTTGCCCTGCCTGAGGTCGATGGGCGTGTGTTGTCGCGGGCTATTTCTTTCAAATCTGCCGACGCGTTTAATGAGCGTGTGGAATGCAATATTGTTGCTCATAAGCCGGTTGCTGACCGTGTTGATTTTGTTGCTGATCTTGCGGCCAATTGGGCGCGGCTCAAGCGCACTCAAAACGTAGACAAACACATCGCCATTGTGTTGGCGAACTACCCCAACCGTGATGGGCGCCTCGCCAATGGTGTCGGCCTTGATACGCCCGCTGGAACTGTTGAGGTGCTGCGCGCAATGCGTGATGCGGGGTATAATGTTGGTGATATACCTGCTGATGGCGATGCGCTAATCGATCATTTGCGGGCGGGCCCAACAAATGCTGCTGTTAATGCGCGGGAGATTCGCGAAACGATTTCCTTGAATCAATACAATGAGATGTTCGCAAAACTTCCCGTTCAGATTCAAGATGAAGTCGCTGCGCGCTGGGGTGCGCCAGAAAATGATCCGTTCTTTGTCGATGGCAAATTTGCGCTGCCGCTTGCGCGTTTTGGTGAAACGCTTATCGGCATCCAGCCCGCACGCGGCTATAATATTGATCCGAAAGAAAGCTATCATTCGCCGGACCTTGTGCCGCCGCATGGTTATCTGGCGTTTTATATTTATCTGCGCGAAATCTATGGTGCGCATGCGGTCGTTCATATGGGCAAACATGGCAATCTGGAATGGTTGCCGGGCAAGGCTTTGGCGCTTTCTCAAACCTGTTATCCAGAAGCTGTGTTTGGTCCATTGCCGCATATTTATCCGTTTATCGTCAATGATCCGGGTGAGGGAACGCAAGCAAAGCGGCGAACCTCTGCTGTGATTATCGACCATCTGACCCCGCCGCTCACACGCGCAGAAACCTATGGGCATCTTAAAGATTTAGAGGCGCTGGTTGATGAATATTATGATGCTGCGGGAAATGATCCGCGCCGGCTAAAACTCTTAAAGAAGAACATACTCGAACTCGTGCGTGATATCGGACTTGATCATGATGCGGGAATTGCCAAACAAGACCGTGATGATGCTGCGCTGGAAAAGCTGGATGCTTATCTATGTGATCTCAAAGAGATGCAAATTCGTGATGGTCTGCACATTTTTGGCCTTGCACCAGAAGGCCGTTTGTTGACCGATTTGGTTGTTGCATTGGCACGTGTGCCGCGCAGTGCAGGCGAGGGAAAAGATGCGAGTTTACAGCGGGCAATTGCTACTGATTTCGCACTTGGGTTCGACCCATTGGATTGCAATCCGGCCCTGCCGTGGGACGGTGAGAAACCGCGCATTCTCATGGAGATTTGCGATGATGTTTGGCGCACAAACGGGGATGCGATTGAGCGCATAGAACTTTTTGCGGCGCAATTGGTAAGCGGCGAAACTGCTTGTGAAAGCCAATGGACAAATACACGAAACGTTCTTGAAGAAATAAACCAGCGCATTCGTCCTTCCGTTGTGGTGTGCGGACAGGCTGAACTGGACGGTATTTTGACCGCGATGGGCGGACAGTTCGTTGAACCTGGACCATCTGGTGCGCCGACACGCGGGCGGCCCGATGTTTTGCCGACAGGGCGAAATTTTTATTCGGTTGATACACGTGCCGTTCCAACTGAAACAGCTTGGACGCTCGGCAAGAAATCTGCCGAACTTTTGATCGTGCGTTATATGCAGGATAATGGCGAATGGCCGACGAGCTTTGCGCTCACTGCGTGGGGCACATCCAACATGCGCACGGGCGGTGATGACATTGCGCAGGCGCTTGCGCTAATCGGTGCAAAGCCAATATGGGACGGCGTATCGCGCCGTGTTACTGGCTATGAAATTATTCCAACATCGGTGCTGGGACGGCCACGTGTTGATGTGACTTTGCGCATATCTGGCTTTTTCCGCGATGCGTTTCCTGATCAGATTGCATTGTTTGATAAAGCGATACGGGCGATTGGCGCATTGGATGAAGATGAGGCCGATAATCCAATTGCTGCACGTATGGCAAAAGAGTGCACAGCGCTTGTCGATAAGGGAATGGATTTGTCGGCGGCTCAGGCGCAATCCGGCTACCGCGTATTTGGCTCAAAACCCGGTGCCTATGGCGCTGGTCTTCAAGCGCTTATTGATGAAAAGGGCTGGGCTGACAAAGCTGATCTTGCCGAAGCCTATATGGTTTGGGGCTCTTATGCCTATGGTGCGAAGGCTGAAGGCGAAGGCGCGCGCGGCATTTTTGAAACGCGGCTAAAGAGCGTGGAAGCTGTTGTACAAAATCAAGATAACCGTGAGCATGATTTGCTCGATTCTGATGATTATTATCAGTTTGAAGGTGGCATGAGTGCTGCTGTAGAGCACCTCAAAGGCGAGCAGCCTATTGTCTACCACAATGATCATTCGCGCCCTGAGCGGCCAGTTATTCGCACGTTAGAAGATGAAATTGGCCGTGTTGTGCGTGCGCGTGTTGTCAATCCAAAATGGATCGCAGGCGTGATGCGTCACGGTTATAAGGGCGCATTCGAGATGGCCGCAACAGTGGATTATATGTTTGCTTTTGCCGCAACAACGGGTGCGGTGAAAGACCATCACTTTGATGCTGTTTACAATGCGTTTCTGGTAGATGATGCTGTTCGTGAATTTATGGAAGCAAAAAACCCTGATGCGCTGCGCGAAATGGCCGATCGGCTGAATGAAGCAATAGAGCGCGGTCTATGGACGCCGCGCAGCAATTCAGCCAAATTTGATTTAGATGAGATAGTTGGAGCTTGATATGAGTGAAGAACAAAAGCCTGTGATCGACGATGTTGCAAAACACAACGCGAAAATGGCGAAGAAAAAAGCTGCGCGCGATAAAATCATGGCAACCAAGACCGATGAAAAGGGCCTTGTCATTGTTCATACGGGCAAAGGAAAAGGTAAATCCACAGCGGCATTTGGTATGATTTTCCGCAATATCGCGCATGGGCGAAAATGCTGCGTTGTGCAATTTATCAAGGGCGGCATGTCCACCGGCGAGCGCGATCTCATTCTTGCTAAGTTTGGAGATGTTTGTGGTTTTCATACGATGGGCGAAGGTTTTACTTGGGAAACACAGGACAAATCACGCGATATCGAAATGGCACAAGCTGCATGGGCAAAGGCCAAAGAAGAGATTTTAGACGAGAGCAACCACATGGTTTTGCTCGATGAAATCAACATTGCTATTCGCTATGATTACATCGACATCAATGAAGTCGTTAGCTTCTTGAATGAGCACAAACCTCATATGACGCATGTGGTTCTAACTGGCCGTAATGCAAAAGAAGAATTGATTGAAGCAGCCGATCTTGTCACTGAAATGGAGCTGATCAAGCATCCTTTCCGCAGTGGTATTAAAGCTCAAATCGGCGTGGAATGGTAAGAAAAATCTATGGTAATCAGTTTTAATATTACTGTTTAAATTTTGTAATTCTTAATATTCCCATTTTAAACTTCCTCTGCAGAACGCGGGGGAAGTGAATGGAAATCCAACCTATTAGTTCGATCGAATGTGTGTTGCTGCACAATCGCTTCTCGCCTTTGGCGCCTGAAAAAATCACAGCACATATCGCGAATTTAGCGGCCTTACTTGGTTGCCGCGGCGATTGCCATATGATTTCCGAATTGGGCCGGCCGCCCGTTTTTACTGTTGGTGATTACCGGATCACGATTATTCAAGAGAATAAGCCGTTGCCGATTGAAGGCTTCGGTGGGTGTCTTCCGCAGCCTATTACAAAAATGATGATGCCGGATGCGGAGCAGCGTGTTGCTAACCACAGCGCTCATAGCTTTGTGAAGATTGCGCGTAACCTTGCTTTGCATGATTATGATATTGTGCCAAATCTTGACGATGAGACGTCTGATAATTTTGTTTCAACACAAGATTCATTGCGCGCCATGACGCTTGCCTACCGGATTGCAGATGTCATGCATCGCAATAATCAGGCGACCGCTTTCCACTGGCTGCCAAGCGATTATCTGGTTTCGCCGCAAGCTTTTGAACAGGCAGGCAGTGAGGCTTCCCTGACCAGCTTTTTCATCCGCCCTTATCTTTATTCAAGCGATGGCTATATTAATGATCAAGGGCCGGTTGGAATGGTGGCAAATGGTTCACAATATCTGCTGCCAAAACCGGTTATTTTCAAAGAGGCGAATGTTTCATATGAGTGGATGATCAAGCGTTCCATTCAGTTTATCGATATGGCTATCAAAGCGGATGCGGTTCCTGCAAATGGCGCACCTTTTGGTGTTGCTGAAGGTGAAATTATCGAAGTGTTTCATCAGCCGCCGGAACCTGCAAACCCGATGGGCGCTTTCATGTTGGTACCGCGCAATGTGCCCGAATTTGGCATCAAGGGTGGTTTGCATTCCATATTGAAAGAAGAATTGCTTGACGATGATATAGAAGAGCGCGCTCTTGACGAGTTGAATAAAGATGATCCCATTGATCTGGCGATCTTAAATGCACTGCGTGATCGAATGCAGGAAGCGCAAAATCCAACGGTTCTTCCACGGGTTCAAGATCGCCGAATGGGACCGCGTGAAACGCATAGGGCCGCTACATTTGGAAAGCGCAAAACGTTCGGCAAGCGCTAGTAATATTGATCGAAGAGTAGTTTTGCCGCCAAGGCTATACAGGTCAATGTGAGCAGCGGTTTAATAATGCGGGAGCCTTGCTTCATAGCCAGTCTTGCGCCGACTTGAGCGCCTGCAAATTGTGCAATACCCATCAAAATTCCAAGCTTCCAAACCACTGCGCCAGCGAGCGCCAGCACGACAAAGCCGCCAATATTGGAAGCAAAGTTGAGAAGCTTTGTGTGCGCGGTTGCTTTTAAAATGCCAAAGCCGGACAGCATTACAAAAGCGAGCATGAAGAATGAACCGGCTCCGGGGCCGAAAAAACCATCATAGAAGCCGATAAGCGGCACTATTGTTGCTATGAACACAAATGGCGTTAATCTTTGCGCGCGATCAACATCATCAAGACCAGGCTTGAACCAAAAGAACAGCGCTATGGCGATCAGCAGCGCAGGTAATATGAGACGAATATTTTCCGATGGAAGCTGTGTGATTAGTATCGCCCCAACGCAGGACGCTAATCCCGATATGATAGCAGGAACGATTTGCTTTTTCAGGTCCACATGGCCTTTAGATGCATAGGTAAAAGCAGCGGAGCCAGAGCCGAAAAGCCCCTGTAATTTGTTTGTGGCCAAGGCTTGAAGCGGCGGCAAACCTGCAATGAGTAGCACTGGCAATGTGACGAGGCCGCCGCCGCCTGCAATTGAATCAATGAAACCAGCAAAAAAGGCTGCGAATACTAACAGGATGATGATTTCATTGCTTGCTGACATATCATTCCATGATCATAGTAGGGGCGTATTGGCAAGTGCTAAACTGCCAGACATGGATTGGGGAATATAATGGGCGACGAAAAACCGCAAAGTCTTTTTGCTAAAGTTAAATCCATGATTGAAACGGATAAAAATGTCCGTTTGGTTGCGGGCGATCCGACACTGAGTGCGGAGCTCTTATTGCTCTTTCGAATGATTTTGGCTGATGGCACAGTGCGTGAAGTCGAGATTGATATGCTCAAACGCATATGCGCTGAAGAATTTGACGTCACGCCCAGTGCGCTTGATGCCATATATAAATATCTTGCCGACATGGCCTACGAAACATCTGCAACGCAATCAGCTGAAATGTTTAAAGAGCTCAGTCTTGAGCGACGTCAAAAATTGCTCGATCATATGATTGCAATTGCCGAGGCCGATGGTGAGCTGGTTGCATCAGAAGTTAAGCTTATCGAGCGAACCGCGACACTGCTTGGATTCGACTTAAAATCGCATGGGCCTATTGCCGATTAAAAACTTTTGCATCCTGAGTTTCTATGATTGACCCATAGGTTTTTAATGCCTAGGTTCGACCGATTACCGGTGGTGCTATTTTATGATGGCCAGAACGGGGGTTGTTAATTGGTTGACCCAGATCGGGGACCTTGAACAAACGCTGCCGAACTGAAGATCTTGGTTCTTAATTGAACTCGAGTGCCCTTGGTAATGCCAATAGCAATTGAGGGACTTATGATGCTTAGAATTTTCGTTACACTTCTTTCTTCCATTCTTGCAACGAACGCATTTGCGCATGCAGGTCATGTCGAACTTAAAGATGGTCATGGGCATCATCTGCTCTATGCAGGTGCTATAATTGCCGTTGCAATTCTTGCTGCACTCTACGTAAAGTTTGGCAAATCAAACAATGTTTGATAACGCGCCCGACGGCAAAAAATACGGTGTCATGATCTGCGGTCATGGCAGCCGTAACCAGAATGCGGTTGGTGAGTTTGCAAAGCTTGCTGAACGTATGCGTGAGCGGTTTCCTGATGTGCCCGTTGACTATGGCTATTTGGAATTTGCCAACCCTGTTATTCACCAAAGCATTGATGCGCTTAAAGCCAAAGGTGTGAACCATGTGCTGGCTGTGCCGGGCATGTTGTTTGCTGCTGGTCATGCGAAAAATGATATTCCATCAGTGCTGAATACATACCAAGCGCAAAACCGCGACATCACTGTCGATTATGGCCGCGAATTGGGCATTGATATGCGGATGATCCGCGCTGCTGGTGCACGTATTAAAGAAGCGCTTGTCGCCTCTGGGTGGAAAGAGGGCGAAAGCCTGCATGATTCCATGCTGGTTGTTGTTGGGCGCGGTGCTTCTGATCCTGATGCCAACTCCAATGTTGCCAAAGTTATGCGTATGCTTTGGGAAGGCTTGGGTTTTGCGTGGGGCGAGACAGCCTATTCTGGCGTTACGTTTCCGCTGGTTGAGCCCGCGCTCGAACATGTTTCTAAGCTTGGGTACAAACGTATCGTTGTTTTCCCATATTTTCTTTTTACCGGCGTATTGGTCAAACGTATTTATACGCACACCGATATTGTTGCCGCAAAACATCCCGATATTGAGTTTATCAAGGCTGGTTATTTAAACGACCATGATTTGGTGATCGACACGATGGTTGAGCGCGTGCGCGAAATCATTGAGGGTAGCAACAATATGAACTGCCAGATGTGTAAATATCGTGAGCAGGTTCTTGGGTTTGAAGCTGAAGTTGGTTTGGCGCAAGAAAGCCACCATCATCATGTGGAAGGTCTTGGCGGCGCGCCCGTCAATTGTCCATGCGATGGTGACTGTGATGCGTCATGTCGCGATGAAGCATTTTGTGCCAAGCACGGTCTTGAGTGGACGCCGATTCATTCGCACGACCACGAGCATGACCATGATCACGCACACGATCACGACCATCATCATGACCACGCTCATAGCCATGATGATCATCACCATCACCCATATCCGCAGGCAGACCACCCGCTTGGTCCGCGCACATTGAAAAAGAACTGAGCACACTGCCGTGGCGCTGTTTGACAGATATTTGATTGTGGATTGGTCTGCAGCGAACGCACCCAAAATGGGTAAAGACTCAATTTGGGTTGCGTTGTGCGATGGCACCGAGTTGCAATGGGTGCGTAATCTGGCAACGCGGTTTGAAGCTATGGCGCTTGTGCGGGAGGTTATTGCTGACAGTTTGGCTTCCCGTAAACGTCTTTTTGCTGGCTTTGATTTTGCCTTTGGTTATCCGCAAGGTGTTGCCGAACGCATTAGCAGTTCTGCAGATTGGCAAAGTGTTTGGGAACGGTTTTCGGCACTTGTTTCAGACAATGCCGACAATCATTCAAACACATATGAAACAGCTGGAACTCTCAACCAAACGGCTTTTGACGGCGTGGTTGATGGTCCTTTTTGGGGACATCCACACCAGCATGGGGAGCGTTATCTCGGTCTTGCGCCAACAAAGCCAAGCCATGCTTTTGGCATGATCCGCGAGTTTAGGCGCGTGGAGCGGGTTTATAAAAGCGCAAAATCTCTATGGCAAATGGCAGGTGCAGGCGTCGTCGCTGCGCAGTCGATGACAGGTATAAAACATCTGCAATCCTTGCGCGAAGATATGGCGCTGAAAGATCATATTGCTGTTTGGCCTTTTGAAACAAAGTTTAATGATGACCTTTCAAAATCGGTTGTGATCGCAGAAATTTATCCGTCAATTTTTCCGATTGAACAGGGCGACGACGAGGTCAAAGATGCGGCGCAAGTGCGCACGGTGGCACAGGTGTTTTCACAAGCCGATGCGCAGGATGGCTTTGCCTATTGTCTGTCATGTCCTGAAGATTTGAATGGTACTGATCGCGGGATTGTCGAGCGCGAAGAAGGCTGGATTGTGCGTGCGCCAAAGGTTCAGCCCGCCGGATTGGATTACATTCGTGATCCTGCAGAAATTTATAAGCAGTCCTTTGCAACTGTGATGCGCGAGGCGAATTTATCGAGTCTTCCCAGTGGTATGCGCGAAGTTGCTGTCAGATTGATTCATTCTTGCGGGATGATTGATATCGTTGATGATATCGCTTTTTCGACTGGTGCGGTGAAGGCTGGAACGGCTGCGCTTAAAAATGGTGCGCCGATTATTTGTGATGTTGAAATGGTGCGTCACGGCATCATCAAACGTCATTTAATGCATGACAATGAGTTGCTTTGTGCGATTGCCGATGAGGCAACCCGCACCCTCGCTGGTGATATGCAAAATACACGCAGCGCAGCGGCGATGGATATTTTGAAAGATCATTTGGGCGGTGCAGTGGTGGTGATCGGCAATGCGCCGACTGCGCTTTTCCGCTTGCTTGAATTGATTGATGATGGCGCGGAGAAGCCAGCGCTTATCATCGGTATGCCTGTTGGATTTGTTGGTGCGCTTGAAAGCAAGGAAGCGTTGATCGCAGATAATCGCGGAGTGCCTTACATCGCTGTGCGTGGTCGCCGCGGTGGCAGCGCTATGGCATCGGCAACGCTCAATGCGCTGGCTGGCGGCTTGAAAGGTGGTCTTTGATGAGCACAGCTTGGCTTAATATTATCGGTATCGGTGAAGATGGTATTGACGGTCTATCGCAAGAGGCACGGGCGCTGATTAGCGCTGCGGAAATCATCATTGGCGGGGGTCGCCATCATAAATTGGCCGATGCGCCCAATGCGACGCGCATTAAATGGCCGTCACCTTTTGATGCGATGATTGATACGATTAAAAGCTATAAGGGAAAATCTGTCGTTGTTTTGGTGACGGGTGATCCACTTTGGTATTCGGTTGGCGCACGTATTGGCCGCGCTATTCCTGCAGCTGAAATTGCTTATCATCCACAATTGTCTGCCTTCCAATGGGCGGCGGCTCGGCTTGGCTGGTCCTTGGCAGATGTTGAAACGCTGACCGTGCATGGCCGTGCGGCCGAACAGATCGTTCCATATTTTGCGCCGGATGTGCGTTTGCTCATTTTGACAAAAGACAAAACATCGCCTGAAACGGTCGCAGAACTGCTTGTTGATCGCGGCTATGGCGCATCTAAAATGACGGTACTTGCCGCACTTGGGGGCCCAAACGAGGCGCGGTTTGAAGGTGTTGCAGAAAGCTGGAAACATGATGTTCCAGATTTCCACACTCTAGCCGTTGAATGTGTTGCTGGGGCAGGGGCGCAGATATTGCCGCGCACTGGTTTGCCCGATGATGCCTTTGTTCATGATGGCAAAATGACCAAGCGTGCTGTTCGGGCGTTAGCACTGTCTAAGCTCGCCCCAACACGCGGCGCATTGCTCTGGGATATTGGCTGTGGGTGCGGCTCTATTGCAATCGAATGGATGCGCGGTGCACCAGAAGCGCAAGCCATTGGTTTGGAGCCGCGCGAAGATCGCCGTGCTATGGCGCAGCAAAATGCTGCGCAGCTCGGCACGCCCAAGCTTAAATTAGTGGACGGGCAAGTGCCTCACTCTTTGGGTGGGTTGCCTGCGCCAGATGCTGTGTTTATCGGCGGCGGCTTATCAATGGAGACTGTCGCGGCTTCAATTGATGCTTTGAAACCTCATGGCCGTCTTGTTGCCCATGCTGTAACGCTTGAAAGCGAAGCTGTGCTGCTGGAAGTTTTTGCAAAACATGGCGGCGAGCTGCAACGCATTTCCGTGGAAAGTGTCATTGATGTTGGTTCTTTTCACGGCTGGAAACCTTCTATGCCTGTGACGCAGTGGTCATGGAGTAAAGACCTATGAGCGGTAAACTTTATGGCGTGGGCGTTGGGCCGGGCGATCCGGAACTTATTACGATCAAAGCGCACCGCATTTTGCAATCCTGTCCGGTTGTTGCCTATCCGGCACCTGATAGCGGGCAAAGCTTTGCTCGGTCTATTGTTGCCGAATATCTGAGTGCTGAACAAATTGAGCTTCCCATCATTGTGCCGATGCGTGTTGAGCGGTTTCCAGCCGCTCAAGTATATGATGAAGCATCTGAAAATATTGCGGCGCATCTTGATGCTGGCCGTGATGTGGTGGTTCTTTGTGAAGGTGATCCGTTCTTTTATGGATCCTTCATGTATGTTTATGAGCGCTTGGCTGAGCGCTATGATTGCGAAGTCGTGCCGGGTGTTTCATCTATTATGACGGGTGCTGCGATGAGCGGCATTCCGCTTGCTGCGCGCAATGATGTTCTGACAATTTTGCCGGGGCCTTTGCCAGATGATGAATTGCGTGCACGCATTAATGCGGCTGATGCACTCGTCATTATGAAAGTTGGCCGCCATCTTGCGCGTATTCGCACATTGATGGGCGAAATGAACCTGCTTGATAAGGCAGTTTACCTTGAGCGCGTGAGCCTTGCCGAACAACGCACCATGCGCCTTGCTGATATGACGGACGAAACCGCTCCCTATTTTTCTATGATCACGATTTACAAAGGCGCAGAGCCTTGGATCGACACCGCTAATATGAATGTGACAAAATATGACTAAGCAAACTGCCATTATTGTGCTGAGCGAATCTGCGCTTCCGGTTGCGCGGAAAATCGCAGAAGCAACAAACGGCGTTATTCACGCGCAGAAAAAACGTGTATCTGGCGCTGAATTGACGCCAATCGACGATCTGCGTGCACATGTTCAAGCGCTGTTTTTAGATGGCACGCCCATTGTTGCCGTGATGGCTTCGGGTGCATTGATACGGTTGCTCGCTCCAGTGCTCAGTGACAAAATGAACGAGCCAGCTGTGCTTGCCGTTTCTGAAAATGGGGCAAGCATTGTGCCGCTTTTGGGTGGGCATCATGGTGCCAATGATTTAGCGCGTGAAATCGCAGACGCTTTGAATGGTTTTGCAGCTGTGACCACGGCGGGCGATGTGAAGTTTGGTGTTGCGCTTGATAATCCGCCCGATGGTTTTGTTCTGGCCAATCCTGAAGCTGCAAAAGAAGTTATGGCTTCCCTTGTCGCAGGCGCAACGGTCAAGCTTGAAGGCCAAGCTGAATGGCTGACGGCAAGTGCATTGTCATTTGCTGATGATGGCGCTGTATCAATTGTGGTCACGGATCAAACCTATGCGCCAAGCGCAAACCAATTGGTTTATCACCCTAAAAACATCGTTATTGGTGTTGGCTGTGAACGTGGTTGCCCTGCCGAAGACTTGCAAGAGTTAGTTTTAGAGCAGTTGAGCAAGGCTAATCTTTCGCAGCATTCCATTGCGTGCATCGCTTCGATTGATGTGAAGTCAGATGAGGCAGCTGTTCATGCCTTGGCAAACCATTTTAATGTTCCTGCACGGTTCTTCGATGCAGCTTCTTTGGAAGCGGAGACAGCGCGATTGCAAAACCCATCCGATGTGGTTTTTGCCGAAGTTGGCTGCCACGGTGTATCGGAAGGCGCAGCATTGGCATCTGTTGGCGGCGATGGTGATTTGATCGCCCCGAAAGCTAAAACTAAAAAATCGACATGTGCGATAGCGCGTGCCGCAAAACCAATGACGGCGCTTGCAGGCAGGGCGCGGGGCACTGTGTATGTTGTCGGCATTGGGCCCGGATCAGAAGCATGGCGTTCGCCAGAAGTCAGCCGCATGGTTTTGAAATCCACAGACCTTGTGGGCTATTCGCTTTATCTTGATCTGCTTGGACCTTTGGCCAATGGCAAGCAGAGGCATGATTTTGATCTTGGCAAGGAAGAAGATCGCGTGCGCCATGCGATGGAGCTTGCAGGCGAAGGCAAAGATGTTGCGCTCGTATGTTCAGGCGATGCGGGCATCTATGCGATGGCGACATTGATCTATGAGCTTTTCGACAAAGGCGGTATTACGGATGCTGCGCAGCGCATTGAAGTTATCTGCTCGCCGGGTATTTCTGCATTGCAGGGGGCAGCTGCACGTTCTGGTGCACCGCTTGGCCATGATTTTTGCACGATTTCATTGTCTGATCTCTTGACGCCTTGGGCCGATATTCAAAGACGTGTTCGCGCTGCTGGTGAAGGTGATTTTGTGATTGCCTTTTACAATCCAGTCTCAAAAAAGCGCCGGACGCAGCTTGCTTGGGCGCGCGATGAATTACTCAATCATCGACCTGCCACTTCGCCTGTTATTCTAGCAACAAATCTTGGCCGTGACGGTGAAAAGGTGCGCATTGTGCCGCTCGGCGAATTGAATGTTGATGATGTCGACATGCTGACGGTCGTTATCGTTGGCTCATCGGATAGCCGTGTTGTTACGACTGGCGATGGCAAATCATGGGTTTACACACCGCGCGGTTATAGCGGCAAAGACACAACACAAATGGAGAGCACACGATGACCGTCTATTTTATTGGCGCAGGACCGGGCGCGCCTGACCTCATCACTGTTCGCGGATTGCGGTTGATCGAAAATTGCCCTGTTTGCCTTTATGCAGGATCATTGGTGCCAACAGAAATTGTCGAAGCTGCGCCAGATGATGCGTTGGTTATGGATACTGCGCCAATGCATCTTGATCAAATCATTGAAGAGATCAAAAAGGCGCATGAACTTGGCCAAGATGTTGCCCGTGTTCATTCCGGTGATCCGGCGATTTATGGCGCTGTAGCTGAACAGATGCGCCGCCTTGATGCGCTTGGTATTGATTATGATGTTGTGCCGGGCGTGCCAGCTTTTGCTGGTGTTGCTGCAAAGCTTAAGACCGAGCTTACATTGCCGGAAATTGCACAAACGATCATCGTGACTCGCACAGGCATGAAAGCTTCTGCGATGCCAGACGGTGAGCAACTCGAAATTCTTGGGCAATCCAAAGCAACGCTTGCGATCCATTTGTCGATCAGAAATCTGGATTATATTCGCCGTTCGCTAGAGCCTTATTATGGTGATGATTGTCCGGTGGTGATTGCTTATCGCGCGACATGGCCCGATGAGCTTTATATCAAGACAACGCTGGCGGGGATGAAAGAAGAAGTGCGCAAGCATAAAATTACGCGTACAGCGCTGATTATGGTTGGTAAAGTTTTTGGCGATGTCGAGTTCCGCGATAGTGATCTTTATAATGCTGATTACGCCCATGTGCTTCGCAATAAAGGGAAAAAGAAAGCGAAATAACCTGGCGGGTATGCGTCTCGCAAAATTTCGCTTTCCCAGTCTGGAAACCGCTATCACTTTTCTTGAAACTGTTTGTTGGCCCTGTAATGGTCACAAACCGGTCTAATTCAGACCAAGTTTTCACGGAATGAAACGTACAGTTATAAAACTGGAGGGGTTTTCATGAAAACAATATCATTGGCAATTTTGCTTTCGACAACGATGCTTGGTTCGGCTTTTGCCGATGAGTTTAAATTTTCATCTGCGGTTGATGCTGTAACCGTTTTTCCGCGGGGCGCAGAAGTTGAGCGTGTCGCGACAGGCGAGATGAAGCAGGGCACGCATGTTGTGCTGATTGAAAATCTACCTGCGGATATTTCAGCCGATAGCGTGCGGGTGGAAGGTGTAAGCGATGGCGATATTTCGATCGGTTCTGTCGATGTGCGGCAGGTCTATCTTTCACGCAATGAAAACCCCGAAGATCGACTTAAGATAGAATTACAGATTGAAGCGCACAATGATGAGCATATGAGGCTTGATCAAGCTATCTCGGATACGGATTTGCAGCGCTCAATGTTGCAAAATCTGATTTCAAATGCGGGCAAGCCTAATCAGGGTGATGCAAGCAATGTTCTTTCCGCATTTGAGGTCGCCGATCTGCTTGATGGAGCGGCGCAGCGCCTTGATGCTTATGCCAAGCGGACGATTGATGCGCGCGCGAGCCAACGCGATATTCAGCGCCAAATTCAGGATTTACAAGGTCAGATCGCGCAGCTTGCGCCAAATGAAGAATTGCGCTCTGTCGTGGCAATTAATCTTGATGCAAAAGATGCAGGACAGGCTTCATTTAAGATAAAATATGCCATCCGCGATGCGGGGTGGCAGGCCGTCTATGATGCTGAATTATCGTTGGGTGATGGTACAGATCCAACAATGGAAATTGTACGCCGTGCCAATGTGCGTCAATCGACGGCTGAAAGCTGGGACAATGTTGCACTCACACTTTCAACGGCACGCCCGTCCACGCGCACTGCTGCACCTGATTTATCTTCGTTTGAAATAAACCAGATAAAGCCCATGGCGCGTTCAGCATCGAAGGTTCAAGCGTTGGAAGATAGTGTTCGTTTAAGCTATGCTGATGTCGCAGAGCCAGAGGTATTGGCTGTAGCCGCACCAATGGGAAATATGGCTCAGCAAACAGCGATTATGGAAACGGGCGGCTATCAAGCAACCTATGCAATCGCGGGAAAAGTGACGATTACCAATACGGGTGAAACCAAATCCGTGGTTATGGGCGAAGATAATTTTGATGTTGATGTGAGCGCCTATGCGGTTCCGCGTTTGGATGCAGCGGCCTATTTAATCGCTGGTTTTACGCTCAAGGGCGATGCGACTTACTTGCCGGGTCCAGTGCTGCTGTCACGCGATGGCGCTTATATTGGGCGCGGGCAAATGCCAATGCTTGCTCCTAATGATACGCATGATTTGAGCTTTGGTCAGGACGATTTTGTTACTGTTGAATTTGTTGAGACAGATAAAAAAGAAGGTGAAACTGGCCTCATTTCCGCGTCATTGACCAATGAGCGTAGAGCCGTGACCACGATCAAAAACCTCCATGGATTTCCGATGGATGTTACGATTGTGGACCGATTGCCGGTTGCCAACCATGAGGACATTAAAGTTGCCATGTTGGCCGGAACAACGAAGCCGACGCAAGAAGATGTTGATGGTAAGCGCGGCATTTTGCATTGGGATTTGAATATGGAAGCCGGCACGGCGACAAAAGTTGATTTCGGTTATCGGGTCACATGGCCAAAGGCGATGGATGTTTCCCCGTTAAACTAAGTATTTTGCCCAATAATAATAACGGGGATTTTCAAGGCGCGTGCTGCTTCAATTTTGGCATATGCGCCTTGGCCACCTGAATTGCGGCAAACGATATGTGTGATGGAGAACTGCTTTAAAAGCGCAGTTTCATCTTCTATGTCGCCGGGCTTTCCAATGATAATTTGATGGTTCGGCAACGACAATTGTGTGGATGGTTCATCGACCATGCGCACTATGAAGTGCACGTCGCTCCGCGTTTTGAAAATATCAATATATTGACTGCCAAGCGCTAAAAGAACGCGGGCACCAATTGGAATTGCTTTGCGCGCATCTTCCAATGTTGTGACTTCAATCCAAAGATCGTCTTGTGATTTTTGCCAAGGTTGGCGCGTTCTGATTTCTAATTTAATGCCAGTATTAACCGCCGCGATTTTCGCATTTTTAGATATGTTTTTTGCAAATGGATGCGTGACGTCGATGAGGCGCGTGATATTGTTTTGAGTTAAGAACCTAGCCAAACCTTCTGCACCGCCAAATCCGCCAATGCGCACTTCGCCTGCAACAGGCGATGGTTCTTTTGTGCGTCCAGCGAGCGAAGAAATGATGCGTGCTTGCGGCAATTCCAAGACAAGTTTTTCTGCCAATTCAGCGGCTTCTTTTGTGCCGCCTAAAATCAAAATGGTTTGGCTCATGAACCGTTAAATCCGGTTTGATGAAGCACACTTCCTTTGCGGTCCACAATCATAATTTCCACATCAACGGGAGCGTCACGCAGCACGTTCAGTGCTGTTTGTCGCGCGAGATCAGCAATTGGGGCGGTTAAGTCGATATTGTTTGTGCGAGTCAAATCAAGCACTTGTGCCGCTGTGTTTGCATTTAGAATCTGGTCCTTAAGATTTTGATTCAAAGGTGACTTAACGTCAGTTTTTTCAGTGAGTGCGGCTAGAAAATTCATGTCGACTTGGCTGCGGCCAGAGTGGAGATCAACAGCGCCTTGGGCGAGCTTGACGATCTTAGCAAAGCCGCCTGCAATGGTGATTTTATCGATTGGATGCTCACGCAAATATTTTAAAAGACCGCCTGCGAAATCTCCCATATCGAGTTGTGCAATTGCCTCAAATCCATAGACCTTGATGGCAGCATCTTCTGATGTTGAGCCGGTTGAGCCGAGTACATGGTTGATGCCTGCCGCCCGTGCAACGTCGATACCGCGGTGGATGGAGTGTATCCACGAAGAGCATGAAAAAGGATGCACAATGCCCGTAGTTCCCAAAATGGAGAGACCGCCCTTTATGCCAAGGCGCGGGTTCCACGTTTTTTGCGCAAGTGCTTCGCCGCCCGGAATAGAAACGGTAATTTTGAAGTTCGGCGCAACGCTTTGCTGGGCGCAAATTTCGTGCACAATATTGGTCATGAGTTGACGTGGTACGGGATTAATCGCTGCTTGCCCGACAGGCAAAGGCAGGCCTTCAAGCGTAATTGTGCCCACACCTTCGCCTGCTGCAAACACGATGCCTATCTCTGATGGTTCGACTGTAACGCATATCATCGCGCCATGGGTAATGTCTGGATCATCGCCAGCGTCTTTAATGATTGCGGCTTGTGCAAAGTTACGCTCAAGTTTCTCTGTGGCGAGAGCAAAAGCAGGTTGTTCACCCTTGGGCAATGTGATTGAAACTGGATCAGGAAACTTGCCTGTGAGCAAAGCGGTTAACGCAGCTTTTGTTGCAGCCGTTGCGCACGCGCCTGTTGTCCAGCCGCGTCGCAATGGACCATCGGGTTTTCGCAAACCGGCATCCGGTTCATCTGCTTGTGGCATATTGTTCATAAGCGTTTTATACTCTGATGAGAGACTTACCGAAAGGTGTTTTAGACAATGTCGTTACAAGCCAATATAAGCGATGCGTTGCGTGATCGTCTGCCTAATTTTGAGGCGGGACATGTTTGGCTTGTGGGCGCAGGGCCAGGCGATCCAGGGTTGCTGACGCTTCATGCTGCAAATGCTCTTAGCCAAGCTGATGTCGTGATCTATGATGCCTTGGTAAATGAAGAATGTTTAAAATTAGCCTCAAGCGATGCGCAATTGGAATATGCGGGTAAACGCGGCGGCAAACCTTCGCCAAAACAGCGCGATATTTCACTCAAGCTTGTTGAATATGCTCAAGCGGGTAAACGCGTTCTGCGTTTAAAAGGCGGTGATCCGTTTGTGTTTGGGCGAGGCGGCGAAGAAGCGTTGACGCTTGTTGAACATGGTATTCCGTTTCGAATCGTGCCGGGCATTACGGCGGGCATTGGCGGGCTTGCTTACGCAGGCATTCCGGTCACGCACCGTGAAACCAACCATAATGTGACATTTTTGACGGGGCACGATGCTACAGGCATTATGCCAGATGCAATTGATTGGGCTGGCGTTGCGCGTGGCTCAAAGGTCATCGTGATGTATATGGCGATGAAACATATTGATGTCATTGCAAAGCGTTTAATTGCTGAAGGGCGGTCAGCGGACGAGCCGATTGCCTTTGTTTGCGATGCTTCAACCGACAAGCAAAGTGTTTTAGAATCAACGCTGGGTAATGCTGCTAAAGATGTAGAAGCATCTGGTCTCAAGCCGCCAGCAATCGTTGTTGTTGGCGAGGTTGTTCGCCTTCGTAAAGGGCTTGATTGGAAAGGGGCACTGGAAGAGGGGCGCACACTTGTGCCTGATCCGCTTGGCACTCGCGCTCAAGGTCAATCTGCATGAACGGTTTTATGATCGCTGCGCCGCATTCCGGTTCTGGAAAAACGACGGTGACGCTTGGACTTTTGCGTGCGCTGCGCACTGCAGGTGTTGCTGTGGCACCTGCCAAGGCTGGCCCTGACTATATTGATCCGGCATTTCACGCTTTTGCCAGCGGCGAGCTTTGTTTTAACCTTGACCCTTGGGCGATGCGCGATGATTTGATTGATGATCTTGCACATAAGCATGGCGAAAATCGTCTGCTCATCGTTGAGGCGATGATGGGGCTTTTTGACGGTGCGGCTGATGGAACAGGAAGCGCTGCGGACCTTGCTGAACAGCTTGGACTGCCGATTGTGTTTGTGGTAGATTGTGCGCGTATGGCGCAATCGATTTCTGCTCTTGTATCGGGTTATATGAACTATCGGCCCTCACTTCGATTTGCCGGAATTGTTTTAAACCGCGTTGGCAGTGCGCGCCACGAACAGATGCTGCGCGCTGCACTTAAGCCGCTTGATGTTCCTATCCTCGGCGTTGTGATGCAGGATGCAGATTTGGCGTTGCCAAGTCGTCATTTGGGGTTGGTGCAGGCGCGCGAGCATGAAAGCTTGGAAGGTTTTTTGAATAAAGCCGGTGAGATTATGGGCCAAAGCCTTGATCTTGATGCTTTGACGAAGCTCGATGCGCAACTCATCTCCATTGCGCGGCCGCAATTATTGCCGCCGCTTGGGCAACATATTGCGATTGCTGTCGATGATGCTTTTGCCTTTTGCTATCCGCATATGGTGCAGGGGTGGCGTTCGGCTGGTGCAGAGATTTCTTATTTTTCACCACTTGCCGATGAAGGGCCGGAACGTGAGGCCGATGCTATTTTTCTGCCCGGTGGATATCCTGAATTATACGCAGCGCAGCTTGCCGCAACGAAGCATTTTAAACGGGCATTGCGTAATGCTGCCGACCGTAAAATTCCGATCTATGGCGAATGTGGTGGCTATATGGTGCTTGGAGAAGCGATTATAGATGCGGATGGCAAAAGCCACGATATGCTTGGGTTGTTGCCGTTGAAAACAAGTTTTGAAACACGCAAGCGCCACCTTGGATATCGCAAACTCAAGCCGCTTGATGGATCACCTTGGCAGTTTGATCTTAAAGGTCATGAGTTTCATTATTCTACTGAAATTAAGCGTGGTGTTGGTGAGCCGCTTTTTGCGATGCGTGATGCGCTGGGCAATGATCTGGGCGAGGCGGGTTTGCGCGTCGGCTCTGTTGCGGGCTCCTACTGCCACGTGATTGATCGGGCTGCTTGATGACTAAAGTTCAGCATGGCGGCGGCATTGATCGTGCAATAGCGCTTTATGGCGGGCATAAATCTGAATGGCTTGATCTGTCTACGGGGATAAATCCTACGCCTTATCCCATTCCTGATATGCCTGATGATGTTTGGCACCGCTTGCCAGATGAGAGCCTTTTAGAGGCATGTTTGATGGCTGCATGCAGCTATTATAATGTGCCTGAAGGCGCAGCTATCGTTGCGGCGCCCGGTACGCAAGCGATTATTCAACGGCTGCCTGAATTGCTGCCTACGCCAGATATTGCCATCGTCTCGCCAACCTATAACGAATATGAGCGCTGCTATACTAATGCGGGGACGCAAGTGCACAAGGCAGCTGATTTTGATGCGGCGTTGAAGGCGTCAAATGTGGTTGTGGTCGGCAATCTTAATAATCCAGATGGGCGTAGTGTTGGTGCATATAAAGTAAAGCAAGGTGCTCTATCGGGCGCGCAAATTATCGTCGATGAGGCTTTTGCTGATGTCGCTCCAGATTGTTCCCTTGTGGGTGAGGCAGGCGGCTCCGGTTTGCTCGTGCTAAAATCATTCGGCAAGTTTTTCGGGCTTGCTGGTTTGCGCCTTGGATTTGCGATTGGTGAGCCAGCTAAAATCGATGCTTTGCGTATGTCGCTAGGTCCGTGGGCGGTGTCCGGCCCAGCGCTTTTTATAGGTGAAAAGGCCATGCGCGATAATGTGTGGATTAATGAGGCGCGTTCGACCTTAAGTGCAAATCGCATACGGCTTGAGGCGATGCTAAGCGCCTATGGTTTTGCAATCGAAGGCTCTACAGATTTGTTTGTTACGGCCTCACGTTCTGATTCAAATGATGTTGCTAAGGTGTTGGCGCAGAATCATATTCTGGTGCGCGAGTTTGACTATGCGCCGGAATGGATACGGTTTGGATTTCCACGTCATGATAATGACTTTGCTCGTTTGGAAGCAGCGCTTGCGCAAGCAGATTAAGAGAGCAGAAGCGTGAAATGATATTGGGAACCTCAACATTTTTGATCTTGCTCATCGCGTTGATCATTGATCGTTTTGTCGGCGATCCTGACTGGCTGTGGCAGCGTTTTACCCATCCTGTTGTTGCTTTTGGTGCAGCCATTTCATGGGCGAATAAACGCTATAATCGGTCCACTCTTTCTGCCTTAGACAAAGAAAAGCGTGGCTTTGTTGTTATCGGTTTTTTGATGATTGCATCTGTCATAGGCGGGTGGATCATGTCTGAATTATTGCTTCGCTTGGGTGCTCTGGGGCTGGTTCTTGAAGCGATTACCGTGGCGATTTTTCTAGCGCAAAAGAGCCTGTCAGACCATGTGGGTTTGGTTGCCAAGGGGCTTCGAAAAAACGGATTAGCGGGTGGGCGCTTGGCCGTTTCTATGATTGTTGGGCGCGATCCTCAGACCTTAGATGAGCCTGCTGTTTGCCGTGCTGCAATCGAGAGCTTGGCAGAAAATGCATCGGATGGTGTTGTTGCTCCTGCATTTTGGTACGCGATATTTGGCCTGCCGGGATTGTTTGCTTACAAAATGTTGAACACTGCAGATTCCATGATTGGTCATTTGAATGATCAATATCGCGATTTTGGCCGCGCATCGGCAAAACTCGATGATTTGGCGAATTATGTGCCTGCGCGGTTGACCGGTGGGTTGATCGTCCTTGCCTCAACACCGCCGCGCTGGATTTTTAATCTCAAAACGATGCTTCGGGATGCATCGCTGCACCGTTCACCGAATGCAGGTTGGCCAGAAAGTGCGATGGCAGCAGCGACTGATTTAGCGCTCGGTGGCCCACGTATTTACGCAGGCGACATTGCTGACGAACCTTTTATGAATGATAGCGGCAACAAGAGCGCTTCAGCAGGCGACATTGAACGCGCCATTGGTATCTATTGGCGCGCGATGCTTATCGGGACAATTTTATTGGCGGGTCTCGTGCTCATTCAAAACTTAATTGTTGGCTGAGCGCCGTTCTATTGCCTGCTGTAAATCGGGCGTTGCATCAACAAGCATCTGCGCTGCCTGCGTTTGTGGATTGTCGAGAATATCGGCTGTGCGGCCTTGTTCAACAATTTTTCCTTCGTTCATCACCATAACTTCATGGGTAATGGCGCGGGCAACACTCAAGTCATGGGTGATGAACAAAAACGCGATGCCAAGATCATCATTGAGCTTTGCTAGCAAATCCAACACTTGCGCACGTATTGAAACATCAAGAGCCGATACGGGTTCATCTGCGACTATGAGTTTTGGACGTGTGATGAGCGCACGGGCAATAGCGATGCGCTGGCGCTGGCCGCCGGAAAATTCATGCGGATATTTCTTCATCGCATCAGCCTGCAGGCCAACTTCGGTGAGCGCGCCTGCAATGCGTTCACGTTTTTGATTTCTTGTGAGATCCTCATCTTCGAGAAATAATGGTTCTGCAACCAGCCATTCCACGGTTTTTCTGGGATTAAACGAGCCGTAAGGGTCTTGGAAAACAACTTGCATATGACGCCGGCTGGCGCGCATCGTGTTATCATCAAGGTCGGTGGTTACCTTGCCATCAAATTGTATCGCTCCGCTCGTTGGCTTGCTGAGGCCCAATATCATGCGCGCGAGCGTAGACTTGCCGCAACCAGAACGACCGACCAGTCCAACTGAACGTCCATGGGCAATGGAGAATGAGACATTGTTGACGGCGGTGAAATCTGGTGCGCGTGAAACGAAGCCTGTTCTGCGTCCATTATAGGTTTTGTTGAGCTCATTAATTTGGAGCAGGGGCTCTGCGGCCGGTTTTTGTGCGCGGTTTTGCCAAGCTGGAATATGGACAGAGGCTTTTGCAAGCTGCGCAGTGTAGGGATGTTTTTGCTCTTTGAGAACTTGAACGGTTGGCCCAGTTTCTTCCACCACGCCTTTACGCATAACAGTAATGTCGTCAGCAACATCGGCAACGACACCCAGATCATGACTGATCAAAATGAGCGCCATATCATTATCAGCAACCAGCTCTTTAAGCAGGTCCAATATCTGTGCTTGCAGCACAACATCAAGGGCTGTGGTTGGTTCATCCGCAATCAGTAGCTTAGGGTTCAAAGCCGTAGCGATGGCGATCACAACGCGCTGGCGCTGTCCGCCAGATAGTTCGTGCGGATATCGATCAAGCGGATACTTTGATGAGGGCAATCCTACGCGGTCGAGCATATGGCGCGCGCGTTCTTCGGCCTCGGCACGCGATACATTTGTGTGCCAGCGGATACCTTCGCTGATTTGTTCGCCGATCGTTTTAACCGGATTGAGCGCTGTCATGGGTTCTTGAAACACCATGCCAATTTCGTTGCCACGCAAGGAGCACATGGACTTTTCGCTCATATTTAAGAGATCTTTGCCATCGAACTCTATCAGCCCGCCGAGTTTGCAGACTTTTGGTAAAAGCTGCATCACAGACAGTGCGGTGAGTGATTTTCCAGAGCCACTTTCACCAACAATGCCAACAATTTGTTTGCGTTCTACTTGCAAATCAATGTCGTGCAGAATCTTAGTTTCAGCGACTTTAAGGCTTAAATCTTTGATTTTTAAAAGAGGTGAAGCCATGTTAGCGCTCCCGCTGTAATCTTGGATCAAGTAGGTCGCGAAGACCATCCCCAAGCAGGTTCAATCCAAGGACTGTCACAATGATAGCCACGCCGGGAATAATCGCCATATGAGGGGCAATTGACATCATCGTTTGCGCTTCATTGAGCATACGGCCCCAAGACACATCCGGTGGCTGTGTGCCCAATCCGACATAAGACAGGCCAGCTTCTGCCAAGATGCCAAGCGAGAATTGGATTGTGCCCTGAACAACCAAGATATTTGTAATGTTTGGCAGGATATGTTCGCGGGTAATGCGTACAGCGCCTTTGCCAGAAGCGCGTGCTGCTAAAATATATTCGCGTGACCAGATGGAGAGCGCTGCACCGCGTGCTACGCGGGCAAAGACGGGAATATTAAATATACCGATTGCGATGATGGCATTGGTGGCACTGGGGCCAAAAATCGCAGTAATCATAACGGCTGACAACAGCGCTGGAAAAGCAAAGATAATATCTGATGAGCGCATCAGTAATTCATCAACAATACCGCGCTTGGCAGCTGCCCAGCACCCCAGCGGAACACCGATTAATATGCCGATGCCGACAGCAAAAAGGGCAACAGCAATGGAGTTACGTGCGCCGACCATAACCATAGAAAATATATCGCGGCCAAAATGATCTGTGCCGAGAAAATAAGTGAGGTTCGGCGCTTTAAGGCGGTCAGCTATGATTAGCTTAGTTGTGTCAAACGGCGTCCAGACAAAGGATATTAGCGCAATTGCGAGAACAAATCCGGTCAAGAAAATGCCGACCAAAAAGTTTTTATTGCGTAGAGCGTTTTTTAAAAATGTGCGCCAGCCTTCAGCTTCAGCGTTGTGTACTTGATCATTCATCGATCATCCCTCCCGTCTTAGGCGCGGATCTGCCCAAGCATAGGCAAGATCGACAAGAAAATTGATGAGAATGACGGAGGCTACAAGCAGAACAACAACGGACTGCACCACCATCAAATCAAGGCGCTGGATTGATTGAAACACAAGACGTCCCAACCCTGGTAGATAGAATACATTTTCAATAATGATTGTTCCGGCGAGGAGGAACGCAAATTGTAACCCCAAAATGGTCAAAACAGGAATAAGTGCATTGCGCAGTGCATGATGCCATAGCACGTGTTGTGCTGTCAGCCCTTTTGCACGCGCAGTCCTAATGTAATCCTCGGCCATTGTGTCGAGCAGTGCAGAGCGCGTCACCCTTGATAGAATAGCCGCCTGCGGCAAGGCGAGGGCTATTGCGGGCAGTAGCAATGATTTTAGTGCTGGCCAAAGTCCTGCGTCCCAGCCTGGAAATCCACCTGCGGGCACAAGCCGGAATGAAATAGCAAAAATATAAACCAGCAAAATCGCGAACCAAAAATTGGGAATAGCAATGCCCACTTGGGTGATTGCCATCGCGGTTGTATCTGTCGCGGTGCCGCGCCGTGACGCAGTGAAAATGCCAACCGGAATTGCGATCACAGTCGAAAGTGTCAACGCTATGAGAGCCAATGGAAGGGATACAACAACGCGCTCAGCGATGAGGCTGCCGACAGCAGCGCCATAAGTATATGAGTAGCCGAAATCGCCGACCATCATACCGCTCATCCAATTTAAGTACCGCTGAAGAAGCGGAACATCGAGACCAAGCTGACTGCGAAGGGCTGCTATTGAATCGTCTGTTGCATTAATGCCGAGCATTAATTGTGCCGGATCACCGGGAATAACTTGCAGCATTGCAAAGATGATTATACTCGCCACCCAAAGTGTGAGCAAGACGATTAGCAATCGTCGCACGATGTAATAGGCCATGGTCAATCCAATGCAGAAAGGAACACACGATGATTGGGAGGATACATTGCTGCACCCTCCCAGTGAGTGAACATCATTCGGACCAGCTAACGCCTGTCACGTCATTTGCTTGAACGGGTGAATTTTCCCATAGACCGTTCAATTTAGCGTCCCAAACGCCATTCTTAGCCAATTGGAAAAGATAAACATTTACAGCATCATCGGTGATAATCTGCTGTGCCTGACGGTATAAATCAAAACGGGCTTCTTCGTCAGCTGTGACGTTCAGCTTAGCAATGAGTGCTTTGAAATCAGGGTTTTCATATTGGAAATAATAGTCATCGCGGGCATAGATATCGATGTCATTGGGTGCGGTATGTGACACGATAGTCAGATCGTAATCCTTGCCTCTGAAAACTTGCTCTAGCCACTGACCCCATTCCAGCGGAATGATTTCCAAATCAATGCCAACTTCACGTAATTGCGAGGCAATGATTTCGCCGCCGCGACGTGCATAAGATGGTGGTGGCAATTTTAGCGTTGCTTTTATGCCGTCTGCAAATCCAGCGTCGGCAAGCATCGCTTTTGCTTTTTCTGGATTATATTCATAGGTCTCTGACAATTCTACATAAGCAGGGTTGTGCGGCGCAAAATGCGTGCCAATCGGCGTGCCCAGACCAAACATTGCACCATCAATAATCGCTTGGCGGTCGATTGCATGTGCCATCGCGCGGCGCACCATTATATTATCAAATGGTGGTTTCATATTGTTGGTCGAGAGGATCGTTTCACCTTCGGTCGAGCCGATAGCAACGGTAAAGCGCGGATCTGCCTCAAACTGCGCGATAGCTTCTGGCGCAGGCAAGTTTGGAAATGCTTGAACATCGCCGGCTAAAAGCGCTGCAGTAGCCGCAGCAGGATCAGGAATAAAACGGAAAGTTACTTTGTCGAGTTTTGCCTGCTCGCCCCAATAGTTTTCGTTACGCGAAAGAGTAATTGCTGAGCCGCGCTGCCAGTTATCCAGCTTGAACGGGCCGGTGCCTACAGGGTTTTCTTTATTGGTATCTGCGCTTTCAGGCGCAACGATTACAGCGTCGCCCCAGCCCATGTTGTAAAGAAATGCGCCAGAAGGTTCTGACAATGTTACGACAACTGTTGTCTCGCCCGTTGCTTCAACTTTTTCGATTGCTGAAAAAAGTGCCTTTTGAGCGTTTGTTGAATCTTCAGCGCGTGCACGATCAAGCGAGAACACCACATCAGAGGCATCAAGTGTCGTGCCGTCGTGGAACGTTGCACCTTCACGCAATTCAAATGCATAGGACAAGCCATCTTCAGAAATTGTCCACTTTTTAGCGAGCCCTGGCATTATTGCACCATCAGGGCCAATACGGGTTAGGCCTTCAAAAATATTGGCATAAACAACTTCGTCAATGGCTGCAGCAGCTTCTGCTGTCGGGTCAAGACCTGGCGGCTCCAGCACCATGCCGATGGTCAAATCCATGCGGGCTGCAAGTGCAGATGATGAGAACAGGATGGCAGCTAATCCACCGAGTAAAATTGGACGTAAAGTCATTGAAATTCCCCCGTTAATATTTTCAAAGTCTAAGCAGGAAGGTTCGGCTTTGTAAAGGCTTGTCTTTTATTTTAGCCAATAACCCCCGTCTTTATGCAACTAATCATGGATTGTTACGTTATATATAGTCTGATGTAGAAATTTAGGAGGGGATTATGTTTTCAATTTATTCAATATTATCCGTATGGTTAGCAATTATTCTTGGCGGTATAATCGGCTGCATAGCGACCGCATTTGTGGCTAATGCGCTTAAAGGTGTTCCAGTTAAAGCGGTTGCAGGAAACTGGGCAAAACATGTCTGGTCGATCATATTTATGGTTCCTGTACCCTTGTTAATTGGCTTGCCTGCCGGATGGATCATTGCGTTCTTATGGTTGGTTTTAGCGCCTACAATTGCTTCGAAAATATATTTTGGCCCAAAAGATCTTCCTTTTATAACGCTTTGTACATTTCATGCCGGTTTTGCTGTTGCGGGATTGATCATCTACGCGCTGATATCCGGCACACTTTAAAGTTTATGTGATAAGAGCACGTGGACTGCATTCGCCATAACTTTGGCGGATTGCACCATGTCCTCGATGCCAATCCATTCGTCTGGCTGGTGCGCTAGATCAATCACACCTGGCCCGTAAGCAATGCAGTCATGCAAGTGACCAATGCGAGCAATGTGTTTTTGATCATATGTGCCCGGTGAGATTACATAGTCCGGTTCTTTGCCAAACTCATCGCGGATTGCGTCTGCAACAGCCCGTACAACAGGCGCATCACGGTCTGTCATTGTTGGTTCAACAGACCAGAGTTCGCGCAATGAATAATCGAATTTAGGACGGGTCAATTTTAGCTGATCCAGTATGCTGACAACTTCATTGCGCACGTCTTCGACATTTTCTTCCAATAGATAGCGGCGGTCGATGGTCATCTTACAGCTGTCTGGTACATTGGGTGAGGGCAAGCCGGTAAAGCCATCTGTCTGCCCGCCCTGAATACCATTGATATTCATGGTCGATTTACGAGCGCCTTCAGGCACCACAGGCATTTCGGTTTGTTTTTGTGCAAGCGCTGGAAAGAGATCTTGCTCAAAACGCTCCATTACAGCGCCCATATGGCGAACGGCGCAATCGCCCAGAAACGGCATTGACCCGTGTGCGATATGACCGTGCGTCTCAATTTCTGCCCACCATACACCACGGTGTCCAAGGCAAATACGGTCTTTGTTGAGTGGTTCAGGAATGATGACGTGGTCAACACGCGGCTTTGAAAACATACCTTTTTCAGCCAGATAGGCGACACCGCCAAAGCCTCCGGATTCTTCGTCCACCGTGCCAGAAATTTCGATTGCACCTGAAAAATCAGGAAAACACCGTATATAGGCTTCGGCAGCGATAATAGAGGTCGCCAAGCCCCCCTTCATATCACAAGTGCCGCGCCCAATGATTTTCCCATCATGAACGGCTGCGCCGAAGGGATCAAAAGTCCAGCCAAATCCTGGCGGAACAACATCGATGTGGGAGTTGAAATGAACGGTTTTTCCCGGACGTTTGCCTTCGCGTCTACACACCACATTGATGCGCGGATATGTATCGGTATGGCCCGGGTAATCGACGGCTGTGAAAAACTCACAATGAAAACCGGATCGCTTCAACCGCTTTGCAATATATTCGACACATGGCCGATACGCATCACCGGGAGGGTTGATTGTCGGGAAACGAACCAGGTCCTGCGTTAAGGCGACTAAGTCGTCGCGTGAATCATTTATATATTTTGATAGGTGCTGTAACATGAAGATATACTGCCTAATGTTTAATATTGTGCAAGTAAAAAAGTGAGGGAAAAGATGACGTTAACGGCTTAATTTGCTTTTTTTGACCTTTTTAAAAATCTGACGTAACGTAATATTGGGGAAGATTAAGTTCGGTTAAGGAGAGTTAAATGGGGAAGCTTTTTGGCGCAATCACATTGTCGATTGCAATCGTTTTATCAGGTGTCAGCACATCATTGGCCGCGAAGTTGGTTGCCTATGTGGATATTTCAAGTCAGACGATGACGGTGAAAAAGAATGGCAAAACCATGCACCGCTGGAAAGTCTCCACGGGCAGAAAAGGTTATAGAACGCCACACGGTACTTATAGTCCGAAGCGCATGCATAAAATGTGGTACTCGCGCAAATATGATAATTCGCCGATGCCTTATTCAATCTTTTTTCGCGGCGGCTATGCAATTCACGGAACGAACTATGTAAGCCGATTGGGCCGCGTGGCATCGCATGGCTGTGTTCGCCTAAAGACAGCGAACGCAAAACGGCTTTATGATCTGACACACCAAGTTGGCGCACGTAATATGCGCGTTGTTATCAAGCATTGATGTTGGGAAGGTGGCGGCCTGACGATAAGTGACCGCTGGCCCCATATTATTTGTTTAGATTTTCAGTTTTACTAATCCAGCGCCGATGCAGCCACATCCATTGTTCTGGCGTTTCACGGACCCAGCGTTCAACAACGTCGTTGAGCATTTGGGCTGATTGAGCAACATCAACTTCATTATTGTCGTCGCGTGGCAAAACCAGTTCTTCTTCCAAAATCAAGCGGAAGCGGCCACCGGGAAGCCGGATGCAGCGGGCAGGATATACGGGCACATTAAATTGGCGCGCAAGTTTTGGTAGCAACGGGTTTGTGCGCACTGGGCGGCCGAAAAACTCACTGACAATGCCGCGCGCGAATTTTTGATCAACCAACACGCCAACCGACTGACCGTTATCGAGCGCACGCGCAAGTCCCCAAGCAGCACCGGCCTTTGATGGCACAAGGTGCCCCATTTCAGTGGTGCGTGATGCGAGCAAACGCTCTGCAATATATGGATTGTTCGGCGGTCTAAAAAGGGCTGTTACTTCAAGACCATAGGTTGCGGCGCAAATTGGAAGAAGTTCGAAATTGCCGACATGGCCCGTAAAGAAGATGCACGGCTTGCCTTCGGCATGAAGGCGGCGAAAAATATCTTCGCCCTCAACTTCGACAAGGCCGACTTTATCTGTGTCAGGATCATAATCAAAAAGCTGATCAAGAAAGATATACTCGGAAATTAGGCGCCCAATATTGCGCCACATACCGCGTGCGATTTTTTTTATCTCCGCACTGTCCTTTTCAGGAAAGGCTTGAGTGAGATTTTCAATCACCATTTTATGGCGTGGCAAGTAAGGCCCGATGAACTGCAATAATTTCGCGTTGAGTGTCATTGCCGATTTCATTGGCAATAAACGCAGCGCGCCCAGCATTGCAAAAGACACTTTTGCCTCAAGCCAATAGCGCACATGCTTTAGCTTTGTTTTGGCTTTGAATATCTGGATTTTCCAGCTCATGAGTACTTATCAGGAAACGCGTAAAATAATTTTGCCAAACACATCGCGTGTTTCCATACGCTCAAGTGCTTTGCCAATGCCTGCAAAATCAACTTCAGTGTCGATAACAGGATGCACGATACCGCGTGCCATTTTCTGCATAGCATCTTCCATATTGCGCATATTACAGCCGAAAGACCCGATAAGGCGCAATTGCTGCTGGAAGAGCATCATAAGGTTCATGGATGTGGAAACGCCTGATGTTGAGCCGCAAGTGACAAGTCTGCCGCCGCGCTTCATGCAAAGCATTGAGCCTGCCCAAGTGTCTGCGCCCACATGTTCGAACACGACATCGACGCCTTTTTTCTTTGTCAGTTTGCGTACAACGCCTTCAAACCGATCTTCGCGGTAATTGATAACGTGATCAGCGCCGAGCGCTTTTGCTGGTTCTATTTTCGCGTCAGAGCCAACGGTCGTGATGACTGTGCAGCCCATTTTTTTGGCAAGCTGAATTGCTGCTGATCCAATGCCGGAGCCACCAGCATGGACAAGAACTGTTTCGCCCGGTTCAAGTTTAGCATTGTCAAAAAGCATGTGCTCGACGGTGCCAAAAGTAATGGGTGAGACAGCCGCGCCAATTTCATCAACGCCAGGAGGGGCAGCGACAAGATTGCGCGCTGGCATATTGACCAGTTCCTGCGCAAAGCCATCTAAATGGAAGCCATGCACACCGCCAACATGTTCGCAGTGATTGTCGCGACCTTCTTTACATGCGCGGCAAAGGCCGCAGGTGCGTGCTCCAAAGATGGAGACAAGCTGTCCTGGCAAAAAGTTAGAGACGCCTGGGCCGACAGATTCGACAATGGCAGAGGCTTCTGCGCCAACGGTGAGCGGCAATTTGCGTTTTGCAAAAGCCATACCGCGCCATCCCCACACATCAATATGGTTTAGTGCTACCGCTTTAATACGTAGTTGAACTTCTCCGAGCCCCGGTGCATCCGGTTCCGGTACTTCAACAAGTTCAAGTTTACGGTCTTCGACAAGCTGTAGCGCGCGCATTAGCCACCTATTATTGTTTTACTGTTTGACGAAAGGCTCTAAGCGGGTTCGCGCCCGATGACAAGGCAGGCATTTTGTCCACCAAATCCAAATGAGTTGGATAATACGCGTTTCACATCAGCATCGCGCTTCTCATTTGGCACCGCATCCACTTCAAGAGCCGGATCTGGATTGAGATAATTGATGGTAGGCGGAAGAACGCCGTTGCGAATTGTAAGCAGTGAAAATACGGCTTCAATTGCGCCTGCGGCTGTCAATGTATGGCCAATCATTGATTTATTGGAGGATATTGGTGTCCCGCCAAGTCTATGGCCAAAAATAGATGTCAGTGACATGCACTCCATCTTATCATTTTCAGGCGTGGATGTGCCGTGCGCATTGATATAGTCAATTTCGTCTGGCGTTACGCCTGCATCGTCAAGGGCGGCACGAACGGCAGCAATGGCTGGTGATCCATCTGGTTTTGATCGCGTGCGGTGGAAATCGTCGGCGCATTCGCCGCAGCCTTCCATAATGCCCAGAATTTTTGCACCACGTGCTGTGGCAGCTTCCAGTGTTTCAAGAACCAGTGCGCCTGCACCTTCTGCCATGATGAAACCATCGCGGTCTTTAGAGAAAGGCTTGGAGGCTTTTTCTGGTTCGTCATTTTGTGTTGAAAGCGCTGAAAGCAGCGAGAAACGAATAAGTGCTTCGGCTGTCACGGAACCATCAGTGCCAATAGCGATTGCGCGATCAGTCTCGCCGCGGCGAAGGGCTTCAACACCTGTTTGAATAGCCGTTGCGCCCGAAGCGCATGCTGTTGACAATGTGACGGGAAGGCCGCGCGAACCAATACGATCCTGCAAGCGGCGCGCTGTTGCCGCAAATTTAACCGATGCTGAAAACGAAGGATGTTTACTTGATTTTGCTGCGAGAAGCAGGCGGTCATAGCTTTGAACACTCGGTGTAAGCTCAGCGCCTTCAGCGTTTAATTGAAAGCGGTGTTGCCATTCAAGTTCAACGGGCGGTGCGGCAAGGAAAAGTTGGCCGCCAAAATCGCTTGTCGAAATGCCTGCTTCGTCGATGGCTTCAATGGCCGCAGCTTCCGCTAATGTATAGGTGAGGGCGGCAGAGCCTTCTTCTGGCGCCGTCATAAAATCGACAGTGCCAGCGATTGTTGTTCGCAAATGATCTTGCGGGAAGCGGGTAATTTTGTGGATGCCTGAAACGCCGTTTGTGAGCTTATCCCAGTTATCTTTTTTGCCGCGTCCAAGTGACGAAACAACGCCAGCGCCTGTGATCGCAATGATTGGGCGACCATTTTTATCGGTGAACTTTGACATTATGCTTTGCCTCCGTTCGCAGGTGTTAGAAAAGCTGCGCCTTCTGCGTCTTCATATCCAAGGCTTAGCACGCCAACACGCTCTGGCTTTTGGCTGATGGCAACCTCAAAGCGGCTATCCATTTGTTCAATTGGTTTTTCGTGATGCAGGCTCAAAGCGGCCAATGCGATGGCGAAGGGAAATTGTACTTCGCGCATATGACCAACGGCTGAAGCAACGCCGCGTACTGGCACGGCTTTAAGCGTTGAATTTAGAAATTCTTTTTCAATTTCAGTGCGTTGCTTGGCGCCAGATGCTGCTGAAATGATGTAGCTTGCATTTGCTAATTTTGTCGCATTGCTAATTCCGCTTAAGCGTTCAGCGGTTGCAGCTTGATCTGATTTGCCTTGATCGGCCTCAACGCTTTCTAGGGTCGCATAAATACGAGCGCCGCGCGCTTCGGCATGGCTACGTGATTCCAAAACGAGGAAAGTGCCGCCAGAACCGGTTATTAGGCCGCCGCCATCACTGTCTTCACGTTGCCAAACAGACGTCCAGCCATCGCGCTTTAAGTGATGCTCGATTTCATATCCAAGCAACATATCTGGATGCTCAGCGTTGAACGAAGCGCCGACAAGCGCATGTGTGCCCTGACCTGAGCGAATGCGGGCCGCAGCAGTGCGCACGGCAGAAATGCCTGCGCCTTCCTCACCCATGAAGGTGCGTGAGGAGCCTGTTACTTTATGCACAATGGAAATGTTGCCAGCTAACAGATTGGAAAGCTGGGCTAGAAATAGTGTTGGACGCAGTTCTGTCGTCAATTTTTCATTGACGATAATATTCGTGTCCGTTTCACCTTTGCTTGCTTCTGCAAGGATCATCGTGTCGACATCAACGTCGCGCTCACCGCCTGCGGCAGCAACAATCATATCCATTGTCGACGTAAATTCGGGGCTGTCCTTTAGGCCGGCATCATCAAGTGCCAAACCGGCAGTGTAAGTGCCGATGCGTTGCCACGCTTCCATTTGGCGTTGGTCGCGCCTAGAGATTTGCTCTGCCCAATCGATTTCGGGCAGAGGGTGCACGGTGTAGGGCGCAAATTTTTCACTATTAAATACAGGCGCAGCGCCTGATGAAAAATTGTCCCAGTTTTGCTGAGCGCCTACACCCAGTGCCGAAACCATTCCGATACCGGTAATTACAACGTCACGACCGTCCATGTTCTGTTCGTTCATGGTTGACCCTCCGGCTATCGAATTTTCATTTCAAGTAAATAGATTTTGTCAATTAAGCAGATTTTGCCGCGACGAGTTCGTCAATTTTACCGCAAAGATTCTTCAACACGAAATATTCTTCGGTTGGAACTTTGCCGTCATTGACATCCTGCGTCCACTTTTCAAGCGGAATTTTAATGCCAAATTCTTTGTCGATAGCAAAAACGATATCAAGGAAATCAAGGCTATCAATGCCGAGATCATCAATCGTGTGGCTTTCTTCTGTAATTGTTTCGCGGTCAATTTCACTTGTATCCGCAATAATGTCTGCCACTTTGTTAAACGTGTCTGCCACGGTGTTATCCTTCTGATTTCATATGCACCGCGAATGTTCCCCGCGCGCCTACTTATTGTTTTGGTTGCCGCGTATCTAAACGGTTTCGCGCGCAAGTAAAAGACTCAAGACGACTTTCTGGTCGATCAATCCAAAGTTCATTGACGCATCTAATGATTGCCTTACAAGGATGCAATTAAAATAATCTGCAAAAATGCCTTATCTGGCGGGAGAAAATGCTATGTCTACCGGTAATCAGTTCCTTCGCGAAGAAAATTACATCAATGGCGCTTGGCTTGCTGCTGATAATGGGCAAACCATTGCTGTGAATAATCCAGCAACGGGGGCGACCATTGGAACTGTGCCGGATTGTTCGACGGCAGAGACTGAGCGCGCGATTGATGCGGCCGTCGAAGCCTTTAAGACATGGCGTAAAACCACTGCGCTTGAACGTGCCAATATTTTACTGAAAATGCATGATCTGGTTTTGGAAAACCAAGAAGCATTGGCACAATTATTGACGATGGAGCAGGGTAAGCCAATTGCGGAAGCACGGGCTGAAGTTGGTGGTTCTGCTGCTTATTTGCGTTGGTTTGCAGAAGAAGGCCGCCGTGTTTATGGCGATCTTGTGCCCAGCCCGATTGCTTCGCGCCGTTTAATGGTGATGAAGGAGCCTGTGGGAGTTGTTGCCGCGATTACGCCTTGGAATTTTCCATCGTCGATGATTCCGCGCAAGCTTGGACCGGCATTGGCCGCAGGCTGTACGATCATCATTAAACCATCAGAATTTACACCCTATTCCGGTATCGCTTGGGGGCTGATTGCAGAGCAAGCGGGTGTTCCTGCCGGTGTTGTCAATATTCTGACTGGCGATGCTGCTGCTATTGGCAAGGCGCTGTGTGCAAGCGAAGCGGTGCGTAAGATCAGCTTTACTGGATCGACGCGCGTTGGCAAAATATTGCTTTCTCAATCTGCCGATACGGTCAAAAAAGTGTCGATGGAGCTTGGCGGTAATGCGCCATTTATCGTGTTTGATGATGCGGACATTGATGCCGCTATCACAGGTGCGATTGCTGCAAAATTTAGAAATGCAGGACAAACATGTGTTTGTACGAACCGTTTTTACGTTCAGGCGGGCATATATGACAGCTTCGTCAAGAAATTGACTGAAGCAGCTGGCGCAATGAAAGTTGGCGAAGGCAATGAGGATGGTGTGGTTCAAGGACCGCTCATCAATGATGCAGCACTTGCGAAAGTTGAAGAGCTGGTTGGCGATGCCGTTGAAAAGGGTGGTGACATCACCGTTGGCGGTAAACGCCATGAACTTGGCCAGACATTCTTCCAGCCGACCGTGATTGCCAACGCAACGCAAAATATGCGGTTTTCAAAAGAAGAGATTTTTGGCCCTGTAGCGCCCGTATTCAAATTTGAGAAAGAAGAAGAAGCGGTTGCGATGGCCAATGATACTATTTTTGGTCTTGCGAGCTTTGTTTATACGCAAAATCTTGGGCGTGCATGGCGCATGATGGAAGAACTCAAATACGGCCTCGTTGGCATTAATGAAGGCGTGATTGCTACGCCAGAAGCGCCATTTGGTGGATTAAAACAATCTGGCCTTGGTAAAGAGGGCGGCCATCAGGGCATTGATGATTATCTTGATGTTAAATATGTCGCTGTTGGTGGTTTGGGAATGTGATGCTTGAGGCAGCAAATATAAAAGACTGGGGAACGACAAAAAGTGGTTCTCCGGTCAAAAAAATCACATTGCATAATGGCGCTCTTACCGCGTCAATAATCACTTATGGCGCAGTGGTTCAGGATTTGCGCCTCCAAGGGCACAATGCACCGCTCGTTCTTGGTTTTGATAGGCTAGAGGCTTATGAAAATAACCGTGTCTATTTTGGTGCAATTATAGGGCGCTGCGCAAACCGAGTGTCAAACGGCACCTGCACGATTGAGGGTCGCGAATATCAACTGGAGCGCGCAGAAGGCGAAATTCATCATTTGCATGGCGGCCCTAATGGTTTTTATAGCAAATGTTGGGACATTGTTGAGATCAGCGAAAGTGCCGTTAAACTTCAGCTTGTAAGTGAAGATGGAGAGGCGGGCTACCCAGGAAAACTTATCGCAACGTGCACTTATCATTTAACTGATGACAATGCGCTGAGTATTAAACTTGAGGCGCAAAGCGACAAAGCAACGCTCTGCAATCTTACTAATCACAGCTATTTCAATCTTGAAGATGGTGGCAGTAATGATGTTAGTTTGCACCGTTTAAGGGTGGATGCGGAGCGCTATCTTGTGCCGGATGACACGCTTGTTCCAACCGGTGAGATCGCTGACGTCAGCCAGACTTTATATGATTTTCGTGTGTTGCGTCCGATTGGCGACTTTAAAAATTATGACCATAATTTTTGTCTTGCCGATACGCGCCGCCCGCTGACTGAAGTTGCGCGCGTGTCTGCGCCTTCTTCCGGCGTGGAAATGGATGTTTTAACAACAGAGCCCGGTGTTCATTTCTATGCAAGTCGGGGCTTATCTGTTTTAGATACTGGTTTGGACGGCCGTGCTTATGAGCTCGGGGCAGGTATTTGCCTTGAAACGCAAATTTGGCCAGATGCCATAAATAATGCTGCTTTTCCGACTTCTGTGTTGAGGCCCAATGAGGTGCTTACTCAGCACACAATATATAGGTTCTCTAAGGTGAGTTAAGAGGCGAAGCCAATTCGAGGTTGGTTTATCCAACTTGGTGCGACTTCATCGCTGGTGTTGATCGGTTGACCATAAAATATGTTTCATTTACTCCACTTTCCAGCGAGAAATTATAGTTCTTCAATTTAAGTTGGTACTCAGTTGGGTCGTTTTTCATTTAAAGCAGCTGTCGGCCTGTTTGCCGGACTTTGTTTGGTGCCGATTATTGCGGTCGCCATTTCAGCGTTAACGGGTACATTTGATACATGGGCGGGGCTGGCAACCACCGTCATGCCGCGCTTTATTTGGGCAACGGTTCAGCTTATCTTTTTCGTAGGCCTTGGTTCTGCGGTTATTGGCACGTCAACGGCGTGGCTTGTTACAACTTGCCAATTCCCCGGCCGCAGACTGTTTGAGTTTTTATTGGCTTTGCCGCTTGCGTTTCCCGCTTATGTTTTGGCTTACGCCTATACGGATTTATTGGACCATCCCGGCGCCGTACAGTCCTTGCTGCGTGATATAACCGGATGGGGGCCGCGCGATTATTGGTTTCCTGAAGTGCGCTCTTTGGGCGGTGCAGCGCTTATGTTGATGTTTGTGTTGTATCCTTACGTGTATTTGCTCGCACGCGCTGCATTTTTGCGCCAATCGCCGACGGCATATCTTGCCGCGCGAACACTTGGCCATAGACCATGGTCTGCATTTTTACGTGTTAGTTTGCCCGTTGCGCGCCCAGCAATCGCTGGCGGCGTTATTCTGGTTTTGATGGAAACTGTCGCTGATTTTGGAACCGTTGCGCATTTCGGTGTGCAAACATTTGCGACAGGTATTTATCAAGCGTGGTTTTCGATTGGTGATCGGTCTGCAGCTGCTCAGCTGGCATTTTGTCTGTTGATTGTTGCTCTGTTTTTGGTCTTTCTGGAAAAAGCGCAGCGCGGCGCTGCAAAACATCATGAGGCAGGTAAGCGTGTCGAGGCCATGGCGCCGCATCACTTGAAAGGCTGGCAGTCTTTCTTTGCTTTTGTCATCTGTGTGGCACCGATTCTTTTTGGTTTCCTCATTCCATTGATCGTTTTGACACAAATGGCGATTGAGTCAGGCCAAAACCCATTCACATCGCGCTATGTGCATTTCATTGCCAATTCGCTCACCGTATCGTCGATTGCAGCGGTGTTTACAGTCATTGGTGCTGTTTTGGTCGGTTATTGGTCGCGGCTTTATCCAAGCTGCTGGGCCGAGCGGTCCAAAATGCTGGCAGGGCTTGGCTATGCTATTCCAGGCGGCGTGATTGCGGTTGGCTTGCTCGTGCCAATGGCTGCTTTCGACAATGCGCTTGATGCGTTTTTGCGGGAGAAATTTGATATTTCCAGCGGCTTGTTGCTGTCAGGTTCAATCATCATTTTGATTTTCGCCTATGCCGTGCGGTTTATGGCGGCAGCGCTTTCTGCGTTTGATACGGGCATGAGCGCGATTAAACCGAATGTTGACGCGGTGGCACGCTCGCTAGGCGCAAATAGTATGCGCATGTTCTTGAAGGTGCATCTGCCGCTCATGCGCGCCAGCCTTCTGACCGGTTTGTTGATCGTCTTTGTTGACACAATGAAAGAATTGCCAGCAACGCTTATTTTGCGGCCTTTCAACTTTGACACACTGGCTGTGCAGGCCTACCGGCTTGCTTCTGATGAGCGTCTTGCGCAAGCCGCTGTCCCATCGCTGATCATTGTCGCGTTTGGGCTGCTGCCCGTTATCATTTTGTGTTTCACAATCGCGGGTTCTCGGCCACGCCACCACAGTGAAATCTCACTGCCGATTGTGGGCAAGGCAAACAAAAAACCCGCGACCGAGGCCGCGGGCTAAAGCTAGCTTAATTGAAGGGTGCCACCTTCGAATTTGGCGTGCTTATTTGTAACCGACAGTGTTGTAGATTTCCTGTGCTTCGGCTTGGTTGGTGCCGAGCTCAGACAGGTTCAACTCATCGGCTTTGAACTTACCTAGTTTTATAACAGAGGCTGATTTTTCAACGCCTTCGACAACTGGAAATTCATCATTGCCTGCAGCGAAATAATGCTGTGCTGAATCAGATGCGAGATATTCCAAGAATTTTACCGCATTTTCTTTGTTAGGCGCGTTCTTCAAAAGGCCAGCTGCAGAAACATTAACATGTGTGCCGTTGCCGTCCTGATCAGGGAAAACCCAGCCGATCTGATCGATATCAGCAGAAAGATCTTTTACTTCTGTGCGCATAGCACGTGCGAAGTAATAAGAGTTAGCCACAGCGATATCACATTCACCTGAAACAAGACCGCGAAGCTGGTCTGTGTCACCGCCTTGAGGCTCACGCGCTAGGTTGTCTTTAAGACCTTGAGCAAATTGTGTTGCTACTTCTGCACCATCGTGGGCAATGCGCGATGCCAAAAGTGACAACATGTAGATATTAGAAGATGAACGTGTGCAAATTTGACCTTTGTATTTTGGGTCAGCCAAGTCAGCATAAGTCTGTGGTGGTTCAGAAACGCGATCTTTCGAGTAGAAAATCATGCGTGCACGCGTTGAAAAGCCAAACCAATGGTTTTCAGGGTGCTGAAGTGCTGCAGGAATACGCTTTTCTAGCTCTTCGCTTTCAACGGCTGCAAAAAGATCAGCTGATTCTGCGCGCCAGATACGGCCTGCATCAACCGTTAATAGAATATCTGCAGGACTATTTGCGCCTTCGCTTTTCAAGCGTTCAATCAACTCGTCGGCTTTGCCTTCAATACGGTTGACTTTGATGCCTGTCTGCTCTTCGAAATCGCCATAAAGCTTTTCGTCAGTGTCATAATGGCGTGATGAGTAAAGGTTTAATTCGCCATCTGCGAATGCCATCTGGGCAGTTCCTGAAAGGGCGGTTGCTGCAGTGAGTGCAATAAGGGCGGCTTTAGCGAAAGTCATGACTATTCCTTTTAACTTGATTTATTTTGTCATGTTTTATTGTCGACCCAATTGCGTGTCAATAAGGTCAAGAATAAAACTTGACGAAAGAAGTAAGTTTTTCTGGAAACTTATGCTTCGGGTTGCTATTTAAGTTGTGGAGACCATTTTAATGAAGCTTACAAAACAAACTGATTACGCATTTCGCATATTGATGTTTTGCGCATCAAGTGGCGGTCGGCTAAGCCGTATTGCTGATATTAGCCGCGTTTATGGTGCGTCTGAGCCATTCCTGTTTAAGATTTTACAACCGCTTGTTTCAGCGGGAATCATCGAAACAGTCAGAGGGCGTAATGGCGGTATTCGGTTGGCAAGGCCTGCTTCTGAAATTAAGCTGGGTGAAATTGCACGTCTTACCGAAGAAAATTTTACAATTGCTGAATGCTTTGAGCGTGAAGATACAGATTGTCCGCTCATTGATAATTGCCGTTTAACATCTGCTTTGCGTGAAGCGATGAACGCTTTCATGGCGGTTTTAGATAAGTATTCTGTTGATGATTTGGCCAAGCCAAGTGCTGCGGTCATTACATTGCTGGCGATGATGGACGAAAAGCCACAGGTTAATCGTCAGCCTTGACGAATTGCTCATAAAATTTCAAACGATTTATCTTTAGAGCTTGTAGCATTGTGCACCTTTTGTATGTACGCATTATTGTTCGTGCAGATTTAGGGTGCCGTTGTCATTTAGAGAGCGAACACGCGCGTTAAGCATGGAATTAAATTGCTGCGTTGTTTGAAGTTTGGGAGAAAAGTATGGGCGAGTATATTCTAGCCATTGATCAGGGAACGACATCGTCACGCGCGATTGTTTTCAATAAAGACCAAAGCATTGCCGGTGTAAGCCAAAAAGAATTCACGCAGCATTTTCCAAAATCTGGATGGGTTGAACACGATCTGGAAGACATTTGGGAAGGTGTTGTCGAGGTGTGTCACACCGCGATGAAAAACGCGAAAATTGACGCTTCAGATATTGCTGCAATCGGTATCACTAACCAACGCGAAACCGTTGCGATGTGGGATAAGAAAACCGGCAAGCCAGTTCATAAAGCAATTGTTTGGCAAGATCGCAGAACCGCAGATATGTGCGATGATCTGAAAAAAGCAGGGCACGAACAAACATTTACAAAGAAAACAGGCTTGTTGCTTGATCCTTATTTCTCAGCCACCAAAGTGGCTTGGATGCTCGATCATGTGCGCGGACTGCGCAAGAAAGCAGAAAATGGTTCTGTTTTATTCGGCACAATTGATAGTTTTCTGATTTGGCGACTCACAGGCGGTGACCGTCATGTGACAGATGCAACCAATGCTGCACGCACAATGATGTTTAATATTCGCACCCATAAATGGGACGCGAAGCTGCTCGAAATTCTCAATATTCCTGCTGCCATTTTGCCTGAGGTGCTGGATTGCCAGGCAGATTTTGGCACCGCACATGCGGATATTTTAGGCGCTGATATTCCGATTTACGGTGTTGCTGGTGACCAGCAAGCCGCGACCATTGGCCAAGCTTGCTTTGAGCCGGGAATGTTTAAATCTACCTATGGAACAGGTTGCTTTGCACTGCTTAATACAGGCACAGACGCAGTAACATCCAAGAACCGTTTGCTGACGACCATCGCCTATCGTTTGGATGGCAAAACGACCTATGCACTGGAAGGCTCGATCTTCATGGCTGGTGCCTCTGTGCAGTGGCTGCGTGACGGTTTGCAAATTATTGACGAGGCCAATGCCAGCGGCAAGCTGGCTGCCGAGGCTGACCCTGAACAAGAAGTTTATCTTGTGCCGGCCTTTGTTGGCCTTGGCGCACCGCATTGGGATGCTGATGCACGCGGTGCAATGTTTGGCCTGACCCGTGCGACAACGGCTAAAGAGATTTCTAAAGCGACGTTGGAAGCTGTTTGTTATCAAACGGCTGACCTTTTGAACGCTATGCAGAAAGACTGGAAGGGCGCTAAAGCTGCCAAGACAACGTTGCGTGTTGATGGCGGAATGGCGATGTCGGATTGGACTATGCAGCGATTGTCAGACCTTTTGAATGCGCCTGTTGATCGCCCGATGGTGCTGGAAACAACGGCGCTCGGTGTTGCTTGGCTCGCCGGTTCGCGTGCAGGCATTTGGCCTAATCAAAAAGGTTTTGCAAAAACGTGGAAACGCGATCAACGCTTTAAACCAAAAATGAAAGAAGCCGAACGCACGCGCAAATTGGCAGGCTGGAAAGACGCGGTCGCACGCACTTTGACGGTTCGATAATGGCGCGCGTTACACTTTTGGGCACAAAGGGCGGTCCGGCGATTTATCCCACTGAAAACTTGCGCCTCCCTGCGTCATCTCTGCTGGAGATGGGTGGGCAGGCGATTGTTGTTGATTGTGGGCTCGGCGTTACACGCGGCATTGTTAACACAGGCCATTCCCTGAAATCGCTTAGCACAATTGTGATTACGCATTTACACTCAGATCATTATCTTGAGCTTGGCCCTTTGCTTCACACGGCTTGGACCGCAGGATTGCAGGCACCCGTAGCCATTTGGGGTCCAAAGGGCATTGATACTTATTGGCAGGCGTTTTTAGCGTCGATGGCCTTTGATATTAATTTGCGCATTGAGGATGAGGGCCGTGTCGATTTGGCCTCCTTGGTCACGATCCATGAGCTTGCTGAAGGCGAGATTATGCTTGGTGATCTGTCTATGCGTAGCATTTTAAACTGTCATCCGCCGATTGAAGAGAGCTACGCTTTGCGGTTTTCAGATGGCAGTAAGTCTATTGTTTTGTCTGGAGATACGGCGCCATTTCAAGCATTTAATGCCTTTGTTGATGGCGCTGATGTGCTGGTTCATGAAGCGATGATGAGCGAAGGTGTTGAGCGCCTTGCAGCGCGGGTCGGCAATGGTGCGCGCCTAAAAGAGCATTTGTTTGCCAGCCATACGGATGCATCCGATGTGGGCAAGCTTGCGAAAGATTGTCAGGTGCAGGTGCTTGCACTTAATCATCTTGTGCCCGTCGATGATCCTTTGATCACGGATGAAACATGGACAGAGGCTGTACGGTCATCTAGCTATGACGGTGACCTACACATTGGCCAAGACGGACTGGTTATCGATTTTTGAAATATAAGCTCCTGTCACACCGTGTCATGATGCTCTGTTTCATTTTGTTGAGGTCTGCTGGGTGCTCTGATAAAGCGTGCGCATAGAGTTCAAATTTGCGGCACGAGTCGCACTGTTTCTGGATAATAAATATGTTTCGTTTTGCCGTCATCTTGGGATTGCTTTCGGCTGTTGGGCCTTTAGCAATTGATATGTATCTGCCTGCGCTGCCTTTAATTGAAGCGGGGCTGGGCGCAGATGTGACAGCTGTACAGGCATCACTAACCGTTTATTTTATTGCATTTGGTGTGGCTCAACTGTTCTTCGGCCCTTATTCTGACCAAGTTGGCCGGAAGAAACCTCTTTACATTGGGCTGGCTATTTTTGCCATTGGATCAATCGGCTGCGCTCTTGCGCCAACGATTGGCTGGCTGCTGGCTGGACGCTTTGTGCAAGGTATTGGCGGTGCTGTTGTTATGGTTGTGCCGCGCGCTATTATTCGCGACCAGTATACAGGCACCCAAGCAACGCGCCTCATGGCATTGATCATGATGGTGATTAGCGTGTCGCCAATGCTTGCGCCCTTGGCTGGTAGTGTCCTTATGGAGGTCGCATCGTGGCGCGGCATTTTCTGGGCGCTTGCTGTGCTCACCCTTGCAAGCCTTTCATTGACGCTTTTCGCTTTGCCTGAAACGCTTGCTCACGACAATAAAGTGCCTGTAAATGTTACCTCACTGATGCGCGGCTGCGGTATTCTTCTGCGTGATAAGAAGTTCATGGGGCTGACATTTATTGGCGGCTTTGGCATGGCGAGTTTTTTCGTTTTTCTTGCCAATGCTGCATTTGTTTATACGTCTGAATTTGGTCTTTCGCCTGTTCAGTTCAGCCTTGCTTTTGCGGTCAACGCTCTTGGCTTTTTTAGTAGTTCTCAGCTTGCGGCTAATCTTGGCGAAAAGTTTGGCATGGAGAAGGTTGTTGCAACGGCGACGTTCGGGTTCCTGGTATTTACCGCTCTCTTGTTAGGCTTGGTACTTGCTGGATTTGGTACATTGCCAGTTATCGTGGGCGTATTGTTTCTCGCCAATGCTTGTCTTGGACTTGTTGTACCATCGACAATGGTAATGGCGCTGGACGATCACGGCGACATGGCTGGGTTGGCATCGTCGCTTGGTGGCACGTTGCAGATGGTTGCTGGCGGTCTCATGGTCGTGCTTGCTTCACCGTTCTTCGACAATACGGCACTGCCAATGGTTGCAGCGATTGCGATTTGCGCCGTTGTGGCCTTCGTTCTCACACGTCTTGTACTCAATAAGAGTGATATTGCCGTCACGCCGGCTTGAGTAAGTCGGTGCCTAGTTTGTAAACAACAGATAAAACATCATCACCCCTAAAAGGGTGATGAGAGGTGAGAAATAACGCAAGTTTAAAGTGGCGAACGGTTCTTCGGAATTCATGTGCCGTGCGATTGGTAGAAGGCCGCCAAGACCGCGTATTATAAAAATTGCGGTTAGAACAAACATCCCAGCGGTTACAATCCAGTTGGGTAATGGGTGCGGTATCCAGTTCAGCCATAGCATAGGCCAGATCGCAGCACCCCATATGCCAACAGACACCAAAGCGGTAACCCAGCGTGGAGGCATAGCTTTTATGCCCGTTGAACCAATAACTGTTTTGGAGAGGGTTTTCTCGTTTATACCGGGCCAAAGGCCGCCCAAGGCCCAATAGATATGAATAAGCGCGGTGATTGCTAAGACGACAAAGATGAAAAGGACTAGAATTGTGGTCATTATTGCTCTGCAGAAATCACTGCTACGTTCGTAATCATCTTAGCTTAGTTTTTTCGGACCATGTTGTCTCTTGGATAAAGTGCCGCAAGGGCAAAGCATATTGCCAGCAAGTCTGAATTTAATATTGTTACGACAACAAAAAATCCGGCATCGAACTATTCGTTCAACACCGGATTTGTAACTGTCTTGATTAAATAATCTGATTAAAGGCCGAATACTTTGCGCAGTTCATTGTCGCGCGTTGTGCCTTTAGTTGCAAAATGCTGTTCAGGCATGTTCGCAATTTCTTTTGCTAAACGTGCGCGGCCGAATGTTTCTGCTGCACCGAGAAAGTAATTACCGATATTTTTAAAGCGTGATTGTGAAGACATTTTCTTCTCCTTGGGTTGAGTAGAAGATACTCTCTTTTGTGCGGTGCATAATCGCTGTTTAGGGATATCAGCTATGCAATAACGGATAGGTGGCAGATAGTATTTGCAAATAAATCTCCATTTCAGCGCGGATATACTTCGTGAAGGAACGTCCTTTGAACTTGTGAGTTCTATTTAAAATGAAATAGGCAAGGGATCCGAAATGACTTTAAGAGCAATCATTGTAATTCTTACTGTGTTCACACCGCTTTTTGTTCACGCGCAGGGAATTTCTGAAACCTCTGTCGTGGGTAAGGAAATGACGGTTAGAACTGTCGATAGTAATGTGGCAGCCGATGCGTTTACGGATTTCACCAAAGATTCTAAAAACACTGCCAATGAGATACGTGTCCTCACCGCGCCGCAGGAAGTTCAAATTGTGAAACTTGGTGAGCGGCGCGTTGTCGGCGATGAAAAAATCGAAGAAGCCATGCGCGAAGAACGTGAGAATATTGAGGAATTACGCAGCGCGATTCAGATCAATGCAATCCTGATGGACGTTCTCGACACGCAAAAGATCGGCATTCCTCAGGTTGTTGGTGCGAAGTTTACGGGCGACAAGAAAATCGAAATTTACGCTTTTGCGGCGCATGATGAGTAATTTACCGATCTATGATCATTTGTTGTAATTCATCTGTACGTTTTTTTGTCATGCCCGCGAGACAAGAGTTTCGGATAAGTGGTTGAATTGACCCGCCAGCATATTGAGCCGTTTCTGCTGCACATTGTCCGTCGCGATAATCAATCCAAGCGCGTTGTGCTTTTAGCAAATTGTCGGCTGCGCTTGGCTCATCTGGTTCGAACTCTTGATTGTTTTTATCAATGGATTTCATAGCCGCGCGCGCACTAGACCAAGCTTCATTGAGGGCATTGTCCGCTTCTTTAAATTCCAAGCCAGAGCAATGGTTCATATCGAACTGCGTTTCGGCGTTATCGCAGTCAACATCTTGGCTTAATGCTGGTGTGATGGTGCTCATGAGTGCCAAAAGGGCTATAAAGAGGATAGTTCGGATCATAATTCCCACTCCGTTAATGTTAGGCCAGCTTAAAGCTTAATCCAGTCGTTTAAATCAGCTTTGTGAATATCCCTTAATAGTTCAATAAAGCCTGATGTCTGGTGCGCTGCTGCTGCTCTGCCTTTTTGCGCTGTCGCTGCGGCGGCATTGCCTACCACACCATGCTCGTTCAAATCGCCTGCCAACCAAGCAAAACCGTGTGGGCTTTGAGGCGCTAGATGCGTGAATGTTTCGCGTGCCAGTTTTGTGCTGGATTGGAAATTCTGTGCCTTAGCCATATCAACCAGTGATGGCTGGAAGGCGAGCATGAGCGATGTTTCATAATCGCCGCCATGAATACCCAGTTTCATTTCTTCATCTGTGAACAGACCATCTGGCACGCCAAAGCGTCCCCATGATGTTTTGACAACCAGCATGTCGTAGCGTTTGCGCAGCTCTAATGCGGCGATTGACATGGCCGGTTCATTGCCGCCGTGCGAGTTTACAAGTACGAGTTTTTTAATGCCGTAGCTGTTAGCTTCTTCGCCGCGCTTAACAATGATGTCGGCCATTTGCTGCGATGAAAGAGATTGTGTGGCGGTGAAGCGGCTATGTTCGTCTGATGCGCCAACACGTTCGACGGGGAAAATGCGCACATCCAGATCATGGGTAAACTGCTCGACGACAAGATTCAGCATGCCATCCATGATGTCTGAATCCGTGGTGATTGGCAGATGAGGGCCATGCTGCTCAGTGGCACCAAGAGGCAGGATTGCGATAACATTGTTCGCATCAATCCTTGAGAAGTCTTCCGGCGAAAAATCGCTCCACCAAATCTTGCGTGTCATGACAAATCCTGTTTGCGTACTTTGTGTCACGGGTGAAACGATTAGCCAAGTCGCAGGGTTGAATTTTGAGGCGAGAAAGCGCACATCACACTTTCAAATTCTGGATGGAATGCTTTCATGACGATTTCAAACGAAAAAACACCGATCACAGTGCTTACTGGCTATTTAGGTGCTGGTAAAACAACACTTCTTAATCGCATTTTGACGGAAAATCACGGCAAGAAATATGCTGTTATCGTCAATGAATTTGGCGAAATCGGTATCGACAATGATTTGGTTGTTGATGCGGATGAAGAAATTTTCGAAATGAATAATGGTTGTATTTGCTGCACTGTGCGCGGCGATCTCATCCGTATTCTTGCTGGCCTTATGAAGCGCACCGGCGATTTTGATGGTATTCTTGTTGAAACAACTGGTTTGGCGGACCCAGGCCCTGTTGCACAAACATTCTTCGTTGATGAAGATATTGCGGCTAAAACCAAACTTGATGCGATTATCACCGTTGTTGATGCGAAACATTTATTCTTAGAGATTGACCGTGCACCTGAAGCGCAGGAGCAGATTGCTTTTGCTGATATTGTTGTGCTCAATAAAATAGATACAGTTTCAGATGATGATTTGCGGACGGTTGAAGCGCGTATTCGGCGCATTAATCCAACATGCCGTATAGAGCGCGCCGAGCGTTGCAACGTGCCGATAGACCATCTTCTTGGGCAGAACGCTTTTGCGCTTGATCGCATCTTGGATGATGATGCCGATTTCTTGCAAAAAGACTTTGATGATCACGATGGTCATGATCATGAACATTGTGACCATGACCACGGAAAATGTGATCATGATCATGCGGACCATGATCATGGTCATCTGGATGCAAGCCGACACGATGAGCATGTTGCCAGTTTTTCTTTCGTGACACGCGACAAGATTGATCCTGAAAAGTTCTTTCCTTGGATACAAATGATCGGGCAAGAATTCGGTATCGATATGCTTCGTATGAAGGGTATTTTGGATATCAAGGACGATAATCGCCGCTATGTTGCGCAAGCTGTGCACATGATGCTCGAAGGTGATTTTCAACGCGAATGGCGCGAAGGCGAAGACCGCTATAGCCGTATCGTCTTTATTGGCCGTAATTTGCCACGCGATATCATTGAAGATGGCTTCATGAAGACGAGAGTGACTGCGTAATGGATCCGTTCGACGCAGCAGGCGCTGTTCTTCATTATAGATTTGAAGCGCAAGCAACGGCTTGTGCCTTTATTGGTTCTGTGTTGGCTGTTGCAGGCGGCGATGGCGCTGTGCGGCTTTGTGCGGTGGATGGCAGCTCGAAGAAGATAAGCCTGCACGATGGTGCAATTTTAGGTATAGCGTCCAATGCTAAAGGCGATGCGCTTTACACAGCTGGCGATGATGGCAACCTAAAGCGCTTGGGCGCAGACGGTGCGATAAGCGATATCCATACGGGCCGAAAATGGGTGGATTGTGTTTCCTGTTCACAGCGCGGCCATGTTGCATGGTCTTGCGGCAAAACCATTTATCTTGCCAAAGAAGGCGAAGAGCCTGTTGAAATTACGGCACCATCATCTGTCAGTGCATTGGCCTTTTCACCAGATGGAAAATGGCTCGGTGCGGCAGTCTATGGCGGCGCATTGCTAATTTCACCCAATAAGCCTGAAACAACCAAGTTTTTGGAATGGAAGGGGTCGCACGTTGCTATTGGTTTTTCCACAGATGGCCGTTTTTGCGTAACGGCGATGCTTGAAAATTCGCTTCACATTTGGAAAATCGCGACACCTGAAAAGCATGGCAATATGGGCGGTTATCCTGCCAAGCCGGTTTCATTTGACTGGATGGCAGACGGGCGCAGTATGTTGACTGCGGGCGCTGATGTTTTGGTCACGTGGCCGTTCACGGGTAGCGATGGACCTCTTGGCCAGAATGCAGCGGTGTTTGAGGGCGGTGTCGGGATTGTTCGTTCTGTGCGCGCGCGTCCAAGTTCGCAGCAAGTTTTGATTGGTTATGCCGCTGGCGGGGTCGCGTTGTTTGACCGCAAAGACGATAGCTATGGCTATATTGCGGAGGCCGATGGTTCTCCGGTGATTGACGTGCGCTTTTCACCCGATGGTCGTATGGCTGGTTTTATACGTGAAAATGGCACGGCAGGATTGCTGGATATGGGCAAGCCCTAAGCTTAAAATTGCCATGCGTAATTTGAATTTGATATTGAAGACGAAATATAGCGCACCCGCGCTGAAAGGATGATCATGCAATTTGCCACTGTAAACGATGTGACACTTCATTATCAGGAGATTGGTGGACCAACTGGAACACCGACATTGGTGTTTATCAATTCGCTGGGTAGTGATTTTCGTATCTGGCGTGATGTGATTGTGCGCTTTGTCGGCGAAGTGTCTATCATGACATATGACAAGCGTGGACATGGTCTGAGCAACATTGGCGACACGCCTTACACGATAGAAGATCATGCAGAAGATTTGATCGCACTGCTTGATCACCTTGGGAAAAAAGATGTTGTGCTGGTTGGCTTGTCGGTTGGCGGTTTAATTGCCCAAGCTGTCTATAAAATGCGTCCAGACCTCGTTGAAGCGCTGGTGCTGTGTGATACGGCAGCCAAAATAGGCACCGCTGAAATGTGGCAGGAACGTATCGATTCAATTGAAGAAAAAGGTATGGTCGAACTGGCTGAGGCGACAATGCTGCGTTGGTTTACGTCTGTATACCGCCAAAAGAACCGCGACGATGTTGCCGGTTATCGCAACATGTTGGCGCGTCAGCCGCAAGACGGCTATTTGGGCACCTGTATGGCCATTCGTGACGCCGATTATACGGCGGATGCCAAGGTGATAACAGCGCCAACGATGTGTATTGTCGGGCTTAATGATGTGGTGACAACGCCAGAACATGTTTATGAATTGTCAATGCATATTGATGGCAGCCGCTATGAAGAGATTTCAGGCGCAGGGCACTTGCCATGCATCGAGAAGCCGCAGGATTTTTCTATTCTCCTCAAGGATTTCTTGAAAGAGCTAAAAGAAGAGACAAGTGATTCAGCGCCTGATGGTGTTTCTGTTCACTGATCGCTCATTGAGTTGAAGCCTCTAGGGCCATCTTTTCCAGCTCGACCATTGCATCTTGTGCGCGGTTTGAGGGTACGAATAGATGGTCATGATAAAACGCTGAAACAGGATTAACACCCATGTTCAGCGCGGCGAGGCGGGGTGTGATTTTCGCTAAAAAACCGACCGCATCCAGCGATGAGTGAATGTTGAGAGTGATCATTCGGCAGGGGAAATCAAATTTAAATTTTTGCGCTTCTGCGTCTTCACGCTTTAAGATCAGCGTTGTGCCTTCCTCTTCTGTGAAAAGCATAAGAGGCGCAGTTTCCATATAGTCGATGGGCTCGCTTGTGGTTGCAAATACAAATTCGCCATCACGCAAGACCGGCTGCATGGAGGCGATCAATGTTTTTAAATTGGTTTCACCAGTCACAAACTTACTCCTTAAAATTTGTCAATCGCTGGTTTCTTGCTGCGTCCAATGGTCTGATTGTGTGATGTGCAATTGAGTGACATTGTTTAGATCCTACTTATTAATGTGTCCAACCTTTGGAGCCAAAGCTATGAATGGATTGAAACAGTTTATTGGAGCCGCCGCACTTTGTCTTGTTGCAGGCCAAACATTTGCCGCAGAAGGCGATGCGGATGCAGGCGCAAAGGTTTTTAAAAAATGTGCTGCTTGTCACAAAGTTGATGAAGCTAAAAATAAAGTCGGCCCTCATCTTGTTGGTATTGTTGACCGAGCCGTTGCTTCTATTGAAGGCTATAAATACTCAAGTGCGATGACAGCATTTGGTGAAGGCGAAAAGACTTGGGATGAAGCAACACTGAGAGAATATTTGGCTAATCCGCGTGCAGCCGTAAAAGGAACACGGATGGCATTTGTCGGTTTGAAAAAAGAAGAAGATCTCGACAATATTATTGCTTATTTGAAGACGTTTCCCGCTGAATAAAGCACGAACTGTTGTTAAAAAAACGCGCCGTTATTTTGGCGCGTTTTTTATTTTTATAACTGTACTAGATTTAACCTAGCTCGGGAATGTGAAGACGGCACCGTCTTTAATACCGTCAGGCCAGCGCTGGGTAATCGTTTTAAGCCGTGTATAGAACCGCACGCCTTCTGCGCCATAAATATCATGATCGCCAAAGAGTGAACGTTTCCAGCCGCCGAAGGAATGATAGGCAACGGGCACAGGTATCGGCACATTCACGCCGACCATGCCGACTTCAATACGGTCGCAGAAATCACGTGCCGTGTCACCATCGCGTGTGAAAATGGCTGTGCCATTGCCGTATTCATGAACATTAATCATATCCACGGCTTCTTGATAGCTTTGCGCGCGTACAACAGACAAAACAGGGCCGAAAATTTCGTCCTTATAGATGCTCATATCGGTTGTCACTTTATCGAACAGTGCGCCGCCGACAAAGTAGCCGTCCTCATAGCCTTGCAGCGAGAAACCGCGACCATCGACGACGAGTTCTGCGCCTTCTTCAACGCCTTTGTCCATGTAGCCCAAGATGCGTTGTTGAGCATCCTTGGTAACAACAGGGCCCATATCTGCGTCGGCATCAGTTGCCGGACCGATTTTAAGGCTCTCAATGCGTGGCTTTAGTTCTGCAACCAATGCGTCCGCAGTTTTATCACCGACAGGCACGGCAACGGAGATCGCCATGCAGCGTTCACCAGCTGAGCCGTAACCTGCGCCCATGAGCGCATCAGCGGCTTTCTTGATGTCCGCATCAGGCATGATAACCATGTGGTTTTTTGCACCGCCCAGCGCTTGAACACGTTTGCCGTGCTTTGTGCCCGTTGAATAAACATATTCGGCAATTGGGGTTGAGCCGACAAATGAAACAGCCTTGATGTCTGGATGCTCTAGAATCGCGTCGACACATTCTTTGTCGCCATGAACAACATTTAAAACACCGTCTGGAAAGCCAGCTTTTTTGAACAGGTCATAGATAAACATAACCGCAGATGGGTCACGTTCTGATGGCTTTAAAATGAAAGTGTTTCCGCAAGCGATGGCAACCGGATACATCCACAATGGCACCATGGCAGGAAAGTTAAACGGTGTTATGCCAGCAACAACACCAAGCGGCTGGCGGTCTGCAATCGTGTCGATGCTTGGGCCGACATTGCGTGAAAATTCGCCTTTCAACATAGATGGCATACCACAAGCATAATCCACAACTTCGATGCCGCGCGCAACTTCGCCCAGTGCATCATCATGGGTTTTGCCATGTTCGCGTGAAATCTCCCGCGCAATATCATCAGCGTGCTCGTCTAAGAGCTGCTTGAACTTGAACATGAACTTTGCGCGCTTAAGCGGCGGCAAATTACCCCATGCTGGCGCGGCAGCTTTTGCCGCTGCAACCGCACTATCTAACTCTTGGCGGCTGGAGAGGGGCAGGGTTCCTATCGCTTCTCCTGTCGCAGGGTTAAATATGTTTTGGCTGCGCGATGAATTTGAAGATATTAGCTCACCGTTGATTGCATTTTGGATGGTGTACATGGCGTCCCTTTTCGCGTGCATTTTGATTTGTTGATCACAGGCTAATCGGTTTTGATTTACAACGCTAGATTTTTTGACCGTGCGGTAAAAATAATTTTGAACATCAATGATATGATTGCCGATTTTAGGCGTAACTAATCATAAAATTTGGGCAAATAAAAACCCGCCTGTTAAAGGCGGGTTTCTGAAAGACAGTTTGTGTTTAGGATTTTTTCGGGAAAGACCCTTCTCCCTTACCTGACATGCCGCCAGATACTTCTTCGGTTGATTCATCGGCCAATTCCTCCGGCAATAGGAGGTTTAGAACGATTGCTATAAAGGCCGCAGGCAAGATGCCTGATGTTGCCAATACTTTAAGTGTCGAAGGCAAGTATTGCAGTGCGCCTGGCTCTAATTGCAGGCCGAGACCCAGTGAGATCGCAATCGCGAAAATCACCATATTACGGCGATTCCAGTTCACATCTGAAAGCATAGACATACCAGCAGCAACAACCATGCCGAACATAACAATCACACCGCCGCCCAGCACTTCAATTGGCACTGTTGCAATGATTGCACCGATTTTGGGTACAAGACCGCAAAGGATCAAGAAGATCGCGCCAATGGTCACAACATGTCGGCTCATAACGCCGGTCATCGCGATCAAGCCAACATTTTGAGAAAACGATGTGTTGGGTAGTGCGCCGAACAGACCTGATACGGCTGTTCCCAAGCCATCTGCAAATGTTGCGCCTTGGATTTCCTTGTCTGTTGCTTCGCGCCCTGCGCCACCTTTGGTGATACCTGATACGTCGCCTACGGTTTCAACGGCTGACACAAAGGACATGAGGCAGAAGCCGATGATCGCAGCTACAGAGAATTCGATACCGAAGTGAAACGGATTTGGCAGTGCAAATGGTGCGGCGTTTGCCACATTATTGAAGTTCACCATGCCGAGCGCAAATGCCACGATATAACCTGCAATAAGACCCAAAAGAACAGCTGAAATGGACAGCATGCCTTTTGTAAAGAATTTCAAACCAAGTGTGACGAGAATAACGACGCTTGCGACAAACCAGTTGATGCCAGAGCCATATTCAGGTGTGCCGATGGCAGGCACGCCGCCAGCTGCATATTGAATGCCAACTTGCACAAGTGCCAAACCGATCATTGTAACAACAAGACCAGTTACGAGCGGCGGTAGCGCAAAACGAATTTTGCCAATGAACAATCCAAGACAGGCATGGAAAAGACCACCGACGACGATGCCGCCCATCAATACGGCAACGGCATCAACGCCTTTGCCAGCAACAAGTGGGATCATGATTGGAATGAACGCAAATGATGTGCCTTGAACGATAGGCAGTTTTGCGCCGACAGGACCAACCCCGATTGTCTGGATGAGCGTTGCAATTCCTGCAAAGAACATCGACATCTGGATCATGTAGATCATTTGCGGAAAGTCTGGCGAGTTGGAGCCAAAGCCAAAACCGGCCGCACCGCAAACAATGATCGCTGGTGTAACGTTTGAAACAAACATGGCCAAAACATGCTGGATACCCAGCGGAATTGCTTTGGCAAGCGGTGGTGTGTAGTTCGGATCCCGCAGTTGTTCCTGCGTTCCAATCGAGTGGTCAGTCATGTCATTATTCCCCAATAAGTTTACATTTCAGTCCCTCTTACCAATTGCTTGGCAATTATTTTTGGTTCATCGAACCAGTATTCTTGTAAATTATCACCTGCTGAAACACGGTCGATCACGGCGAATTGGCCGGGCGCTGACAGTGGTGTCAGCACACCATGCCACGTGTTTCGGTGAAAATTGATTGTTTGTCCGGGCTTGGTGATAAATGCATGTACTTTGCCGGGCGTGTCGTCGTTACCTTCTGCAACGATTACCAAAAACGGATTTTGATGCAGTGGAATGAAGGCCTGCGTGCATAAGGGATGTCGTTCAACCATCTCCAGCGCATAGGGCAGTGAGCGCGCCTCCGCGTTAAACAGGCTCAAACCGCCTTTACAATTGGGACCGAAATCAAAGCGGGCGCGATCATGATAGCGCCCACATAGACCTTGATTGATAATTTTGTCCGGCTCACCGGATATGTCCACAAGGTCGCCAAATGGTGCAAACGCATCATGTGTAATGTCTTGTATGAGGACCGCTTCGCTCATTATTTGAGCCTCAGTGATGGGTGGCGGTTAACATCTTTATAGAGCAGATAGCGGAACCGTCCCGGACCGCCTGCATAACAGGCCTGCGGACAAAAAGCGCGCAGCCACATGAAGTCGCCAGCTTCAACCTCTACCCAGTCGCGATTGAGTTTATAAACCGCTTTGCCCTCAAGCACATAAAGGCCGTGCTCCATGATATGGGTTTCTTCAAACGGGATTAAGCCGCCCGGTTCAAAGTTGACAATGTTAACATGCATGTCATGGCGCAAATCATCGGGTTCAACGAAACGGGTTGTTGACCATGCACCATTGGTGTCTGGCATGACGGAAGGTTCGACGTTTTTTTCATTGGTAATGAACGCTTCTGGGGCTTCAATGCCTTCGACGGGCTCATAGGCTTTGCGGACCCAATGGAATGTCGTTTGGCTGCCTGACGCGTTCCTTAATGTCCATTTTGTATGCGCTGGAATATAGGCATAGCCGCCTTCATCAAGATCGTGAACATCGCCCTCAATGCTTACTTGCAATTTGCCTTTAACAACAAACAAAACGGCTTGTGCACTAACGTCTGGTTCCGGTTTATCACTGCCGCCATTGGGTTCAATTTCCACGATATATTGTGCAAATGTTTCCGCAAATCCGCTCATTGGGCGCGCGATAATCCATGCGCGTGTGCCAGTGAAATGCGGCAGGGCGCTTGTCACAATATCGCGCATAACGCCTTTGGGAATAACCGCGTAAGCTTCGGTGAAGATTGCGCGGCCGGTCATCAATTCTGACTGCGCAGGAAGTCCTGCAATCGGAGTTGCAAAGCTCATGGTAAAATATCCTTCAAGCGTAGAAGCGCGATACGTTCGACTTGTTTGCAGGCAGTCTCGAATTCCCGATCGCGTTTATTTTCAACACGTTGTTTGAAGCTGCTGAGAATTTGATTCTTGTCGAGGCCTTTGACCGCAATGATGAAAGGGAAGCCAAACTTCTCTGTATATTTGTCATTGAGGCGTGTGAAAGTTGCGTGCTCTTCTTGCGTCAAAGCATCCAGCCCAGCGCTTGCTTGTTCTGCGCTCGACTCTGCCGTTAGGCGTTTTGCTGCGGCAAGTTTTCCAGCAAGATCAGGGTGCGCTTTTAAAACGTCCAAGCGTTCGTTTTCACTTGCTGATCTGAATTTGCGTGTGAGTGCGCTGTGTAGTCCAATTGCTGTATTATGTGCAGGACTAAGTTCATCATCGAAGGCGCGTTCTGCTATCCAAGGCGAGTGTTCAAAAATTGATCCATAATGATCTATGAACTCTTGCCGGGACATATGTGTTGGGCGTGACATGTGATGTTCAGGCGCATGATTATTGTGCCAGTGGTCGGCGATTTCGTTACGTTTAGCAAACCAAACATCTGCATGACTTTTAGCATATTCCATAAAGCGGCGCAGAGCTTGGATGCGGCCTGGACGTCCGAGCAAGCGGCAATGTATGCCAATGGACATCATTTTCGCCTGACCTGCTTTGCCTTCGGCATAAAGGGCGTCAAAGCTGTCTTTCAAATAGCTAAAGAACTGATCGCCTGAATTAAAACCCTGCGGTGTTGCAAAGCGCATATCATTGGCATCAAGCGTGTAAGGAATAATCAGTTGGTGGCCGCTATCATGTTCATACCAATAAGGTAGGTCGTCAGCATAGCTGTCTGAAACATAAGCAAAGCCACCTTCTTCCGCAACGATGTCCACGGTGTTGACCGAACAACGGCCCGTATACCAGCCTGTTGGCCGTGTTCCTGTAACATCCTCATGCAATGCGATGGCCTTGTGCATATCTGCACGCTCATCGTCCATTGTGTAATCTTTGTACTCGATCCATTTGAGGCCGTGGGAAGCGATTTCCCATCCAGCAGATTGCATTGCTGCAACCTGTTCAGGGGCGCGCGCAAGAGCTGTTGCCACGCCGTAAACGGTGACGGGAATATCCATTTCTGTGAAAAGCCGATGCAAACGCCAAAAGCCTGCACGCGCGCCATATTCATAGATCGATTCCATGTTCCAGTGGCGTTGGCCTTCCCAAGCTGATGCGCCAACGATTTCGGAAAGGAATGCTTCTGAGGCTTTATCGCCATGAAGAACGTTATTTTCGCCGCCTTCTTCGTAATTAATTACGAATTGGACAGCGATTTTAGCGCCGCCGGGCCATTTGGGGTCCGGTGGGTTTGCGCCATATCCGCCCATGTCGCGTGGATAACGGTTCATTCTTGTGCCTCCATACTTTTTTGTATCGCAAAACAATCAATAGGATTATCAAATAAATCCATAAAGACTATTCGTATTTGTGCTGCATTGCGTTTTTCATTTATTGAGTAGAACACTATATGGGCATCGACCAAGTGGAGAGTTTTATGGCTGACGGTTTTTTGACGACACATGTTCTTGATACAGCGCGGGGGCTGCCTGCGGCCGGAATTGAGATCACGCTTTATCGTGTGTCGGAAGATAGCCGCACGAAATTGGTGTCGATGGTGACAAATGATGATGGTCGTACCGATTCGCCAATTTTGCCGAAAGACAAATTCCAAACGGGGCAATATGAGCTGGTTTTTAAAGCCGGTGATTATCTTCGTGCGCATGGTTTGGTAGACAGGGACGCAGAAAATCTGTTTTTGGATGAAGTGCCGATCCGGTTTGGTGTCGATGATGAAACATCGCACTACCATGTGCCTTTGCTGATCTCACCCTACAGTTTTTCGACCTATCGGGGCAGCTAAGTTAGCTACGTTTTTTAAGCTCTTGGCTGCATTTTTCTGACATGTAATCGATGAACAGCCGAATTTTGGGATCTTGATAACGGCGATGCGGATAAAGGCAGCTAAGCTGCACTGGCGTTGGCGGCGTATCGGTGCACACTTCAACCAGAGCGCCGCTTTTTAAGTGCTCAATAACTTCAAAGCGCGGTTTGTTGACAATGCCGCGCCCATCAAGCGCCCATTGGGTCAACACATCACCATCGTCGGATTCAAACGGGCCTTTCACATCATATTCTTTAAATGAATTGTCGGTTTTGAGCGTCCAGCGGAATTCTGCTGTTCCAGGAAAGCGCAAGAGCAGACAATGATGTTTGTTTTTAATGAGCTCAGTTCCGTTTTTCGGTGTACCCATTATTGCCAAATAATCGGGCGAACCACACAAAACGCGTTCGCAATCGGCGATAATACGGCGTTTTAGATTGGAATCTGGCAATTTGTGCATGGAAAATGCGACATCAATGCCCTCGGCTGTAATATCAATGAAGCGGTCTGACAAACGAAGGCGCACATCAATGAGAGGGTATTTTTCTTTGAAATAAGGAACGTGCGGCGCAATGAACCTGCGCCCAACGCCAAGCGGTGCACCAACAAAAATTGAACCGCGCGGATTATTGGAGATTTCTGCAATCGCAGCTTCCGAGCGTTCTATTGTTTCTAAAATTTGCGTTGCGCCGTCGTAAAATACTTTGCCGTGTTCTGTTGGTTGCAGTCGGCGCGTTGTCCTGTTGAAAAGCCGCACATTTAAATGGCGCTCCAATTCGGCAATGCGGCTGGAGGAAACGGCCGGCGATACACGCTGATCGCGTGCTGCGGCCGACATTGACCCCAATTCAAAAACGCGCACAAACATGCGTATATTTTCAACGTAACTCATATTGTCTTGTATGATTGTTTTGCTTTGTTTGAAAGTGTTTGCTTATACCAATGCTTTTGCAAGATAATTAATGACGCTAAGCTTAGGCCGTTGTGGAGGGGATTCGAATGTATGATCTAACTGTTGCTATGGAATGGCTGGAATTTGCAGTGCGCTGGACGCATGTCATTACAGCCATGGCTTGGATTGGTTCGTCGTTTTATTTCATTGCATTGGACCTTGGTCTGAACCGCAATATAGCTGGCCCCGCCGATGGTGAGGAATGGCAGGTGCATGGCGGTGGTTTTTATCACATTCAAAAATATTTGATTGCACCTGAAGCTATGCCGGAGCACCTGACGTGGTTTAAATGGGAAAGCTATATGACATGGCTGTCAGGTTTCTTCCTGCTCTGCTTAGTCTATTATCTTGGTGCTGATCTTTATTTGGTTGATCCGAATGTCGCAGATATTTCCACACTATCAGCGGTAGCAATCTCAATGGCGTCGATTGCCTTTGGCTGGATTGCCTATGATTTCTTGTGCAAATCAAAGCTTGGCGAAAGCCCAACGGTGCTTATGTTGCTGCTTTATGCGCTGCTCGTATGCATGGCTTATGGCTATACGCAGGTGTTTTCTGGCCGTGCGGCACTGCTGCATTTGGGTGCGTTTACCGCGACGATTATGAGCGCGAATGTGTTCTTTATCATCATGCCGAACCAGCGCATTGTTGTGGCAGATTTAAAAGAGGGCCGAACACCTGACGCAAAATATGGAAAGATCGCCAAGTTACGCTCGACGCATAACAACTATCTGACCCTGCCAGTTATATTCTTCATGTTGTCAAACCATTATCCGCTTGCCTTTGCGACCGAATATAATTGGATCATTGCAAGCTTGGTGTTTTTGATGGGCGTGACTATTCGCCATTATTTTAACTCAAAGCACGCACGCAACGGCAACCCAACCTGGACTTGGCTTGCGACGTTAATCTTGTTCTTGATTGTGGCTTGGCTCTCGACTGCTCCGCTTTACATGAATGAAAAAACAAGCTCAGCAGAAACGATCACACCAGTGCAGCAGTCGCTTATTCAATCTGATGGTTTTGAAAATGTCGCGACGATTGTGCAAGGGCGCTGCGCTATGTGTCACGCTGATGATCCAAGTTGGGAGGGGATTGCGTGGCCACCCAAAGGGGTGCGGTTGGAAACGCACCAGCAAATCGCGCAACATGCTGAGGCAATCTTTATTCAATCTGGTGTAACGCACGCTATGCCGCCTGCAAATGTTTCGCAGATTACGGATGAAGAGCGCGCGCAATTGGTTGCTTGGTATCGTGAAAACCGATGAAATATACGCCGCAAAATTCTGCGCCCTCAGATGCTGCGACGCGCAAAGCCGTAAAGCCAGTAATCTGCTATCCGGTTGATAGTTTGCCAGCCTATGACGCAAGTGTGTTTGCACCTGCGCGTGAGAGCATGCAGCTTATCGATGAATTGATTATTCCGCCGCGCGATGCAAAAGTTTTTGATGTGCCTGCGGGCCATTTTTTCCGCATAGTCTGTCCAGAAGGACCACAAGTCGGTGATTTAAATCTTTGGAACGCGCAGAACCTGAATGAAAGGTTCTTCTCAGGCAAAACCCGTGCGCTCCATGGAACGCATGTTTCTACCGGCGATCATCTATGGAGTAATCTTCCATATTTTCGTCCGCTCGCCACCGTCACGTGGGATACGCTCGACTGGTATGGGTGGGATGAATTTGGCGGCGGTGTACACGATGTTATCGGCACGCGCTGCGATCCTTACACGAACAGACTGCTTTCGCACGATGACTATCATTACTGCTGTCATTCAAATCTTACACGCGCGTTGGCTGCTGATACAGGCATGTCGCTTGATGAAGCCGAGCCTTATGTTCATGACGTTTTGAATGTCTTTATGTGCACCGGTTTTACGCGCGATACGAAGCAATATTTTATGAAAGCCAGCCCTGTACGAACAGGCGACTATTTGGAAATGTTCGCGCAAATTGATTTAAAAGGCGCGTTGTCGGCGTGTCCGGGCGGTGATTGCGGCTCTAAACATTCCAGCGAAGAAGCAATATGTGCGCCGCTAAAAGTGGAGATTTATAAGCCTGCTGAAGGCAGTTTAGGCAATTGGACTGCGCCTGATATATCTGCCTATAGCCGAACGCATGGTTTAAAATAAACGCCCAAAGGCTGGGCGTTTAGGTTTTCGAGCATTTCGCAGGGCCGTATGTCACGGAAATGCTTTAATAATATAAGCTAACGGCGTGTTTTGCTTCTGCAAAAAACAACCAACGTTCAGCAAATAGGCCAATTATCATGCTGATGGCAGCGATGAGCAAAAAGAACACTGGCGCTGTAAATAGCGCAAATGTGCACATGATGACTGGCACTATACCGCCCAAAATATAAGCGATAGCGCGCAGTTTAAGCGCATGTTTGCGCCCAATTTGGTGCACCATTTCACGGGTAAGATAGTTCTCGCCAGAATGTGGTTTTTCGAGCAGGCGAACCTTGCCGAGATGCCCAAGGCCGGTCGCCGTTCCTGTGTTTGAACCTGTCTGCGAAAATCCGATTGTGTCTGCACGGCGCCACCAGACGGATTTGATAATCCATGCAATGCCGAGGGCGATCACGATGATTGTCGGTGTTGGCAGCCCAAGAATAGAGGTTGCCTTACCGATCATGCCAGCCAGTAAAAGGCCGGACGCAATGGAAAAGGCGAGATAGCAAAACGGTGTGAGTTTAGAATGCCAATTTGGCACCGTTTTAAGCTGCGCGTAGATCATCGATGTTGCATAAACAGTGAGTAGGGAGCCTGCCGCGACAGCCCAGCCTAAAGGCGCGATGCGCTGGCCCGTAAACATCCAAATCAAGGCGTAAACCGCAAATAGCAATAAGGTAATAATTGCGATGACACCTTCGCGTGATAACCACGATGAGCGCCATTGTGAAAGAGCACGCCATGCTCGTTCTGGATGTCCTAAGTGAAATGTCGAGGACAGTAAGCCAGCAACGGCTAACCCGCCGCCGAACAGGCAAGATAAAAACGCCGCAACAAGACCATTGTGCATTGGAAAACCAAGGCCAATCATGGTCATCAGGCCAAAGCCTGCACCGGATGTGACGGTAAAGAAAATAACAGATATTGCCGGATGCATTGGTTTTCTCCTTAGCCGAGCTTTTCAAGTGCACGGTCAAGCCAGCCAAGCAAACCTTCGCCTGCTTTTGGCACGAATGCGGGTGCGATTTCAGTTGTCTCTTCTGGGCGAGACTTCTTTCGCGGCGGCAAATATTGATTGACCGGTTTGGTGCCCATTTCTGGCATTAGATCATAACCGCCTCGTTCTCGTGTCATTGTTGAGACGTTGGAATTTGGGTCGGCGAAATCACCAAAATGGCGCGCATTGGCAGGGCAGGTGCGAACACAAGCAGGTGTGCGGTCGATTTCTGGGATATTGTCATTGTAAATTCTGTCGACGCAGAGCGTGCATTTTTTCATAACATTTTCGACAGGGTCCATTTCGCGTGCGCCATAAGGACATGCCCAAGCGCAAAGGCTGCAACCAATGCACATGCTTTCATCGACTAGCACAATGCCGTCTTCACTGCGTTTATAAGATGCGCCGGTCGGGCATACGGTTACGCAAGGCGCATCTTCGCAGTGCAGGCAGGATTTTGGAAAATGAACGATTTGCGCAGGCGCATCATCGGGCGTGACTTCAAAGGTGTGAATACGGTTGAGCCAAGCACCGCTTGGATTGTCGCCATAAGCATCAACATCACCTAAAGGCGCGCCATAGCCGCCCGTGTTCCACTCTTTGCAATTGACCACGCAGGCATGGCAGCCAACGCAAACATCTAAGTCGATCACAAGGCCAAGTTTTTTAGTCGTTTGTGCGGGGAGCAGTGTCATTTCGTCCACTCCTTACCATATTCCACGGTCTGGTCGGGCGTACCAACCGGATTGTTTTGTGCGTCAACTTGCGGCTGACTGACTTCGTCTTCTGCGGGTGCTTTTTCCACGCGCACCCGCAAATCAAACCACGCTGCTTGCCCTGTAATTGGGTCGGAGTTTGACCAGCGATGACCGTCACCTTTTGGCGGCAAAAGCTCATTGATGATGTGGTTCAAAAGGAACCCTTTTTCAGTTTCTGGTGCTTTGGCAGATAGCGCCCAAGCGCCTTTACGTTTGCCAATCGCGTTCCACGTCCACAGGGTTTTTCCGTTCACTGCATTCATGCGCTTCACGGGTACTTTGATCTTGCCATGGTGCGAAATGATATAGGCCCAATCATCGTCCTTGAGACCAACTTCATCGCAAATTTCGCCCGGAATAAACATCGGGTTGTGCCCATGTATTTGGCGAAGCCAAGCATTTTGCGAGCCCCATGAATGATACATAGCGGCTGGGCGCTGTGTGAGTGCATGATAGGGAAAATCGTTTAAATCAATGCTTGCGCCCTCGAACGGCGGATACCATGAAGGCAGCGGGTCAAAACAGTTTAGAATCCGCTCGCGGTGCGTTTCGGGCGGTTGTGGTTCGGCCTTGCCTTCTGCACATAATTGAAACTTGCGCATTGGTTCGAGATAAAGTTGGAACACATTTTCGACAGGCGCATCCTGCAAGCCCATTTCTATGGCCCAATTTTGCCAAGCGGCATTGGCATGTTTGAAATAGAGTGCTTCGGCAGGGACATGCGCTTCTGAAAAGCCACCATTTTTGATATAAGCATCAATCTGGTTCGGGTTCGGCTCCCCGCGTCCGGTTTTAGAACCATCCTTGCCGCGCCACCCAAGAAGAGGGCCGACGCCGGGCTTTCGTTCATGGTTTTGAATATAGTCCGCGTAGTCTTTGAATTTTGGCGTACCGTCTTCATTCGTCATGGCTGGCAAGCCGAGGCGTGCACCAAGATCAAGCAGTACAGACTGGAAACCGCGCACATCGCGGTCCGGCTCGATAACCGGCCAGCGGATAGCATCACAGAGCGCTTCGGGTTCTGAGATCGGACGGTCAAGCGCCGAGATCGCATCATGACGTTCAAGATAGGTTGTGTCAGGCAAAATGAGGTCGGCAAAGGCGACCATTTCCGATGAGTAAGCATCTGAGTAAATTAGTTTTGGGATGATGTATTCGCCGTTCTCATCCTTGTCAGTCAGCATCTTCATGACACCAGATGAGTTCATGGAAGAGTTCCATGACATGTTGGCCATATACATAAACAGAAGATCAATGCCGTATGGATCGCGGGCATGGGCATTGGCGATTACCATATGCATCAGGCCGTGGGATGACATTGGTGCATCCCATGAAAAGGCTTTGTCGATGCGCTGCGGTGTTACGCCGTCTTCTTCCAACAAAAGACCTTCTGGTCCGCGCATAAAGCCAAGCTGCGGGCCTTTAAGCGGAGTGTTTGGAATATTGCCGCCATGCGGGGCTGGCTGCGCTGAAACTGGACGTGGATAAGGCGGTTTAAAGCGAAATCCGCCAGGGCTGTCGATTGAACCAATCAAGATTTGCAGCAGATGTATTGAGCGGCATGTTTGAAAGCCATTGGAGTGTGCAGAAATGCCGCGCATGGCATGAAAAGCAACCGGACGGCCGATCATTTTTTCATGTCTTTCGCCTTTCATGTCTGTCCAAGGCTGGTCGATGATGACTTCTTTTTCAAAGGCGGCATGGGCAATTTCGGCTGCAATGCGCCGTGTTTGTGATGCCGGAACACCTGTCTCTTCGGCAACATTTTCAGGCGTATAGCGGTCATCAAGATATTTCTTGGCAAGAAGTGTGAAAGACGGGACAGCCTTGCGTCCGTTTTTGAGGTTCACCTCACCTTGAAGGTCAGGTTTTACGCCTTTCGCATTATAGGCGACCGTTTTGCCTGTTTTGCGATCAATGACTTGGGCATTGCCGTCTTTATCGCGTAAAAACAGGCCGTGATCTTTTGCATCTGGATCGTCAATCAGCAGCCATGGCGCATTGGTGTAGCGGATGAGATAATCCACATCGATCCGGCCCGCTTTGAGCAATTCATGCACAATCGACAAGACGAAAAGGCCGTCGGTTCCAGGTGTTATGCCGACCCATTCATCTGCAATGGCATTGTAACCAGTGCGAACGGGGTTTACGCCGATGATTTTTTTGCCGCGTGATTTTAGCTTCGAAAGGCCAAGTTTAATCGGGTTGGAATCATGATCTTCGGCAACACCAAAAATCATAAAGAGCTCAGTTTTTCCCCAGTCCGGTGCGCCAAATTCCCAAAATGCACCGCCAAATGTATAGATACCGCCCGCGGCCATGTTTACCGAACAAAAGCCGCCATGGGCTGCAAAATTAGGTGTGCCAAAATTTTGCGCCCACCAGCCGGTGAGTGATTGGCTTTGATCGCGTCCGGTAAAGAACGCCAGCTTTTTCGGGGCTTTTTCACGGATAGGCTTTAGCCAACTTGTTGCCAGCTCCAGTGCTTCATCCCAAGAAATTTCTTCGAATTTTCCTTCGCCGCGTTCGCCAACCCGTTTCATCGGTGCTTTCAGGCGGGCAGGGGAATAGTGCTGCATAATACCCGCAGAGCCCTTCGCGCAAAGCACACCCTTATTGATCGGGTGGTCGCGATTGCCTTCGATGTAGCGTATCTTTGGTTTGCCGTCTGCATCGTTTCGCAAGTGGACGTTAATGCCGCAGCGACATGCACACATATAGCAGGTCGTTTTGCGTATCTCGTCAGAGACATGCGGAGATGTATTGACGCGTTGGCTGTCCGTAGTCAAAGACAGGTTCCTCCCGATGAAAATGCCCACCTTCTTCTTAGGGCGGGCATGTGAGGCATGATAGTGCCAGTTTTTTGTGTTCTTGAGACAGAAGGTCTCACAATTATTGATTTATCAACCCCGACCTTTCCAAGGCACAAGATATTTTTCGGCCATACGCATAAGCATATCGATACCAAAGCCGATTATACCAATTAAGATAATGCCGAGTAAAACAATGTCGGTGTTTTGAAATTTAGATGCGACCATGATCATCATGCCTGCACCTTTCTCTGCAGCAACCAATTCGGCAGCAACAACGGTTCCCCAACAAACGCCCATAGCAACGCGCGCGCCGGTAAAAATTTCCGGTAACGAGTTTGGAATAATCACATAGCGCATGATTTGCCATTTTGATGCGCCCAATGAATAAGCGGCATGGACTTTTGAAATGTTCACGCCAGAAACACCTGCGCGTGCTGCAATCGCCATAATCCAAAGCGCTGCCAAAAAGAGCAATATGATTTTGCCAACCTCGCCAATGCCAGCCCAGATGATTACGAGCGGGATTAGTGCGAGCGGTGGAACTGGCCGCATGAATTCCACAATTGGATCAAACCAGCCACGGAACCAGTTTGAAAGGCCCATTGCATAGCCGAGTGGAATGCCAACAATTGCGCCGAGCAAAAAGCCTGCAACCACACGGAATAGCGACCAACCTAAATGGCCGTATAAAGATGTGCCACGAAAACCTTCGTTTGCCAGCTTGATGGTTCTGTCCACCACGGTCTCTGGTGCTGGCAGATAAAGCGGCTCCATTTGCCAACCGTTATAGGGTTTGAAATTAGGCGTTCCTTTGTCGGATATAGTCACCGAACCGCCAGTTACATTGACTGTATCGCCCGGATTTACACTTTGGCCGTCGATGGCCGTAATCTGTGAGCCATCAGATTTGCTGATGTCATCATTTTTATCCCACGGCACCAGTTTGCTGCGCCATTGTGCAACCGAAATAATATCATTTTTCGCAAAGCCGTCACCGCCTGCAGGTTCGTTAAAACTTGGGTTTTCTGCGCGCGGGTGAACAATAACGGTTACGGTTGCTGTATCGCTCTGACCGTTTGCTTCTGCTGTATAGTCAAAAGACGTTTCGCCGACAAATGGACCCGGGGCGTGAAGAAAGCTTGGCAAGAGTGACGAGCCGGTGAACATGCCCCACAATAGGAAAATTGTTAAAATGGAAATGATGCCGGCTGCGCGGTTAGGGCGCACGGCACTCTCATCGCCAAAGGTAACGGTTTTGAGTGAGGTGTAATCACGTGTTGTTCGTGAAGCGATCCTTGAGATGATAAAAAAAGCGGCGACAAAAATACCGACATAGATTGCAAGAACTATCAAACCGCTCATGCGCTTTCCTCCGTACGGCCCATAATCTCTTCTTCCATGTCCCAGATCATTGAGAGAATTTCTTCGCGTTTAGGGCCAAAATCTGGATGTTTTTTTACTTCGCGCAAATCAGCGTCCACGCCCAGTTCAGCGAAGGGCAAATTATATTCTTTGTGGATACGTCCGGGGCGCGGGGCCATAACAATAAGGCGCTCACCAAGAAGCAGCGCCTCTTCAACAGAATGCGTGATGAGGATGATTGTTTTGCCAGTTTCTTTCCAGAGCTTGAGAACAAGGCTCTGCATTTTTTCGCGTGTCAAAGCATCTAGTGCACCCAATGGTTCATCCATCAAGATGACATCGGGATCATTGGCAAGACAACGCGCAAGAGCCACACGTTGCTGCATGCCGCCGGACAATTCGTAAACTGCCTTTTCTTTAAAATCACCCAAGCCAACAACATTCAGCAGGTGATCTACGGTTTGTTTCTTTTCGGCTTTGGGCATCTTTTTCATGGAGGGGCCGAACCCAACATTTTCGCGCACGCTCATCCATTCAAATAAAGCGCCTTGTTGGAAAACCATGCCGCGCTCAGCATCTGGTCCTTTGATCTGATGGCCATTAAGTGTCATCACACCACCTGTCGGAGCAAGAAAGCCAGCGACAATATTAAGAAGAGTGGTTTTGCCACATCCAGATGGTCCAAGAATACTTAACAGCTCGCCGCTTTTTAGGTCGATAGAAACATTTTTGAGCGCTTGAACCACCCCGCCATTAGGCAAATCAAAGCGCATCGAAATATTATCAATAGAAAGTTCTGACATTTCCCTCTTTCCGTTTGCTCTGGCAAACTGAAATTCCGATTGCGTATAAAAAAGGCCCGGCTGTGTGCCGGACCTTAATGGTGGGTTTTACATTTTGCTTGCAGCTTGCAATGGCGCAATGTTCACGGCGCCTTCATAGCTGTCGAGAGCTTTGTCGATGCTGCCCGCTTCGACAAATACATCCGCCACACCTTTCATGAAGGTTGCGGCATTTCCACCGAGCCATTTTTCAGAAGTCTGTTCTTCAAGGCTTAGAAACTTCATTGTTGAAATGGAAGCTTTGGTCGCGTCTAAATCCATGCCGGATTGCTCAGCGATTACTTGCAGCATTTCATCGCTTTGATTTGCATTCCACTGCGCATTTGCTGCAGCTGTTACCGATAGGAATTTTGCAACAATATCGCCATTTTCAGCAACATATGCTGCTGGCGCTGTTGTCACGTCAAAGACAAGGATGCCCAGCTCTTCTTTTTCTGCGCCTGTGAGAAGCACATTGCCGTGTTCCTTCATACTTGTCAGGCCGCCGCCATAACCGCATGCCAAATCAACATCGCCTTGGCTAAGGGCAACGGCTCCATCAGGTGGTGACATGTCTACAATTTCAAGTGATGAAAGCTCGACACCGAAGTGGTCCATTTGGCGTAGGAAACCGTAATGTGCGGCGGTGCCTAAAGGTACAGCAACTTTTTTGCCTGCAAGTTCGGAAGCGGAATCTTTGTCAATTTCAAGCGCCGAAGACACGACGCAATTATCGTTATCTGAATAGCTAACGGCTACATCGAGAACCTGAATGTCCTGACCGCCAGATGCTGCGACGACAAAGGGTGGAACACCTTGGCTGATGGAAAACTGTACATCGCCAGAGGCCATTGCTGCTGACATTGCTGTGCCCGTTTCAAACGCACGAAAATTGACTTTCATGCCGAGTACTTCGTCATATTTTCCTGCGGCTTTGGCTGCAAGAAATGGCATCGGCCATTGCTCGAAATAGGCAACTGTAATTTCTGAATCGCTGGCGGCGTGTGCACCTGTTGCTGCAGCGATTGCAGCTGTGCCCGCTGCTAGGCTGGTGATGAGTTTTCTTAACGTCATTTAAAGTCCTCCAAATTGCCGGTTTTCCCGTGCTGAATGTCGCTTTGTGAAACAAACGACAATTGTTGTGACGCGGTAAATGCCGAGATTTACCGCTCATCCCATTTCTTGGCCGATTTGGGCCAGAGACTTTAATCAGCACACTCTGGTTTCGAGTGCGGACCTAGCGCCAAAAATTATAGCTGCATGAGTCCAGTAAGCAGAATGCAGCATGAAATTTCGCGCCTCTGATTACTCGTACAATTTCATGCACAAAACTTAGTGTTTGTGCCTGTTTATTCAGCAGCAAAAGTAGTGATGGTCGCACTTTGTGTTGCTTCAATCGGTGTTGTCCCGAGCACTTTTGTTGCCTGTTTTGCCAAGAGCTTTATACCTTCTTCGATTCGCTCATCTGGGATGGAGGAGAAACCGAGGCGAAAATAATTTTTATGGCTCTTGCTATCGGCGAAAAATATCTCGCCGGGCTCTATTAGAATGCTATCTTTAATCGCTTCGACCGCAAGCTCTGTTGCGTCAAATCCACGTGGGCCTTGAACCCAGAAGGAGGTTCCGCCGAAAGCTGGCATATGTGACCAACCGGGGAAATAATCGGCTAGTGCAAGATTCATAATTTCCCAGCGTTTTAAATAAGTACGGTGCAAGCGGTTTATGAGTGCGTCATGGCCACCAAGTGACAGAAACAGTGCAACAACGCGCTGGTTGTTGCCGGGCGGGTGGCGCAGCATTAAGCGCCGCAATGCTCTAACCTCAGCAATCACATCTGCAGAAGCAACGACAAAGCCCATGCGAAGCCCCGGCATCATTGATTTAGACAGGCTGCCTACATGCAAAACGCGCCCGCTGGTGTCGAGACTTTTTAGCGCCGGTGTCGGTTCGCCGCGATAATTGGTTTCATACTCATAGTCATCTTCGATGATGAGTGCATCGTTTTCATTGGCCCATGCCAACAGCTCACGTCGCCGCCTCATGCTCATGGTTACATTTGTCGGAAACTGATGGCTTGGGGTGACAAAAACAACCTTTGCATCGCCCAAATGATCGACGCAAATCCCTTCATCATCGACGGGAATACGGCGCACATCATTTGTGCGAAGTTCAAACATGTTGCGAATATCAGGATAGCCGGGGTCTTCAACGGCAACGGGCGTGTCCTCACGCACAAAAAGATGGGCAAGAAGGAAGAGGGCATTCTGCGCGCCCATGGTTATTAATATTTCGTCTGAACGTGCCATCACGCCGCGCCGCGTTAAAACGCGCTGTTGAATTTGTTCAACAAGCATCGGGTCATCTGCGCTGAACCGATCATCTGTCCATGCATCGAGCCATTTGAGGCTCATTGTTTGGCGCATACAATCGCGCCATGCACTGATCGGGAAAAGCTTTGGATCTACCTGCCCATAGATGAATGGATATTTGTAGTCGTGCCAGTTTTCGGGCTTTGAAATATTGAGTTGAGCGGCAGGACGCAGACGTAACTTATCGTTCCAGTTGACGGGGGTGAGCGCTTGTGAAGATTGCTGTGCTACGTTTTGTGTTTTGTGCTTGGGGGCGGCCTGAACATCGGGTGCTACATAAAAGCCAGAACGCTCCCGAGCGACGAGAAATCCGTCTGCTGCAAGCGCTTGATAGGCGAGCATAACAGTGTTGCGCGATACTTTAAGACGCTTTGCCATGGCCCGTGTTGAAGGCACAGGTGAATTTGCGGGCAATTGCCCTGCGATCATTGCCGACACAAGCATCTCACGTATCTGAGATTGCAAAGACATCGAGTCTTGGCGTTCAACATGAAATAGGCTGTATCTCATTTTCGGCACCTTTCTAGCTTCATTACTATGCGTAAATCTGGCCCAGTTATCAATAGAAGTTGGCCCCATTTATGGATTTAATGAAACTATTTGTCCCATTTATTGATAAATGCGATGCCTCTAGCTGCTGCGAATGGCTGACATGAATTTCGGGAGAAAGATATGTTTATGCAGGCCATGTCCCATACCGTCCGATGGCCATGGCGCGCGGGTTTCGTCGTTCTCTTTTCCATGCGCATTTGAAAGAACAAGGCGACGTGTTTGGTGAAGTTGCTGGTTGGGAGCGTGCAAATTGGTTTGCGAATGCTCCCAATGAGCACCGTGCCGTGCAAAGGCGAGGCCGCGGCCGATATATGATCCGAAATCTGAACGCGTGAAGGTGTGATAAACTGATTCAAGTGTTTGGCTTAACGCCTTGGCTTTGAATCATTTTACCTGTGCTGCGGTGATGGCAATCATGTCTGTCACATCCTGTGCAGAGCAGCCGCGTGATAGATCATTTGCTGGTTTTTTAAGGCCCTGAAGGATAGGGCCGATTGCCTGCGCGCCGCCAATGCGCTGGGCAATTTTGTAGCCGATATTACCCGCATTCAGATTGGGGAAAACGAATATGTTTGCATCGCCTTGCACGGTATCATCCGGTGCTTTTATCTGCGCGACAGAAGGCACAAAGGCTGCATCAAATTGCAGCTCGCCTGAGACTGTTAAGTCTGGTTCTTTTTCGCGTATTAGCTTTGTGGCCTTTTGAACCTTGCTAACTTTTTCATGACGTGCGCTGCCTAGCGTTGAAAAAGATAACATGCCAATTTTAGGCTCGCGCCCTGTGAGTGATTTGTATGAGCGGGCAGATGCGATAGCGATTTCTGAAAGCTGAACAGCATCAGGTTCAATCGTAAGGCCGCAATCAGCAAATACGAATACCCCTTTTTTCGTATGATATTGCTCATTCATAACCATCAGAAAAAAGCTGGAAACCAACGCAGCGTCGGGTGATTTTTTGATGATTTGAATGGCGGCGCGTACTGTGTTGGCGGTTGTGGTAACGGCACCAGAAACGGTGCCATCCGCATCGCCAAGGCGCACCATCATCGCGGCAAAGTTAAGCGGTTTTCTCATGCTCTCATGGGCAAATTCTTTTGTTACCCCATTTTCTTTTCGAAGCTCATAATAACCGCTGGCATAGGCTTCATGGTGTTGTGTATCCGCCGGATCAATCAGATTGAAATCTGATGGGGTGTATCCGCGCGATTGAATGGCGTTCGTAACCTCAACTTTGTTGCCAAGTAGAGTAATGGCCGCAAGATTTTGTTTAATGGCTTCGGCAGCGCCATCAATAATACGTGGATCATGGCCCTCGCTAAGCACAATATGGCGGCGCACTTTTTTTGCAGTGGCATAGATGGACTTTAGCGGATCAAGCATGGTTTCTCTCACGTCATATAAAACGCTCTGCCAATGTTGGAATCACTGGCAGAGCGTAACTTTAATCATCCATTTATGTCATTTGACAGTCCGAACAGGTCTTTAACCTTATTCAGCAGCTTGTTGAGGACGCATATCGTTTGGATCAATGCCTGCGACAGTGACAGGTTTCTTCATTGCATCGCGGCGGAACGGTTCACCAAGCTCCTGATTTAAAACAACTTCGATGAAAGTTGTTTCGTTTCGCTTCATTTGGCCTTCAACGGCTTCGTCCAGCGCTTTTGTCAGATCTTCCATCGTTGTGACTTGCACGCCTTTGACGCCGCAAGCTTCTGCGATTCTAGCATATTCCACGCCGAGATTTAGCTCTGTGCCCACGAAATTATCGTCAAACCACAATGTTGTGTTGCGTTTTTCAGCGCCCCATTGATAGTTTCGGAAGATCACCATGGTGATCGGCTTCCAGTCATTACGGCCACAAGCGGTCATCTCGTTCATGGAGATGCCGAATGCACCATCGCCAGCAAATCCGATAACCGGCGTGTCTGGGTTGGCGATTTTAGCGCCTAGGATGGCTGGAAAACCGTATCCACAAGGGCCAAAGAGGCCTGGTGCTAGATATTTTCGGCCCTTTTCAAATGTTGGATAAGCGTTGCCGATCGCGCAATTATTGCCAATATCAGACGAAATGATCGCATCATTTGGCATTGCGACCTGAATTGCGCGCCATGCCATGCGTGGTGACATGCGTTCGGGCTCACGATCACGTGCACGTTCGTTCCATGTTGTGCCCGGATCGTCATCTTCGTGGTCCATGGATGAAAGCTGTTGCAGCCAAGCAGATTTTGTTTGCGCAATAAGCGCTTCGCGGTCTTTGCGGCCGTCATCGCCAGCGCTTGCAGATAGTTTTTCCAGAATTTGCTCAGCGACAAGTTTTGCGTCGCCCTGTATGCCGACAGACACTTTTTTCGTCAGGCCGATACGGTCTGAATTCATATCAACCTGTATGATTTTTGCGTCTTTTGGCCAGTAATCAATACCGTAAACTGGCAGTGTTGAGAACGGGTTGAGGCGTGTGCCAAGGCACAGAACAACATCTGCTTTGGCAATCAACTCCATTGCTGCTTTTGAGCCATTATAACCAAGGGGGCCGACTGAGAGCGGGTGTGAACCGGGGAACGCGTCATTGTGCTGATAGCCGCAGCATACCGGTGAAGAGAGTTTTTCAGCAAGTTCGGCGGATACAGGAATAGCACCAGATAAAACGACACCAGCACCGTTTAAAATAACCGGAAACTTGGCTTCTGAAAGCAGTTTAGCAGCTTCGGTAATCGCTTGCTCGCCGCCGCGAGGGCGCTCTAGGCGAACGATCTGCGGCAATTCAATATCAATCACTTGTGTCCAGTAATCGCGTGGCACATTGATTTGTGCAGGGGCTGATCCGCGCCACGCTTTTTCGATCACGCGGTTAAGCACTTCAGCCATACGAGAGGGGTCGCGCACCTCTTCTTGATAGCAAACCATGTCTTCGAACAGTTTCATCTGTTCGATTTCTTGAAAACCGCCTTGGCCAATCGTTTTATTGGCAGCTTGCGGTGTAACCAGAAGCAATGGGGTGTGATTCCAATAGGCTGTTTTGACAGGCGTTACAAAGTTGGTAATGCCGGGGCCGTTTTGCGCGATCATCATCGACATTTTACCGGAAGAGCGCGTGTAGCCATCTGCGATCATGCCTGCGTTGGTTTCATGGGCGCAGTCCCAGAATTTGATGCCCGCTTTGGGAAATAGATCTGAAATTGCCATCATGGCAGAACCGATGATGCCGAATGCATTTTCGATGCCATGCATTTGCAAGACTTTTACAAAGGCTTCTTCCGTTGTCATCTTCATATTATGTACCCTCCACAGTGGTTACAGATAAATCGCGCTGTTGAGATGAACCATGTTCGCTCAACATTCTCATTCTTGCGTAGTATAAGGGCTTGCATCATATTCAGTGCCAGATTTTATGGTTCATTGGGCCAGTTATGTTTTCATGCTGTTTAACGAGCAAAAACAGTCAAACACAGCCCTGATTAAAATATGCTGATATAGGGGCTTAAAATATACAACGGACACTCTTGTTCGTTGCGGACAACTCACACCAATGCATTGCTAAGCTTGACAATTGCTGCAGTGCGAAGTCAAACACTACAAGAAGCCGCCTTTTGAGAGCGGCATTTGTGGAGGTTTTGATGAAGAAGATTTATCCGAATGCGGCATCTGCTTTGGAAGGCTTGTTGCATGATGGAATGTTCATTGCTGCTGGTGGTTTTGGCTTATGCGGTATTCCTGAATTGTTGCTCCAAGCAATCAAAGAAGCTGGAACCAAAGACTTAACTTTTGCATCCAATAATGCAGGTGTTGATGAGTTTGGTATTGGTATTCTTCTTCAAACCAAACAGGTGAAGAAAATGATTTCGTCCTATGTGGGCGAAAACGCTGAATTCATGCGCCAATATCTCTCTGGCGAGCTTGAATTGGAATTTAATCCGCAAGGAACTTTGGCAGAGCGTATGCGTGCCGGTGGCTGCGGTATCCCTGGTTTTTACACCAAGACTGGCGTTGGTACTGTGATTGCCGAAGGCAAAGAACACAAAGATTTCAATGGTCAAACCTACATCATGGAAGAGGGCATCTTTGCTGATCTTTCTATCGTAAAAGCTTGGAAGGCTGATGAAACGGGCAATGCGATTTTCCGCAAAACAGCGCGAAACTTCAACCCACCAGCTGCCATGTGCGGCAAGACTTGCGTGATGGAAGTAGAAGAGATTGTGCCTGTGGGCACGCTTGACCCGGACCATATTCATTTGCCGGGCATTTATGTGCATCGCCTTTTCCAAGGTGAGCATGAAAAACGCATCGAACAACGCACAGTGCGGGAGGCTTGATCAATGGCTTGGGACAGAAATCAAATGGCTGCACGGGCAGCTAAAGAGCTTCAAGACGGCACTTATGTTAATCTGGGTATCGGTATTCCAACCATGGTTGCCAATTACATTCCAGATGGTGTGGAAGTTACACTTCAATCAGAAAACGGCATGCTTGGCATGGGGCCGTTTCCGACCGAGGAAAATATCGACCCTGATCTTATCAATGCGGGTAAGCAGACAATTACGGAACTGCCGCATACGGCATATTTCGACAGTGCGACATCGTTTGGCATGATCCGCGGCGGTAAAATAGCTATGGCGATTTTGGGCGCTATGGAAGTTGCCGAGAATGGCGACTTGGCCAATTGGATGATCCCGGGCAAGCTTGTAAAAGGCATGGGCGGCGCAATGGACCTTGTTGCCGGTGTTGGCCGCGTTGTTGTTGTGATGGATCATACCAATAAGCATGGCGATTCAAAACTGCTCAAAGAATGCTCATTGCCGCTGACAGGGCAGGGTGTTGTTGACCGTATCATTACCAATCTTGGTGTGCTGGATGTTGTTGATGGTGGCTTAAAAATCATTGAAACTGCTGACGGTGTGAGTGAAGATGAGCTTCGTGCAGCAACGCAGGCAAATATAGTCAATTGATGATAAACTCTGTTTGTGCGTTGAACTTATTTGTTAATTTTAGCGCACAAGCGCGGAGCAATTGTTTTGAATAATATACGCCGAATAGCCACTAGCCTTGCCAAGCTTATGGCTGTTCTGGGTGGTTTGCTGCTCATTTTCCTCATTGTAATGACATGTGTCAGTATTGTTGGACGCGGTTTCAACACGATTGGCAATATGTCTTTCGTGAAGGAAAATATGTCCTCAATCGCCGGATTTTTGCAACAGTTTGCGCCGATAACAGGTGACTTTGAGCTTGTTGAAATATCAATGGCTCTGGCGATATTTCTATTTCTTCCTTGGTGTCAGCTTAACCGTGGTCATGCATCTGTCGATCTGTTCACGCAGCGTCTTTTAAGCGGGCGCGGCAATGAATATCTTGCGCTAATCTGGGAGGTGCTGCTTGTTGTAATAACAGTTGTCATCACTTGGCGGCTCTACGCAGGTATGCGCGATAAGATGCTTTATAACGAGACAACATTTCTGTTAACATGGCCTGTCTGGTGGGGGTATGCCGCATGCTTCATCGCAGGCCTGTTTGCTGTTGTTGTGGGCTTTATGAGTTTGATTATTCATTGGTCAGAGCGCAACGAAACGATACATTCATCTGAACAGGTTGGCCCATGAGTAACTTTGATATTGGGCTCATTTCACTGCCTGTACTGATCTTTCTTATCTTCATCCGCATGCCGATTGGTGTCGCGATGATTGTTTGCGGTCTTGGTGGTACAGCGCTGGTGTTTGGCGACTGGACTGTCGTTCTGGCAAAAATGAAGTCAGAAACCTATTCCACATTTTCCAGCCATTCCTTGTCGATTGTGCCCTTGTTTTTGTTGATGGGACAGTTTGCATCGCTTGGCGGTATGTCCCAATCCTTGTTTCGCGCAGCAGAAGCATTCTTGGGCCACCGCAAAGGCGGGGTTGCGATGGCTTCTGTTGGTGCTTCGGCTGGGTTCGGTGCGATTTGCGGCTCGTCCTTGGCAACAGCTGCAACAATGGGGCAGGTGGCACTGCCGGAGCTTCGCCGCGCAGGCTATGAAGGTGGGTTTGCAACTGCAACACTTGCAGCAGGCGGCACGCTTGGCATTTTGATACCGCCTTCTGTCGTTCTCGTTATCTATGCTATTTTAACAGAGCAAAATATCGCAAAATTGTTCATGGCTGCCTTTATTCCAGGCTTGCTCGCGGCGATTGGTTATATGTTGACCATTGCCATTTATGTCCGCGTTTTCCCCGGTAGTGAGCAGATTAAAAGCCGTATGCCCTATAGCGAACGGCTGACAGCGCTTTTAGCTGTATGGCCGGTATTGCTCGTGTTTTTTCTGGTTGTTGGCGGCATTTACTTCGGCTGGTTCACACCAACTGAAGCGGCTGCAATCGGTGCGGCTGGAACAGGGCTTATCGCCTTGTTTAGCCGTGCGCTTACGCTTGATAATTTTGTCGATGCCTTGCTATCAACGGCATCCAATACGGCGATGATTTTTTTAATCGTGCTTGGTGCGAGCTATTATAATGGTTTTCTAGCGCTCACGCAGGTGCCGCAAGAAATGTCGCAATATGTTGTTGCTATGGGCTTAAGCCCTTGGGTTGTTTTGACTGTTATCCTTTTGGTTTATCTCGTTTTTGGCTGCATTATGGATAGTCTTTCCATGATTTTGCTGACGATTCCGATTTTCTTTCCAATAATTTCTGGTCTTGATTTTGGATTGTCGCCAGAAGAAACAGCGCTTTGGTTCGGTATTTTGGTGCTTATTGTGGTTGAGGTCGGGCTTATCACGCCGCCTGTGGGCATGAACCTTTTCATCATCAATTCGATGGATAAGGAAACACGGTTAGGGGCCACCTATAAGGCGATCATGCCCTTTATTGCGTCGGACATTTTGCGCACGATTATTCTTGTGATGTTCCCAAGCCTAACGCTTTATCTGGTGCGACTTTTCTATTGATGTTGCACAAGCAGCTTTATTCATCAGTGCTTTGCGCATGACACGCGATGTTGCAGATTCAGTAGTGTTCTTTTGCTGAAAATGAGACTTTTTGCCTCGATTCACCGCTTCAGACATGCTTGTATTCTTGAGAATAAGGAGCATGTTTGATGACGGATGAAAGCCGAATACCAACGAATTTAAGAACTTTATTGATACTTGAAATCGTGGGTAATTCAGACAAAGCACTGTCACCAACTGAAATTAATCAACATATCGGTTTGCCAAAACAAACAATGCACCGGCTTTGCGCGACATTGGTGGAAGAGGGCTTTTTAATATATGAGCCAAGCGGCAAACGTTTAAGGCCAGCACGGCGTTTGCGTTCGTTGGGCGTGGGCATGTTATATGCGTCGCATATTCACATTGGCCGTCGGCAGATATTAAAGCATGTCGCACAAACGCTTGGAGAAACGGTCAATTTTGTTGTGCCATCCGATGATGGCATGACCTATCTTGATCGGGTTGAAACCGACTGGCCAATTCGCGTTCAGCTTCCGGTGGGAACTCATGTTCCTTTCCACTGTACGGCCAGTGGCAAAGTTTTTTTGGCGTCGCTTGCACCAGCTATGCGCGAACGGCTTGTTCGCTCTCTTCAGCTTAAACCCTATACAAGCAACACGTTTGAAAATGCAGACAAGCTTCTTGAGAGCTTAGAGACGATTGCCAGCCAAGGTTATGCGATTGATGACCAAGAATTCATGGATGGAATGGTTGCGATTGCAGTGCCTATTTTTGATGAGAAAAAGCGTTTCCTTGCAGCACTTGCTACGCATGGTCCAACGGTTCGTCTTGATCCTGAAATTCTAGTTCAGCACAAAACACTTTTATCAAATGCTGCACGGCAATTGGCGCGTGCACTGGTTGATGAATGAGTTGCCAGATTTCAGATAATTGGACCTTATGCGCTTCTCGGTGCGCTAAAATTACCGAAACAAATGGAGTGCTCTGGAAGAAATGAAGCGCAAGAACGCTTGAGGTTCGGGTAAACTAAACTTCTGACGTTGCAGGCTGGTTTGTCACAAGAAACCCGCCTGATTGACGCGCCCATAGCTGTGCATAGAGGCCGTCGCTTTCAATCAATTCATCATGCGTGCCTTGCTCGACAATCATGCCCTTATCCATAACGACAAGGCGGTCCATCGCGGCTATTGTCGAAAGACGGTGGGCAACGGCTATCGTGGTTTTGCCCTCCATCAAATTGGTAAGGTTTTTCTGAATCGCTGCTTCTGCCTCAGAATCAAGCGCGGAGGTTGCCTCATCTAAAGCCAAAATCGGGGCATCTTTTAACAAAACACGAGCGATAGAAACGCGTTGGCGCTGTCCACCAGATAGCTTTATGCCTTTTTCGCCGACATGGGCATCATAACCTTGGCGATCATCACTGTCTGTGAGCTCTTGAATGAAAATGTCTGCTTGCGCTAACTTTGCCGCGTGCTCAATTTGTGCATCGCTGGCGGTTGGATCGCCATACCGTATGTTGTCGCGAATGGAGCGATGCAACAGAGATACATCTTGTGTCACGACACCAATTTGGCGTCTAAGCGATGCTTGTGTCACGTCGCGAACATCCTGACCGTCAATTTGGATGCTGCCAGCATCAACATCACGCAACCGCAAAAGCAGCGCTATGAGAGTTGATTTACCCGCGCCAGACAGACCAACAATACCAACTTTTTCACCTGCTTTAATTTGAAGATCCAGTTTGCGCAGCACCGGCTTTGCTGCATCTCCATAGGAAAAATCGACGTTGTTAAACGTAATTTCTCCAGCACGTACAACAAGGCTTGGTGCCTTTGTTTTGTCTGTGATTTTAGGCTGGCTGGTAATGACCGGCATTGCATCTTTTATTGTGCCGAGCGCCCGCGTAATGCCCTGACCAAGGCCGATGAAAGCATTGGATGAATCTGATAGTGATCGCGATACAGTTATAGCGGCAACAAACTCACCAAGCGTCACAAATCCGTCCACCAAGCCCCAAATGCCAATAGAGAATATTGAAACCACGAGGGCAACATTGAGTAAGTTGACGCATGTGTCTGTGGCGATGTATGCGCGGTTTTCGCTGTGCTGTGTGTCAATTGTCTCGCCAATGACTTTGCGAATAGCGCCTGCTTCTGAATCTTCGGCGGCAAAGAGTTTCACCATCGCGATATTGCTGTAGATGTCAGTCATTGCGCCAGTTGCTTTGGAGCGTGCACCGGCAACATGTTTGGAGCGCTGCATGTAAAGTGGCATCACATAATAGGCGAGTATGCTATTGGCTATGATCCAAAAAAGAACAGGCATTGCAAGCTGCCAAGACAATGCGAGCAACAGTGCAAACGAGCCAAAAAATTGAATGCCAACATAGGGAATAGTGCTCATTGAAAGCATCATAATGCGCTGTGACGCGCTTGTTACTTGCGCGATACGGGAAGCGACTTGCCCTGCAAACAAATCTTCAAAGAATGCCATGTCTTGGTTTTCGACAGCTTTGTGCGCTTGCCAGCGTAGCGCCGCTGGCATCAAGGTTTCCACTGTTTGATACATATATGTTTCTGCCACAAACCGTATGGAGGGATTGAACACGGCAAGCGTTATCAAAATTAAAAGCAGTAATATCCAATTTTGATCTAGAAAAAGCGATGCACCTTGCGCAGATACACCATCAACAATGAATGCCATAGCCCAGATGAGAAGCAGAGACACTGACGCTGAAATAATCGACAAAATACCGACAACAATCAGCACGGCACGGAACATTTTTGCAAAATGCCAGACCAGTTTTAGTGGTCCGTCATCCGGCATTGGCAGCACTGGTAAATCCAGTGGGGCAATCAGTTTTTCGAATGGTCCAAATATACGGTCAGCAATTGTCATCTAAGATATATAGCTACAAAAATTGTCACTGCTATATAATACAAGAATTATTCTGCTGATTGCGTTTTGGCGGGTTGAACATTCGCGGAAGATGCTTCTGATTTCGCCTCGTTCATTTGCTCCAATATTTCTTCAGGAACGGGCTTTGGTTGTGCTTCACACTCGAAGAAAATGCGTTTTGTGCATGTCGCACAAATTGATTTATCCAATGTGGGAACAACGCCGGCAATCGCATCACCTTTCGACAGGTGAATGAATTCACGGCCTAATTCCTTGATAACTTTAAAACGCGCTAGCTTAGAAATTGTCTTGGGCGTTTTTGTTTGTAGGTGGAAGGAACCGCCGCGCTTACGTCTGCGATTAGCCTCTTCTATCAACAGGTCGGCACCGGGCATATCGATTTCACCGATGCCCTTCACGATGAAGATCATATTGGTTTGATCTTTGCGCTCGATTTCAAAGCGTCTGAATTGTTTGCGCAGATATTCAACCGATCCGAAATAGAGCGGACCATCCAAACGGGCAATCATGAGCTGCGGGCATTCGGGTAGTGTTTCATTGCCACTGCCGATGCCTGAGCCAGAGAATGTGCGGCGTTTAGAATTGGGATCCGGTACGCCGATACCAATTGATGGCTTTGACGTTGAATTCAAAAACAAGCCAAGTGACAAAAGCACGCCAGCATAAATCGCAAATTCGAGATTGATTAGGATTGCCGAGAAAAATGTGATGCCAGCAATGACAGCTTCTGAGGCGGATGTGCTGAATATGTGCTTGATTTCTTGAAGGTCCACCAAGCGCCATGCGACAAGAATGATGACGCCAGCCATTGCCGGAATAGGCACATAGGCAAACCAAGGGGCGACAAGCAATAGGATGATGAATAAGAATATCGCTGAGAAAATAGCAGATAATGGCGTTTTTGCGCCTGCTTCATAGTTCACACCTGAACGGGTGAATGATGCTGAACCGGGGTAGCACTGGAAGAAGCTGCCGACGATGTTTGATGCGCCTTGGCCCAAAAATTCACGATTGTTGTCAACCATCTGACCTGATTTCAAGCCGATTGCGCGCGCCACTGACATAGCCTCCAAAAGGCCAACCATCGCGATCGCAAATGCCGCAGAAGACAAGTCGCGCAAAGAGCCCAATGAAAAGTCAGGGAGTACAAATTTTGGTATAACAGTTTCAACCGCGCCGACCGTCGCAACGGAAGTTGCTTGTCCGGAAAGCCAAATACTAATGCCAGTCGCAGCTGCAAGCGCAATGAGGTAATTGGGCCATAAGGGGCGCCATTTCTTTATCGCTACACCGATAAAAAAGGCAAAGGCTGCAATGCCAACGGAATAGGGATCTATTTCGGGGAATTTTTCATAGATGCCGACGGTGAACTCAACCAATTCGTCAGGGCGGGGTATCTCAACACCCAAGGCATGACGTACTTGGCTAAGAGCAATCAAAAGCGCTGCACCGGTCATAAAGCCTGTCATGACTGAATGGGAAACAAAATCCACCATGCCGCCTAGGCGGGCTATACCAAGCGCGAACTGATAAATACCAACCAGAAAGGCGAGCGTAATTGCAGCGCTGATATAGCTGTCTGTACCGGGCTGGAAGCTGCCGACAAGAGACACAAAGACCAGCGCAGAAATTGGCGTGGTTGGCCCTGAAACAGCATGTAAGCTTGATCCGCATAATGCCGCGACAATAGACGTGACTATCGCAGCATAAAATCCATATTCAGGGGGCAGTCCTGCAATCGCTGCGAAGGCAACGGCTTGCGGCAAAACGAGGGTTGCACCGGTTAGGCCAGCGATGAGATCGCTGCGCAGCGTATCTTTGCTGATCGTTTTGATCCATGGCGGCATGTAAAACAGTTCGTTCAAGTAGCCCTGAAATTGACGACCACGTTCTCGCCACGGATGGGCTTCTTCGCTCATTTTACTGTCCTGACCGAGCAGATGAATACGTATTTCCAATACGCACAGCAGCACAATGGCTTTTTAGCCATATGCTGTATGATCGGAAATTGCTCATTCCACTACCAATTAATTTATTTGACTTGTACAGTCTGTTTGCCTGCGCATGAAATGCGCGACCCACCAATTGGCAAAACTGTCAGTACGAGCCAAAGCTCAAAAATAAAATTTATACGGGCATTTCAAATGCGTACGTAACTGAATATCGTTATCTACTTGTAATGATGTGTCGTATAGGACCAGTTAGGTCCATGACGCAAACCGGATGATCTTACTTTGTGTCAATATTGCGAATTACCCGTTGATAAGCGCACATTTTCTCTAAATCTTAGTTTAGTGCCAGATCTTATTAGGAAATAGCCATGACCTCTCTGCAAATTCACCAGTTCGATTATTATAACGACAATTACGGCGTTCTGATTCACGACCCTGAAAGTGGTGATACAGTTGCTATCGATGCAGGTGATGCCGATCCTTATTTGAATGAGGCTAAGCTCAAAGGATGGAACATCACCCAGATTTGGATCACGCACCATCACTGGGATCACACTGATGGTTTGGCAAAGCTCAAGCAGGAAACAAAAGCAAAAGTCTTTGGACCAAGTAAGCAGAGCACAGCTATTGTCGGATTAGACGTTCTTTTGAATGAGGGTGATGAAATCGAATTTGCGAACCGCAAGGTCGAAGTTCTTGAAACGCCAGGGCATACGCTGGACATGATCAATTTCTATTTGCCCGATGATGACACCATCTTTGTCGGCGATACATTGTTTGCGCTGGGGTGCGGGCGTCTTCTTGAAGGTACGCCGTCCATGATGTGGAGCAGCTTGCAAAAGCTAGCCAAGTTACCCGCAAAAACGACTGTGTATTGCAGCCATGAATATTCCCTTGCGAATGCGACATTCGCATTGAGTGTCGATCCGGAAAATGAGGCGCTTAAAGAACGCGCTGAACAAATCGCAAATCTACGTGAAAAGGGCCAGCCGACGGTTCCTTTTACATTGGAAACGGAGCTGGCGACCAATCCATTCTTGCGCCCTGATGATGAGAAAATCCGTTCCACTTTAGGAATGGAAAATCAAAGTGACGAGGCGGTATTTACTGAAATTCGCAAGCGCAAAGATAATTTCTAACGCGCTATAAGCTTTTGCTGAATTGCTTTAGATGCAACGCCCTCCATCAACTTCCATACATACACCAGTCACCATGCTGGATTCATCCGAACAAAGATAAACTGCGGCATTGGCCATATCTTCTGGTGTTGAAAAACGGCCCATAGGAATCGTGGAGAGAAATTTAGCACGCATTTCAGGGGTGTCTTCACCCATGAAGGTTTTGAGTAGCGGTGTTTCACCGGCAACGGGATTGATCGCGTTCACTCGTATTCCTTCAGGCGCGAGTTCAATTGCCATGCTTTTGGTGGCGTTGTTCATCCAGCCTTTGGATGCGTTGTACCAGCTCAAGCGCGGGCGAGGGCTAACGGCAGCTGTTGATGCTACGTTGAGAATTGCGCTTGCTTGGTTTTTCCTCATGTGAGGCACAATATGCTTTGCCGTGAGGAAAACAGACTTGCAGTTGACGGCAAACACCTTGTCGAAATCTTGTTCGGTAATTTCATCCAAAGGTGCGGGCAGGTGAGTGGTTCCTGCATTATTGATCAATACGTCGATTTTTCCATAGGCTTCGAGTGTTGCTTCTACCATTGCTGCAACGCTTTGATCATCGGCAACATTGGTTTTAATTGCACGCGCACTTTGGCCAAGTTCACCGGCCAGCTCATTTGCTAAATCGATATTGAGATCGGCAATCATTATTTGCGCCCCTTCGGATGCAAATTTTCGTGCAATACCAGCGCCAAAACCAGATGCTCCACCGGTAATGATCGCGACTTTATTCTTCATTCGCATGGGTAATTCCTATCCGTGACGTGCTGCGACAGTTTTTAATGTTGAAAATCCATATAGGGCTTCAAACCCTTTTTCACGGCCATGGCCTGAAAGACCTGATCCGCCAAAGGGTAATTCTACACCGCCGCCAGCACCATAATTATTCAAGAAGACTTGGCCGCTGCGCAAGCGTTTGGCAAGGCGCATTTGGCGCGCACCATTTTCGCTCCAGACGGAGGAAACAAGCCCGAAATCTGTGCCATTGGCTATCGCGACCGCTTCTTCTTCGTCTTGAAACGGAATTATAACTTGCACAGGTCCGAATATTTCTTCCTGCGCCAGAACATGTTCTGACGATGCTCCAGACAATAATGTCGGTGCAATATAAGCGCCGCCTTGAGGAGCGTCTTCGACTATCGTGCCTTTTCCTATGATTTCCAGATCGCCTGCTTTTTGAAGATAGCCCTCAACGATTGATTTCTGGCGCGCAGAGATGACTGGGCCAAGATCAAGGTCTGCCATAGCTGGGCCAACTCTCAATGCAGAGTAACGTTTTGCCATTCTTGAAGCGACTTCATCATATAGGCTTTGGTGCACTAAAATACGTGAAGAAGCTGAACAGGTTTGGCCTGCATTCTGGATGCCAGCATTGACGAGAAAAGGCAGTGCTGCATCAAGGTCTGCATCTTCAAAGACGAGCTGGGGTGATTTGCCACCCAGCTCCAATGTCACTGGTATAACATTTTGTGCAGCGGTTGCTTGAATTGCACGGCCAGTAGGCACCGAACCGGTAAAGGAAATGTGGTGAACGCCTTTATGACTGCTGAGTGCTGCACCTGCCTCGCTGCCACGGCCGGGAACGACATTGAGTGCGCCTGCGGGAAGTCCAACCTGTCTTGCAAGATCAGCAAATGCCAGTGCTGTTAAGCATGCTTCTTCTGCTGGCTTTAATACGCAGGCATTTCCCATTGCTAAGGCTGCGCCCACAGATCTGCCGATGATCTGCATAGGGTAATTCCACGGAATAATATGTCCCGTTACACCGTGGGGTTCACGCAGCGTATAGACAGTATATCCATCAAGGTAAGGGATGGTGGTGCCATGAATTTTATCAACAGCGCCGCCATAAAATTCTAAATAACGCGCCAGTGCCAACACATCTGCACGTGCTTGGCTAAGAGGCTTACCAACGTCCAAAGCTTCAAGCTTAGCCAGTCGTTCAGTGTTCTCAAGAATCAAAGCACTTAGTTTAAAGAGAAAACGTCCGCGCTCTGGTGCTGTCAGTTTTCCCCATTCACCATCAAGGGCTGACTGTGCAGCAGTAACGGCATCATTGATATCAGCAGAAGATCCTGCTGCTATATCGCAAATTACTGTACCATCAGAAGGGTTGATGAGATCAATAGTTTCACTGCTATGGGATTGGCGCCATGCGCCGCCAATAAAACATTTATTAGTTTCAAACCAAGTATCAGGCTGGCTCATCTGTTTCTCCATTTCAGTTTTAATCTTGCATGTAATTTATATGATGCAAAGTGTACTCATTATTCATGCCCAAAAATATTGTGCGTGCCACTAAAACTTATCTGTTCTTTTTAGTCGTTTAATGTTGTTGACGCCTCAAAATACTTGTATACATGAGGTGTTATGACAATTGATAAAACCCAAAATCGCAAAAGAACGGTCATTATTGGCGGAGGTATGGTCGCTAAGACCCATCTTTTAGCTTTGGCTGATTTGGCTGGAAAAGTTGACGTTGCGGGTGTTTTGACTCGCAGCAAAGATTCTGCACAAAAATTTGCAGATTCGGCGCAGAAGGTACTCGGCTATAAGGTCCAAGCCTATGAGAGTGTCGCAGAGATTTGCTCCGATGCATCTATAGACTTTGCTATTGTTTTAACGCCGCCAAATGCGCGCGAAGAAATCATTGGAGAGCTGGCGCAGGCAGGCAAGCATATTTTGATGGAAAAGCCAGTCGAGCGCACAAGCGCCGCTGCGGCTGGTCTTGTCGATCTGTGCGAATCGCAAAATGTTACGTTCGGCATTGTTTTTCAGCACCGCGTAAGAGAATCCTCAACCAAGCTAAAAACGCTGATGGATGCGAACGCGCTTGGTGCGCTGCATATTGTGGAAGCGCGTATTCCGTGGTGGCGTGAACAATCCTATTATGATGAGCCGGGACGTGGAACTTATGCGCGTGATGGCGGGGGTGTTTTAATTAGTCAGGCAATTCATGCGCTGGATCTTATGCTGAGTTTGACCGGTAAAGCAAAATCAGTTCAGGCAATGGCACGAACAAGTGCCTTGCATGAGATGGAAGCAGAGGACCATGTGTCTGCCGGTGTCGATTATGAAAATGGTGCGATAGGTTCAATCCTTGCGAGCACGGCACTTTATCCTGGTGATGCAGAATCATTGTCTTTTCAATTTGAAAAAGCGGCCGTTTCATTACAGTCCGGTTTGCTCTCAATTAAATGGCGTGATGGACGCGAGGAAGTGATTGGCGAAGCTGGTGGTACTGGCGGCGGGGCGGACCCGATGGCGTTCACGCATGATTGGCACCGCGGTATTATTGAAGATTTTGTCGATGCATTGAGTGAGGGGCGAGCGCCCATTTGTTCTGGACGCGAAGCGCTGAACGTTCACTATCTCATTGATGCCATCGTTCAATCATCGAATGAAAAATGCGCTGTCACTGTTCGAGATAACAACTAACAACATTTTATAGGAGCCGTTCCGTTGGCTAAAACGATCAAATTTGCTGCAATGGGTCTCGATCATCGTCATATTTACGGCATGTCACAAAACATGATGAATGTTGGTGCTGAATTCGTCGGTTGGTGGACGGAGGGAAATCCAGAAACTTTAGACGGGTTTGAAAAGCGCTTTCCAGATGCCGTGCGTCTTAGTGACCGCAATGCAATTCTTGAGAACCCAGACATTGATCTGGTTTTGATCGCAGCAGTTCCATCTGATCGTGCGGCACTTGCCATTGAAGCGATGGAAGCTGGCAAGGATGTGATGGTCGATAAGCCTGGCTGTACGACTATGGAACAGCTGGAAGCCATTAAAGCATGTGTCGCGCGCACAGGCCGCATTTGGTCGGTCAATTATTCAGAGCGTTTTGAAGTTGCGTGCGTCACTAAAGCGGCCGAACTGGTTGCTGAAGGTGCGATTGGCAAAGTGGTGCAAACCATCGGCATGGGGCCGCACCGTTTGAACCGTGATATTCGGCCTGATTGGTTCTTCGACAAACAAAAATATGGCGGCATCATTTGCGATATAGCTTCGCACCAGATCGATCAGTTCTTGTTCTTTACTGGTTCTACTGATGCAAAAGTGACGATGGCGAGTGCAGCGAATTATGCAAATCCAACTGATAAAGGATTGCAGGATTTTGGTGAAGTTGCACTGCGCAGCGACCAAGGTCACGGCTATATACGCGTGGATTGGTATAATCCAGATGGATTGCCGACATGGGGTGATGGACGCCTGACCATTCTTGGCACGGAAGGCTATATTGAATTGCGCAAATATGTTGACGTGGCTCGCAGCGAAGGCACCGATCATGTCTATCTCGTGAACAAGGATCGCTGTGAGTATATTGATGCTTCAGATGCGGGATATCCATATTTCTCTCGTTTGAGTGCGGATATTGAAAACCGTACTGAAACAGCCATGAGCCAAGCGCACTGTTTCAAGGTCATGGAACTGGGCTTAAAAGCTCAAGCAATGGCGGATGCTGCTCAATGAGTAAGGTTCTTAAAGTTGCAATTATAGGCGCTGGAATTGGGCGTGAGCATCTTGCTGGTTATCGTGCTTTGCCGGACCGTTTTCAGGTCAGCGATATTTGCGATATTGATGAAGCGCGTGCGCGGGAGATTTCGGGCGGCGACACTGCCATTTCCATTACTTCAGATTTTGATTCACTTTTAGCGCGTGAAGATCTTGATTTAATTGATATTTGTCTGCCACCGCATTTGCACTTTGATATGTCGATGAAGGCACTTGCAGCGGATAAGCATGTGGTGTGCGAAAAGCCGCTTGTTAATTCTCTAAGAGAGGCGGATTTGCTTGCAGCGCAGGCAGCTAAACATGGCAAAATGCTTTTTCCGGTTTTCCAATATCGTTTTGGACCTGCGATTTCAAAGCTCAAAGCTTTGATTGAGCTTGCCGGCAAACCGCTGGTTGCCAGTATTGAAACGCATTGGAACAGGGAAGCCGATTACTATGCCAACCCTTGGCGCGGTACATGGAAAGGCGAGCGCGGCGGCGCTATTCTTGGCCATGCCATTCATAATCATGATCTTCTTTGTGCAATCTTCGGCGGTGTGAAAAAGGTGAATGCTTTCGTTGATACGCGGGTTAACGACATTGAGGTTGAAGATTGTGCGTCGATTTCATTTGTTATGGAGAACGGCGCTTTGGCGACGAGCTCAATCACGCTTGGTGCAGCAAATGATACTTCAAGATTAAGGTTTGTGTTTGAAAACCTTACGGCGACAAGTGGTACATCGCCATATAATCCAGCTGAAGATGAATGGACATTCGAAGCACGTGGCCGTGTGACACAGGATGACGTTGATGCAATAATATCAAAGGTAGATTTTGTGCATTCTGGCTTTGCTGGTTTCTTTGAAGCGCTGGCAGATTGCCTGCAAAATGACGGCAAAAATGCGGTAATTATCGAAGATGGTAGAAGGTCACTTGAAATTGTATCAATGATGTATCAATCTGCTCGAAGCTGCGCGATAGTGCAGGCACCAATTACAGAAGGCGATGCCTTCTATGATGGATGGGCGCCAACGGTTACAAGCTAATCTTGGCACTCGAATAGACACAAAGGGAGGAACCAGATGTCTATGAATTCAATGAAACTATTGCTCGCATCAGCGACTGCAATATCCGGCCTTGCGATGAGTGCGGGTACGGCTTCTGCGCAAGAAATTACGTATATGTGTTCCAGCGATGGAACAGAGTGCGCTACAGCACGCGAGATTTTTGACCGTTTCCAAGAGGAAAATCCCGGCGTTACCGTTAAAATTGATGAAGTGCCATATAAAGCAATTGTTGAAAGCCTGCCTGTCCAGCTTGCCGCTGGTGATGCGCCGGATATGGCGAAAGTTACAGACCTTGGTGGTTTGTCTCAGTATTATCTCGACCTTTCACCATATGTTGATGCAGCCTATTGGGAGAAGAATTTTGGCGGCACGCTAGATTGGTACCGTAAAGGCCCAGAAGACAAAGGCATTTATGGCCTGCACTCACAGCTGACAATTACAGGCGCATATATCAACAAAACGCTCTTTGAACAGGCTGAAGTGGAAGTGCCTGGTTCAGATGCAACTTGGGAGGACTGGGCAGCTGCAACACGCGATGTTGCAAAGAAAACTGAAACTCAGTTTCCAATGGCAATGGATCGTTCTGGCCACCGCATAGCGGGCCCTGCAATTTCTGATGGTGCTAAGCTTCTTGATGAAAATGGTGTTGGTATTCTCGTTGATGAAGGATTCACAACCTATGTGAAGAAGTTCGTTGAGTGGAATAATGACGGCACAATGGCGCGTGATGTATGGGCCAGCACTGGCGGTTCAGCTTATCAAGCTGCGGATAAAGAGTTCATCAATGGACAGTTGGTGTATTATTATTCTGGTAGCTGGCAAGTTGCTAAAATGGACGAACAAATTGGCGATGCGTTTGACTGGGAAGTCGTTGGTACACCATGTGGCGTTGGCGGATGTACAGGCATGCCGGGTGGTGCTGGTATCGTTGGTTTTGCTTCAACTGAGCATCCTGAATTGGTTGCGAAGGCAATTGATTATCTTGCCCAAGAAGCCAACTATGCAGAAATGACTGCTAAGACGAAAAACATTCCTGCACATGCGGCTGTTGCTGCAAAAGGCGTTGAGTATTCGGATGCATCACCTGCAGCAGCTGCTGCACTTAATGCTTGGAGCGCGCAAGTTTCCAAGATTTCGCCCGTTGCCTATGCTTATCAAGGCTACAAGAACAACCGCGCAATGTTCAACATTTCAGTTGAACGTATCACGCAGGCAATTGTTGGCGAGCTCACAGTCGAAGAAGCTATGGATCGTGCAAAAGAAGACCTAAAACAGGCTCTTGCTGAAACCAAGTAACACTATTGTGCCGCCGATATTAATGATATCGGCGGCACATATACATAATGCAAACAGTTCGACGGGAGGGAACTAGATGCTCGCAGTGCTAAATCCGCTCATGCGCTTGATCGAAGTTCCGATGAAGTGGATGCAAGATATATTGGGTTTAAAAAATCCTGCTTGGTTGTTTCTTCTACCGAACCTTATTTTATTTGGGCTATTTGCTTTTCTACCCGTCATTATCAATTTTGTGTATTCGTTCACCGGAAGCGATGGCATTTTACTGGTTAATCGTCCCTATGTGGGCACACGCAATTTCGAAAATCTTCTTGAATGCGCGAGCTATTTTGATCCTAATTCATGCCGCGATGATATATTCTGGCGTGCTGTTCACAACACGATTTTATTCGTGATTTTGCAGGTCGGCTTGATGGTTGGCTTCTCGCTGTTGACCGCGATTATTCTTAACCGCAAAATTCGTGCGCGCGGGTTCTTTCGCAGCGTTTTCTTCTTTCCTGTGCTTCTATCACCTGTTGTGGTGGCACTTATCTGGAAATGGATTTTGCAACGCGAAGGCGTTTTGAACGCTTGGCTTGAAGCCGTAGGGCTTGATAGTTTTAACTGGCTGCTTGACCCAAGTTGGGCCTTTGGCTGGTCTGTGTTCTTGTCCATCTGGGCGCATATGGGCTTTTACACTCTAATCTTGCTGGCTGGCCTGCAAGCGATTCCGCGCGATGTATATGAAGCGGCGATGATGGACCGCGCATCGCCTTGGCGGGTGTTCAGGCGCATTACGCTGCCGCTTTTAATGCCGACCATGCTTGTTGTACTGGTTCTGGCGCTGATTAAGGGCGTGCAGACATTTGACGAGATTTTTGCCTTCACAGGCGGTGGTCCAGGTTCTGCGACCACATTTATCATTCAATATATTTATAATACTGGCTTTGCTGGAACGCCGCGCTTGTTTGGTTTGGCATCGGCTGCATCAATCATGTTGGCGATAGTGCTGGTAATTCTCACATTTGCGCAACTCTGGGCAAACAGGAAGAACGTTGATGGCTAATCCTGTTAAATTTCTTACACGAACACGCGGTAACGGTTTGGGTGGTCTGCACTGGACCGATTGGCTGTCTTACTTTTATCTGTTCTGCGGTGTTTTGTTGATGTTCCTGCCTGTTATTTGGCTCGGCTTTTCATCTTTTAAGACTGAGGCTGATTTGTTGCGCTTTCCGCCGCGGCTGTTGCCTATGGCGCAAGAAACAATTGTCGTTGATGGATATGATGATCCATTGCCGCTTTACCGTATTAAAGGCGGTGAGCATGAAGGCAAAACCCTCGCTCAAGTTCGGCGTATTGGTATTATTGCGCAGATGGTTGATCCGGCGACGCCTGATGAACGATTGAAAATCAATATCAAAGAGCGCGAACCTATTGAAAGTTTCCGTCTGGCTACGGAAAACTATACGGAGCTTTTTAAGAAATTTAATTTCGGTCGTTATTTGTGGAACAGCGTGTTTATCACGGCGACGGCGACGATTATCATGCTGATTGTCAATTCTATGGCGGCGTTTGCTCTTTCCAAATATCAGTTCAAAGGCCGAACCGTTGTGCTGGCACTTGTGATTGGCACGCTTATGATTCCGCAAACCGTAGTTTTGGTGCCGTTGTTTTTGATCTCTAAAGAGCTTTATCTAACGGATAGTCTTTGGGGGGTTATTATTCCAGGCGCAGCTACGCCAACTGGTGTGTTTTTGCTGCGCCAATATATGCTGACCATTCCTGATGAAATTCTTGATGCGGCGCGCATGGATAAAGCCAGTGAATGGAAGATCTTCTGGCGCATAATTTTGCCACTTAGCGCGCCAGCAATTGCAGTATTGGCCATTCTAGCCATCATGTGGCGTTGGAATGATTTTTTGTGGCCTTTGATCGTTTTGTCAGACAGCAATAATTTCACACTACAATTGGCACTGAATGCGTTTCAGGGGGATCTGAATACGCAATGGAGTAATCTGCTTGCCATGACGATGTTGGTATTGCTGCCTATCGCAATTGTGTTCGCCTTTTTACAAAAATATATCGCGACGGGAATCGCGTCCACCGGGGGTAAATAAATGTCTCATCTGGTTCTGAGTAATGTGCGCAAATCTTATGGCGCAACGGATGTGATCAAAGGTGTCGATCTAAGTATAGAGCAGGGCGAGTTCTGTGTATTTGTTGGGCCTTCGGGCTGCGGGAAATCGACTTTGTTGCGGATGATTTCGGGTTTGGAGCCAATTACTGGCGGTACAATTTCTATTGGCGGGCAAGTGGTGAACAATATTCCTGCTGCCGACCGTGGGCTGGCAATGGTGTTCCAATCATATGCTCTTTACCCGCATATGTCGGTGCGCGAAAATCTCTCCTTTGGCCTTGAGAATGTTCGAACGCCAAAAGCGGAAATTGAGAAAAAAGTCGGTGAAGTTGCAGCCATGTTGCAGATTAGCGAATTGCTGGATCGTAAGCCGAAGGATTTGTCTGGTGGGCAGCGGCAACGTGTTGCTATCGGGCGCGCTGTTGTGCGTGAACCATCAATTTTCCTCTTTGATGAGCCATTATCAAATCTTGATGCTGAATTGCGTGTGGATATGCGCGGCGAAATTTCCGCTCTCCACAAGCGCCTTGGCAATACGATGATTTATGTCACGCATGACCAAGTTGAAGCGATGACGATGGCTGATAAGATCGCTGTCCTGCGTTTAGGGCTTGTCGAGCAATATGGGGCACCGCTCGAAATTTATAATAATCCAGCCAATATGTTTATAGCCGGCTTTATCGGTTCGCCTAAAATGAATTTTCTAACGGGTGAGGTGACGGGTGTTGCGGCTGGTAAGATTTCTTTCCAACCGACTGACGGTAAAGCGATCAAGCTTGATGCAAAGCGTTTTGATGTAAAAGCTGGCGACAAGGTGACGATTGGTTTTCGCCCTAACCATTTGACTGTTGGCACCAAAGCAAAGTCAGATATTGTCGTGAAAGTACGCAATACGGAGCAGCTTGGCGGCGAATCCTTTATTTACACTTTTGCAGCTGATGGAACGCCAGTAACAATTCATTTAAACGGACAAACATCCATTGAAGCTGATAAAGATGTTGGCATTATTCTGGATCAAAACGAGTTCCATCTCTTTGATACAGACAGCGGCCTAACACTGAAAAAGTAACCGCATCAATATTTGACGTGCGAACTGCACAATAGGAGTTGGCTGTAGGCGGAGTGTGTTGTAGCGGTTGTTATGGTAGTGAATCGCTGCTGTTTAACCAACACGAAAACACGAAACCATGATGTCTGCCGCTAAAATGGATCTGGCCCGCGAGATGATTTGCGGTGTTACTTCAGCTGATAAGTCTACTGCAATTACCTATCGGCATTTGTTGAAGTCAGCTTTGCCGGACAATATTCGGAGCGGTCAGCAATCTGTTCTTTTCGCCGCAGCCAATGAACGGTTTGGTGAATTGCTTGCGGCAATTACTGTTGAAAACCACAAAGCTATTCAGGACAGTAGAGACGCGTCTTTGGCCGCTCTAAGTGAGTTAGAAAAACTATTTTCTTAAATTGCAGTCTGCTGATTCACGCGAAAATTGCGCTCAATCTGTGAAGAAAATAAATAATCTCAATTGAAAAATGATGCCGCTGGTCTGCTTTTGTTCAAATTGTTGAGAGCTTAATTTATTGATTTTACATAGTAAATTTTATTTATTCTGTGCTTCGGGCACTCTGCTTAAACGCTAAGTTTAGAATCGTTTTAAACTTGAGTGTTTGACACATGTTTTTTGACATGTTTAATCGGACAAAATTAGTCAGGTTATATGGCGGTTCTGCAAATGCAGGGACAAACACACACTATTGCACATCGATATCTCAGCCGTCCGCCAGAGCGGTTAGTGTTGGAGGGATATCGACATTGGACAGAGAGCGTTGTTACGCAATCACCTGTTCCTATGGACGCGGCGAATGATCTGTACCGCGAAATTCTTGGTGCGCAATTTTCACGCCCAGCTTTTGTGGCAATGGCAGATTTTCTTCATACGTTAGGGCTGTGTGCAAAATGCCCGCTTCATATGTTTGCAACCAATACCCCAAATATCTGCACTGATGAGACAATGATACTTGGTCTTATCTCCGGTATTCAAAACGGCGATGATGAGGCTGTAGAGCTTTGTCTTAGTGCGCTTAGCTGCCCGACACGCTGCGACGAAGTTGTAATGGCAGCGGGTTCTTTCGCGCTCATTTTAAAAGGGGCGGCAAAGATATTGATGCCTATCCCTTCAGAAGTTCTCACATCGATTTTAAACCATCACGCAAAAACAGCAGCGCATCGTTTTAACGATGTGTCGCCGCCGACTTTTCACTAAAAGGAACGACTTATGAAACGCTCGATTACCGGAATTGCAATGCTTGCAGCTTCCACGGCACTCTTCACTTCAACAGCATTTGCAGAAGTGACAGCAGAAGCAGTTACCAAGACTTACGCTGATATTGCTTTGGCGAAGTTTGAAGATTCTCTCGCAACAGCAAAGAAACTGGACGCAGCGATTGATGCACTTGTTGCGGAACCATCAGAAGCAAACCTTGCAGCGGCAAAAGAAGCTTGGTTGGCCGCACGCGTTCCTTATCAACAAACGGAAGTTTACCGTTTTGGAAACGCGATTGTTGATGACTGGGAAGGCCGTGTGAATGCTTGGCCGCTTGATGAAGGTCTGATTGACTATGTGGACGCTTCATACGGCGCTGAAAACGATGAAAATGCGCTTTATGCTGCAAATGTAATCGCCAATAAATCAATTGCTATTAACGGCGAGACCATTGACGCATCAACGATCACACCTGAGTTTTTGTCTTCGACATTGCAGGAAGCTGGTGAAGTGGAAGCCAATGTCGCGACCGGTTATCACGCGATAGAATTTCTACTTTGGGGCCAAGACCTCAACGGTAATGATGCGGGCGCTGGTGCGCGCTCATGGACTGATTATGCGTTAGGCGATGAATGTACGAACGGTAATTGTGATCGCCGCGGCGAATATTTAGCGGCTGCATCTGACCTGCTTGTTGCGGACCTTGAAGAAATGGTTGCCAACTGGACAACGGAAGGTGAAGCGCGCGCAACACTTACTGAAAATCCTGAAAATGCGCTTTCTGTTATCCTAACAGGCATGGGTTCATTGTCTTACGGTGAGCTTGCTGGTGAGCGTATGAAGCTCGGCCTGCTTTTGGGTGATCCTGAAGAAGAGCATGATTGTTTTTCTGATAATACGCACAACTCTCACCTGTATGATGCTGTTGGTATTCAGAATGTTTACAATGGCAGCTATACACGTGTTGATGGATCAAAAGTAGAAGGCCCGTCTATATCTGAGCTCGTTGCTGCTAAAGACGCAAGCGTTGATGCTGAGCTGAAAGAAAAACTCAGCAAAACTGTATCGCTTATGCAGGCAATGGCGAAACGTGCCGAAAACGGTGAGGCCTATGACCAGATGATTGGTGAAGGTAATACCGAAGGTAATGCGGCTGTTCAGGCTGCGATTGATGGTTTGGTTTCTCAGACACGCTCAATTGAACGTGCGGTTGCAGCACTTGAACTTGGCGAGCTTGAAATCGAGGGTTCAGATAGCCTCGATAGCCCAGACGCTGTTTTCCAATAGGATCTGACCGATCATGATCGTATGTAGTTGTAACTACATTTCAAAATATGACATTGAGGGAGTCGTTCGCGGCTTCCTTGATGATGATGCATGGCAGTTGATTACGGTTGGCATGGTGTATCATGCATTGCAAAAGCGCGGAAAATGCTGCGGATGTTTTCCCAATGCGATTGGCGTGATTGTTGAGGTTAGTGCGCAGTGGCACCGTGAACAACAATCGCCTGAAGCCGAGATTATTTGTCTGCTTGATCGTATGAAGCACGAGCATGATCGCTTCGAAACTTTCAAATTAGTGAACCAAAAAAACAAAACGAAACAATTTGCAGCCTGACATTCTCATTGGATTTGGCGTAAGCTATTCAGGGCATTTTTCAAATAAGGAGTGGCCTGATGAAGGGCAATGAAAAAGTAATCGAGCGTTTGAATGAAGCGCTTTTTTTAGAGCTTGGTGCGGTGAACCAATATTGGCTTCATTATCGTTTGCTTGATGATTGGGGTTTTAAAAAACTTGCCAATAAAGAGCGTGCAGAGAGCATTGAAGAAATGAACCATGCTGACAAGCTGGTTGAGCGTATTATCTTTCTGGAAGGCTTCCCAAATTTGCAGTCTGTTGCGCCATTACGCATCGGGCAAAATGTCAAAGAAGTGCTTGAATCTGACCTTGCAGGTGAGAAAGAAGCTTGGGCAAGCTACACAAAGTCTCGTGAAATTTGCGAAGAAGCTGGCGACTATGTTTCCAAAAACCTGTTTGAAGAACTCATTGCCGATGAAGAAGGTCATATTGGTTTTATTGAAACGCAACTCGATTTGATGAGCAAAATTGGCGAAGAGAAGTACGGGCTTCTTAATGCTGTTTCTGCGGATGAGGCTGAGTAAAATTGTTACTAAAACGCTTCCGAATTGGATTGTGCTGTATTTTTGTCGGCATGCCTTTATCTGCACAAAGTGCTGATTATGATTTTCCTTCAACTGTGCGCGACGATCTTTCAGATAAAGATCTGCTGCGGGTTGAGAAAATTACAGAGCCGACTTTAGACTTTTCAAAAGCGGAACGTTTTGAAACCAATCAAGGCGGCGCGGCAACGTCAACGAAAGTTGCAAACCGCGACGCCTTTTCACAATTTTCATCCAATCTAACTTTTGAGGATGAGCAAACTTTCAAACTTGGCAATGCGCTGTTTCGCAAATTGTGGGTGTCATCGCCTTCATCCACACAGGCATCGGATGGTTTAGGGCCGCTGTTTAATGCGCGTGCATGCCAGAGTTGCCACTTAAAAGATGGTCGCGGGCATCCACCCGAAGGCGATAGTGATGCAACGTCGATGTTTTTGCGCCTTGGCAAATCAGGCAGCACTGCAGAAGAAATAGAAGCGCTGAATAATTATGTTTCTGCGACCATTCCTGATCCTGTCTATGGTGGGCAGTTGCAGGATTTAGCTGTGCCAGGGCTTACAGCTGAAGGCCATATGGTCATCGACTATCAAGAGCAGTTGGTGCAGCTTAAAGATGGCACCGAAGTCTCACTTCGAATGCCAACCTATTCTGTTTCCGATCTTGGCTATGGTCCGATGCATAAGGATACGACTTTATCGCCGCGGATCGCACCGCCAATGATCGGGCTTGGGCTGCTTGAGGCTATTCACCCTGCTGATATTATCAAAAATGCTGACCCTGATGATCTGGATGGCGATGGCATATCTGGAAAATACGCAATTGCGCGAATGCCGGTCACGGGTGAGTTAACATTAGGCCGTTTTGGCTGGAAGGCAGAAAATCCGACTGTGCGCCATCAGTCTGCATCAGCATTTGCGGGTGATATAGGAATTTCATCGCCTGATGTTGATAAGCCTTTTGGTGACTGTACGCAAAACCAGCAAGCCTGTTTGGCTATGGCAACAGGTGTGCAAGAACGGCTCGGGAATACCGAAGCACCTGACCCTGTTCTCGAGCTTGTGACGTTTTATTCAAAGAACTTAGCAGTACCTGCACGCCGCGATGTGGAAGATCAGGGCGTCTTGCGCGGTAAAGAGCTGTTTTATGGTGCTGGCTGTGCCTCATGCCACCGACCTAAATTTGTTACGCGCCGCGATACGGATGACAAAGCGCAAGCTTTTCAGTTGATCTGGCCATATACAGACATGTTGCTTCACGATATGGGCGAGGGACTTGCGGACGGTCAGCAGGTTGGCGTTGCGAATGGACGTGAATGGCGCACGTCGCCGCTATGGGGGCTTGGCCTGACTGAAACCGTGAACGGGCACACATTCTTTTTACATGATGGGCGGGCACGTAATCTAATTGAAGCGATCATGTGGCATGGTGGTGAGGCAGAAAAAGCCAAGCAAGCATTTGCCGATATGAATAAAACCGATAGGCAAGCACTTATCGGATTTTTGGAGAGCCTTTAATATGCGTGTTGCCTTCACTGGGTTGATCGTCGCTGTCGCTCTTTTAACAGGCACAGTGCAGGGGGCTTTTGCCCGCGATGCGAATGATATCGTGCGTGATGTGATTGCCGATTATATCAGGCCAGCGACAACGGCACTGAAAGCACGCGCAAATACCATGCATGCTGCCGCCAATGTTCTTTGCGAAAAGCCTAATGCAGTTGCGCTGAGTACTGCCAGAGATGAGTTTAGTGCGCTTGTTAAAGATTGGGGGCAGGTGGAATTGTTGCGCCTTGGTCCGCTCGCGCAGGATAACAGGTTGGAGCGCATGTTGTTTTGGCCGGATCGTCGTGGACGTGGTTTAAAGCAGGTGCGCGATATTGTGCGCAGCGGTGATGAAACGGCACTTGATGCTGCAAGCTTGTCTGATAAAAGCGTGGCTGTACAAGGACTGCTCGCGCTTGAGTATACGCTTTTTGGTGATGATAGTGCAGCGCTGGCGACAAGTGATGGCGCAGTGCGGTGCCAATATATGCAGGCAATTACAGAGAATATCGCTAATGTGACGGGTGAGATTGAAGCGGCATGGTATGATGATGGCCCGCAGGCGATCTCAACGCTTTGGCAAAATCCGTCTGACACCAATCCGCTCTTTCGTGATGGCCGCGAGCAACTATCTGCCTTGTTTAAGATTGTCGGCGGCGGGTTAGAGATTGTCAGCGTACAACGCATTCAACCATTTTTAGATGATGGTTTTGAAAGCGTTAAACCAAAGTCAGCTCTGTTTTGGCGTTCCGATAATGCGGTCAATATTATCGCGTCAAACTTTGCAGGTTTAAATGCGATTATGCGTGCAGCTGACTTAACCGGTGCCTTAGAAGGCGATGTGACCAGAACGGCCAACAGCGTGTTTTTTGAGTTTGATAATGCCGCACGAACTTTAAATGCGATCAACAAACCCACGGCTGATATCGCTGTTAATGCGGATGATTATGATAAGTTTAGCTATGTGAATATTGTCGGCAGAAGCATTGAGACAATCCTGCGGGAACAATTGTCGCCTGCGTTCAATCTTTCTTCTGGGTTCTCTTCGTTGGACGGGGATTAAGGCGCAATGCATAAGCCGCTGCTGATTGATCGCAGAACTTTTCTCACCTCGGCAGGTGCAGCTTTTCTTAGCTGTATGAGTGACGCCCAAGCGCGGGCTATTCAACAAACAGACGCTATCTTTGCATCAGCTTATAAAGCTCCTGATGGGCGCTATGGTATTGCGACTTTGTCTGAGCGCGGCGAGTTGTTGCATAGCTATGTTTTGCCTGAGCGGGGGCATGATACGGTCTGGCGCGCTTATGGTGGTCAATTGATTGCATTTGCCAGACGACCGGGAACATTTGCTGCTGTAATCGACCCTCGTGGTCAAAGCGCACCCACGATGATCCACGCCGTAGAGGGGCGCCATTTTTATGGTCATGGTGTTTATTCGCCCGATGGCGCATTTGTCTTTGCAACAGAGAATGATTTTGACAATGCGCGCGGTGTGATCGGTATTTACAATACACGCGACGGCTTCAAGCGTGTTGGCGAGTTTGATGCACATGGCATTGGCCCGCATGACATGGAACTTTTGCCCGATGGGCGCACATTGGTCGTGGCCAATGGCGGTATTGAAACCCATCCGGATTTTCCGAGGGCGAAGCTAAACATTGCTTCTATGAAGCCAAATTTGACCTTTCTTGATAGTGTGACAGGTAAGCTGATTGGATCATTTGAACTGCCTAAAGATCAACATAAGCTGTCAATTCGGCATATGGCGTTGATAGGAAATAATGTCTGGTTTGCGTGCCAAAATGAAGGCGACCTTGTTGCTGCTACACCGCTTGTTGGGCAAGTTTCTTTAGAGAGTGGCACGATTGATATGGCTGAAATTCCTGAGGATGTGGGCATGAATTTGCGCGGTTATGTGGGGTCAATTGCTGCAAATGAGCAGAGCAACGAAATTGCGTTCACATCACCGCGCGGCGGCATATTGGTGCGCTATGATACGCGCACCAAAAAGGTTGCAGGCATTAAGCGCAGTGATGAGATTTGCGGCGTTGCGGCATCTGGGGCAAGCTTTGCTTGGTCAAATGGCGAAGGTGCTTTTAATGCTACTCAACACCCTATGCTTTGGGATAACCATATCAGTGCTTCTAAATCTGCTAGCGCACATAAGAGCTAAACAAGCGCCACTTTCGCTATAATTAACTCGTGATCTGAAAGCGCCGTACCTTCCGTGTCCAATGCTGGCACAATGTCAGATTTCAGCTTTGCAACGCCGCGATGGGCGAACCAATCCAGCTTCATCGTGCGTTCTGGAAACCTTGTCAGACGACTCTTGCGCGTCGTGTCTCCGTCAGCATTGCCTTCCCATGAAAAGCCTTGTCGTTCAGCGGCTTGAAACAATGTTTCCTCGCGCCAGTCATGGCTTGGGATATTGTTTCCCGTGTTCAAATCCCCACCAATGATTACGGGTAGGCCAGCAGCAAAACTATCGACAGCGGCGATGATACGGTCGATCTGCGATTGGCGTATGCTGATGCTTCCCGCGCTCTCCAAATGTGTTGATACGGCGCAAATATCACCAACCTGTGTTGGAATAATTGCGGCGACCGCGACCCGGCCACCAATGCGCGGCTGGTTTGTATCTGTATCGTCGGAGGCACAAAACCAATGACCATGATCGTCAAGACGGATTTGCAATATACGCTTAGGCTTCACCTTGCTTAAAATCGCATTGCCATGCCAGCCATGTGTGTTTTGTTCATCTTTAACAAATTCAAGTTCTGGTCCGCTGCCAAGGCCGAGTTCATGAAACTCGACGCAATAGGCATAGCCCATTTGCATGAGTGCGGCGAGATCACGCGTTGTATGGCGCTGACCTGTACGCGCCATGCCATTGTCCATTTCAGAGAGCAGGACGATGTCCGGTGAATGTTTTGTAAGCAGCTGTGCGCTGCCTTCTACATCAATGCAGCGCTCCAAGTTCCATGCGGCAATGGTCAAATCTGAAGGTAATTCTGCATCGCCAATATTTTCCCAATTGTTTTCTATCAATGATAGGGCTTCAACTTGATCCATTAAATCGCGATGATTGCTGGCCGTGCGTTGAGCCGTAGAAATGTTACTGCGCAGTTGAGCCGGTACATCCGGCAATTTTTCAGAGCTATGTTCGCTATAAAGCTTCATTTAGCTGAGCCTTTTGCCAGTAGCTGTGTCGAAAAGATGAAGCATGTCGGGAGAAATCGTTGCGTAGAGATCGCCTGTTGGTACTTCATCCTCTTGATGCAGATTGATAACGAATGGCTTATCGCCCAAGCGTCCATGCACCAGACGCGCGGCTCCAAGTTCTTCTGTAAAATCATGCACGAAAGGTTGTGTGATGCCGTTTGCCTTTGTGGTCAGTTTGACCTTTTCAGGCCGCACGCCAACAGAAACATTGGATGATGCATCCAATTTATGATCGCTTTTAAGCAATCCAATACCGTCGATTTCAATGCCGCCTGAAGCGACTTTCCCTTCCATGAGGTTCATGGCCGGTGCGCCCATGAAGGTTGCGACGAATACGCTGGCTGGGCGGTGATATATTTCGTCTGGCGTGCCGATTTGCTCGATATTGCCGCCATTGAGAACGACGATGCGGTCTGCCATGGTCATCGCTTCCACCTGATCGTGGGTTACATAAACAGATGTTGTGCCCAATTGACGTTGTAGTTTGCGAATTTCGATGCGCATTTGGTTGCGCAGTTTCGCGTCAAGGTTAGAGAGCGGTTCATCAAAAAGAAACAAAGCAGGTTCACGAACAATCGCGCGGCCCATCGCAACACGTTGGCGCTGACCGCCTGAAAGTTGACTTGGGCGGCGATCAAGATGTTCTTCAAGGTTGAGAAGTCTTGCAGCTTCACGCACACTTTTATCGATGCTTTCTTTGCTGTTTTTGCGGTTTCGCAGACCATAAGCCATATTGTTATAGACCGTCATATGCGGATAGAGCGCATAGTTTTGAAACACCATGGCGATGTCCCGATCAGCAGGATCAAGATCGTTGACCTGTTTGTCGCCAATTATCAAATCACCGGATGTGATTTCTTCCAGTCCTGCAATCATGCGCAATAGCGTTGATTTTCCGCAGCCGGAAGGGCCGACAAGAACGATAAATTCTCCGTCCGCAATTTCGATGTCAGCACCATGAACGGCCTGAAATCCATTTGGGTAGATTTTTTGCAAAGCTTTGAGCGATACGATTGCCATAATTGTGACTCTCTATTTGTCAGATTCGGTCAGCCCTTTGACGAACCAAGATTGGAAGAAAATTACGATAAGAACAGGGGGCAGCATGGTGATTATCGTCAGAGCAAAACCGACGGTGAACTCAGGTACGCTGCTGCTATCTGTGAATGATTGAATGATGTTTTTAATGCCGCGCACGAGCGTGAACATGCCTTCATCTGTCGTAATCAGTGTTGGCCAAAGATATTGGTTCCAACCGTAAACAAACATGATGATAAACAGCGCAGCGATCATGGTTTTTGATAGTGGAACAAGAATGTCGATGAAAAACTTCACAGGGCCAGCGCCATCAATGCGGGCTGCTTCGACGAGTTCTTCTGGTACAGAACGAAAAAACTGGCGGAAGAAAAATGTGCCTGTTGCAGATGCGATGAGAGGGACAATCAAGCCGGTATATGTGTTGCCAAGCCCAAGGCCTTGTACAACCTCGTAAGACGGTAATATGCGCACTTCGAGCGGCAACAAAAGTGTTGTGAAAATGATCCAGAAGCTGAGCGTTGCAAACCGAAAGCGGAAATAGACGATAGCGTAGGCCGCCATCATGGAAATGACGATTTTGCCGATCGCAAATCCAAAACCCAAAATGAGTGAATTGGTGAGCATCGACACACCATCAATTGCTCCGGTGAAGCCGCTGGTCTCAAACATTGCGCGTTCGTAGTTCTCAAAAAACTGGTCACTCCAGCCAAACTGCAAACCTGATTTTGCAAATGCCAAATTGTCGTAGCTGGAAGTCATAAAAGTGAGCACGACTGGAAACAGCATGAAGAGCGCACCAAAAATTAAGATGAGGTGATCGACTACTGCTTCACGTTTTACCCGAAAGCGCTTTTTTACTTTTACAGCTGTTACGGCTGGCGGCGTTGAAAATGTATCTGTTACGGTCATGATGTGTGCCTTACGTGTAATGGATTCTGCGTTCGATCAGGCGGAACTGAAAAATAGTCAGTGCCAGAACGAGCAGCATAAGAATGACCGATTGCGCCGATGAGCCGCCAAGATCGCCGCCGCGGAAACCATCAACATAGACTTTGTAAGTGAGCGTCATCGGGTTGTTGCCAGGCTCGCTGCGCAACATCACGTCAATCACGCCAAATGTATCAAACATTGCATAGGTGATATTGGTGATCAGCAAGAAGAATGCTGTCGGTGCGAGGAGCGGGAATGTGATTGTCCAGAAGCGGCCTGAAGATGAGCGGTTATCGATCATCGCAGCTTCGCGAATTGAGCGCGGAACAGATTGCAAACCGGACAGGAAGAAGATGAAGTTGATTGGAACTTGTTTCCAAATCGACACAGCGATGAGCGCAAAGCCTGTGTCGTAATAATTTACGCCAATAACAAACTCATGGCCGAAAAAACCAAATAGCTGCGTAATCAGGCCGTGCCCTTGATAGAATAGGCTGACGCCTAAAATGCCTGCAACGGGCGGTGCAACGGCATAAACCCACATAAGCAATGTTTTATAGGTCGAAGCGCCGCGTATAACTTTGTCAGCTTTTACAGCGAACAGAAGTCCAAATGCCAGCGAGAAGAATGTCACACTAACGGTGAATACCAATGTGAAAATGCTGATCCGTAAATATTCACTGTTTTGGAAAAGCGTGAGGTAATTTTCAAAACCAACGAATGTGCCAGTGAAACCAAACGGATCTTGTAGGTAGAAAGACGATTCTAAAGCTTCGAATGCGGGCCAGTAGAAAAATACGAAAATAATACTCACCTGCGGCAATAAAAGCAGAACAGGCATCCAGGGACTTGAAAAAGCAGCGCGTTTCAATTGGCCAACTCCAAAATGGAAAACGGCCCGGATGAATCCGGGCCGAATGTTAGGTTAAAGATTAGCCTTGAGTTTTGGCGAAACGAGCAAGAAGTGCGTTTGACTCTTTTTCGATTGTTGCGAAGGCATCTTCAACGGATGTTTCACCGGTTAGGATGCGGCCATATTCGCGGTTCATCACGTCACGGATCTGAACGTAAAAGCCCATGCGGTAGCCTTTAGTCCATTCGCCAGCAGGCAATTGAAGCTGTTGAATGCCAACTTCTGCAGCCGGAGATTCTTTGTAGTAGCCGTCTTCTTTTGCAAGCTCATAAGCTGCTTCAGTAACCGGCACATAGCCAGTTTCTTTATGCCACATATACTGAACTTCAGGTGATGTTAGATATTGGAAGAATTCTGCTGTTGCTTTGTTTTCTTCAGCAGATTTACCAGCCATTGCAAATAGTGCCGCACCGCCAATGAATGTCTGTTTTGGTTCTTTTGTTACGCCTTCCCAGTATGGAAGAAGTGTTGCTGAGAACTTGAAGCCAACTTTTTCTTTAAGGCCGCCAAATGAGCCTGAAGAACCGAGCCATATAGCCACTTTTTCTTCTTCAAATGGGTTCTGGTTGTCGCCCCAACCTGTGCCGTACCATTCAAATAGACCTGCATCTTTCCACTCTTTAAGAGCTGTAAAATGCGCTTTGATTTCAGGTGTGTTGACTTTGATTTCTGTTACACCTTCATCATAACCGTTGTTGTTGGTTGCGAATTCAAGGTTGTGACGCGAGAAGAAGTTTTCTGTGAAAATCCATGGCAGGTGCGACTGTGATAACGGGATGTAGCCAGCTTCTTTGAGCGCTGGTGCCGTCGTCTCTGCGAATTCTTCCCATGTTTTCGGTGCGCTAACGCCAGCTTTTGCAAGCGCTTCTTCATTGAAGTACATGATTGGTGTTGATGAATTGAACGGCATGCCGATCATTTTGCCATTCGCATCAGCATAGAAATAACGAACGCCTGCGATATAGTCGTTGATATCGAACTTAACGCCGTTTTCGTTCAAAAGATCTTCAACAGGCACTGTTGCGCCTTTGGCACCAATAACAGTCGCAGCGCCGGCATCAAAAACCTGAAGGATGTTCGGGTGCTCACCAGCGCGGAATGAAGCGATGCCAGCTGTTAGGGCTTCTTCATATGTGCCTTTGAAAACGGGTGTGATTTTGTATTCGTCTTGGCTCGCGTTGAAATCGGTTGCGATCTTGTTGACTGTTTCGCCAAGTTGGCCGCCCATAGCGTGCCACCAAGTGATGTTTGTTTCTGCAAATGCAGTTGTTGAGAACATTGTCGCGGCAAGACCGGCTGCCAGTAATTTACGGAGGGACATAATAGCTTCCTTAAAGATTGGAGAACCCGTTCGGGGTGGGCGCTATTTATGAAGGCTCCGTGACAGTTGGATGTAGCTTTTATGACATTTGAGTGAATGCTCGTGTGGATTGCGTTAAACCAAAAGCGTTAGCCACCTTTGCGGCTAACGCTTGATCCATTCTAAAAACGGTTTACCGGCATTTTAAGGTAGTGGTTTCCATCATCTTCGCGAGCGGGTAATTTTCCTGCACATAGGTTTACTTGCAAAGCTGCAAGCATTCTATCGGGTAAGGGCAGGGTCGCATCTCGCTTTTCTCGCTTGGCAATCCATTCATCGCGGTCTGTGCCGCTTTTAACATGTATATTGCTGGCGAGATGTTCGCTAATTGTCGCTTCCCATTGCGGCTCTTGGCGTTCATCATTGGCATAGTCATGACCGATAAACAGCCGCACATCATCGCCCAGTGCAAAAATGGCCTGAATAGAATCCCAAAGTTCAGAAGCTGAACCACCTGGAAAATCGCAGCGTGATGTTCCACGGTCAGGCTGCATCAATGTGTCATGCACCAGCGCACAATCATCGCCAACGACATAGGAGATGGAGCCGAGCGTATGGCCTGTCGACAACATTACCTGCACGTCTAGCTCACCTATCGTAAAGGTATCGCCATCATCAAATAGGTGCGTGTAATGTTCATCAACTTTCAAGCCATCGGGCTCATTATAATAATCGCGCCAAAGTTCTGCGATTTTTCGTGTCTTGGCACCAATAGCGTTGGGCACATTATAGTGCTGCGCAAGTAATGATGAGGCGGTGAGGTGGTCGGCATGGGGATGCGTATCAAGCACCCATTCGACTTTGTAGCCTTCACGCTTAACCAGAGCGACGATCTGGTCAAAGGCGGTTTTGTCGGTTGCAAAACTCTTTGGGTTAAAGCCTTGAACGATATCGACCAAAGCGCATTTCTTCGTCGTCGGGCAGGCCACAACATATTGCGCAGAACCTGTTGGTGGATCATAAATTCCCCAAACCTCAGGTGATTTTGGGCCATTTGATTTTGAAAGACGCTCTACGCGATTGTCATTCGAGTTACTCATGTTGATTACTTTCCTGCCGTTTTATTCTATTTTGTCATCATATTCTTGATTGGCTGACCAATTAGAAAGCCAATTAGCATGGCAGGCAAAAAAGCCAAGGTTCCTGATGCCATAAGCGGTAGTGCTGTCCACGCAGGACCCGGGCAAAATCCACCAATACCCCAGCCGATTCCAAATAAGGCTGCACCCATCAAAAGCGGCTTGTCGACCGCAGTGCTTAAAGGAAGCTGAAAATCGGTCATTAGGATAGGATGATCGCGCTGCAAAACAATCCGGTAGCCAATAAAAGTAACGAGTGTTGCGCCGCCCATGACAAAGGCAAGCGATGGGTCCCATGTGCCAAATACATCCAGAAAATTGATCACTTTGGCAGGGTTAGACATGCCTGAGATTACCAGACCAATGCCGAAAACAAGACCGGAGAGAAAACCAAATATAATGCGCATTGATCAGCTCCAAACGTGACGTAGAAGGAAAACAGTGGCAGCTGCAAACAACATAAAAGTTGCAACGGCTGCGAGCGAGCGGGTCGATAACCTTGCTAGACCACAAACACCGTGGCCGGATGTGCAGCCGGAACCGATGGTTGTGCCAATGCCGACCAGTAAACCAGCCAGCGCCATGCCAAGCACATTGTCCGATACAGTTTGCTGAATATCGCCAGTGAAGAGCGAAACGAGCAAAGGGGCAATGATAAGACCCGCGATAAAGGCTATACGCCAGTCCCAATCTGCGGCTTTTGTTTGCGAGGGCATGATAAGGCTCAAAGCGCCCGTGGATACGCCGGTAATGCCAGCGATACGCCCGAACAAAACCATGACCATAACCGCGGAAATTCCAATTAAGACACCACCTAGGAGCGATGCCCATGGGGTGAATTCAGTAACGACACTGGGTAACATGTTCGACTCCGCGCTTTATTTCAGGGTGAATGTCGTATATTAGGAAAATGTATATAAGGCAATGGTAATATAAAGATGCTCAGCGTTCAACGTGAAGAGATTGAAATTTTAAAATCGCGCGCCGATGAGGTTGCGGGTATTTTATCGTTGATGGCTAATTCTAAGCGACTGCTTATTCTTTGTTTTCTAGCTGACGGTGAAGCTTCGGTGGGGAAAATTCAAGATACGCTTGGAATAGGGCAGTCGTCTCTCAGTCAGCATCTTACAAAACTACGTGAAGGAAACGTGGTCGCAACACGCCGCGATGCGCAAACAATCTATTATCGTCTTGCCGATGAGCGGATCGTCGCAATGATGAACGCGTTGTGCGACACCTTTGTCAAAGGAGGCTGAACTAAAGTTCAGCCCACCAATTGGTTTTTGTGCTGATTTGCAATTAGTTTTCTGCCTGAAGGCACCAAAACACCTGCTGCACCTGCCAGTGCATCTTTTTGTAGCTCTAAGCCAAGAAAACGATCCTGCTCATAGGGGCCGGGCATAGATAGCTGTTGTGTGAGGCCAGCAGAAAAACCAAACCGCTCATAATAAGCAGCATCACCGACAAGCAAAATTGCACCATGACCAAGCTCGGCTGCCTTGCTTATTGCAGCTTTCATGAGTGCAGAGCCAACGCCTGATGATTTTGATGCATCATCCACGGCAAGTGGGCCAAGCAACAAGCCGAGTTTGCCATTTTCGGATGCGACATCCCAAAGGCGGACTGTGCCAATCAATGAGCCGAACTCATTGCGTGCAACAAGCGTCAAGCCGCGAGAAGGCATGTAGCCACGGCGCAAAGCATTGGAGCTTTTCTTGCGCCAGTTTGGTGCCATGACACGGTCGAGTAATGCGTTACGCGCGCGGCCTTCGCCGTTTTGCTCAGCGCCAATCGTGAAAGTGCTTTCGGCATCGGCCGAGACAGACATAAAATTCATTGAGATATACCCAAAACGCTGTGGTAATCGGTGCTGACACTGGCGCCAGCACCGATTCCGGCTGGAGGCCGATTTAGATGACGTAAGATTTCAATGGTTCAAAACCATTGAACGCAACAGCGGAGTAGGTTGTTGTGTAGGCGCCGGTGCCTTCAATGAAAATTTCATCGCCAATGCTCAAAGTTACGGGCATTGGATAAGCGTTTTTCTCATAAAGAACATCAGCTGAATCGCAGGTCGGGCCCGCTAAAACACATGGTGTTTTATCAGCGCCATCGCGCGATGTTTTGATGTCATAACGAATGGCTTCGTCCATGGTTTCTGCAAGGCCGCCAAATTTACCAATGTCGAGATAGACCCAGCGCACATTGTCATTTGCTGATTTGTTAGAGATCAGCACAACTTCAGATTTGATAACGCCTGCATTGCCAACCATACCACGGCCAGGCTCAATGATTGTCTCTGGCATATGATTGCCAAAATGTTTTGAAAGCGCATCAAAGATTGCGGAGCCATAGGCTTCTGCTGTTGGAATGTCTTTCAAATAGCGCGTTGGAAAACCACCGCCCAGATTGACCATTTTCAACTGTACGCCAGCTTTAGCCATCGCATCGAAAATCGTGCGTGCATGCGAAAGAGGTAAGTCCCAAGCGTCGACTGTCGTCATTTGAGAGCCGACATGGAATGAAATGCCATGTGCAACGAGGCCAAGCGCAACGGCGTGTTTAAGCACGTCTGTTGCCATTTCAGGCACGCAGCCAAATTTGCGAGAAAGCGGCCATTCAGCGCCTTCGCCGTCTGTGAGGATGCGGCAAAATACGCGTGAGCCGGGTGCAGCGCGGGCGATTTTTTCAACTTCGGCTTCGCAGTCAACAGCAAACATGGAAACGCCATGGGCAAAAGCAGCAGAAATATCACGCTCTTTTTTGATTGTGTTGCCGTATGAAATACGGTCTGGCGTTGCGCCAGCTTCAAGTGCCATTTCGATTTCAACAACAGAAGCGCAATCGAATGAAGAGCCCATATCAGCAAGGAGGCGCAAGATTTCTGGCGCAGGGTTTGCTTTAACCGCATAGAAAATTTTAGATAGAGGAAGCGCGCGGCGGAATTTTGTGAAGTTGTCGGCGACGACATCAAGGTCAACAACCAAGCATGGTGTTGCAGGGTTACGTGTGTTGAAGAAGTCGATAATACGTGCAGTTGCCATTAGGCCAATCCTCAAAATCAAATACCGGATTTTCCGGCGTCAGAACGATGTCGCTTGAAAAAGAAGGCAGTAATGCACCTTACGATGAACAAGCAGCGAGATTGTGATCCTTGTGGAGTGGATCGGTTCTGCCTTTGATTGGGGATTGCTCCGCCGCACATCTGGCAATGAAAGTGGTGTCTCGAAAACCCCGACGTTTGGACCGCCAGAAGAGTAAACTTGGGCTTCAAACCCTGAGACCCTCACCGTCGTTGCTTTACGATATCCACGTATCAAGGGTTGGCCTTTGATACGTCCGGAGGGGTTAGCTCCGGTTACCTTGCCGTGCTCTTCACCATATCGAAGAGTCGGCGGATACCTATAGGCACGTGCGACTATGGGTGCGCGTCTAATACGCCGTTTTTATATGATTGCAAGTGGATTTTTTACTGTCGGTCCTCAAGGCTTCATATTTTTTATTCAATGCCCAAATGAATTGGCTTCGTTGCCTTATTTTGCAGCTTGCAGCGCATGAATAAATATTTTGCACATGCATACTAAGGGTTTGCTTTCCGTAAAATAAAATTATATTTTACCTATAGACAAATAATTTTTACCTATATATTGAATTTATATGACTTGTGATAATGAATGGATTTTTAAAACAGCTGATCGTCTCTGCGATTTATACGCGCAGGAGTTCGGTGGGAAAAAATCTGGGCGATATAGAATCCCAGCAAAACTCTTACGGGAAATAGCGGGAAGGCGGCGTCTCTACGAAGATGATATTCGTGAGATTGGACGTGCTGTTGCTGAGCGTGGTTTTGTTTTGATTGATATGGATAGTTTTTACGTGATTATGAGTGCAAACACCTTTGTGAACTATCGTCGCGCGAATGAGGATTTTCTTTGATAAAGGCCCCATCGCAGCCACGTTCCGAACCTCCTGTCCGCTGCGTCGGGTGGCGAGAAGTCGTCGAACTGCCAGATCTCGATATAAAGAAACTCCGCGCAAAAATTGATAGTGGTGCGCGAACATCGGCAATTCATGCCGAAAACCAAGAGATATTTTATCGCGATGACGTTAAATGGGTGCGTTTCAGTTTCCCTTCGCCCGATAGAAAGGGTCGAAAAATACTTGAGGCTGTTGTTTCTGATGAGCGCAAAATTAAGAATACAGGCGGTGTGCCTGAGCAGCGCGTAATCATTAGAACAAATTTGATGGTGGGGAGCTATCGCGCCAAGGTCGATATCTCTCTCGCTGACCGAAAGAATATGGAGTTTGATCTGATTTTGGGTCGAACTGCCTTACGTGTGTTGCGCCTCATGATTAACCCAAGTCGTTCTTTTTTAATGGGTGATCCTGTTTCTAAAGTGACACAAAAACATGCTGTAAACCAATAGCAACGTGGCGGTTTTCGCCTTCCTATTTACAAATTAAACAAAGGAAAAGTCGATGAAGATTGCGATGTTAGCTCGAAATGCAAAGCTTTATTCTCACAAGCGGTTGAAAGAAGCTGCAGAAGAGCGTGGTCACACGCTCGATATAATCAATACGCTTCGATGCACGATGAACATCGCGTCTCGCCGTCCAGATATTTATTATGAAGGCCAAAAACTCACTGGCTATGATGCAGTCATTCCGCGTATTGGCGCTTCAGTGACGTTTTATGGTCTTGCCGTATTGCGTCAGTTTGAGATGGCGGGTGTTTATCCGCTTAACGAGTCTGTTGCTATTGGCCGTTCACGCGACAAACTGCGCTCAACACAAATCTTGGCCCGTGATGGTATTGGTTTGCCAGTCACCACATTTGCCCATGATCCTAAGCAAACCGAAGAAGTGCTTAAAATGGCGGGCGGTGCGCCGCTTGTCATCAAGCTTCTTGAAGGTACGCAAGGCTTGGGCGTTGTTCTTGCCGATACTGATCGCTCGGCAAAATCAGTTATTGAGGCGTTCCGCAGCGCCAATGTGAACATTCTTGTGCAGGAGTTCATTAAAGAAGCGGGCGGCACAGATATTCGCGCATTGGTTGTTGGCGGCAAAGTTGTTGCAGCGATGCAGCGCACCGGCGGCGAGGGCGAGTTTCGCTCGAACCTTCATCGCGGCGGCACGGCTAAAATGATAAAAATCTCGTCGGAGGAACGCTCAACGGCTGTTCGCTCTGCAAAGGCAATGGGCTTGAATGTATGCGGTGTGGATATGCTGCGTGCAAACCATGGTCCTGTCGTGATGGAAGTGAATTCCTCACCTGGATTGGAAGGCGTAGAAAGAGCGACAGATATCGATATCGCAGGAAAGATCATCGATTTTCTCGTGGCAAGCGCTGCCAAGGGCAGCACGAAAACTAAAGGTAAGGGATAATGGCAGCGCGCGCGCCTTTTTCTATTGGTGAATTTGAAATTGAGGCTGGTGCGCAGCGCACGATTGATCTGCCGGTAAGTGTTCTTTCTGACCATACGCCTGTCACCATGTCTGTTCATGTGGTTCACGGTGAAAAACCGGGCCCGACGCTTTTTATCAGTGCGGCTATTCATGGTGATGAGGTGATTGGCGTAGAGATTGTGCGCCGGGTCCTTCAATCCAAAAGTCTGAGTAAGTTACGTGGTACTTTATTGGCGATCCCAATTGTCAATGCGTTTGGCTTTATGAACCATTCACGCTACCTGCCTGACCGCCGTGATCTAAATCGCTCGTTTCCCGGTAGTCCAAAGGGATCTTTGGCTGGACGGCTCGCGCATCTTTTTGAAACGGAAATTCTTGACCGTTCAGATGTCGGTATTGATCTTCATTCAGCCGCTATTCACCGCACGAACTTACCGCAAATACGTGTATCACCAAGCGGTGCACGAACGTCAGAACTTGCGAATGCCTTTGGTGCGCCGTTGGTTCTAATGTCCAAAGTAAGGGAAGGTTCTTTGCGCGGTGTGGCGCAGAAAAAAGGCGTAGACGTTCTACTTTATGAAGCAGGCGAAGGCCTTCGCTTCGATGAGTTTTCTGTGCGTGTCGGCGTGTCCGGCATCTTGCGCGTCATGCACACTTTGGGCATGATTGGCGCAAAAGGGGTGCCTAAATCGCGCACGACATCCATGCAGTCTTCACACAGCGTGTGGGAAAGATCGCCTGCAGGGGGGCTGCTGCGTTGTTTCGTCGGCACTGGAGAAAACGTCAGCAAAGGCCAAGTGCTGGGTATTGTTTCCAGTCCGTTCGGTGATTTCGAAGAAAATGTAATCGCAACGCATGGCGGCCTGATTATCGGCCGAACGAACCTTCCTATCGTGAATGAAGGCGACGGCCTTTTTCATATCGCAACCATTCGCCAAAACATTTCGGCAGAAACGAAAATTGAAAATATAGCAGCCGAGCTGGAAGATAGCGTCATGGCCGACGAGGACGAGATTATTTAGTTTCACTTTAGGGGGTAGAAAAGGCGTTGCACATTTATGGGTAAAATTTATGCTTATACGATATTGCCGTCTTTAAACATAAACGCATGATGGCTTCCATAAGCTATGCCAAAAGGTATATAATAGACCCAATGAGATTTAATGAGACTGTTCGTGGTCGTGTTCAAGATACTAAAATATCAAATGTTCATGATGCTAAAAAATATCTATTTTTTTCCATAGCCCCCATGATGGATTGGACGGATCGGCATTGCCGGTTTTTCCATCGCCAATTGACCAAACATGCTTTGCTTTACACGGAAATGGTTGTGGCGGACGCGGTCATTCACGGCAATCGTGAGCGGTTGCTTGGTTTTGATTCGGTTGAACATCCGGTCGCAGTTCAAATTGGCGGCAGTGAGCCGCAGAAGATGGCCGAGGCTGCACGCATATGTGCTGATTATGGCTATGTCGAAGTTAACATGAATGTGGGCTGCCCATCGGACCGTGTTCAGTCTGGTACATTTGGCGCTTGCCTGATGCGTGAACCAGACCTTGTCGCGCGATGCGTTGACGCAATGAAAGAAGCCGTTGATATTTCCGTGACGGTAAAATGCCGTATTGGTGTTGATGATCAAGACACACAAATAGCGCTGGATGATGTTGCTCAAAAATCTTGGGATGCAGGTTGTGATGCGCTTTGGGTTCATGCCCGTAAGGCTTGGCTGCAAGGTTTAAGCCCGAAAGAAAATCGCGATGTACCGCCTTTAGATTATGCGCGTGTGCTGCAGCTCAAGTCAGAAAACCCGAGTCGTTTCATTGGTTTGAACGGTGGTCTTGAGAATGTGATTCATGGTTTGGATGCTGCGAAGGGTGAAGGGGTTACGCTTGACGGCATTATGCTTGGCCGTGCCGCTTATCAAAATCCGCTGTGCCTGTCGCACGTCGATCCGCTGGTTTATGGCGATGAGAACGCAAGCTTTGATGCTGGCGAACTCATTGATGCGATGTGTGATTACATTGATGCTCAAATCGCAAGCGATAGCGGTATTCGTGTAAATCACATCACACGCCATATGGTGGGCCTCTTTCCGGGCGTTGCTGGTGCGCGGCGTTTCAGACAAATTTTGTCCAATGAATCGGTTAAGCCTAATGCTTCAAGCCAAGTATTGCGCGATGCGTTTGATATCGTCAGGGATGGGCTTGGCAAAGATAGTGACAATGCACTAGACCCTTCTCAGGCGGCGTAAGCTAAACGCCTGAGATCGGAGGCGTTTTGGCTGAGTTGGATTGGACACTTATCGCTGGTTTGGCCAGTGTTGTTGCGGCTTCCGGTGTCGTTGCCGGATTTCTAGCTGGTTTGTTCGGCATTGGCGGCGGCGCTATTCTGGTTCCGGTGTTTTTCTTTGCATTTGGCGTGGCCGGTATCGACGATGCTGTGCGTATGCACCTTGCTATTGGTACATCGCTCGCAATCATTGTTCCCACATCTCTGCGATCATTTTCGGCCCACTATAAAAAGGGCGCCGTTGCAATGGATGTATTTAAATCATTCATCATCTGGGTTCCCATTGGCGTTCTTTTGGGAACGTTGGTCATTGCCAGTATTTCCTCAACAGAGCTGCGCGTGGTGTTTGCAGGCATTGCCACAATTGTTGGTTTGCGGCTTATTCTTCACCGTGAAAGCTGGCAGCTTGGAAGCGATATTCCAACGGGTCCTATTCGCTGGATTGCCGGTGTTGTGATCGGTGCTCTTTCGATGTTGATGGGCATTGGCGGCGGTGTGTTAAACAATACGTTTATGACCTTATATGGCAGATCCATTCACCAAGCTGTTGCCACGTCTGCAGGTACAGGCGTTTTAATTTCAGTGCCTGGCCTGTTTGGTGCGATTTGGGCTGGGTGGGGAGAGGCAGGATTACCGCCATTTTCGACCGGTTATGTGAATTGGATCGGCGTTGCGCTGATCATTCCCATTACGCTTTATATGGCGCCGCTTGGTGCAAATGTTGCGCACCGCTTAAAGAAGAGACATCTTGAGGTGGGCTTTGGGGTGTTCTTGTTGATCGTTGCTGCACGCTTCGTATATAGCGTAACTTAACCGCTTTTGTTGCTGCTTTTCATGGCGCGTCGCTTTGTGACACGGCGCGGCCGTGTTTCGATTTTAGCAACACGCTCAGGCAGTTCTTGCATCAGTTCTTTACGGCGCTCATCTGAATACATTGTCCATGCGGCGATTTCATCGCGCGTGCGCCCGCAGCCATAACAATGGCCCGTGTTCATATCAATTGAGCATAAAAGGATGCAGGGCGATTCCATTAGTCTTCACTTTAGTTCTGTTATGTTTGTTAGATAGTGATTGCATAAGTGCTGGCAAGGCCAACGAGCATGGTAATCTCTACCAATTGCTGACATGCACCGAGCGTATCGCCGGTTTGTCCGCCAATCATTTTCATACATAGTTTTTGAAATCCAATCATAATCATAACTGAAAGAACGATTGCGATTGTTGCGGATATAAATCCGGTCCCTAAAACACCGAATATCAAAGCGCTGCCTAAGCCCATAACAGCTGCAATGGAGACGGCGTTTTCATGCGGTTTTCCTAGTTGGCCGGACACGCCATCAATGCGCGCTGGTGGCAAATCAGACCACATCCATACCATTGCGCCGCGCGAGGCGGCGTTCGCGGCAATCATCGCAAAGCATGCGGCAATAATGCCTGAGGCTTGTAGAATTGCCGTGAGAGCGAGAACGCGCAAAAGCAGCGAGGATATAACGGCAATGACGCCATAGGTGCCGAGCCGCGAATCTTTCATAATTTCAAGTCGGCGCTCTTTGGTTGCACCGCCGCCAAACCCATCGGCGATATCTCCCAAGCCATCTTCATGTAACGCGCCCGTCAAAATGATGACTCCGATTATTGCAATGGCGGATGAAAGCGCAGGAGGTAGATGCAATATGTGGGTGATAATAAAAGCTACGCTACCCAGCAAGCCGATCACAATTCCAGCTGCTGGAAAGTATCCCGCACTTTGAATTGTTTCGTTATGCGCATCATCATCATCATTGAAATAAGTATTTGGCACGGGCAGGCGGGTCAAAAAAGCAAGAGCGCGGGCTGTTTCTGCGATGGGTGAGTTCAATTTCATCTTTCCTGCGACATTCTTGGAACAATTGGGGCTTTAGTTGAGTAACGCTATAGGCTAATCGAAGAGCAATAACCACACTTTCAAAATGGATGGCTTTCGTGACTACTGGATTACCTTTTGATGATTTTCGTGCGCTTGTTCGCGATTTGCCAAAACCAGCGTTTGAGGCAGCAGAAGCTGTTCGCCAGCGCGATGCCACATTGACCAAGCCTGCCGGATCGCTTGGCCGCCTTGAAGAGCTTGCTGTGTGGCTTGCTGCATGGACAGGCCGCGCGCCAGCGGTCACCAGACCGCTTGTGGCTGTGTTTGCTGGTAATCACGGTGTTACGGCGCAGGGCGTATCGCCATTTCCATCTAGCGTGACTGCACAAATGGTTGAAAACTTTGCAGCAGGTGGTGCCGCAATCAATCAGATCTGTATAGCCCATGATCTTGGTCTTAAAGTTTTTGACTTGGCGCTAGATTTGCCTACTGCTGACATCACGCAAGAAGCGGCAATGGACGAGCGCACATGTGCTGCAACAATGGCATTTGGCATGGAGAGCATTGCAGGCGGTACTGATCTTTTATGTATTGGCGAGATGGGGATCGGCAACACAACCATCGCAGCGGCCATTTATTATGCATTATATGGCGGCAAGGCAGAGGACTGGGTTGGCGCAGGTACAGGCCACAGCGCTGAAGGGATTGCATTAAAAGCAGATGTTATCCGCAAGGCTGTTGATCTTCACAAAGACCATTTGAAAGATCCATTCGAAGTATTGCGCCGTTTAGGTGGGCGCGAAATTGCAGCGATGGCTGGTGCAATTTTAGCCGCACGCGTTGAGCGTATCCCAGTTATTATTGATGGCTTTGTTGCGACTTCTGCAGCAGCTATTTTGCATGCTGCATCGCCTGATGCATTAGACCATTGCCAGATTGGACATGTTTCAGCCGAACAAGCCCATAGAACAGTTGTTGAGAAGCTTGGCAAAAAGCCAATACTTGATCTTGATATGCGCTTGGGCGAGGGGACTGGCGCGGCATTGGCGGCAGGCATCGTTAAAGCTGCGGCGCTTTGTCATAGCGGAATGGCAACATTTGAGCAGGCAGGCGTTAGCGACAAGGCGTAAAGGCAGCCGAATGCCTATAATCAACTAAGCGATTGAGCGCTGTTGGCTACGTCTATCGTGAAGCCCATGGCGTTTTGACTTTTGCTGACTTTCTATTGGCTCTGCCGGCAATTCATTTAAAACGCGGGAGCGTGGAAGGATCGCAATCGCTTTTGTGCCTTCACGTAGTTTAGAGCGTAATTCCAGTTTGCCGCCATGCATTGATAGCAATGCTTGCACAATTGGAAGGCCGAGGCCTGTGCCTTGCTCCGCGCTTTTGATCGCGATGGAACCTTGTCCAAATGCTGACAGAACAATGGGGATTTCTTCTTCTGGGATGCCAGGGCCATTGTCGACAACGGACATGTATTGGCCGCCGGATTCGGTCCAGCCGACGAGTAATTTAATTGTGCCACCTGACGGTGTGAATTTAACAGCATTTGAAAGCGTGTTGAGCAGAACTTGGCGCATTGCGCGTTCATCAGCCAGCACGCGCGGCAAACCTTCTTGAAAATTCGGTTCGATTTTAATGCTCTTTTGATCCGCTTTCATCTGAATCAAAGCCATGCAATCTTCTGCAATATCGGTCAGGCGCAGTGTTTCTTCTTTGATCTCATATTTGCCAGCTTCAACGCGGCTTAAATCTAGTATCTCGTTGATGAGGTTTAAAAGGTGCTCACCTGAACTGTGAATGTCTTTTGCGTAGGTCTTATAGGTGTCGTTGCCGAGTGGGCCCAAAATCTCTGCGCTCATGGTTTCGGAGAAACCTAAGATCGCATTGAGTGGTGTGCGCAGCTCATGGCTCATGGATGCAAGAAAACGCGATTTGGCCAAATTGGCTTCTTCAGCGCGGCGGCGTGCTTCATCAGAGATAGATTTTGCCATTTCCAATTCGGCCACCAAAGAGTGGTTTTCATTTTGATAGGCAAGTCCGGATTTAGACGATTTTTCAAGGCGCACAGCTACAAAGGTGAAGAACAATAAGCCAGAAAAAACCAATGCTGTTGCCAACATTCCCGTCTGTTGCATACCGTATTGTGCACCAAATGCCACAACCGGAATGGCGAATGAGATAACGATGGTGATTGGCAGTGTGTAGCAAATTGTTGCTGTTGCCGATGTCGCCATAAGCAAGAGGATTGCTTTATAAAATATGGCAGGTTCAGCGCCGCAAGACGCACATGGTATGATTGTTAATACAGCCCAAGATAGACCCACAAACAAATGACCCAGGAGAAAAATACGTGTCCAGAGTTTGCGAGTGTCTTTTTTTCCTGTTTTCAAGAAACGGCGTGATAGCAATGCCATGGCTGTGTAGATCAGGCATGAAAGCGTAGCCCAAACAAATATTTCAGGGCCAAATCCAATTGCGAAACCTGCAAAAGATGCAAGAACGACCAACAGCGGAACCGCAACGACTGAAGAAACGATCGCATGGGCGTGGAGCTTCAATAGTTCTAGCGAGTATTCTGGTGATACCATGCTTTGTTTTGCGAGCCGTTCGCGGCTTTTTTGCACCGTGTTTCGCAAGTCACGGTTGCGCACAGTCTTGCGACGGTCAACAATGGTTTTATCGGGAAGATTTTCCGTGGAAATCATTTCAACAACACAACAAACACATTCAAAAAAGCGAACACCCGCGAACGACGATGCCGCCGCGTAGAACCCAATTTATACTTTCTAATGGGTTAACAAGTCCCTTCTATTCTCAGGATTTACAATTTGAGTAAGCGATATACAAAAGGCAGAAAGTGGCGCGCATTTGGATATTTACGGCTTATCTTGTTGTTCGCCCTCGTCGCTTTTGCTGCCAGTTGGCTTGAACACCAAAGCCGAGAGCGCCTAACCGCTGATTTTAAAGTCGTTGATGGCGATAGTTTAAAAAACGGCGATGAGCGGATACGGTTGGTGGGAATTGATGCACCAGAGATCAAGCAAATATGCGGCTCACCAAAGGGAGATTATCGCTGCGGTATTCAAGCGCGGAACTTTTTACGCGCTCTTGCCAGTCGGGGCGCGCCTGAATGTTACGTTGAGGGCAAAGATAAATATGGCCGCCTCTTAGCTGAATGCTTTGTCGGGAAAACCAGTCTCAATGCACAATTAGTGGCCGCTGGATGGGCCGTTTCCTATGGTAGTTATGGTTGGCAAGAACGTTTGGCGCGGCATGAAAAACGTGGACTTTGGCAAGGCGAATTTGACCGGCCACAAGATTGGCGCGCGACACACAGCGCTTTAATAGACAGTCCTTCTGGCCGTGTTTGGCATGGGCTCTGGCGTAGGTTAAGCTATTGGTTTTTATCCGAGGAAAGTAACATATGAGCATTGATGCGACGGACCACACGCTTTTTGATGGTGGGCGTGCGCCCAACCCACGCCGCGTTGCGATTTATTTGGCAGAGCGCGATATCAATGTAACGGTTAAGCCTGTTGATATGAGTGCTTTGGAACATAAAAGTGATTCAATATCTGCGCTCAACCCACTGAAACAATTGCCTTTGTTGCAATTGCCGGATGGCGATGTGATCACTGAGTCCATCGCCATTTGCCGCTACTTTGATGCCCTTTATCCCGATGGGGCTCTTTTCGGTAAAAATCCAAAAGAGGTGGCTATTTTTGAAATGTGGCAGCGCCGCATAGAACTTCAACTTCTCTTTCCTGTCGCACAAGCCTTTCGCCATATCCATCCGGGTATGAAGGACTGGGAAGTGCCTCAAGTTCCAGAATGGGGAGAAGTCAATAAAGCCAAAGCGGTTCGATTTTCCAAATTACTGAATGAGCATCTTACCGATAATGAATTCATTTGCGGCGATGATTTTACGGTTGCGGATATAACCGGCATTATTGCTGTGGATTTTTCAAAACCTGCACGCATCGCTTATGATGAAAACTTACCGCATTTCAGTCGGTGGATTGAGGCTGTGCGATCAAGGCCAAGTTATCGCCGATGAGCGTGAGCACATTAAGCACTGCAATTAAAGCCTGCCGTATATGCGTTGAAGAACCTATCGGTACACCACTGCCGCATGAACCAAATCCGGTTTGCATTATATCGAGCAAGGCTCGTATTTGTATATGCGGGCAAGCACCGGGCATGCGTGTTCATAAATCTGGTAAACCGTTCACAGACCCTTCTGGTGAGCGTTTGCGCGATTGGATGGGCATTGAAGAGCAAGATTTCTATGATGCTGATAAGCTTGCGATTGTGCCTATGGGGTTTTGCTTTCCCGGCTATGACGCAAAGGGCGGCGATTTGCCGCCGCGCAAAGAATGCCGAATGCACTGGCATGACCGTGTCTTTTCGGCGATGCCGCAGATCGAACTTATTTTGGTTGTTGGCCAATATGCGCAAGCGTATCATTTGGGCGCGGCACGTAAATCCAACATGACAAAAACCGTGCAGGCGTGGCGCGACTATATTGATGAAAAGCCTGCCATATTACCTCTGCCCCATCCTTCATGGCGTAATTCAGGATGGCTCAAGCGCAACCCTTGGTTTGCAGAAGATGTGTTGCCTGTACTAAAGAAACGCGTTCAAGACTTGCTTTGACTGCTCATTGTGGTACGGAATTAAATTCTAACGCGTGCATTTTCTGCATCGTATTTTAGAAAGCCATACCGTATGGACCGTTTAGATAGAAAAATTTTGAAGCTTGTGCAGGAAGATGCCACATCTTCTGTAGCTGATATTGCGAAAGCAGTTGGCTTGTCCACTACGCCGTGCTGGCGCCGAATTCAAAAGCTTGAAGATGAAGGCGTTATTCGCAAACGCGTTGCGCTTCTTGATCCTAAGGCTATCAATGCCCGTGTAACTGTTTTTGTATCAATTCGCACAAACACGCATTCTGTCGAATGGCTCAAACGCTTTTCAGAGGTGATTAGCGAGTTTCATGAAGTTGTCGAGTTTTACCGTATGAGCGGTGAGGTTGATTATCTTCTGCGCGTTGTCGTTCCTGATATTGCGGCCTTCGATGCGTTCTATCAGCGCTTGATTACGAAGATCGAAATTCGTGATGTGTCGTCTGCTTTTGCTATGGAGCAGATCAAATACACAACAGAAATGCCGCTTGATTATATGGTGATCGACAAGCCTTAGCGTTTTAGGTGGCGTGTTAGGCGCAGCTCTAGCCCATTCCAAATATTGCGTAATACTTCGACGATAACGAAATAAAATACCGCCGCCCAGATATACATTTGGAAATCAAAGGTACGTGAATAGGCGCGGCGGGTCTCCCCCATTAGGTCAAATACAGTTACTAGCGCAACGATGGCAGAGCCTTTGACCATGAGGATAATCTCATTGCCATAGGGGCGCAGTGCGACAATCAAAGCCTGTGGCAGAATGATTTTCTGGAATGTTTTCCAGCGCGGTATGCCGAGCGAATCTGCACCCTCCCACTGGCCTTTAGGCACGCTTTGAATAGCGCCTCGCAAAATTTCGGCTTGGTAAGCTGCCGTATTAAATGTGAAGGCCAAAATAGCGCAGTTCCATGCATCGCGGAAGAATATCCAGATGCCTAGCGCGTCCAATTCTGCTCGAAAAGTGCCTAGACCATAATAGATTAGGAACACCTGCACGAGTAGCGGTGTGCCGCGGAAAATATAGACATAGGAAAACGAGAGTGCGCCGATGATCTTATTTTTCGACAATCTGCCGAAGGCAATGGGCAATGAAATTATTGCGCCCAGTGCAATAGAAACAGCGACAAGCGTGAGTGTGGTTTGCAATCCGGTCCAATATTTTATGCCGTATTTATCAAACTTTGCTGGGTCCCAAGACGTAAAAAGAAACCAGATTAATCCAATGCCTGCTGCTGTCCAAAACAGCATGAGGATATTTCCGCTTATGCGCGCGCTATTCCATTGTCTTGGTGGGCGCGGCGGCGGGGCCTGATCGGGCAGTATTTCTGTGGCAATGAATTTCATCGGGCATCACCTTTTTCGCTAAAGGCTTCAATGCGTGAAATCACAATCGATGATAGAAGCGCCAGAACAAGAAATAGTAGAAAAGACACGCCATAGAACAAGAAAGCGTGTTTGGTAACGCGGGCTGCAATGCCGGTTTGCCTTACGATGTCTGCTAGCCCGATAGCTGAAACAAGCGCGGTGTCTTTTAAGAGCAGCATCCATAAATTTGCTAAGCCAGGAAGCGCAATGCGGACAAGCTGCGGGAAAATGATCAACCGCATGACGACCGATTTGCGCACGCCTAAGGCAAATCCACCTTCATATTGTCCAAGGGGAATAGCGCGAAATGCGGATAAAAATACTTCTGATGCATAGGACGAGAAAACCAAACCCAAAGCAATCATGCCTGCGACGAACGAATTAAATTCGAACGATATGTCCAGATCAAGAATGACAATGACTTTTTGTATGGCGATCTGCATGCCAAAGTAGACGAGGAACAATGTTAGAAGTTCAGGCAGCCCGCGAAAAATCGTTGTGTAAATATCGGCTGCAGTTCTCAGCGACCATTCTTGGCTTTGTTTAGCCAACGCTACAAAGAAACCGATCAGCAGTCCAAATGGAAGCGTGGCCAAAGCAAGCGTTATTGTTATTAAAACACCTGAGGCGATTTCATCACCCCAGCCCAGATCTCCAAAGGAGAGTAACTCCCAACTCGTCAAATCCCAGTCCCTTCGACTTGTTGATGTGACAACGGCGGAAGCTTATAGAACTCCCGCCGCTCTCTTAATTAAAGCGAATAATTAGTCGCCGTAAACGTCGAAATCGAAATACTTTGTGTTGATTTCTTCATATTTTCCAGATTCGCGGATCGCAATAATGGCTGCATTGAATTTTTCACGCAGTTCTTCTTCGCCTTTGCGGATCGCAATACCTGCGCCTTCGCCATTGATCGCCAAGTCTGGTGTCAAAGTGCCAAGCAATTTACAGCATGCGCCGTCTTCTGTTGCGAGCCAGTCAGAAAGAACAACAACATCGTCGATCACGCCATCGATACGGCCGCTGGCAATATCAAGTTTGTATTCGTCTGGTGTCGGGTAAAGTTTCAGTTCAGCAGAACCTAGTTTTTCTTCAGCATAGTTAGAATGCGTTGTTGAAGATTGAGCACCAAGTGTTTTGCCTGCAAGGGCTGCATCTGTTGCTTCTGCAATGTCAGAGTCTTTTGGTACGGCAATTGCTGGCGGTGTGTTGTAGTATTTATTTGTGAAATCGACCTGCTCTTTACGCTCGTCTGTGATTGACATAGACGCGATGATTGCATCGAACTTGCCAGCAAGAAGGGCAGGGATGATGCCATCCCAATCGCTTGTTACAAATTCACATTCTGCTTTCATTTCTTCGCAAAGGGCTTTTGCAATGTCGATATCAAATCCAACCAGCGAGCCGTCTGCTTCAAGGCTGTTAAATGGAGGGTAGGCGCCTTCAGTGCCGATTTTGATTTTCATAGCGTGGCTTTCTGCCTGCGCTGCGCCGACTGAAAGCGCGACTGCTGCAACAGATGCCAGAATTGTTTTTGTAAAACGCATTTTTCTTCCCTTGTAGTTTGTGCACTGCTGTTTTCGCAGTGTCATTTAAACCCAATATTTTAGGTTCCCGATCTTCCCACTAGTTTACATTGAAATGCAACAAGAAATCGGAGTAGCTGACAAAAAATGGGTGTACCGATTATTTGCCGCCGTTCAGTGGTCTTAACATGCGCAAAGTATTGCCATTTTTATTAATAATGGCATGGCGCGCAAAGCTTGCCAAATGAAGTAAAAATAATGGCAATAGGGCAGTCGCACAGAACAAATGTACCTGCTGTGTTATCTCCAATGCCGCTTGGTTGCCTGAATAAGGCGCTGTCCAGCTGACCAGATTGAAGAAATTATACGCAGTGCCAGAGAGTAAGGGCATTATAAGTCCGGTTATTGCGAGCAGAAAAATCGCAGCCAATAAGCCGATAATAATTAAGCGCTCAAGAAAACTAATTGTCGGGTGTTGATTGGGCGTGCGTGGAAACCCGCGCGAAAGGCGAAAAATAACGCGCCATATCAACGGCAGCGCTAGCAGCAGGCCAAAGCTCAAATGGATAGAAGGCAAATCAAGTTGCTGCGCGGCGACCATAATGATGATCGCAAGCACGCCAAGCCAATGATTGATCACAGAAAGCAGTGAATAGTTCGCCGCCGGATCTGCTTTTGCATTTGGTACATCATGCGGCAATATAGTTTCGGTCATTTATTTAATCTGCACTCAACTTGGTTTGAAGGCATGAAATGGTACAAAACGCACCCGATCGCCTTTGTTGATCTTGTTTACCTCTTCAGGGATTTCGATCAAGCCGGTTGCTTTGCGCAGTCCCGTTATCAGCCCTGAGCCGTCACGATCAAACTTCACTGCAATAGTGTTTCCATTTTCATCTTCTTGCAGCCAACCGCGCAGAAATTCGCGTCGGTCAGTCTTCTTCTTTTTGATTTCAAAGTCAGCTGCTACCGATATGACCTGCGGCTGCTTGATAGGCATACCTAGCAGTTTTGCGATGACAGGATAAACATAAAGATTGGCGCAAACCATAGATGCGACTGGGTTGCCGGGCAGGCTGACGACAACGCAATTGTTGATTTGTCCAAACATCATGGGGCGACCCGGTTTAATCGCGATTTGCCAAAGGTGCCGCTTGCCCAAATTGCTTAGCACATTGAGCATATGATCTTCGTCACCGCGTGATGCGCCGCCACTTGTGAGAATCAAATCATGATTTTTCGCAGCATCGCGCATGGCTTGTGTGATTGCCGCTTCATTGTCTGGCAATATGCCCAAATCGCTGATTGTTACCATTGGGCTGGCAAGTAGCGCTTTCAGCATCGGCCTGTTGGCGTCATAAACTTTGCCGGCTGAGAAAGGTTGCGACGCATCAAGTATTTCATTGCCGGTCGATAGAATTGCGATGCGTAATTTTTTGCGTAGTTTGATTTGTGCCATTCCAATTGAGGCGAGCGTCGCAATTTTCGCTGGCGTTAAAAGCTCTGCCTGATTGATAACGCATGTTTCAGCCTTGAGGTCTTCACCAGCTTTGCGGCAATTAGCGCCTAATTTTAAGCCTGACGGAATAAAGATTTTCCCATCTTCTGTGATTTCGCAATCTTCTTGCATGGCCACCGTTTCGGCGTTTTGTGGCATGATTGCGCCAGTGAATATGCGCGCACATTCACCTTTTTTCAACGTAACCTCATGGCTATCACCAGCAGCGATCAACGCGCCGAGCGCTAATTTTCCTTCGTATGAAATATAGTCCGCATGAGAAAAGGCGTAGCCGTCCACGGCTGTATTATCGGTATAAGGTACATTGCGCGGCGCGATCACATCTTGCGCGATGATACGTCCGTAAGCATCATCTAATGATAATTCTTCGTCATTGACGACCAAGTTTAAACTACGATCAATCGTATCTAAAACTTCGGCATGTTTCATCCTGTCTTTGTCGTGCAAAAAACAATCATCAAGCAGTTGGCGCGTGGTGCTCATGAACGTGGCTCTAAGTTGAGATGCTGAGCAATAAAGTCTGCGATCTGTTTGATGTCATTACGCTCAAAACGGGGAAGATCGCTGTCGATCTCGATATCTGGTTCGGCAGCGATAGCGACGACATTATTGATGCGTCCCATAAGTTTTGCCTGCTCGGCAGAAGCGATCAAAAGCACTTTGGGATGTCCTTCACTTTTAAAGCCTTCAGCCAGAATAATATCTGCGTCTGCCATATGTGTGATGAGAGTTTGTAGGTTAGGTTCGTCTTCATCGGCGCTTATTTCATGCATGAGCGCCCAGCGTTTTGCGCTGGAAATCACGACTTCCTTTGCGCCTGAACTTCGATGCTTGTCAGTATCTGTGCCCGGTTGATCAAGGTCGAATTCATGATGTGCATGCTTGACGGAGGAGACGCTTAGCTTGCGTGATGTGAACTCGGCGATCAACGAAGCCGTGAGCGTTGTTTTGCCGGAGTTCTTAAAACCTGAAATACCAAAAAGCGGCTTCGTCATGCTTGCTGCTCCTGATAGATTTTCTGAGCGATCGCCAAATCTTCCGGTGTGTTAATGTTGAAGAACGGATCGCTATCTTGTTTAAACGGAAAATCGACAAAGACATGCGGGTGCGAACGAACCCACGCCATGACTTTTAGAATGCCAGTGTCACTCAACCATTTTTCAAGATCGTTGCACAAAGATACTGGCCATAAAGCGAAGACGGGGTGATTGAAGCCGCCTGATTTTGCCATAATAATGGTTTCGGCATCTGGCGCATTTGCTGCAAGCTCGGCGGTCAAATTATCGGGGAAAAACGGCGAGTCGCTTGCAATCGTCACGATATGTGTTGTGGAGGGGCGGTTTTCACGCACCCATTGCATGGATGCTAATAGCCCTGCGAGCGGACCTTGAAAGTTAGCAAGCGTGTCGGAAAAGCAAGGTGTAGAACCTATGTTAAAACGGGGATCATCCGAATTGGTGTTGATGGCAATATCTTTGACTTGAGCTTCCAATTTGTGATGCACAGCTTGAAGGATTGTTACATCGCCAAGTTTCAAAAGTGATTTGTCCCCGCCGCCCATGCGCGTTGAGCGACCACCAGCAATAATGACGCCCGTGATGTTTTCAAGTTCAATCATCTTTGCTTCCTTTGCGCCCATGTTCAGCGTTTTCATGGGAAACTGATGCTGGGTCCAGATCACGGATAATGCGTTGATGTCCTGCAAGTGCTGTAAATCGCTTGCCGCGTGCACGCCCGATGAGCGTCAGTCCAGCACGCTGTGCAAGTTCCACGCCCCAAGCTGTAAAGCCTGAACGCGAGACGAGAATAGGGATTTTCATCATCACAGTCTTAATCACCATTTCAGAGGTGAGGCGGCCCGTGGTGTAGAAGATTTTGTTCTCCGCGGGCTCGTTGTTCAAATGCATCCAGCCTGCAATTTTATCGACCGCATTATGGCGGCCGACATCTTCCATATAGACCAGTGCTCGCCCGTCTTGGCAGAGCACACAGCCATGAATAGCACCAGCGCTTAAATATAGGCTGGGCGTCGTGTTGATGGTCTTGGTCAACTGATAAAGGTCGGATGTTTTCAAACGCGCTTCAGGATCGAGGGCGATATCATCAAATCCATCCATTATGTCGCCAAATATGGTGCCTTGAGCGCAACCGGATGTGCGCACTTTCTTTTTTAAAACTTGTTCGTAATTCGTCTGGCGCTTTGTGCGCACAACCACGACATCCAAATCATCATCATACTCAATGCCCGTTATCTCATCGTCTGGTTTGAGCATGTTTTGATTGCGTAAATAGCCGACAGCTAGAAGATCTGGGTGGTCGCCAATCGTCATCATTGTCACGATTTCCTGCGCGTTCAGGTAAAGCGTGACCGGTTTTTCAGTCACCACATTGACGGTAACGGGCAGGCCGTTTTCATCATATCCCGAAACATGGGTCGATAGACCTTCAGCTTCAGGGTTAGGCGCTAGCAAATACTGATTTTCATCTGAGGTGTTCATGACACTTATATGCCTGAAGATGAGGGCTGACTTCAAATGCTAATTTGCTTCGTATCGGCGCGACATACGCGCCGCCATCAAGGTGATAATTAATGCGGCAAGTCCAAAGCCCACCAATAGGGCACAAAGCCCGTAAGGGGAGCCTGTTTCGCCAACAACGATGCCGCCAATAATCGATGCCAAACCACCACCGCCAATCTGTAATGAACCGAGCAAGCCAGATGCGGCACCAGCGGCTTCTGGTCTCACTGATATGGTCGCAGCCGTGACATTGGGCAGTGTCATGCCATTGCCAAGGCCAATTAGCGAAAGCGGTACGAACAACATCCACGCAGCAGGTTCCGCCGACAGGTAAAACAAAAGAAGAGAGACGACCGGCCCGATAAAGCTGAAAATAGCACCAAGGGACATCATTTTTTCAAGCCCAACGGCTTCAGAATATCGACCAGCTATTCCGTTGCCGAATGCATAACCAAGGGCACATAGGGAAAAGTACATTCCATATTCAAAAGGTGTTTGCCCGAAGAACAGGCTGGATACGGCTGGCCCACCGCCAAGGAAAGAAAAGAAGACAGCTGAGGTAAATGAAGCCGAGCCGACAAATAGCCAGAAGATTGGCATTGTTGCGAGCGAAATATAGCCCTGTATCTGATTGCTCGCGCTTTGGCCGATATTTGTGTTTGTCTCAGGCAGCAAAATTAAAGTTGCCAAAAGGGCAATTAAACCAAATGAAGTGAGTAAGCCAAAGGACCATCTCCAGCCTGCGACACTGTCTATGTAGCCGCCGATAGCAGGGCCAATCATGGGCGCGACTGCCATGCCCATTACGACATAGCCAATCATGCTGGCTGATTTTTCACGTGGATAAACATCGCGCACAATCGCGCGCGATAGCACCATACCTGTCGCACTTGCTGCTTGAATAATACGGCCAATTAGAAATGATGAAGCATTGTCTGCCAGTAGGCAGATGGTGGAGCCGACGAGAAACAAAATAAGCGACCCTACAAGGACGGGCTTTCGTCCGTATTTATCCGACAATGGGCCAGAGAAAAGCGAGATTGCAGCGGTGGCCAATAGGTACATCGAAAGGCCCAGCTGCACCGTTGCATAAGGCGCATCAAGATCGAGAGCGATGCTTGGCATAGACGGAACGAATATGTTGATCGCTAAAGGACCGACCGCTGCCAGTATGACCAATATCCAAATTTTTGGCTTTGCTGCCTGATAAATGTCTGCGGAAATCGTCATTGTAGCCTCATGAATAGTACGAGGTCTTAACTTGATGACCCGATACGCTTTGTGTTGTCGCTCTATAGTACTTGCATTGTTTGAACGTTATTGATTGCGCTTACATTACTGGGGTTGAGGGTTTAGCTTTTTGAGCTCAAGCGCCCGTATGCGTTCGCGGTAGATCGCATAAATACCAGAAGCAATAACCAATATTGATCCAATTATCATCAGCAGATCTGGGCGCTCTTGTAGGAAGAAATAGCCGATAAAAATTGCGAAAATCAAACGTGTGTATCTAAACGGAGCAATGGTTCCCATCTCTCCCAGTCTGACCGAATGAACGATACAGTAATAGCCCGCAGGACCGACGAGGCAGGCGGTAAAAAGATACCAGAAGGTTGCGCTATTAATGGGTTGCCATCCACCCTGAAATTCCATCAGAAAATATGACGGTATCGCTAACGTCAAAAAGGCTATTGCAGATACGACCGCAGTTGAAATATTGACATCAACACGCCTTGTTGCCAAATCGCGCAGTGATATGCCGGCAACGCCTATAAGGGCGAGAATAGATGCTGCGTTAAAGCCCGCCATTCCTGGGCGGATGATAATGATGACGCCAGTAAATCCTATTAAAATAGCTGACCAACGACGCCAGCCGACAGGTTCTTTTAAGAAGATTGCAGCGCCAAGGGTTACCATCAGCGGGGTTGCTTGCAAAATTGCCGAAGCATTGGAAAGCGGCATACGGGTTAGTGCTGTTACAAAGGCAAACGCAGCAATAACTTCACCCAAATTACGCAACACAACGGGTGTTTTGAGTAATTTTGCCGTGAATAATTTTTCGTTTTGCAGGCGTGCAATAATTGCAAATGAAATAAAGCCCGCAAGTGAAAGAACAAAGAGTATTTGTCCCACATCCAGCTTGAGAGAGGAAAACTTTATCATGGCATCTTCGACAGCAAAAAGTGCCATAGACACAACCATCAGGATGATTGCGCGAAGATTATTCTGAATGAGGGCCAATGCCATTTAAGTACCTCGACCGCCGGGGATTTGGGTTGCTGATTTGCTGATGGCTTGAACGCTTCGGTTGCGTTGATGCTCACGAAAGATAGCGTAAAGGCCACTGCCAACAACAATGATACTGCCGATAATCGTCCAAAAATCAGGCAGGTCGTCGAATATTAAATAGCCTAGTAATATTGCCCAAAGTAGTGCGGCGTATCGGAAAGGGGCGACCGTTGCGATGTCTCCATCGCGCATTGCAAGAACGATAAAATGATAGCCAACGAATAAAAATCCTGCTGCTAGTATAAGCGTGCCCAGTGTTTTTAATGTCATTGGCTGCCAGCCGCCAAATGGGACAATTAATGCAGCGCCTAGCAATGTGACCGCCGCCGCAGCAAGTAACGAGACATAAAAAGGTGATATGTCTTTGTCGAGCATGCGTGTGACAATGTCTCTGCCTGCTGCCAGCACAACAACCACCAACATGACAAGTGAGTAGATATTAAAACCATCAAGGCCCGGGCGGATAATGATCAAGACCCCGGCAAAGCCGATCAAGATTGCCGAGACCCTGCGCCAACCTACAGGCTCATTTAAAAACAGAAATGCGCCCAATGTGACAACCAAGGGCAAGGATTGCATGATCGCAGAAGCATTTGCGACAGGCAAATTTGAAAAGCCAATCAAAAAGAATGTGGTCGCCACAGCTTCTAAGATCACACGCAAAAGCATAGGCACACTTGTGGCTTGCCTAACGGTAATGCGTTGTTTTTTATAAATGATTAGTGCGGCCAGCAAAGCAACCATCATTAAGCCACGCACAAACATGACCTGACCAGCATTTATTTCATCGGACAATGTTTTGACGATCACATCATTAATAATGAAGCCGGACATCGCCAACGCCATAAATGCGGCGGCCTTATAATTTGTGGATAGGGTCATATTGATTGTCTTATTGTGATTGATGATATCGGGTTATCATCAAGATGAAGAAACACATAGTGCACTTTGGCTAATCGCGCGCTTCAAGCCAGAGCTTTAACGATTCATAGTCCTTATTTGTAACGGATTTCGCGATTTGCTTGCCAATGGCAGCACCAAACTTATACCCATGCCCAGAACAAGCTGAGACCACGGTTACGCGTTTTACTTGATGCACAAAGAAATGGGAATCCTTGGTGAATGTGTAAGCACATGTCACCGTTTTCTCATGGATGTATTCGTTTAGCCTGTTGAAGGGCGGTGAAAAGTGGTTTTTAATTTCTTCGGCTTCTTGTGCCTGCGCGACCCTATTGTGATCGGGCAGAGACGCGTATTTATGCAACCCCGTTCCAAGCTTTACGCCTGAGCCAGCAATGGGCGGAATAACATAGCCGTCAGTGTCTGCACCAACATCAAGAATTACAGGCGCTTTTGCCCAGGCTTCGGCAAGATCTTGAGGCGGCGTATAATAGCCAACAGCGGTGCGATAGGTTGTAAGGTGCTCGGCAAGCGATGGCATAAGCTCTAATACCCACGCTCCTGCCGTTATGATAATTTGGTCATAGTGATCGCCATCAACAATGCCAAATTTTGGCGCAACGGATTTAACTTTATGATTTTCGCGTAGTTCAGCACCATTGCGCAAAAGCCATTGCTTTAAATCGGCCGCGATGTTTTGGCAGAGTAGGGCGCCGCCTTCGGGGCTTTCAGCGGCATACATAAATGTTGACGCATCTAGGAACGGATATTTTTCCGCAGCTTCCTTAGGTGTCATCTTGTGATTTGGATAGCCGCCTTCAACAAGACCTTGATAATATTCATCGGCCTCATCACCCTCGCATTGGCTAATGAGTAGAAAGCCAGTTTCTTTTAAGTGCCGTTCGCCAAGGTCTGCAAATAATTCTTCCCAAGCTGCATAGGCATCATCGATTCGTTTTTGATAACCGCTTTGCTTGCCATAGGCACGGCGAATGATGCGGTGTTCATCGCCTGATGCAGATAAAGGATTTGGAATCGGGCCTTGTTCATAGAGCGTTACTTGATGCCCGTCCTTCGTAAGCGCCCACGCCGACGATAGGCCAGCAATCCCAGCGCCAATGATTGCAACTTTAGCCACCAGTTACACTCATATGGCGCGATACAGATGGCCGTTTTGTTGTCCGGTCAATAATAAAATCATGCCCTTTTGGTTTGCGGCTAATTGCTTCGTCAATTGCTTGGCTGACAAGTTCGTTGCCCTCAGATGCGCGTAGCGGTGTGCGTAAATCAGCAGCATCATCTTGGCCAAGACACATATAAAGCGTGCCTGTGCATGTAAGGCGCACACGGTTGCAACTCTCGCAGAAATTATGCGTCATGGGCGTGATGAAGCCAATGCGTCCACCGGTTTCAGCCACTTCAACATAACGCGCAGGGCCGCCGGTTTTATAAGCGATATCGTTCAGGGTGAAATCTTGTTCGAGATCACTGCGCACTTGTTTGAGCGGTAAATATTGATCTGTTCGATCTTCATCGATTTCACCCATTGGCATTGTTTCAATGAGCGTGAAATCCATATCATCCTTGTGTGCCCAGCGCATCATATCAACGATTTCCATGTCATTGACGCCCTTAAGCGCAACGGCATTGATCTTAACTTTGAGGCCAGCGCTGCGTGCAGCTTCAATGCCGGTCAGCACGCGGTCGAGTGCGCCCCAGCGGGTGATCTTTTTGAATTTGTCACCATCCAGCGTATCCAGTGAGACATTGACGCGTTTGACGCCATTATCAGCCAATTGTTGTGCGTATTTGGCCAGTTGGGAACCGTTGGTTGTGAGTGTTAGCTCATCCAGCTCACCTGATTTTAAGTGCCGCGACAATTGCTCAATGAGATGCATGATATTTTTGCGCACTAATGGTTCACCGCCTGTAAGACGCAATCGCTTCACACCCTTGTTGATGAAGGCTGTACAAAGCCGATCAAGCTCTTCAAGCGTTAAAAGCTCTTTCTTGGGCAGAAAGGTCATATGCTCTGACATGCAATAGACGCAGCGAAAATCACAGCGGTCTGTCACTGAAACGCGCAAATAATCGACCATTCTGCCGAATGGATCAATCATTTCTGGTCCTGTTGTGCTTGCTGTCATTGTTTTCATGTCCTAACGCATATCAGGTGACTGTTGGCTGTAAAGGTCTGTTGGTCAACTCAACTTGCGGTGTTTTTTTGACACTGACACAATAATTAACGGATGCTGCCCATGAGTGAAATATGGCCGACTGAACTAAGGGTTTCAAGCGATAGAAAGCTGCTTTCTGTTCGCTTTGACAATGAAAGCGCATATGATCTTCCTGCAGAGATGCTTCGTGTGATGTCCCCATCGGCAGAGGTGCAAGGTCATTCGCCCGAACAGCGCAAGCTGAAGCACGGCAAAAAAGACGTGGAAATTATGAAGATGGAGCCGGTTGGCAATTATGCTGTGCGGATTGTCTTTGATGATATGCACGATACGGGTATTTTTTCTTGGACTTATTTGGCCGAACTTGGCGCTAACAAGCAAGCCAAGTGGTCAGAATATTTAAATGAGCTGGCAGAAAAAGGTCTAAGCCGATGAGTTTTGAAGCAGTCAAAGATGTCGCTACGCTTGAAGAACTATACGGCGTTCCGGGACAAGCATCACAGGTTAAAGTGGCACATTCATTGACCGCTGAATATCGGGCTTTAATTGAAGCTTCTCCGTTTTTTGCCCTTGCAACGGCAGGGCCAGAGGGACTTGATTGTTCGCCGCGCGGTGAGCTTGGGGGCGCGTTTGTTATTTATGATGACAAGACGATTATCATTCCTGATAGACGCGGCAATAACCGCATGGATAGTTTGCGCAATATTGTGCGTAATCCCGAAATTGCGATGTTGTTTTTAATCCCTGGCTCGCTGACAACTATTCGTTTGAATGGAACGGCCATTGTTACGACAGATGAAAAACTTTTGAAATCAATGGAGCGTGATGGAAAATTACCACGTTCTGCCGTGGTGGTTAGTCTTCGCGAAATTTACACGCAGTGCGGACGTGCTGTCCTGCGGGCAGGGTTGTGGGATCCGGAGACCTATGTTGATCCGGCAGCCATTCCATCGACAGGTGATGTGCTGAAAGCACAAACGCAAGGCGCGTTTGAGGGCAAAGCATATGATGAAGAATGGGCTGGCCGCGCAGAAAAAACGATGTGGTAATCGCTTTTGATATAGAGTTCGGAATTACATTCCGAACTCTTTGAAAAAGTCATTACCCTCACCATCGATGACGATAAAAGCAGGGAAATCCTCAACTTCAATTTTCCAAATCGCTTCCATGCCGAGTTCTGGATATTCCACAACTTCGACTTTTTTGATGCAGTCCTGCGCCAATCGTGCCGCTGGGCCGCCAATCGATCCTAGATAAAAGCCACCGTGGGTTTTACATGCCTCGCGCACTTGGCGTGAACGGTTTCCTTTGGCAAGCATCACCATTGAGCCGCCAAAACTTTGGAATTGATCGACATAGGAATCCATGCGGCCAGCCGTCGTTGGGCCGAAGGAACCAGAAGCCATGCCTTCTGGCGTTTTGGCTGGGCCGGCATAATAGATCGGATGATTTTTAAAATAATCCGGCATATCTTCGCCAGCTTCAAGCCGTGCACGGATTTTTGAATGCGCCAAATCACGGGCAACGATGATTGTGCCGGTTAGAGAAAGACGAGTCTTTACAGGGTGTTTGGACAGTTCTTCAAGAATTTGATTCATCGGCTGCGCGAGATCAATTTTGACCACAGCACCGCCCAAATGTTCTTCATCTACATCCGGCATATATTGTGCTGGATTGGTTTCCAACTGCTCGATGAAGACGCCTTCCTTGTTGATTTTGCCAAGCGCTTGTCTATCTGCCGAGCAGGAAACACCAAGGCCAATTGGCAATGAAGCACCATGCCGCGGCAAGCGGATAACGCGGACATCATGGCAGAAATACTTGCCGCCAAACTGTGCGCCAATACCCATGTTTTGGGTCATCGCATGGATTTCTTTTTCCATTTCCAAATCGCGGTAGGCGTTGGCTTCTTCGGAGCCTTCAGTCGGCAACTCATCTAAATAATGCGTTGATGCGAGCTTGACCGTTTTCAAATTCATTTCGGCTGATGTGCCGCCGATAACGATTGCAAGGTGATAGGGCGGGCAAGCCGCTGTGCCGAGCGTTAAGATTTTTTCACGCAAGAATTCGGTCATGCGGTCATGCGTTAGGAGCGATGGCGTGCCTTGATAAAGGAAGGTTTTGTTGGCTGACCCGCCGCCCTTGGCTACGAATAAAAATTCGTATTCATCAACGCCTTCCTCATAAAGGTCGACCTGTGCAGGTAGGTTGTTCTTTGTGTTTTTTTCCTCATACATCGACAAGGGCGCTAGCTGTGAATAGCGCAGGTTTTTCTTCTCATACGCGTCACGCACACCGCAGCCGAGCGCATCTTCGTCGCCGCCTTCGGTCCAAACGTTCCGGCCTTTTTTGCCCATAATGATTGCGGTGCCAGTATCTTGGCACATCGGCAATATACCGCCAGCGGCAATGTTGGCGTTTTTCAAAAGATCATAGGCAACGAAATGATCGTTTTCGGTGGCTTCTGGGTCTTCGAGAATTGAGGCCAGCTGCTTTAGGTGGCTGGGGCGCAATAGGTGATTGATATCGGAAAAAGCTTGTTCTGATAACAAACGTAGCGCTTCGGTTTCGACAACCAAGGTTTCGTTACCACGAAAATTGTCAACCGAGACGAATTTGTCTGTTAGCTTGCGCCATTGAGTGGATCGTTTACCCAGCGGGAAGAGCTTGCTCATCTGTTTTTCCTAAAGAATTACGATTGTTTGGTTTGTAAGGATTTGTGCGAAAATCGCAATCGCTCGGATATAGGATTTTCTGCTAAGATTGCGCATTTGGGCAGCAAAGCTTGTCTTTATGTACCAGATCCCAATCCCTAAAAAAGCGGCCCATGAAGGGCCGCTGATTGTTCAGTTTATGTTTCTTATGCTGATCTTGCTTCTGCAAAGGTGACGAGGCGACGTTTGTCCTCATCCCACAATTGCAGGTTTATGCATTTCAAGCTTTCTAGAAATGTTAAACGGCGAATATCTGCCAAAGCAGGATTATCATTAAGCACCTGTGTCAGGCGGTAAAACGGAATACGGCTATATAGATGATGCACATGGTGGATGCCAATATTGGCTGTTAGCCATCTGAATACCGGCGGCAAATCATAATGTGAGCTGCCATAGAGCGCAGCTTCATGAAGCTGCCATTCATCGCCGCTTTCCCAAACGGTCTCTTCAAACTGGTGTTGAATATAGAAAAGCCAAACACCAATTGCGGCCGCCATAGCCGTTGTTGCGAAGAAGATAGTGAAAAATTCAGCAAGGCCCATCGTATAAATGAGGACCGCAGCAATAACGGCAATAGCGACATTTGTACCCATGGCGCTTACCCAGTATTTTGCACCAGCGGTAAAGAACTGGAACGGCAAACGATTATCGAGCATGAAAATATAGACAGGTCCAATAACAAACAGCACCAATGGATTGCGATAGGCGCGATACTGCAAGCGTCCCCAAAATCCGCGCTCAGAAAACTCTTTGACGGTCAGCGTTTTAATGTCGCCAATGCCGCGATTGTCCAAATTACCTGAAGAAGCGTGATGCAAAATATGGCTTTGGCGCCAAACATCGTATGGCGTGAGCGTTAGAACGCCAAGGGCACGGCCAACCCAGTCGTTTAATTTCTTGTGTCGGAAAAATGCTCCGTGGCCGCAATCATGTTGGATAGCAAAAAGGCGCACGAGGAAAAAAGCAGCAGGAACGCAAATCAAAACTGAAATTATGGGGCTAATCGAGAACGCAAACCACGCCGCAAGCCACAAACCGATAAACGGTACCAATGTCCATGCTATTTCAAGTGTAGATCGACCGTGATGCGGGTCTCTATATTTTGCGAGTGTTCGCATCCAGTCAGCAGCTGGTTTTTCGCCATTGTCGACGTCAAACGTCTCTGCACTCGGTCGTTTATTCATATCTTAAGCCCAGTTAATTTTGTACTTGATGAACGGCTGAAACAATAAGTGCAATAGACGAATGGTCACAGTTGCGTTTTATCCAAAATTAAAACCATGAAAAAAGATGACTTATTTACTTGTTTATCAACGATAAAACCATTTTCGAGGTCATTTCATTAAAGTGTGAAATTATCTTTTCAGGCTGATAATCTTCAACGGGCGTGTCGCAGTAGCCAAAATCGACCGCAATGACGGGAATCAACGCCGCTTTGGCTGTTGAAAAATCCGTTGGTGTGTCTCCGACCATAATTGACCGTTTGGGATCTGCGCCTGCCATTTCGATTGTTTTTAGAAGATGATCTGGGTGCGGTTTTCGCACGGAAAATGTATCTTGGCCTGTAATTGCTTCAAACCAATGGTCCATATTTAAGGCTTTTAGAAGCTTTTTTGCGAGCATTTCCGTCTTGTTTGTACAGACTGCGAATTGAAAGCCATCTTTTTTAAGAGCCTCCATTGTATCCAAAAGACCGTCGAAAGGCTTGGAGTTGCCAGGCATGTTTTGTGCGTATTGTGCAATGAAGTCTGCAACCAGATTATCGAGTTTTTCAGGATTTATATGTTTTCCTGCCATTTGATACGTGCGCGCCAGCATGACACGGCTTCCAAAGCCCACATGTGCACGCATTTCATCCGTATCTACGGCATCCAATCCTTCAGCCGCGATTATATCGTTAAGCGTGGCAAGAAGGTCAGGAGCCGTGTCGATAAGTGTTCCGTCGAGATCGAACACAATCAGCGGCGAGGGCTTGTTCATAGTTGGTCCTAATGTAACTCTTTTGAAGCTTTAGCTCTTTGACTAATGTAATGTTTGTAAAATTGAAAAGCTATTTGATGTCTTTATAAGGTGTTTTGGCGGTTGGCGGGGTGAATTGCACATGTTATCGGACAATTTGACCTATTATATGAATGAGTGCTGAAATAAATGTCCCAACAATCCATGAAAATTGAAGCTGCGCGTGCTGCGCTTGAATATGTTGAAAGTGGTATGCGCCTTGGTATTGGCACTGGCTCAACCGCAGAGGAGTTTGTGAAACTTCTGGCTGAGCGGGTCAATGATGGCCTTGAAATCATTGGTGTTCCAACGTCTGAACGCACGGCCAAGCTTTGCACAGAGCTTGGTGTGCCGCTGTCCTCTTTAGATGAAACGCCGCAGCTTGATCTAACAATTGATGGTGCCGACGAGCTGGACGCGAATCTATCGCTTATAAAAGGCGGGGGCGGTGCATTGCTGCGCGAAAAAATCGTTGCTTTTGCATCTAAGAAAATGATCGTGATTGCGGATGGCAGCAAGGTTGTGGAAAAACTGGGTGCTTTTCCTCTGCCGATTGAAGTCAATATTTTTGGGTTGGCAGCGACCAAACAGGCCATAGAAGATGCCGCTGGTCGATTGAACCTTGTTGGCACGATTAAAATTCGCGAAAACCGCGATGGTGATGAATTTAAAACCGATGGTGGACATTTGATCCTAGATGCATCATTCGGCCACATTTGCGACCCAGAGGCGTTATCAAATGCGTTGCATGCGATACCAGGTGTTGTTGAACATGGGCTGTTTATTGGCCTGGCTGATGTTGCTGTGGTTGCTCAGGAAAACGGTATTGAGATTAAAACGACTGCATTGTGAACATAACAATGCAGATGGAACAGAGTTATAGGAGTTGGGTAGAATGAAGATAACCAAATGGATTAAAGGTGGCGTACTCGCTATTGCCGTGACAGGCGCAACGATGACAACATCCATGGCTCAAGAAGTTACTGAAGGCCACTTGGAGGCTGCGCGTAAAGCGATAACGGCTATTGAAGCAACTGCGCGTTTTGATGAGATTCTACCGAATGTAGCTTTGCGTATTACAAGTCAAATGATTGGGAATAATCCTGATTTGGAAACGCAAATTAATGAAATTGTTGACACAGAGACCTTGGCGTTGGTTTCGCGGCGTGCTGACTTGGAAAAAGAAGCTGCGCTTGTTTATGCCAAGTCAATTTCTGAAGCAGATTTGAATGCTATTGCTGCGTTTTATTCATCTGATGCAGGCAAGGCTTTGTTGAATAATGGCGCGATATTGGCCCGTGAAGTTCAACAAGCTGCTGCCGTTTGGCAGCGCGGTATCGAGCGCGATTTGCTCGAAAACGTGAACGAGAAACTTAAAGAAATAGCGCCGCGTTCGGTTGAAGACAAAACCGATGATGCAGCCGAGACTAAAACTGAATAATGCGTGTAATAAACTAAGAGTGATCGTTAAACGGTCCGCTTAGACCTTGTGAAAAGCTGCTTGTAACGCGATATGTTGCAGGCAGCTTTTTTATTTGGATAATATTATGTCTGATTTTGATTTCGACTTCTTTGTGATTGGTGGCGGTTCTGGTGGTGTGCGTGCCGCAAACCGGGTGAGCGCGCTAGGGAAAAAGGTTGGTTTGGCCGAAGAGTACCGCATGGGTGGTACTTGCGTCATTCGCGGCTGTGTTCCCAAAAAACTTTTTGTTTATGCCTCACATTATCCAGAATATTTCGAAGATGCTGCTGGTTATGGCTTTAGCGTTGGTGAGACGTCTTTCGATTGGAAGGTGCTCATGGCGAAAAAAGACGAAGAGATTGCACGGCTAGAAGGACTTTACCGTAAAGGTCTTGAAGGCAATAATGTTGAGATTTTTGATAGTCGTGCGGTTCTTAAAGGACCGCATGAGGTTTATCTTGAAGCCAGCGGAAAGACTGTCACGGCGGCACAAATATTGGTCGCAACTGGTGGCAACGCGAACACTCATAATGATTTGGATGGGCATGAGCATTGCATCACTTCCAATGAGGCGTTGCATCTGGAAGAATTGCCCAAATCAATTATCATTGCAGGTGGGGGCTATATTGCCGTCGAATTTGCTAATATTTTCCACGGCTTGGGTGTCGAAACCACGTTGATTTATCGCGGCGTCAAGATTCTTGGCGGTTTTGATGATGATTTACGCGATCACTTGCAGCAAACGATGATCGACAAAGGCATAAAAGTCATTTTGCACGAGGTCTTTACGAAGGTCGAAAAACGCAGTGACGGGAAGCTTGATGCAACCCTATCTGGCGGTGATGTGCTGACTGTGGACCAGATTATGCTTGGGTTAGGGCGTCACCCTAATACCAAAGGTCTTGGATTGGACAATGCAGGCGTAGAAATCAATCAGAAAGGCGCGATCATCGTTGATGATTATTGCCGTACAAATGTGCCACATATTTGGGCCGTGGGCGATGTGATTGACCGCGTGCAATTGACACCGGTTGCTATTCACGAATCTATGTCTTTGCTCCAAACGGCGTTTTTGAATAACCCAACAAAACCAGACTACGATACAATTCCAACGGCAGTGTTCTCACAGCCGGAGATTGGCACTGTTGGTTTGAGCGAAGAGCAGGCGGTTAAAAAATACAGTGCACTTGAAGTGTATAAAACCACATTCCGGCCGATGAAAAACATTTTGCCGGGCCGCGATGAAAAAATGATGATGAAGCTCATTGTTGATGCTTCAACGCGCATCGTTGTTGGCGCTCATGTGATTGGTCCGGATGCAGGCGAAATGGCTCAGTTGCTTGGTATTTCATTAAAAGCGCGTTGTACCAAAGATGATTTTGATGCGACGATGGCCTTGCATCCATCAGCAGCAGAAGAATTTGTGACAATGTATGAGCCAACTTACCGTATTAAAGATGGTGAACGTGTAGGCTAATGATGGAGTGGGAAGCACTTGTTGAACGGGCACGCGGCGGTGATCTGATTGCTTATTTTGGGTATGGCTCGCTCGTAAATCCGGCAACACACCGTACCAATGTTCTGCATTATGAACGCGCGCAGTTGCGCGGTTTTAAGCGTAGCTGGCAGGAAAGACCGGATGTTGGCACAGAGCCGATCGCTCTGCTTAGTTCAGCGCCGTCATCGCGTGATGATTTGTTGGACGGTTTGCTGGTCTTTGATTTTAGCGAGAATTTACCTTTGCTCGATGAGCGAGAGTGTGGCTATGACCGCCTTAGCGTGACGCCTGAGGATTTGAAGCTATATGATGACAAGGCTCTGCCTGAGATACCGCTTTATGTTTATTCAGGTAGATTGCCGCAAAAAGTCGACGCGCCGCATTATATTTTGCAGAGTTATCTTGATGCCGTAATGCAAGGGTATTTGCATCAATATGGTGAAGAAGGCGTCCGTAATTTCGTGGAACGCACGGCGCGGTTTGATACCAAACTTTTTGCAGACCGCGCATCGCCGCGTTATCCGCGTTATGTTTCCTTGTCAGACAGCGAGCAGTATTTGTTTGACCAGATCACATCATTTATGAGTATAGTTTAAGAACTATTGTTTAAAAATACAGGTCTTTCTAAGTCGAATTGCGGGGTGACATAACCGCAGGTTATGTTTTATAGGATCGCAAGTTAATGCCGCATTGGGCGGCGCAATATTAGGTTTTAAGATTATGGCAGACAATTGGACACCCGACAGCTGGCGCAGCAAACCCATTTTGCAGGTGCCTAACTATCCGGACCAAGCGAAACTCGAAGTCGTTGAGAAGCGCCTTTCATCGTTTCCGCCACTTGTTTTTGCAGGTGAGGCACGCTCGCTGAAAAGCCACCTTGCGGATGTTTGCGAAGGCAACGGATTTCTCCTTCAGGGCGGTGACTGCGCTGAATCATTTGCTGAACATGAAGCAGATAATATTCGCGATTTCTTCCGTGTTTTCCTTCAAATGGCAGCAGTGCTGACTTTTGGAGGTTCTAAGCCTGTTGTGAAAATTGGCCGAATTGCAGGGCAATTTGCCAAGCCACGTTCATCGGATATTGAAAAGAAAAATGATGTTGAATTACCGTCTTACCGCGGTGACATCATTAACGGCATCGATTTTGATGAAGCTTCACGTATTCCTGATCCAGAGCGTCAGATTATGGCATACCGCCAGTCTGCAGCTACGTTGAACTTGCTTCGCGCTTTTGCGCAGGGCGGTTATGCAAATCTAGAAAATGTGCATCAGTGGACGATGGACTTTGTTGCTGGTAGCCCGCAAGGTGCACGTTATTCAGAACTTGCTGATCGCATTTCTGAGACGATGCAATTCATGTCATCAATCGGCATCACAGCGGAAAATCATTCTAAGCTACGTGAAACAGAATTCTTCACGAGCCATGAAGCGCTTTTGCTTGGTTACGAGCAGGCGATGACACGCACCGATTCAACCTCTGGCGATTTCTACTCGACATCTGGTCATATGATTTGGATTGGCGACCGTACACGCCAGCTTGACCATGCGCATGTTGAGTTCTGCCGCGGTGTTAAAAACCCAATCGGTTTGAAATGTGGTCCATCGCTTGAAACAGATGATCTTTTGAATTTGATCGACCGTTTGAACCCTGAAAATGAAGCTGGCCGTTTAACGCTGATTGCACGTTTTGGCCATGATAAGGTTGAGCAGCATTTGCCACAGCTTATTAGAGCTGTTGAAAAAGAAGGCAAAAAAGTAGTTTGGTCATGTGACCCGATGCACGGAAACACAATTTCTGCAGGCGGTTATAAAACGCGCCCATTCGACCGTGTGCTTGGCGAGGTTCAGTCTTTCTTTGATGTTCACCGTGCAGAAGGTACTTATGCTGGTGGTATGCATGTCGAAATGACTGGCAAAAATGTTACCGAATGCATGGGCGGTGCTAAAGCAATCACGGAAGCTGATTTGCAAGATCGCTACCACACGCATTGTGATCCGCGTCTGAACGCTGATCAGGCTTTGGAATTGTCATTCCTTGTTGCGGAGCTTTTGAAAAAAGATCGTGATAGCGGCACATCGAAAGTGGCTGTTAATGGCTGATAAGGTCGCATATTAAACGCATTTATAAGGCCGCAGCTGTTATTCTGCGGCCTTATTTGTTGGAGGTTTTTATGGCCAAAGGTTCATGCCATTGCGGCGCTGTTTCATTTGACGTTTCAGGCGAGCTGCGCAAGGTGATTTATTGCCATTGCGAACAATGCCGCAAGCAAACAGGTCACTTCGTTGCTGCGACCAGTGCGGCAGACAAAGATATTGATATTCATGGCGGTGAGAACCTGACATGGTATGCAGCATCTGAAACTGCAAAACGCGGATTTTGTTCACATTGCGGGTCGGTGCTTTTTTGGAAGAGCAATGGCAGCGATAAAACGTCAATAATGGCTGGTAGCCTTGAAAAGCCAACGGGTTTGGTTGCAGATCGTCATATCTATGTTGCTGATAAAGGTGATTATTATGAAATCTGCGATGGCCTGCCTGTTTTTGAACAATCGGATTTGATCTAGTTTAATGCTGCGACTTGTATCTGCATTGAAAAATTCTTGGGCTGGCTTGGTGCATTTGCTTCGGCATGAGACAGCGTTCAAACAAGAATGCATCATTCTTGTCGCTGCTCTACCTGCTGGTTACATCATTGCAGCTAGTTTTCAGCAGTATCTTTTATTGATTTTTATGTTGGTCTTTATCATTCTTGTTGAGGTGCTGAATACTGCGGTTGAAGCGGTTTGCGATGCCTTGAGCACTGACTTTGATGCTAATATCAAGATTGCAAAGGACTGCGGTTCGCTTGCCGTTTTGCTCTCTGTTTTCATGGCCGCAACGGTGTGGGGCTTTGCTACCATAGAATGGCTATTGCGATTTAGTTGACAATGTGTCGTGAAAACCACGGCTTGTGTGAACGATCCTCACCGCACATTATCTCCTGACTAAGGAGAAAAGATAATGCCTAACACATATCCCGATGCTCTATTTATTTCGCACGGTGCGCCGGACCTTGTTTTGGCTGATACCGCCGCTGCTCGTTTCTTAAAAGAGTTCGGCGCCAATGCAGCAAAACCTAAAGCCTATGTGGTGGCCAGTGCTCATTTTGAGGCTGATCAAGTTTTGTTGTCAGGCGATGCTGAGCCGGAAATGATTTATGATTTTGGTGGTTTTGATCGACGGCTCAACGCCATGGTTTATGCCGCGCCCGGTCTGCCAAGTTTGGCATCAGATACGGCGCAAACATTGATGGAAGCTGGCTATGATGCGCACGCATTTGAAAACCGTGGTTTTGATCACGGTACTTGGGTGCCAATGATGCTCCTCAATGAAGCTGCAGATGTGCCGATTGTTCAAATATCTGTTGCGCCAAATCGCGATGCAAGATGGCATTTCGAATTGGGTAAAGCGCTGCGCGCTGCACTATCGGATGATATTGCAATCATCGGCTCTGGCTCATTCACCCACAATCTTCGTGCGGTTTTTGGTGCAAATGGTCTGGCAGATCGGAATGCCATTGCGCCTGAATGGGTGACAGAGTTTGAGAATTGGATGACCGAACGATTGGAGAGCGGTGATATTGAAGCGCTTTTGGATTACCGCAATCAAGCGCCTTATGCCGAAGAGAACCATCCGACAGAAGAACATATTGCGCCACTTTTTGTTGCTCTGGGCGCTGGTCGTTCGGGCAAAGCCGTGATGTTGCATGAAAGTCATGAGTTTGGGGCGCTTGCGATGAACGCATTTGCGTTTAATTAGGCTCTGGACCCGATTGCACGTCTTTAAAAGCCGCGCTACATCAGCTTTATGGAAAACCATTCGACCCTAGATACATTACGCATCGCTGTTGCTCAGTTAAATCCGACCGTTGGCGATATTGAAGGTAACTTAAAGCTTGCGCTGGAGGCATATCAAGATGCCAAGCGTCAGGGTGCAGACCTTGTGCTTTATCCTGAGCTTTTCATTTCAGGCTATCCGCCTGAAGATCTGGTCATGCGTCCAGCTTTCCTAAAAGCTTGTGAGGCTGCGGTCGAAGAGTTTGCGAAGACGACCAGCGAAGATGGGCCGGGCGCTGTTATCGGCGTTCCGCTGTCTCGTGAAGGCAAGCGCTATAACGCCGTGATGGTCATCGACAAGGGTGCGATCATTGCGGAGCGTTACAAGGTGGATTTGCCTAATTATGGCGAATTCGATGAGAAACGCGTTTTCCATGCGGGCGAAATGCCAGGTCCGGTGAATTTTCGCGGTGTGCGAATTGGTATTCCAATTTGCGAAGATATTTGGGGACATTTGGGTGTTTGCGAAACGCTGGCTGAAAGCGGCGCTGAAATTTTGCTGGTGCCCAATGGCTCGCCTTATTACCGCGGTAAAGTCGATATTCGTCATCAGGTCGTGATAAAGCAGGTTATCGAATCTGAATTGCCTATGGTTTATTGCGCGTTGCTGGGCGGGCAAGATGAGCTTGTGTTTGATGGTGCGTCATTTGCATTTAACGCTGATCGTTCGCTTGCCTTCCAGATGAGCCAGTTTGAAGAGCAAACAAGTATTTCGACTTGGAAGCGTCAAGACGATGTCTGGGTTTGCACTGACGGGCCGCGCTCGAAAATTCCGGAAGCAGAAGAGGCAGATTACCGCGCCTGCATGTTTGGCTTGCGTGATTACGTCAATAAGAACGGTTTTAAAAATGTCGTTCTTGGCATGTCTGGCGGTATCGATAGTGCGATCTGCGCTGCATTGGCGGTTGATGCGCTGGGTGAGGAACGCGTTCGCTGTGTGATGATGCCTTACACTTATACTGCCAAGGATTCGCTCGTTGATGCAGAAGCGGGCGCAAAAGCGCTTGGTTGCCGCTATGATGTCATACCTATTTTTGAACCAGTGCAAGGTTTTACGTCAGCTCTGTCTGATATGTTTGAGGGAACAGATGAGGGCGTGACCGAGGAGAACCTTCAAAGCCGTACACGCGGTACGATTTTGATGGCGATATCCAACAAGTTTGGTTCAATGGTCGTAACCACAGGCAACAAGTCTGAAATGTCTGTTGGTTATGCAACGCTTTACGGCGATATGAACGGCGGTTTTAACCCGATTAAAGATCTTTATAAAATGCAGGTCTATGCGCTTGCGCGCTGGCGCAACACGCAGGTGCCGGCAACCGCATTTGGACCGTCGGGCGAAGTTATTCCGCAAAACATTATCGACAAGGCACCATCTGCTGAATTGAGGCCCGATCAAACAGATCAGGATTCCTTGCCACCTTATCCAGTGCTTGATGACATTTTGGAATGTCTGGTAGAAGGCGAAATGGGCGTTAATGAGATTGTTGAGCGCGGCCATGATCGAGAGTTAGTGCACCGTATTGAGCACTTGCTGTACATCGCAGAATATAAGCGGCGCCAATCTGCGCCGGGTGTAAAAATTACCCGCAAACAATTTGGCCGTGACCGTCGCTATCCGATCACAAATAGATTCAGAGATCGGAACTAAGTGTCTGTTTTTAATTTCCTTTCTGATAACGCCCGATGGATTGGTGGTGCGTTTTTACTGACCTTGTTTTCATCGTTCGGTCAGACGTTTTTCATTTCACTTTCGGCTGGCGAAATTCGAAGTGAATACGGTCTTAGCCATGGGCAATTTGGTTTGCTCTATATGGTGGCGACACTATGTAGTGCGCTAACTTTGCCTTGGATGGGCAAAATTGTGGACCGGTTTACACCTGCTCAAGTTACAATGATGATTGTGCCAATGTTGGCACTTGGTGCCGTCGGTATGGCGTTTTCAACACATATCGCTGCATTGGTTTTGTCTATTTATTTGTTGCGCCTTTTTGGGCAAGCGATGATGACACAAAACGCATTGACGGCGACTGCGCGTTGGTTTGCCGCCAATCGCGGTAAAGCGATCTCATTTGTTACTATCGGGCACAATGTCGGTGAGGCGGTTCTTCCATTTACATTTGTGCTTGTGGCAGGGGCCGTTGGCTGGCGAAATAGCTGGTTGGTGGCGGCAGCTTTGCTTATTGTTTTTGCTTTGCCGGTGATATCAAAACTTGTCGCAAAGGACCGCGAGCGGCAAGCCTCTGATCCTGAACCAAAAGTTGCTGCCGTGCGTGACTGGACGCGGCCTGAGGTAATGCGCGATATTTTCTTTTGGCTTTTGTTGATTGGTATGCTTGCGTCGGCATTTATAGGCACAACAATTTTCTTCCATCAGGTTTATCTTGTTGAATTGCGCGGTTGGTCACTAACTGTCTTTGCTTCGGCCTTTTCTGTGATGGCGATGTTTACAATCGGGTTTGTGCTTGTTGCAGGGGCGTTGGTTGATCGATTTTCTGCTGTTGCTTTATTGCCGAGTTTTCTCATCCCGCTTTCGCTGGCATGTTTCGTACTTGGTGGTTTTGATGCGCAGTGGTCGGTATTTGTTTTTATGGCGTTGCTTGGTACATCATATGGCTTTTCATCCACTTTGTTTGGTGCTGTGTGGCCAGAAATTTATGGCACGAAACATCTTGGTTCCATCAGAGCGATTACAGTTGCGATGATGGTGTTTTCGACAGCGGCAGGACCAGGTTTAACGGGCTGGCTTATTGATATAGGCGTGTCCTATTCAAGCCAAATTATCGCGATGGGGCTATATTGTGTTGTCGCATGCGGTATCATGACATTCGTTTCAAAGGGACTATTGCGGCGTAACGCAACCACATAGTCCAATTCTGCTTGCAAAATATTACATCCTTGGTTAGGCGACATTCATGTCAGTTACAGTTAGATTTGCTCCTTCACCCACCGGTTTCATTCATATTGGCAATGTGCGTACAGCATTGTTTAATTGGCTTTATGCGCTTCAAAGCGGTGGCCAGTTTGTTTTGCGCTATGATGACACCGATGTCGCACGCTCAAAAACAGAATATGCAGAGCAAATTGCCAAGGATTTGCAGTGGCTCGGTATTGAGCCGCACCGCGTTGAATATCAATCAAAACGCATGGCAAGCTATGATGAAGCCGCGCAAAAGCTAAAAGATGCAGGGTTGTTATATCCTTGCTACGAAACAGCCGATGAGTTGGAACGTCGCCGCAAAATTCGTCTCGGCCGAAAACTACCGCCACTTTATGGGCGCGAAGCACTGAAACTCACACAAGAAGAAAAAGCAACCTTTGATGCTGAAGGTCGCAAGCCACATTGGCGCTTTTTGCTTCCGAACTTCGAGAGCGATCCATTTACGACAAAGCGCACTGAAATCGTGTTTGATGATGCCGTGCGTGGCCGTCAAGCGGTTGATCTTGCGTCTATGTCCGATCCCGTTTTGATCCGTGAGGATGGCACTTATCTTTACACGCTTCCTTCGGTTGTCGATGACATCGAAATGGGCATAACGCACATTATTCGCGGTGATGACCATGTTACCAATACTGGTGCGCAAATCGCTATCTTTGAAGCGATGGGCGCAAAAGCTCCGCAGTTTGGCCATCACAACTTGCTGACAACGATCAGCGGTGAGGGACTTTCCAAACGCACAGGTGCTTTGTCCATTAAGAGCCTTGAAGAAAGCGGTTATGAGCCGATGGCAGTTAATTCGCTGGCGGTTCTTATTGGTACATCTGAAAATGTGTTTGCCGTGCCTGACATGGCTGCGTTGTCGGAGCGTTTTGATATTGCGTCAACAACCAAATCAGCGGCAAAATTTGACCCAGCAGAGCTTGATGGGCTGAATGAGACATTGGTTCATGCATTGGCATTTGACGATGTTAAAGAGCGCCTTAGCGCAGCTGGTGTTGATATTTCTGATCCGCGTGCTCAGGATTTTTGGACGCTGATCGTCAAGAATTTGAAAAAAGTAACGGATGCTGGTGAGTGGTGGCCTATTATTGCTAGCGCCAAAGCAAATGACGCAACATTAGAAGGTGAAGATCTGGAGTTTGCGCGCAGTGCTTTTGATTATCTGCCTGAAGGCGAGATAAACGACCAGACTTGGAAGTCTTGGACGGATACGCTCAAAGAAAAGTTCGGACGCAAAGGGCGTGGTTTATTTATGCCGATGCGTATTGCGCTTACTGGACGCGCGTGGGGGCCGGAGCTTGCAGATTTATTGCCGCTTCTGGGTCGGGAAGAAATTCTGGCCCGACGACCCTAACATTGCGCTGATTAGCGCTGGCTATAATTTCATCTTTGGTCTTTGGGGCAACAAATTGCTTCATTGTTTGGACCGTTAGGTCAGCCTGCGCATTCAAACGCGATTCTGCATCTGCATACAGGTTAGGGCGGCTGGTCGGCGCGGGCAGTCGCTTCAAAAGCGGATCATCCTGTTTCGTTTCAACTTTTGCAGCTGCCTCTCCAGTAGAAAGACCTACAGCCGCTGGATCAGCTACACCGCAGCTACATGATGGACTGCGTGTTTGTGTGCGGTATTTAAAAGCCGTTGGTAGCTCTGTATAAGGCTTGCCTTCCAGTGAGACCATTTCTTCGCTTTGTGCTTCTGTGCTGTTTTTATAAACAAACAAGCGGGATTCTGTTGCTGGGCACAATGCGTTACATATTGCTTCATCACGCTTGAAATCACGGTTTGATGAAGCATGGGAAACAGGAAAGTAATATCCGTCACATGTACGCACGCACATTGTGCGGTAACCGCCGCCGGTAGCGATGGAAGGCGTTGCTATACGTGGTGCCGTTGGGGTCTTGACGATAACTGATTTTCTGGTCGTGCTCTGGCCTGAAGAATTGCAATTTAGCGCCGCAAGTTTGCGTTTGATTGATTGTGCTCTGCGACCAGAACCACCGCTAAGGCTTTCACGTTTGCGAATAAGCGCTTTATAATTTGCATTCATTTTGCGCAATGTCGCTGTCATGGCCCGGCATTGGCCACTATTGGATGAATTGCAGTTGGCACGGCGCATGTCGCGTTTAACGTACCAGATTTCTGTACTTTGGCGTTCGGCAGCAGCATCATATTTTGCATAATTGCCTGAACCGCCGCTTAGCGAAGACAATTGGTGTTGCAAGCTAGCGCATTGTTGAGGGCTGGCTTGAGCACCGGACATTGAGACCGAAACAAAAGATGCCAATGCTGCAAACAGCGTTGCAGCATGCTTTGGAAATCTGGAAAATGAAGCCTTTGAACCTAGCAATGTACACTACGCCTCAAACATACGATGTGATCAAACTTACGCAACTCATATCAGATAAGAAGCGCTGTTTGATTAAAAATGCGACAAAAAATGCAACAATTTGTAAAGCTTGATATTAGCGTTAATGTTTTCCTACATCGTTTACTTTGCCGCCTTAGCTTGCTGTGCAGCTTCCACAGCTGCAATTGCAGTCATGTTGACCACACCTCTTGACGTCACCGATGTGGTAATAACATGGGCTGGCCGAGCAACACCAAGCAAAATCGGTCCAACATGAAGTGAGTCTGTCATAGATTTCACGGCATTAAGCGTAATGTTTGCAGCATCCAAATTAGGGAACACGAGCAAATTCGCTTCACCTTCCAGAACAGAATGTTGGAATACTCTGTCACGAAGCTCTGGTATCAACGCGCTATCTGAATGCATTTCACCATCGGCCATTATCTCAGGGGCTATTCTGTGCAGAATTTCGGTTGCACGGCGCATTTTAATCGCAGATTCAGAAGGGCGAGAGCCGAAATTTGAGTGCGATACCAGCGCAGCTTTAGGCTCAACGCCGAAACGGCGAATTTCTTCTGCTGCAAGGATTGTCATTTCAGCCAACTCTTCAGCGCATGGATCAAGTGACACATAGGTGTCGGTGTAGAATGTAAGGCCGCGCTGCGAAATCAGAATTGAAAGCGCAGATAAATCTTGCGTGCCTTCCTTCGTGCCGACGATCTCTCGTACCGAGCGCAAGTGACGTTCATAGCGCCCCTCAAGGCCGCACAGCATCGCATCCGCATCACCGCGCATCAGCGCAAGTGCTGAAATGGTGGTCGTATTTGTGCGTACCAATGTGCGTGCGACGAAAGGCGTAACGCCTTTTCGTCCGCCAATGCGGATCAAGTCATCGACATAATCGCGGTAACGTGGATCGCTTTGCGGGTTGATGAGTTCGAAATCGCGGTCAGGACGAATGCGAAGACCGAAACGTTCGAGCCGTGCTGTAATGACTTCCGGGCGACCGACGAGAATTGGTTGTGCAATCTTATCTTCAATAACGATTTGAGCTGCACGTAGTACGCGCTCATCTTCGCCCTCTGCATAAATAACGCGCTGCATCGGTGCAGACTGCGCCGCTGCAAAGATTGGCTTCATGGCAAGACCAGATCGGAAGACGAAACGGTTTAGCCCATCCATATAGGCTTCATGATCCGTAATTGGACGGGTGGCAACGCCGCTTTCTTCCGCAGCTTTTGCAACGGCGGGCGCAATGCGTAAAATCAAGCGCTGATCGAATGGTGACGGGATCAAATATTCCGGCCCAAAAATCGGGGTCTCACCGGAATAGGCGCGGGCTGCAACATCAGACGGTTCTTCACGGGCAAGTTGAGCGATGGCGCGCACGGCTGCCATTTTCATTTCTTCATTAATCGCCGTTGCGCCAACATCTAATGCACCGCGGAAAATATACGGGAAGCAAAGAACGTTGTTAACCTGATTTGGAAAGTCGGAGCGGCCTGTGCATATCATAGCATCAGGGCGTTCTGCTCTTGCTTGGTCTGGCATGATCTCTGGTGTCGGGTTCGCCAGCGCCATGATGAGCGGCTTTGCAGCCATTGATTTCAAATATTCCGGCTTCAAAACACCTGCAGCGGAAAGACCGAGGAACACGTCCGCGCCGTCAATCGCTTCTGCCAAAGTGCGTTTTTCGGTTTCTCGCTCAAAGAGGCATTTCCATCTATCGCATGGAATTGGCCGTCCTTTGTAAACAACACCGTCAATATCTGTGACGATGATATTTTCATAAGGTGCGCCCAAAGCGACGAGTAGGTTCAAGCAGGCAAGGGCCGCTGCACCTGCACCTGACGTTACGATTTTTGCCGTTGTGATGTCTTTGCCAGCAAGTTCAAGGCCGTTGAGAATAGCTGCTGCAACGATAATGGCTGTGCCATGTTGGTCATCGTGGAAGACTGGAATCTTCATCTGTTTGCGAAGTTGCTCTTCAACTTCGAAACATTCCGGCGATTTGATATCTTCTAGGTTGATGCCGCCGAATGTTGGCTCCAAAGCCCGCGTGACCTGCACCATTGTTTCGACATCAGGTGCATCGATTTCAATATCAAAAACATCAATGCCTGCAAATTTTTTGAAGAGAACCGCTTTACCTTCCATCACTGGTTTGGAAGCCAGTGCGCCAATATTACCAAGGCCAAGAACCGCTGAACCGTTAGATACAACACCAACGAGGTTGCCGCGCGCTGTATAATCGGCGGCTTTGCTTGCATCTGCTGCAATAGCAAGACAGGGGGCTGCGACACCAGGGGAATATGCCAGTGCCAAGTCGCGCTGGTTACCCAGCGGTTTTGTGGCTTGAATTTCTAACTTACCAGGCTTTGGATATCGATGATAGAAAAGCGCGCTTTCTTCGAAATCGGAGAGTTTCTTTTTCTGCTCATCTTTATCTGACATGGCGGCATCCTGAATTCGTTAAAGTAATAGTGTTAATGGAGCTCATTGCTGTGGTGAAGCGTGTTTAATGCGAAACACTTTATCTGTTTTTAAAAAGCACTTGGGTACACACCGCCGTCTAGTATGATGTTTTGGCCGGTCATATAACCTGCATGGGCAGATGCTAAGAACGCGGCTGTCGCACCAAATTCCTCAATCGTTCCAAAGCGCTTGGCTGGAATTAATGCCATTTGGTTTGCTTTTTCGATATCGATCTCAAGCCCTTTTTTATCGGCTGCAAATACGATTGTATTGCGGATACGGTCGGTGTCAAATTTCCCAGGCAGGATGTTGTTTATGGTAACATTCTTATTGGCAACTGAGCGGGCGATGCCAGCCAAAAACGCTGTTAGGCCAGCGCGGGCACCCGACGATAGATCAAGGCCCAAAATTGGATTGTAAACAGACAAGGATGTGATGTTGATGATACGGCCGAACTGACGCTCTGCCATACCGTCCACAACGCGCTGCATCAGTTCAATCGGTGTCACCATGTTTTGTGTTACACCTTGAAGGATTGCATCGCGGTCAAGCTCTCTAAAATCTTTCAGAGGCGGGCCGCCATTATTGTTGACCAAAATGTCTGGCTCTGGGCAGGCTTTAAGCAACGCATCTTGCGTTTTGTGTTCAGAGACATCGCCGATCACGACGGTGACTTCAACGCCTTTGGCGCGCAATTCGTCGGCTGTTGCCTGAGTGATTTTTTCGTCGCGGCCATTGATTGTTAGGTCAACGCCAGCATCAGCCAGCATGAGTGCGCAACCTTTGCCAAGGCCTCGGCTTGAGGCGCAAATGATTGCCTTGCGGCCTTTAATACCTAGATCCATTTTACTCTCCTGGTTCTATCCCCAAAGCGATGGTGTTGGGGGTGATACCGTACTGCCAAAATAGTGCAAGGCTGGACTCCGGTCTTTTGCCAACAATAATGGTCCATCAAGATCAACAAACTCTGCATCCTGTGCCAGTAGCACCGCTGGAGCCATTGCAAGCGATGATCCCACCATGCAGCCCACCATTATTCCGAAGCCAAGTTCACGTGCTTTATCGCGTAGTTTTAGAGCTTCTGTTAATCCACCGGTTTTATCCAGCTTTATGTTCACGAAATCATATTTTCCGCGTAAATTACCCAGCTCTTCGCATGTATGAATGCTCTCATCGGCACAGATGGGCACAGGGTGGGGAATATCGAGCAATATATCGTCATCATCAACGGGTAGGGGCTGCTCTATGAGTGCGATTTTCAATCGTGAAGCCTCGCGCATCATTTTAGCAAATATATCGCTGGTCCAAGCTTCATTCGCATCGATGATTATGCGTGAACTTGGCGCATTTGCTGTCACGGCATGCATGCATGCAATATCATTATCACCGCCGAGCTTGATTTTGATAACGGCACGGTGCGAAGCTGCGCGTGCTGCATCCGCCATACGGCCCGGTGTGTCCAATGAGAGTGTGAATGCAGTTTCCACTGGGCGCGGTGTCATGGCGCAAATTTGATCAGCGACAGTTTTTCCTGTGGACTTAGCCTTCCAATCCCATAGCGCGCAGTCAAGTGCGTTGCGCGCAGCGCCAGGTTTAAGGCTTGTGACCTGTGCTTCGACTTCATTCATATCGCCATGCTTGATTGCCGAGATTTGATCAAAAACACTGTCCATGTTTTCGCCGTAACGGCTGTATGGTACGCATTCGCCGCTACCGATCAGACCATCTTGTTCAATCTGACATAAAATTACTTCCGCTTGTGTTTTCGCGCCGCGAGAAATCCGGAACTCACCACGAATAGGATAGCTTTGTTTTTCAATTTTTATTTTTAGCATGGTCAACTCGATATCGATTGTTGTGATAATGTTGGAATTTAGTCGAGAACGAATGCAAGTGTGTCTTTCAGGTTGCAGACATAGTTTTGTTAATACTTTAAGAACAGCAGCATGACTCGAACTAATAGTACAATATTAAAGAAGGGATCGGCAATTTCATCATTGTCCGATCAAGAAATACGTTTGCCTTCTTTTTCGGAGACAAGCGAGGGCGATACGCACACGATTGCGCTTGATGGTGTTTGGGCTACCCATAGCGTGGGTACGGTAGATAAGAAATTCAAAGCTATCAAGCTGCCAACACAACCTGTTCGTTTTATTATCGACTGCGCTGATATAACCATGCTGGACACGGCCGGTGCGTGGATGATTTCCCGTCTGAAGTTACGGATTCAGGACGATGGAAATGAGGTTGAAGTTCGAAACCTTAGCAAAAACAATGAAATCTTGCTCGATGCAGTAATGCATGCTGTGACCAATGACAAAAGTGAAGTTGTGAAGCCTGCGCAATTCCAATTATCTGGAGTATTGGCGGCAATTGGCAAAATGTCATATTCGTTTGCCGCTGATTTCATGGCTTCGATGAATTTGCTTGGCGCAGCTGTTCGAGGCTCGCAAGGGAAAACGGGCCAAGGCCGCCGCATGTCATTTGCGCCGATTGCCAGCCAAATAGATAAAATGGGTGTCGGCGCTATTCCAATCATCGTTCTGATGAGCGTGATTATGGGCGCTATTATTGCGCAGCAGGGCGCCTTCCAATTGCGTTATTTTGGCGCAGAGATTTTCGTCGTTGACCTCGTCGGCATTTTGGTTTTGCGCGAAATTGGTGTCATTTTGACTGCAATCATGATCGCTGGCCGGTCAGGCAGCGCGATTACAGCTGAAATTGGCTCGATGAAAATGCGCGAGGAGGTTGATGCGCTAAAAGTCATTGGCCTCAATCCAATCAGCGTATTGATTTTGCCGCGCTTGATAGCGCTGGTTATTTCTCTGCCGCTTTTAACGTTTGTTGCGAATATGGCCGCTTTGGGCGGCGCGATGATTGTCGCTCAAACATATTCGGGTATTTCTCCTGATGCCTTTATGACCCGTGTTCGGGAAGCTGTCGATATGACGAGCTTTTTTGCCGGCATCATCAAAGCGCCATTTATGGCAATTATCATCGGTATTATTGCTTCGGTTGAGGGCATGAAAGTGGAGGGCAGTGCTGAATCGCTGGGTCGCCGCGTTACATCGTCTGTTGTTAAATCTATCTTCGTCGTCATCGTGGTTGATGGCTTGTTTGCAATCTTTTTTGCGGCGGTGAATTTCTAGATGGTTGATGTAAACAACATTGTTTTATCGGTTCGCGATGTTCACGTGCAATTCGGCGATCATGTCGTGCTGCATGATCTTGATCTTGATGTTTATGCTGGTGAAATTCTCGGCTTTGTCGGGGGCTCTGGTACAGGTAAATCTGTGCTGATGCGCAGCGTGCTCGGTCTCAATCAACGCCAGAATGGTCAGGTCAAGTTTTTTGGCCATGACATTGATGCTGCTGATGACGAAACGCGTTTGGCCATTGATATGCGCATGGGCGTTTTGTTTCAGCATGGCGCATTATTTTCATCGCTTACGGTGGCTGAAAATATTGAAGTGCCGATGCGTGAATATCTTTCAATGCCCAAAAGTCTGATGCGTGAGCTTGCGCTTGTTAAGATGGAGTTGGTGGGGCTGAAACGTAGCGATGCTTATAAGCTTCCATCAGAATTGTCTGGCGGTATGATTAAACGCGCAGCATTGGCTCGCGCTTTGGCGCTTGATCCAAATATTGTGTTTTTGGATGAGCCAACATCAGGGCTTGACCCTATCGGGGCCGCAGAATTCGATGGTTTGATTGCAAAGCTTCGCGATACGCTTGGCCTGACTGTCTATATGGTGACGCACGATCTGGACAGTTTGTTTTCTGTAACAGACCGTATTGCAGTGCTAGGGCAGAAAAAGGTTATTGCTGTTGGCGATCTGCAATATATGCTTGCTCAAGACGATCCGTGGATACAATCCTACTTTAAGGGCGAACGGGCGCGCACTATTCCAGCCTTTGATGAAGCGCAACGTAAAATGCAGAACAATAATTCTAAGTTAGCGAGCCAGTAAAATGGAAACGAAAGCAAATTATACACTTGTTGGTTTGTTCACAGTCGCAGTTTTTGCGGCTTCGTTCGCATTCGTGTTTTGGATCGCAAGATCCGGCGGCGGCGAATCGCAGACAGACCTTGATGTTGTGATTGAAGGTTCTGTTACAGGCTTGGGCGTTGGCAGCCCAGTGCTGTTTAATGGTATCAATGTTGGCAAGGTGACAAATTTGCGCTTTGACCCAACCAATCCAAGGATCGTGATTGCGCGTTCGCGCGTGCGTGACAATTTGCCAATCACTCCTTCTACGAAGGCGGTTCTAGGCTTTACTGGTCTTACTGGTATTGCGCATATCGAATTTGAAGGCGGCGATTTTAATGAAGCGACTGTTTTTCAAGCGGCTGAAAATGAGGGCGGCGTTGCCTCGGTAACAGCAGACCCATCTGCGGTGAACAATTTGCTCATTACTGCGCAGGATATTTTTGATCGCACGGACAGTGTTTTGAGCGAATTGGAAGGCTTTGTTGCTGATGCGCGTGGACCGCTGACACAAACCCTCACCAATACGGCTAAACTGACTGATGCTGCGGCTAAGAACACAGATAAAGTCGAGCTCTTCATGAAGAGCATGGGCGATCTTGGTAATACTTTGGAAGCGGTGTCGGGCGATATGAGCACACTGCTTAATAGTGCGAACGGTCTAGTTGCTTCTATACCGCCAGAAGATTTGCAGGCAATTTTGACGAATGCAAAAGGTGTGACTGAAAACTTTAATAAGTTGTCAGGGGATTTGACTGGCGTTGGAAGCTCTGTAACGGCATTGGTTGATGCTTATTCAGGTACAGGACCTAAGGTTGAGCAGATTGTAAGCCAGCTGCAGGACATTCTTGGCGCAGTTAAAGCTGAAGACATCGACAGGGCGGTTAGCGGATTTGCCGATGCAGGAACGGAAGTTCAAAAGGCGGCCAAAGAAGTAAGCACGCTGACGGATGGGCTCGGCGAGCACCGTAAAGATATTGAAACTTTGCTCGCCAATGCGTCGCAAATGGCAGAACGTCTTAATGCGGCATCCGTGCGGGTTGATGGTGTTTTGGCCAAGGTTGATGGTTTCCTCGGCGATAGTTCAGCAGAAAATGTTATGGACAATGTCGATCAAACGCTGGCCTCGTTTCGTGCTGTAGCTGATACGCTGAATGCGCGCCTTGGCACGATAACAGCTGGGCTTGAGAGATTTTCGGGCAGGGGATTGCGCGATGTTGAGGCGTTGGTTTCTGAAACGCGTCGCTCTATTAGCCGTATTGAGAGTGCAATCACGTCGCTCGAAAGCAACCCTCAACGCCTATTGTTTGGTGGTGAAGGTGATGTGAAGCGTTTTGACGGCGCGCGTCAGCGTCGATAATGTAATTGTCTAAGTGGCGCGGTTGCTGACCGCGCGCTTGGTGTAAATGATTGGTTTTTGTAATGGTAAATTTGATCGCAGAAAAACGTTTCTTGCGCGGTGCAATCAGTGCAATCGGTCTCGGTTTGCTCAGTGGCTGTGCTGCTATTGGTGGCCAGAAAGCGATTTCTGATACGTTTGAACTATCTGCTGCGGAAGTCACCAATGCACAGTCCGTGCGCCGTGGTTCTCAAATTTTGATCGTTGAACCGGTCGCGCTCAAAGCACTTGATTCCGAAAATATCGTGATTGAGACATCTAATCTCACCATTCAATATCTATCTGAAGCGCAGTGGAGTGATCGCCTCCCGCGTGTGGTTCAGCAAAAGATTGCGACGGCCTTTGATAATTCAAATAAGTTCGCTGGGATTGGTCTGCCGGGCCAAGGACTGGCGATTGACTATCAGTTGATTACTGAAATCCGTGAGTTTGGGGTCGTTGCTACTGGTAACCGTGCGAAAGTTACAATCGCTGTGAAACTGCTTAATGATAGAACAGGCACTGTCATTTCCAGCCAAGTGTTCTCCTCGACTGCGAATGCAGGTTCAAGTGCATCAAGCGCTTACGTGCGTGCACTCGATACTGCCTTTAAAGACGTTAGCGAGAAAATGGTTGTTTGGGTTACGACTAAAATTTAACAGCTCTTCATATCGATATAAAAAGGCCGGATTGCATCGCTGCATCCGGCCTTTTTGTTTGGATTATTGACTGCGGTTTACTTTAAGTGGCCGCTTGCATGAGCAAGCATGGTGTACACTTTGCCTGTGTCAGATGTCAGATAGCTAAGTGCCATCGTGCCATCACGATCATTGCGGCTTACATCATCAATTAGTCGTTCAAAATCGGCAATGTAACGATCGACTGTGTCCGCAAATGTTCGGTCGTTATCATAGCGCCGCTTCATTTCCTCAAAGGTTTTCTGCCCACGCAGCGTATAAAGACTGCGTGTGAATATGTTGCGTTCACCGCGGCGATAGCGATCCCAGAGCGCAACCGATGCTTCATGGTCAATCGCCTGAGCGATATCGGCTGACAATGTGTTGAGCGTGTCAGCTTTACGCGCATCCGTGCGTGTAGGTTCTTTTTTCGCTCCCGCAGTTGGCAAATCACCTTCTTGCGATGCGCGGCGTAGCAAATCGCTTACCCAGCCACTTGATGCCGTTTTATCACTGCTTGTTGGCGCAGCACTCACTGTGCCACGCAATTGAGGCTGTTGTGGAGCAGGTGTCCGCTGCGCCTGTGCAGCAGGACGGTTTGCAACTGGTGCCTCGACTGGCGCTGTTTTAGTAGCGGTCGCCGAGGCCAAGGCCTTTTTTCCGCGTGCTCCCCCGTTCCCGACATCAAAGGCGCGCCCAGAATCTTCAACGATGCGTGAAAGATCTTTCAATGCTTTGATTTGTTCGGTTACAGCGCGGCGCATAGCGTTTGCGGATTCGCGTGTTTCTTCTGGTAGAGCCATGACACCTTTGCGAACTTCGTCGCGTGTCGTTGCAAGCTCATCGCGCATTTCAGTTGAGACACGGCGCATGTCGGTGGTTGCTTCATCAAACCGGCTCATAGCGTCTTCAGCCGTCTGGCGGATAGAATGGGCCAGATTGTCGGTTGAAGACAATGCGCGTTTCTCAATTGTATCAAGCGTTGAGGTAATGACGCTTTCAAATGAACGCATCAAGCCTTGTATCTCTTCTGATTTTCCAACCAGACCCGCAGACAGATTTTCCAGTGCATCACGGCGCTCTTCAAGCGTAGATGACAGATTGTCTTGGGCTGAACCAAGTAGGTTAGAGGCTTGCTCTAGCACGTGACCATGTTCGTTAAAGCGCGACGCGATTGAAGCCACGTTTTGCAATGTCTTGGTTGAAACATCATCCAATTTATTGGTGTTGGTTGTAAGCAACGAGACAGATTGAGCAAGATTTTCAGCAACACCGCCTGCTTTTTTCAAGAAGGCTTCTGTGCTAGCATCCAGGCGTCCATCAATTGAACCAATGTTAGCTGCTGCATGCTCAATCAATTCACCCAAGCGCGAATTAGATGCAGATAGGCGTTCAACAAGATCGCCAACATTCTCGCTGAGGTTTTGGTTCATGCCTTCGACAGCATTAACGGCCTGTGCAGTTCGGCTGGTAATAGAGTTGAGCATTCCATCAACATTGCCTTCAAGATTTGAACGCATCGTTTCGACGGTATTTACAGTATCCTGTGTTTTTGCAGTCAATGTACCCATCATGCCATCGACACCGCCTTTAAGGCTGCGCTGCATATCTTCAACAGCAGTCAATGTATCGGCAGTGCGTGTTGCAAGCATATTGACCAGCTCTGCATTTTCCGCACGCAAGCGCTCGGTTGCAGCTTTCGTCGCAGCTTCAAGCTCTGCAGCAAGGTTCTGACCACTGTCAGTCAAGCGATCAACAAGCGGTTTAGCTGAGTTGTCAAGAATAGTATTGAGCTCTTGAGTGCGTGCTTCTATCTGGCTTTCATAACGGCTGATTTCAGCTGTTAGGCCTTCCTGATGGCTGCGAAGAACAGCGGCAATACGTTCAGAGAGGCCTTCAGAATTGTCACTCGACATTTGCGCAATGCGATTTGCTTCTTCTTCAATTTCGCGGCGTGATTCAATAACTTTGTCACGCAGTGTCGCAGCAAGTTTGCCAGCGCTTTCTTCCAATGTGCGTCTGACATTGTCGACGCCCATCGTTAGTGCTTTTTCCATTGTTTCAGTGCGCTCGGTAACAATGCCTGTTTGAGACGTGAATGTCTCATCAAGTGCTGTCGTGCTTGCTTGTACTGAATCAACGGCTGCAGCTGTGCGCTGTTCAACTAGCGCTGACATTTCCATTGCTACTGCGCTTAGGCGTTCACCAAGTTTAGCGCCTTTTGCTTCCAAATCATCTGCTGGCGCACTCAGAGCTGCACCAAGACGTTCTGTTGTGCGGTCAACTGCGCCATAAATTGCATTGGTCCGTGCATCAAGCTGCGAAATGAAGCCTGTCGATGTTTCTTCAATACGCTGCGAGGTTGCTTCTGAAATCGCGGTGAGGCGGGCATCGAGCAACGATAGTTTTTCTTCAAGCGTTGCACTTTGCAAGTCAAAGGTTTCGCTGAATTTGGCACTGTTATGGCCAATTGAACCGCTGATGGAGTTTGCTTTTTCATCAAGCTGCGCAAGGAAGTTACGGCCGTCAGTATCAATGCGGCTATAGGTTTCTTCTGTCACGCGTTTAAAGCGTGCTGCTAGCTCATCAACTTTGGCATCCATGCCGCCTGTTTGGCCGGCAAGTGCGTTGGTCAGTTTTTCAGCGGTATGCTGCACAGAGCCGTAGATAGCCTGTGTTTTCTCATCAAGACGCGCCAAGAGGTCTTCAGAAGTTTCACCAAGCTTGCTGACTGTGTTGGACGTTGCTGCTTCCACGCGGGCAGCCAATTCATCGGCCTTACGGTCAATGTTTTGCGCTTGCGCAGACAGTTTTTCATCAAAGCTGGATGCGCTCTTTTGCATTGTCTCGTCGAGTTTTGACGCCTGTGCGCTAAGCGAAGAAGCCAGGCGGGCCGTTGTTTGATCCGTTTTGGTTTCGATAGCATTGGCACGCTCGTCGAGCACTTTTGCAAATTCATCAGCTTTACGGTCAATGTTTTGCGCTTGTGCAGACAGTTTTTCATCTAGGCTGGATGCATTCTTTTGCAGTGTCTCGTCGAGTTTTGATGCCTGTGCGCTAAGTGAAGAAGCCAGACGGGCCGTTGTCTGATCCGTTTTGGTTTCGATCGCATTGGCACGCTCGTCGAGCACTTTTGCAAATTCGTCAGCCTTGGCTGTGAGTGTAGCTGTACGCGAAGTAATAGAGGCGTCGATTTGCGAGCTGCGCTGTTCAAGAGTTTGTTCAAGCTCATTTTTGCTCGCATCCAAACGTTCGCCAAGTTTGCTTGTTGTATGATCCACGGCACCATAAATGGCCTGCGTCTTCTCATCTGCATGTTGCAGGAATGAGTTTGAGCGCTCGCTAATCGAGCCTGAAACCGCGTTTAATTTTTCTGTGAATGCAGCCGCACGACTTTCAAGTTCTGCAGAAAGTGATGTTGTTATGCTTGCCGCTTGCTCGCCGATGCGGCTTGAGAATGTATCTGCACCGCTTGTCATAGTTTCGGCAATTGCGCGTGTGCGCTCGAGAAGTGTCTCGTTTAGCTGACGTGCGCGTGAATCCAGCGCATTATCAAGGCGCTCAGTACCTGTATTGACGGCTTCTACGCGTGTTTGGAACTCATGGAGTAGTGATGTGCCGCGTTCGCTTAGAATGCGTTCCATATCAGCCATGCGCGTATCAAATTCGCTCGTCATAGAGCTTGTTGCGCCGCCGATAAGTGAGACCATAGATGAAGAGCGGGCTTCGAGTGCTTCAGCAAGACGCTGGCTCGCGCTATCGGTTTCCGTCTGTAGAGTCGCGATACGTGTGTCGAGTAGGCTTGCAAATGTTTCGCCTGAAGAAAGCAAATTGCCCGAAACTTCCTGCAAACGCTTAGCAATCGATTGATTTATCTCGCCGCCGCTCTCATTAATACGGCCAACCAGCTGTTCGCCAGATTGGTTGAGGGCCATGGTGAGCTGTGTCGATGCATTCATGACATTGTCACGAATAACATCAGCAGCGCTGGTTAGTTCATCACGAAGCTCTTCGTGCGCGCCAGAAATTGAAGCGCGTAAACGCTCTGCGTGGGTTACGATGCCTTCGCGCTCATTGCCAAGGTCTGTAAGAAGCGAGCGTACCCGCACTTCGTTGTCAGAATAAGAGCGCTCAAGTTCATTCACTTCGGTCTGCATAAGGGCTTCAAGCTCTGATGCACGCGCAACTGTGCGCTCAATACCTTCGCCCATAGCAGCAACTTCGCGGCGAATTGCCTGTCCAACTGTTGCAACGCGGTCTGATGCCATTTTTTCAGGGGCAGCAAGGCGGAAGGCAATCTCGCTCATTGAGCGGGCTGTCATCCGCATTTCTTGTGCACGGCGAATCATGATCGCAAATGAGAAGAACATAAACACAGGCACAATTGTGCCGACCAATACAGCGAGCGCTCCAGGAATTGCCTGTAGCTCTGCAAAGCTGCTCACTTGCCAAACTTGCGGTGCATAAAGTGTGTGTGCCAAGAAGATGCCGCCAGCGACCCACAGCAAACTAATAAGAGTAGCAACGATGTAGGATGAGCTGGCAGGCTTGTTATTAAGGCGCGCAATCATCTGTGCATATTCACGCTCTGCGTCATCATCATTAGCAGGGCGGAAGGAAGATGTCGGCGCAACAGCTGCTGCGGCAGCCGCCGTCTGATTCGCAGCCTGAAGAGCAGGCTTGTTATCGCCTTTTAATTCAGTCGCGGCTTCTGCCACCTGATTTTCAAAATCATCAAGTGATAGCTCTTCATCGAGATCCAAATCCAGATCGTCACCTAGATCTTCATCAAGTGCATTTTGAAGAGCTGCTTCCATATCCAGATCAAGATCTGCTAGGTCATTCTTCTTAACTGCCATTTCGCCTCACCTGGCCCGAAAGCCTGTACGCATACTCATTATTTTTAGATGTCACTTATATTGCCTATAAAAAGGCACAATTAGGGTGTCATCACGCTTTGCCCGTATCGTATCGATACAGGCTTGTGAAATAAACAATTGAATCGCGAAACCACTAAAAGTTTAAATATAAAGTTAACGCGCTAGATAATCATCCAGCTATTTATGCCCAAAATCCAGCAATTCCGCCCTTTTGTTAACCGGATGGGCAGGATTTTCTGGCACGATTAATGTTGGGAACGGTTTGTGTACGCGTGAAATAAGGTGTTGATATGGGACAAGCAGTTATTAAAGCCGGTCATCCGGTGTTCTCCTCTCCAGCAGGGGAATCACACATGGAGGCGCGGTCGCGTCCTGTAGATTTGGTGCATTTAGCGCGTCAAACAGGTGGCAATCGCAATCTGGAAGAAGAGGTTCTTCAGATGTTTTTGCGCCAAGCCCATAAGCTAACGCGTGAAATGGCGCAGGATTGTGATTGTGAGACGCGTAAACTCGCTGCCCATAATTTAAAAGGCGCGGCACGTGCCGTTGGCGCATTTAATGTTGCTAATTGCGCAGATGATTTGGAAAACAATCCTTCAGAAGTTTCTTATGTTTCTACATTAACGGCCGAGGTTAACACGACCTGTGATTACATATCCTCATTGCTGCGCTAATCGTTGCACAATATGTAGGTTGTAAAACGCCAATACTTGACAATTGACAGTCAACAGCTAAGCCGCAACTTAGAGACTAGGCGTGAGTAACGCCCAAAGCTTATCAGTTGGAGAAACCATGCCGAAGCTAACTATCGTCGCCTTTGATGGCACCAAATTTGATCTGGATGTAGCCAGCGGTTCAACCGTTATGGAAAATGCTGTCAAAAATTCTGTGCCGGGCGTTGAAGCAGAATGTGGTGGTGCCTGTGCTTGTGCGACCTGCCATGTTTATGTTGATGATGCGTGGAGCGAAAAAGTTGGTACGCCAGACGTGATGGAAGAAGACATGCTTGATTTTGCTTATGAGCAAAAACCAACATCACGTCTTTCTTGCCAAGTAAAAATGACGGATGATTTGGACGGACTTGTTGTTCATGTCCCTGAACGTCAGGCCTGATATTTTCAAATTATAGTGAGGGGCGGCTATGCTTGACCCGTTCCGCAAAAGACAATGGCATATCGCGTCGGATCAAACTGTAGAGCTTGGTCCGCGCGGTCATTTGATGGGCGTTGTGAATGTCACGCCTGATAGCTTTTCTGATGGTGGGCAATTTGCCGACCCGCGAGCTGCGGCTGACCAAGCACTGAAAATGGTCAATGATGGCGCTTTGATTGTCGATATCGGCGCCGAAAGCACCAAGCCGAACGCAAAATCAGTTGATTGTGATGAAGAACAAGCGCGCTTAATGCCAGCGCTGAAGGCTATTCTTGAAGCATCGCCTGATATTTTAATTTCTCTTGATACATACCGTGCTTCCACTGCTGAAAAAGGCTTGGCTGCCGGTGCGCACATTGTCAACGATGTGTGGGGGCTTCAAAAGGAGCCTGATATTGCACGTGTCGCAGCCGATTATGGTGCGGGCATCGTTATCATGCACACCAATCGCGACAGAACCGTTCTGGATGATGTGATCGAAGATCAAAAGCAATATTTTGACAAGTCTTTAAAGATCGCAGAGCAAGCGGGATTGAATGAAAATCAGATCATGCTTGATCCGGGGTTTGGTTTCGGCAAGGAAACCACTGATATCAATCTGGAATTGATGGCACGTTTTGATGAATTGCATGTTTTTGGATTGCCGTTTCTGATTGGAACCAGCAGAAAACGTTTTCTAGGGGCGATTACGGGGCGCGAGCCGCAAGACCGTGATATCGCAACGGCGGCAACGACGGCGATTTTACGTAAAAATGGCGCTGCGATCTTTCGTGTCCATGATATAAAAATAAATGCGGATGCATTAAAGCTTGCTGATGCTTTGATTGTTACCGGCCAACGTTCAGCAGGGAGGTTTGAACCTTGATATATGAAATCCGCATGAAAAACTGCGCGTTTTTTGCACGCCACGGGGTCTATGATCAGGAGGAATTCCTTGGTCAGCGTTTTTACGTGGATGCTGTTTTGCAAGTTGATCCGGGCAATGCACTGGAAAACGATTCCATTGAAGGCACCGTGGATTACGGGCGTGCATTCATCGAAATTGAAAAAATCATCGCTGGCGAACGGCGCTATTTGATTGAAGCCATTGCTTTGGAAATTGGAAAATCGCTTTGCGACGAGTTCCCGCAAATTAAAGAGGCGGATATTACAGTACGTAAACCCAATGCTCCTGTGCCGGGTGTATTGGATTATGTAGAGGTTCGCGTTGTCTATAAGCCCTGATCGTGCCGAAACATCTGCTCTGATTGGGCTTGGTGGTAATGTTGGTGATGTGTGTGCGTCAATGCAGTTTGCCATTGATGCTTTACAGACGAACGCGCAATGCCGTGTCACTAAAATTTCTAAAATTTATAAGACACCACCTTGGGGCGTGACCGATCAAGACTGGTTTTTTAACGCCTGTGCTGAGATTAAAACGTCGCTTATGCCGGAGGTTTTGCTTGATCAATTGCTCGCCGTTGAGCGTTTGCGGGGCAGGGTGCGTGATGTGCGCTGGGGGCCAAGAACGCTTGATCTGGATTTGCTCGTATATGGCGACACAACAGTTGCGACTGAACGGCTAACGGTTCCGCATCCGCGCATGGCGGAACGTTCATTTGTGATTGTGCCATTGATGGATATTGCGGCTGACCGCACCGTGCTGGGCCGTACCATTGCTGATTATGCTAAAGAGCTAGATCTTGCGGGCATTGAGGTTGCGGCGCAAGAACTGACGCTGCCTATTACTTAATTGAGCCAACAGCCATATTGTCGATGCGGTTAAGGCTCATGCCGATGACAGGCACAAGGTCTTGTCCAACGCGTACAGAAACAGTGACATTGAGCTTATTGTCGTTTGCAAGACGCGCAAGCATAGCGCCGTTTAAATCTTTGCGTTTCAATGTGAGAACGATCCGGTCGCTGGTTACATTGCCAGCTGTTACATCAAGACCTTCGCCAAGTGCACCATCCAGAAATGCACCCTTGTAGGTTTTACCCTTGCGGGTAACCGTTGCTTCCATTCTTTGGCTGAAAATACCGACGCGGCATGTGCCTTTAAGTGCCATGCCTAGGTCTTTATCCGGTGTTGATCCATCAAGGTCACAGGTGAACTTTGTGCCCTTATATTTGCCAGCGACGATTTCGCCTGGGCCACGCCAAGAGCCTTCAATTTTATTGAGAAATTTTGAATCGCGTTTTGCGTCCGCATGCGCCGGTAGGCTTGTTGTAGCAATGGCGGCGATAGATAGACACGAGGCAACAAAACGAACAAACATTGAAAACTCTTCCTGAATGGATTGGAATCATCGTGCAATCATGAACAGAAATGGTTAACGCATCCTTTTTTTAGGCCGTGCGCATGCTATTTATTTGGTTCGTTTTGCTGGGGCTTTAAATTGCTCATGGAGGTGAGGTTCGCGGCGAAATCAGAGATTTTTGGCCTTTCGAGCGCATGAAATGGTGCCGGACGGCACACATCGATCGCCGATAAGCCAACTCTTGCGGTCATTAAACCATTAATAACGCCTTCACCTAAACGGGCAGATAGTTTGGCGGCCAGTCCATGGCCTAAAAGTTGCTGGATGATGCCGTCACCAATAGCGATAGAGCCTGTGACAGCCAAATGCGCGACGACACGGCGCAGCAAGCTGAATGTACCAACAAGGCCACTGCGCCCACCATAATGTTCGCACATAACGCGTATCAGCCGAATGTTTTCATAAAGAACATAGCCTATATCGACGATAGCGCGCGGAGACACTGCTGTGACAACGGAAACGCGTTTGGCTGAGTTCATCACGATTTGGCGTGCCTCACGGTCAAGACCTGCAAGTAATTCGCGTTCGGTCAAGGCATAACGATCTTGTGCATCCATGACTTCATTTTTATTCGCATTCAAAATGCTGCGGCCATGGGCCGTTTTGGGATGGCCTTCAAAATGTGATTCAAGTTCTTTTGTTACGTTGTTGATTTCTTTGGGTTTGTTTTCCGATAGGGCAGCCTCAATACGCTCGCGCAACTTGGATACGGAGCGGATTTTCCAAATGCCGCGCAGCTCGCGTATTACGAAAGCCAAGACACCCAGCACGAACAAAGCCGCAGCAAACATGGCTGCACGGCCCAGCCAAAGATTTTGTGCGGCTAAATCGGATATCAAATTTTCAAGCCACAAGCCCAAAGAAGCAGATATGAGAAAGCCAAGCGCCGCTGTTGCGAGGGTGCCAAATTTTATACGGCTTTTTCGCAACCGCTTTTGCGGCGGCGGCGGTGCTAATGCATCCAGTTCACCGCGCTCTTCTGCTGCAAAAAAGGCTTCATCAGTCTTTTCATAATTCAGTGTAGGCGAGGCAGGTATGGACCGTGGTTTGCGCGGCTTTGGCTTTGCTTTTTCGACGTCTGGATTACTTACCTGATTAGCCTCTGCGGGTACAGAAAATGCGCGTGGCTTGCGAGAATCGGAAGGTTGCTTACTCACTGGAGGCGATCTCCCAAGAGGAACTGTAGCGCTTTATCAAGACGAATATGCGGTAATGAAAGCGTTATGCCTTCGGCGGTGCGCTCAACTTTGGGTGGCTTGAAGCGGACAAATCGTTGCTGCGGCATACTTTCCATGCGGAATAATGCTTCTGGGTCATCGGGCAGATCGCCAGGAAAAACGGCGGTTTGGCGTATGCCGTCAAATATTTCATCGCCGATACGTTCGCCTTTGGCCGGTATGCCGACGACGACCGGTAATTTTTCGCCGCCATCATCAATCGTGGCTTCTTTGGTGGCGCGCACGGCAGCCATAGCCACGGTTTCTATTGATGCGTTGGCAAAGCCTGCTGAGACAGTCACATTTTTCACCAGTCGGTCGACAACAGCTTCTAGCCGGTCATGGCTTTCGTGGTGCAAATGGTCGGCTTTTGTTGCCGCAACAAGTATTTTGTCGATGCGCCGTTGCCATAGCGATGTCAGTAAATTACCCGCGCCCGGGCGGAAGCAACTCATGATTTCAACTAAGGCGCGCTCTAAATCGGCGACGGCATCAGGGCCAGCATTGATGGCTTGCATCGCATCAATCAAAACAATTTGATGATCAAGGCGCGTGATGTGTTCACGGAAAAATGGTTTAACGACCAGTGTTTTATAAGCTTCATAGCGCCGCTCCATCATTGCTTGAATGGAGCCCGGCTCTGCGTGGTCTGTAACATTGGTGAGCGGTGCAAATGTCAGGGCAGGCGAGCCTTCCATATCTCCTGGCATTAAGAACCGTCCGGGCGGCAATGTGGAAAGCGCTAGCTCATCCTTGCGGCAATTAGCAAGATAGGTTTTGAAGCTGTCTGAAAGTTCTCTGACAGCTGTTTCATCTGCTTCAGCATTTGATTCAAGCTTATCTGCTAAGTCTAGGAATTCGCTCGCGATTTCAGTGCGTTTCTCACTTTTTGCACGGGCGATGGATTCGCGCGAGAATGTCGCAAAATCTTTACGCAGCAGTGGCAGATCGAGAAGCCATTCGCCGGGATAATCGACGATGTCCAAATGGAGCTTGTTGCGGGAAAAAAAGCGTCCCCATCCTGATGCGGTTTCATATTCAATTGTTAAACGCAGCTGCGATACGGCGCGCGTTGATTCAGGCCATATTTGATTTTTAATGAGGTCTTCAATGTGTTTTTCATAGGCAAAGCGCGGCACACCGTCATCAGGTTGCGGCTCAAGATAGGCTTTAGAAATTCGGTTGTTATGGGCAGGTTCAAAAAGCGGCATACGCCCGCCATGAATCAAATTATGTACCAATGCTGAAATGAATACGGATTTTCCCGCTCTGGATAGGCCCGTAACGCCTAATCGTACATTGGGATAAAAAAAGCTCGTAGCGCGCTCGGAAACCGTGTCCAGCGCGATAAGCGCTTCATCTCCTAGTGAAGTCAGAGAAGCCAAACTATTCAACCTTTGTGCACAAACGAAAACGACCTTCTTATAAAGTAGTTACACTATGGGCACATTTCAAAAAAGTAATTGCTATAATGATTAAGCGTTACAAATCGCGTGGCCGCAAATAATCTTCCAGCGTCCACTTTGTTTCTTGAATATTGCTCATAGGGCCGTCGAACTTTAATATTGCGACGCAGGCTGTGCCAAATCCCATATTGATATGGGTGTAAGCTTCGTCATTGCCTGTTTGACCCAATGCTATCGCAAGATCTTCAAGCATCGGGTTATGGCCGATTAACATCAGATCGCCATCACGTCCCATTTCAGACGCAACTTCCAGATAGCCGGGGGCATCGGTAGAATAGAGCGTGTCTGTGAAGGTGACATTTTCGCGCCAACCATCATTTTGGTCGATAGCATCAAAGGTTTCACGCGCGCGATCTGCGGCAGAACAAATAATTTGAGTTGGAATAAGACCGCGCTTGCGCAATGCGACGCCAACGCGTTGAGCTTCTTCGATGCCTTCTGGCGACAGCTTTCTGTTGAAATCCCGCATGCCAGGCTCAGCCCAGCTCGCTTTTGCGTGACGAAACAGAAACAGTCGGCTCATATGGTTCTTATCCTGCTTAAATTATAGTCAATCGATAGACGTTATAATGTCAGATTTCAATTAACATTTGTGAGATGTGACCAGCATATGTTGTGTGAGAATAAAGCTTAGAATCATTTTCACTCAATCTTCACTTGTTCCATGACTAAGCTATGCGTATACACCGCCCAATATCGATTTGCTGGGAGTAGGTGAATGGCAGACGAAATTCGCATTGCGGATTATTTCCCCGACGATAAAGAACCGTTCATGAATGATCGGATGCGGGCATATTTTCGAGATAAATTAGTGAAATGGCGTGCAGATCTTTTGCGTGAATCGCGCGAAACTATAGATCATCTGCAGCGTGAAAGTTCGAATCATCCAGATGTTGCTGATAGAGCATCTTCTGAATCTGATCGGTCTATCGAGCTGCGGGCACGTGATCGTCAACGTAAGCTGATTAATAAAATTGATTCAGCATTGCGCCGTGTTGATGATGGTACTTATGGTTATTGTGAAGAAACGGGTGAACCGATTGGTGTTAAACGGCTTGATGCTCGTCCAATCGCGACTTTGTCTCTTGAAGCGCAAGAACGCCACGAGCGCCGCGAAAAAGTTTATCGTGACGATTAAAGATTAAGTCTTTAGCTAAAAAATAAAGCCCGCTGATTGTTTCAGCGGGCTTTTTTATGTCTACTTATCAGAGCTTGTCAGCTTGTTGAGCAAGGCTTCCATTTCATCTTCCATTGGTTCTCGCGCTTCATCATTATTTGCGCGCTCGATTTTGTCCGACGGAAAATCCACCGTTGGCTCGAACGTATTGACCGTGCGGGAAGGTTTTTCGATGCCTGCGGTCAAATCACTGGCTGAAATATCAAGATCGAAATCATGTTCGCTGAACACTTCATTTGTAGCAATTTCAATCGTCGGCTCAAGATTTTGAGGCTCTTTAACCAGTGGAGCAGGCGGGGTTGTTGGTGTCGAACGTTGAACTTGAGGCTCTATCGTTGGGGCCGCCTCATGGCTTACGTCAGGCACTGAAGCGACAAGTGTTTCAACTGCTGGTTCTGACGCTTTTTCTCGCGGAGAATTAGACGCGGCAGGTGCCGCTGCTGCTATTAAAGGTGCTGCCGCAATGGGGGCAGCTTTGCTGCTCTCTTGCGGGCGAACTTTAGCGGCTCTTTCCTCGCGCTGCGGTGCAGGCGATGTTTTGGGTTCACCAATGTTACTTTCAATCAGCACATCGCTCATGCCGCCGATCATCACGAGATGTTCGACATTGTCACGGCGCACCAGAACCAAACGTCTGCGGCTGTCCACAGCTGTTGCATCAACAACAGCAAGGCGGCGCTCACTCTTTGCGCCGTGCACGAAAGTGCCGCCTGACATCGTTTTCCAAAGCCAACGAAGAATAAATACCGCAATGATTAGCGCGACAAAAATAACGAAATAATATATAATGAGCGCAGTTTGCTCACCAAATTGCTCGGCTAACCATTCAAACATGAATGAAATCCTTTCTTGCCTGAAGTTCTTAAGTCAGCGATTGCTATCAAGATGTCTGACTATTTACAAATTTTTATGGATAAGGGGCTTTTGCGCCTCACAGCTTTATGATTCAAGCTATAAGAAATGAATGTGGGTGTTTTGGGGAATTTTATGTTGGGACGTAAATCGACGGTAAAAAGCAGTGAACCGCTTGTTTATCGTAAAAATCAGCCGACCGCGTTCATCCGACTTTCAATGTTGGCTGCTGTCCTGCTTATTAGCTTTGGCTTCCTCGCTTTTTTTCGAGATACGATAAATGAGGGGTTTCTCCTAGGTTTGCTGGGTGTTCTGGCGATGATCGGGGTCTTTTTTCTTTTTGCGCTCGTCATCGGTTTGGTCGAATTTGGCGGTTTGAAACAAAATGACGATATTGGCGACACGTTTCTGAATAGTTTGGATGATGGTATTTGCATCACCGATAGTGATAATTCGATCGTTTATGCCAATGCAGCTTACGGCAAATTAACGGGCGTTACAGAAAGTGTTGACTTAAACACGCTTGAAAATGTTCTTTCGCGCCATGAAGACGCTGCGAATGCTCTTTATCGCTTAGCCAACGACGCCCATAAAACAGTTGATTCTAATGAAGAGTTTCGTCTGCCTGCGAGCCTTGATGGAAAACAGATGGAAGCTCATTGGTATAGAGCCACTGTTCGTACCATGGCGGCGCCAAATGGAACTGCGATGAAGGTTTGGCGCTTAAGCGACATTTCCAAAGAGCGTGACGCGCAGGAACAATATTTCCTAGAATTGCAAAAAGCGATTGATCATCTTGATCGTGCGCCTGTTGGCTTCTTTTCATCTGATTCAAATAACCGCGTTCAATATCTAAATGCGACCCTTGCTGAATGGCTTGGTATTGATCTTGTCTCTTTTAGTGCCGGTTCTGTTGGAACAGATGATATTTTGAGTGAGGAAGGGCTTCAGCTTATCAATGCGATTAAGGCTGAGCCTGGCAAAATACGCACCGCTATGCTCGATTTGGATTTGGCGGCTAGCTCCGGCGAGCGGTTGCCTGTCCAACTTATACATAGAGCGCAAACTCATTCAGATGGTGTTGCTGCCCAGTCACGAACGATTGTGATTAATCGAACCGAAGGTAATAACGAATCACAAGACCTACGAAGTGCAGAGCTGCGTTTTACGCGTTTCTTCAATTCCACCCCGATGGCTATTGCTGCAATTGATGGGGATGGCCGGATTATCAGAACCAATGCTTCTTTTGCCAGCTTGTTTGGCACTGCTGCTGATAGTGATGAGCTGAATCGACGTGTGAAGTTTGAGGAATTTGTGCATAAGCGTGATCAGCTGCGCTTTGAGAAGATATTTGAAGCGGCACGACAAAACCAAGTTAATATCGAACCGCTCGACACGGTTCTGACGACTGATAATGCACGGGAAGAAAAACATATTCGTGTGTTTGTAAATGCCGTGGCGCGCGTTGCTGGCCTTGAGGGGGATCAAGCCAGCGAAGAAGCGGCTATTGTCTATGCGATGGACACGACCGAACAAAAGGCGCTTGAGGGCCAGATGGCTCAAAGTCAGAAGATGCAAGCTGTTGGCCAGTTGGCAGGTGGTATCGCGCATGACTTTAATAACGTGCTGACCGCTATCATTATGGCTTCGGATTTGTTGCTTACAAACCATCGCCCTACGGACCCGTCTTTCCCAGACATAATGAATATTAAGCAAAATGCGAACCGTGCTGCATCACTGGTGCGTCAATTGCTTGCATTCTCGCGCCGTCAGACTTTGCGTCCAGAAGTGTTGTCTCTAACGGATGTTCTGGCTGATTTGCGTATGCTGTTGTCTCGTCTCATCGGGAACACGATCCATTTGACTATCGATCATGGACGCGACCTATGGCCGGTTAAAGTTGATCTTGGCCAATTCGAGCAAGTTATTGTCAATTTGACGGTCAATGCGCGTGATGCAATGCCAGATGGTGGTGATCTTACCGTTTCCAGTCGCAACATGAGCGCAGATGAGATTGCTGAGCTTGATTATCGCGGGCTGGAAACCGATGATTATGTGATGATTGATGTTCGCGATAGCGGTACAGGTATTGATCCTGATGTGCTTGAGAAGATCTTTGAGCCTTTCTTTACAACCAAGGAAGTTGGCAAAGGAACCGGCCTAGGGCTGTCGATGGTCTATGGCATCATCAAGCAAACAGGCGGTTATATCTATGCTGATTCAGAGATAGGCGAGGGAACTACGTTCCGCATCTTCTTGCCACGTTATGTGCCAAGTGAAGAGGAATTGGCTAAACCTAAACCAGCAGATGCGAAGGCAGAGAAAAAACAAGACCTTTCCGGTTCAGCCACTGTCTTGTTGGTGGAAGATGAAGACGCTGTTCGTATGGGCGGTATTCGTGCTCTGACATCGCGCGGTTATACTGTGCATGAGGCTGGTGATGGTATGGAGGCGCTAGACGTTCTCGAAGAACTGGACGGCAAAGTCGATATCATTGTTTCCGATGTGGTAATGCCAGAGATGGACGGCCCTTCACTCCTGCGTGAAGTGATCAAAGATTATCCAAATGTAAAATTTATTTTCGTTTCAGGATACGCCGAAGACGCATTCTCGAAAAACCTACCTGAAGGTGCAAAGTTTGGCTTCTTGCCTAAACCGTTCTCGCTCAAGCAGCTTGCGACAGTTGTGAAGGAAACGCTCGAAAGCGATGACTAGCCTTGCTAGCGAATAAAAAAACGCCCGAGGCGTTAACCTCGGGCGTAGTTACTGGAAGTTATTCAAAAATTCTTAGTAGTTGCGGAATTTGCCGCGCGCGATTTCGTTCTGACGGCGTTCCAAATCTGCCAGTGAAATAGAGCGCTCAAGGTAAGAATTCTCAGCCTCATAACGAGTAGGTGTTGAGAATGCACCGGCGATACGGCTAAAAGCTGATTTCAATTTCATGGACCGTCTCCTGTTTCAGGTGATTGTTTCGTTTCGTTGAAACCTATATAGGCGCATGGTTATCAATTGTGCAGTGCAATATATGCAAGTTGCTTATGCATAATTGCATGGCCTGCGTAACAGGAGCTGGTACAGATATTTACATATCTACAGGATGACCAGCTTTATTGCGTAAGCGACGACGCTTAAGGCCGCCACACTGCAAAGCCATATGAAGGCAAACCATGCCAGTTTTTTTATGCGGCTATTGGCCATTAATGATAGCCTTCATCAGGATTAACTTTGCCGCGAAACACCCAATATGCGTAAGCTGTATAAGCCAGAATAAGCGGCACCAAAACCACGGTGCCCACTAAAGCAAACAGTAGACTTGAATCAGGAGCCGCTGCTTCAACGATCGTTAGGCTAGGGGGAACGATATTGGGGTAAAAGCTAATACCAATTCCGATGAAGCATAAAACAAACAGACTAAGAGCTGCTAAAAATGGTTGTGCGTCCTTCTTGGTTTTCAGTCCGGAGTAGAGTGCGAATGTTGCTGCGATGAGTGCTGCAGGCATGATGGCGCTGAGCACACTGCCGGGCAAATTAAACCAACGCTGGAAATATACCGGATCCTGGAACGGTGTTAAAATGCTTACTAATCCGATAAATGCCAATGTGCCAGCTGCCAGCCAATAGGCGTATCGCTGCATCTGTTCTTGTAGTGGGCCTTCTGTCTTGAGAATGAGCCATGTTGCACCAAGCAAAGTATAGCCGACCACAACGGCAAAGCCTGTTAGGATTGAAAATAGGCTGAGCCAATCCCACCAACCGCCAGCGTAAGCACGGTTTGCGACTTCGACACCTTGAACCAATGCGCCAAGTGCTATGCCTTGCATAAAAGCTGCAAGCAGCGAGCCGCCAAAAAATGCGACATCCCAAACGCGTTTCCAGCGCACGGTTCGCCAGCGATATTCAAAAGCGACGCCGCGGAAAATTAATGCAAGCAGCATTAAAGTTATGGGCATGTAGAGCGCAGGCATGACCACGGCATAGGCCAGAGGAAAGACCGCAAAGAGACCGCCGCCGCCCAGCACCAGCCATGTTTCGTTCCCATCCCAAATCGGCGCGATGGAGTTCATCATCGTGGATCGCTCTTTTTCTCCTTTTGCGAAAGGGAAAAGGATGCCGACACCAAGGTCGAACCCATCAAGGATCACATAAGTCAAAACGGCAAAGGCAATAATACCAGCCCAAATAAATGAAAGCTCAAACATGCTAGGGCTCCTTATGCCTTGGGTTGGTTGTCAGAATTGGATTGCATAACCGGCGTGATACCAGCGCTGCGGATAGGTCCGTCGCGAAGCCCGAGGTGAGCTGTGCCAGCCGGTTTGTTCATCATGCGCAATAGATAGAACGTGCCTGCGCCGAAAACGAAGAAGTATACGATTATGAAGGCTGTGAGTGATGCGGCAACAGCAGGCGCTGCAATGGGTGCAAGGCTGTCGCTGGTGCGAAGCAAACCATAAACTGTAAATGGTTGGCGGCCGACCTCTGTTGTTACCCAGCCCGCTAGCACTGCGACAAATCCCATTGGACCCATTACAATTGTCGCGCGTTGAAGCCATGCGCCTTCATACAATGTGCCACGAAATCTGCGCCAAAGGCTCCAGATACCGAGGCCAAGCATTGCAAAGCCAAGCCCAACCATCACACGGAAACTCCAAAAGACAATGGCCACGGGCGGATGGTCTGCCTTTGGTATCGTGTCAAGGCCAGCCAATGGGGCGTTAAGATCGTGCTTTAAAATCAAGCTGGATAGTTTTGGAATTTCAATCGCATAATCAACGCGTTGTTCCTTGGCATTGGGCATACCAAATAGAATGAGCGGCGCGCCATTTGGATGGCTTTCGAAGTGGCCTTCCATTGCCATGACCTTGGCGGGCTGATGCTCCAGCGTATTAAGGCCATGCAGATCGCCTGCAAATATTTGTATAGGGGCGACAAGAACAAGCATCCACATGGCCATTGAGAACATGCGCCGCGCCGGAGCGTCTTTACGGTTCCGCAGGATATGAAGCGCGCCAACACCGCCAACAACAAGTGCTGTTGTGAGATAAGCTGCAAGCACCATATGGACAAGACGGTAAGGGAATGACGGATTAAAGACGATCAACCACCAGTCTTCTGGCACAAACTGCCCAATATCATTGATGCTGTAGCCTGCGGGGGTTTGCATCCAAGAGTTAACGGATAAAATCCAAGTGGCAGACATGAGCGTTCCAAAGGCAACCATAGCGGTTGCGAACATGTGCAGGCCGTTGCCGACACGTTCTCGGCCAAAAAGCATAATGCCGAGAAAACCTGCCTCAAGGAAGAACGCTGACAGAACTTCATAGGCCATAAGCGGGCCTAAAATTGGACCGGTTTTATCTGCGAACACGGACCAGTTCGTGCCAAACTGGTAGGACATGACGATACCGGAAACAACGCCCATGCCGAAGGCAACCGCGAATATTTTCTTCCAGTAATTGAATAAGGTTAGATAGGTCTCGTCGTCTGTTTTCAACCAAAGCGCGTTCAAAACAGCAAGGTAGCTCGCAAGGCCGATTGAAAATGCGGGGAAAATAATATGGAAAGAGATGGTGAATGCAAACTGCACACGGGCAAGCATTTCTGCTGACAGGTTTTCAAACATTATTTGCTCCAACAACCATAGTAATCAGTGATTGTACTGTATTTCAAATGCTACTTCGCCAACATTATGCGCTCATTTTGAACAGTACAGCAATGCGGCATCAAGAAGCGTGACCAAAACGCGCAGTTATTTGTCGAGTGTTCTATTTTTAGAAGTGTAACTATTGGGCCTGATAGGGGGATGAGAGTCAATTCAAACCCGCTGCGCATAGATTGCTAGTATGTTTACACTTTTCGTTTTAAAGTGAACCGAAATCACAAGGACAAGGTTTACAAGTGCAGTCACGGCATAGACATCAAAGAATTCTCGATATTCTGAAAACCAATGGTTCGGTATCGGTTGAGCAACTTGTCAAAGAGTTCGATACATCACCGCAAACGATACGCGCTGATTTGAGGGATCTTAGTTCAACCAAGAAACTTGTTCGGGTTCATGGCGGTGCGCGCAGTATCGACCGACGTGAAAATTTGGAATATGAAGCGCGCAGGCAAATTGCCGCGGATGAAAAGGTCGCTATAGGCAAAGCCGCTGCCAATCTTATTCCCAACAATTCTTCTATGTTTGTGAATATAGGCACGACAACTGAAGCAGTTTGCGCCGCATTGTCCTTGCATAAAAAACTACTCGTCATCACCAATAACATCAATGTTGCCAATAGTTTGCGGATATATCCAGAGATTGAAACTGTTATTGCTGGTGGTGCTGTGCGCATTAGCGATGGCGCCATTGTTGGTGAAACGGCTGTTGATTTTATCAAGCAGTTTAAAGTTGACTACGCCATCATCGGTTCGTCAGCTTTAGATGTTGATGGTTCTCTTCTGGATTTTGACATTCGTGAGGTGAAGGTTGCGCAGGCAATTATTCAAAACGCTCGAACCGTTGTTCTTGTTGCTGATTCTTCAAAGTTTGATCGCTCGGCACCTGTTCGCATCGGCCATCTCTCACAGGTAGATATCTTTGTTACTGACCGTTTGCCGAACGATGAGATTAGGCAGATTTGTTCTGATTGCGATGTAACTGTGATTGAAATTAGTAAATCTTGAGTGTTTTCCACATTTTCGTTTTCTTTCGTTTGACATTCGTTTAAGTTTCGTATTCTTTGGTGGGAACCGTAATCCTTAATGAGGATTGTGCGGCGATCGGAGGATCTTTTGTCAACAGATTTTGATATATTCGTCATTGGTGGCGGTATTAATGGTTGTGGTATCGCTCGTGATGCTGTGGGCAGGGGCTATTCGGTCTGCCTTGCAGAAATGAACGACCTTGCAAGCGGAACGTCCTCTTGGTCTTCAAAGCTTATTCATGGTGGCTTGCGTTATCTTGAGCATTACGAATTCCGCCTTGTGCGCGAAGCATTGGGTGAGCGCGAGGTTCTTTTAAAATCCGCGCCGCATATTATTTGGCCTTTACGTTTTGTCTTGCCGCATCACAGCGGTTTGCGCCCGGCATGGTTGCTGCGCCTTGGCTTGTTTCTTTATGACAATATTGGCAAGCGTGTGCTTCTTCCTGGGACAAGCACTGTTAATTTGAAAACGGCTGAAGTTGGCAAGTCGCTTAAACCTATTTTTTCTAAAGGCTTTGAGTATTCAGACTGCTGGGTTAATGATGCGCGTCTCGTTGTTTTGAATGCAAAAGATGCACAAGAACGCGGCGCTGTTATTGAGACCCGTACGCAGTGCATCTCTGCCAAGCGCGAAAATGATCATTGGTCTGTCACGACGAAAAACCTGAACACCGGTGAGACGCGCACGCGCACAGCTAAGCTTGTTGTGAATGCTGCGGGGCCTTGGGTCGATGAGGTTTTGGGCAATACGTTTGGCAGTAATTCATCTAAAAATGTACGCCTCGTTCAGGGCAGCCATATTGTTGTGCCAAAACTGCATGGCCATGATCGCGCTTATATTTTCCAAAATGCAGATGATCGCATTATTTTCGCACTGCCATATGAGCAAGATTATACGCTGATCGGTACAACTGACAGGGATTATACGGGTGATCCAAAAGATGTGAAAATCACACCAGAGGAAGTAGATTACCTTTGCGATGCGGCCAGCGAATATTTCAAAGAGCCGGTTAAGGCGGAAGATATCGTCTGGACTTACTCAGGTGTACGTCCGCTTTTCGATGATGGTGCTTCGGAGGCGCAAGAAGCGACCCGAGACTATGTTCTGCGTGAAGATGGCGAAGGCGATGAGCCGCGTGTCATTAATATTTTTGGCGGCAAAATCACGACATATCGCAAACTTGCTGAATCCATGCTGAAGAAAATCGAGGCGGCTCTTGGCTCTAAGAAGCAAGCTTGGACTGCAAATTCGACCTTAACAGGTGGCGATTTTAAAGTTGGTTCGTTTGATGATCTTGTTGCCGAAGTTCAGTCAAAGTACCCATTTTTAGAACCCAAATTGGCATGGCGTTTGGTGCGAGCATATGGCACGCGCGTATGGATGCTTATGGATGGCGCTTCTTCAATTGAAGATATGGGCATTCAATTTGGTGGTTCTTTAAGCGAACGCGAAGTTGATTATTTGATGCAAAATGAATGGGCGCAAGTTGCCGACGATGTCATTTGGCGTCGTTCTAAGCTGGGATTGCGTTTGAAAGCTCCCGAAATTGCAACGTTGGAAGAGTGGATGCGAAATAGATTCGCCCAACTTTCACAAGCTGCAGAATAAAGGTTTCTCACAGTGCTTGAATTTAAAAACGTCAGCAAGAAAGTTGGAAACAGTTTCCATATTAAGGATGTGTCCTTGAGTATGGAAAAGGGGTCTTTGAATGTTCTTTTAGGACCAACGCTTTCTGGTAAAACTTCTCTGATGCGGCTTATGGCTGGGCTTGATCGTCCGACCTCTGGTGAGATTCTTATGGATGGTAAGAATGTTGTTGGTATGCCTGTTCAAAAGCGCAATGTGGCGATGGTTTATCAGCAATTCATCAACTATCCAGCGATGACTGTTTATGAAAATATTGCATCACCAATGCGTGTCGCAAAAGTTGATGCTGCAACAATTGATCGCCGTGTTCGTGAAGCCGCCGAACTCATGAAGCTTGGCCCTTATCTTGACCGCACGCCGCTTAATTTGTCTGGTGGCCAGCAGCAACGTACAGCATTGGCGCGTGCGCTTGTTAAAGATGCTGAATTGGTTTTGCTTGATGAGCCGCTTGCGAATTTGGATTATAAACTGCGCGAAGAGTTGCGTGTTGAGTTGCCGAAGATTTTTGCCGCGACAGGCGCGATCTTTGTTTATGCAACAACAGAGCCGCAGGAAGCGCTTTTGCTTGGCGGTCAAACTGCAACGCTGCACGAAGGCCAGATCACGCAGTTTGCCGACACGATTGATATTTATAACCGCCCGATAGATTTGCTCACAGCGCAAACATTTTCCGACCCGCCGATGAATGTCATTACGGTTGAGAAAAAAGGTAAAGTGCTGACTGCTGGTGGTGCGCGCGTTGCTGCGCCTAAGCAAATTGCTGATCAGGCCGATGGTACGTATAAAATGGGCGTGCGGCCGCACCATGCCACATTGTCTGAGCCAGCTGGTGAATCGCTTAAAATTGAGGGCACTGTCACAACGACAGAGATTACCGGTTCTGAAACCTTCATTCATATGGATATTGGATCATCTCAAATTGTTGCGCTTATGCACGGCGTTTTCCGCGTTAATATTGGCGACAAATTGCCAGTTTATCTCGAACAGCCCAAATTCTTTGTATTTGATGCGCAAGAGCGACTGATCGCGTCACCTCAAATGGCAGGAGCTTAATCATGGCTAAAATTACGCTCGATGGATTGGCGCATTCCTATTACCCAAATCCGAAAACTGATGCTGATTTTGCTCTTAAAGAGCTTAATTATGAGTGGGATGATGGCGGTGCTTACGCGCTGCTTGGGCCTTCTGGCTGTGGTAAAACAACGCTGTTAAATATCATTTCTGGCCTGCTTGTTCCTTCAAAAGGAAACATTCTGTTTGGCTCGGAAAATGTTACAGAATTGCAACCTGAGCAGCGCAATATTGCGCAGGTTTTTCAGTTCCCTGTGATCTACGATACAATGACGGTGCGCCAGAATTTGGAATTCCCGCTGGTTAATCGTCAGGTTCCTAAAAATGAGATCGACAAACGCGTTGCGGAAATGATTCAGGTTCTTGACCTTGAAGATAAAGCTGATCGCAAAGCGCGCGGCCTGACGGCCGATGAAAAGCAAAAGATTTCGCTTGGGCGCGGACTTGTGCGCTACGATGTTAACGCGATCCTGTTCGATGAGCCGCTGACCGTTATCGACCCGCACATGAAATGGCAGTTGCGCACGAAGCTCAAAGATTTGCACCGCCAGCTTGGTCATACGATGATTTATGTGACCCATGACCAGACCGAAGCGCTGACTTTCGCGGATAAAGTGGTTGTTATGTATGAGGGTGACGTTGTGCAGATCGGCACACCTGAAGAGCTGTTTGATGAGCCGGCGCATACATTTGTTGGTTACTTCATCGGTTCGCCGGGCATGAATATCCTTTCCTCTGAGGTCAAAGGAAAAACGGCACGCATTGGCAGCCATGAAATTAAGTTGGCTCATGAATACCGCGCACTTGGTGAAACTGCTGAGGTTGGTATCCGCCCGGAATTTGTGACGCTTTCAGGCGGCAAAAAAGGCATGCCAGTTAGCATCAATTCAGTTGAAGATATCGGACGGTTTAAGATCGTTCGCGCTTCGCTTGAAGGCCAAGAGCTTAATGCTGTGCTACCAGAAGGTGCTCCGGTGCCTGCAGATCCAAAAGTATCCTTCGATATGTCGCGGATCAATATTTATGAGAATTCACACTTGGTTAGAAAGGGCGCCTGATCATGGACAAGACCTATAATAACAAGGCGTGGTTTCTCGTTCTTCCTGTTTTTGTATTGGTTGCGCTGAGCGCGATCATTCCGATCATGACGGTGGTGAACTATTCCGTTCAAGATACGTTTGGTAACAACCAATTTTTCTGGGCTGGCACTGAATGGTTTGAAGATGTTTTGAGCTCTGAGCGGTTTTGGAATTCGCTAAGCCGCAATTTGCTCTTCTCATTTATCATTTTGAGTATCGAAATTCCGCTTGGTATCGGTATCGCGCTGTGTATGCCTAAAAAGGGCCCTTGGGTTCCAGTATGCCTCGTTATGATGGCGCTGCCGCTTCTTATTCCTTGGAACGTTGTTGGTACGATCTGGCAGATTTTTGGGCGTGCTGATATCGGCTTACTTGGCCACACGCTTGAAGCGATCGGCGTTGATTATAACTACACCTCAAACATCTTTGATGCTTGGGTCACGATTATCGTGATGGATGTATGGCATTGGACAAGCCTTGTTGTGCTGCTTTGTTATGCTGGCTTGGTTTCTATACCCGATGCTTACTATCAAGCTGCACGCATTGATGGCGCTTCTAAGTTGTCTGTTTTCCGTTTCATTCAATTGCCAAAGATGCGCGGTGTTTTGATTATCGCATTCTTGCTGCGCTTTATGGACAGCTTCATGATTTATACCGAACCATTCGTTTTAACGGGCGGCGGACCGGGTAACTCAACGACGTTCATGTCTATTGATCTCGTCAAACAAGCCATCGGCCAATTCGACCTTGGACCGGCAGCTGCTATGTCACTGATCTATCAATTGATCATCATCTTAATTTGTTATGTGTTCTTTACAGTCATGAGCCACACGGGCTCAGACAAGCCAGAGCAGGGAGCGGGAGAATAATGGCTGATACAATGCTAACACCCTCAACGCCAACGGATGCATCTGGTAATAAGATTGACATCACGAAGGTTCGCACGGCGAATTCGATGAAGCAGCAGCGAAGCCTAAAGTGGCTTGTGCCGACGATTTATATCATTTTGCTTATGTTGCCGATTTATTGGCTTACCAATATGAGCTTTAAGGATAATCAGGAAATCCTGTCTTCATTCTCGCTTTGGCCTGCCAATCCGACGCTTGCCAATTACCGCGTCATTTTTAGCGACCCGTCTTGGTATAATGGTTATATCAACTCGATGATCTATGTGGCCATGAATACGGTGATTTCGATCAGCGTGGCATTGCCTGCTGCTTATGCCTTTTCGCGTTACCGCTTTCTTGGCGATAAGCACATGTTCTTCTGGCTCTTGTCTAACCGTATGGCGCCTGCTGCGGTGTTTGTGTTGCCGTTCTTTCAGCTCTATTCCGCGTTTGGATTGATCGACACGCATATTGCTGTTGCGCTTGCACACTGCCTGTTCAACGTTCCGCTTGCTGTGTGGATTTTGGAAGGATTTATGTCTGGCGTGCCAAAGGAAATCGATGAAACAGCCTATATTGATGGCTATTCGTTTCCGAAGTTTTTCGTCAAGATTTTCACACCATTGATTGCTTCGGGTATCGGTGTTGCTGCGTTCTTCTGCTTCATGTTCTCATGGGTTGAGCTATTGATTGCACGCACACTGACAACAACAGATGCAAAACCGATTGCCGCTATTATGACGCGTACAGTTGGCGCATCTGGTGTCGATTGGGGCGTGCTTGCTGCGGCAGGTGTTTTGACGATTATTCCGGGCGCGCTGGTTATCTATTTCGTACGTAATTACATCGCCAAGGGCTTTGCCCTCGGACGGGTTTAGGGGGAGTTTGTCATGGAATTATCATGGATGGCATGGACTGGCCCAACCACACTATTTTGGGTCGGAATTATAAGCTGCCTCATCGCTATGTGCGTGTGGGAATATTTCTCACCGGGCGGCAATCCACGCGTTGGCATTCTACGATTTGAAACAACACGCGGCGACCGGCTTTTTATATCGTTGCTTGGCGCGGCGTTTATCAACCTTGCCTGGTTGGGCCTTGTCGGTCCCAGCCTTTGGTGGGCCATGGGTGTCTCAGTTCTCTACGCAATCGTTGTGTTTAGAACTGTATAGCACTCGACTAAATGAGAGGGGCGACAAGCTCTTTTCAAAACGCATTGAACCTTAGGGAGGATTAATAATGCGAAATTACCTTTTAACAACCAGCGCAGCCAGCGTGCTGATGTTGGCTATGGGCACAGCCGCCCATGCTGACATGGCCGCAGCTGAAAAGTTTCTAGCCGATGAAATCGGCGAACTTTCAGTGCTGTCACCAGATGAACAAAAGGCAGAAATGCAATGGTTCATTGATGCAGCTAAGCCATTTGATGGCATGGAAATTAAAGTTGTATCCGAGACAATCACGACCCATGAATATGAGTCAAAAGTTCTCGCACCAGCATTTACTGCAATTACCGGCATCAAAGTCACACATGACTTGATCGGTGAGGGCGATGTGGTTGAAAAGCTACAAACTCAGATGCAGTCTGGTGAAAACATCTATGATGGCTATGTCAACGATTCCGATTTGATCGGTACGCATTGGCGCTACAAGCAGGTTCGTAACCTAACTGACTGGATGGCTGGCGAAGCCAAGGATGTCACAAGCCCAACGCTTGATCTGGAAGACTTCATCGGTACATCATTTACAACTGCACCAGATGGCAAGCTTTACCAGCTTCCAACACAGCAGTTCGCGAACCTTTACTGGTTCCGCTATGACTGGTTCAACGACGACAAAAACAAAGCCGACTTTAAAGAAAAATACGGCTATGATCTTGGCGTTCCGGTCAACTGGTCTGCTTATGAAGACATCGCAGAATTCTTCACAGGCCGCGATCTTTCACATATGGGCATTGATAGCAAAATCTATGGCAACATGGACTATGGTAAAAAAGACCCATCACTAGGATGGCGCTACACTGACGCATGGATGTCTATGGCAGGCATGGGCGATGTGGGCGAACCAAATGGTCTTCCTGTTGATGAATGGGGTATTCGCGTAAACGAAAACTCACAGCCTGTTGGTTCTTGTGTCGCACGTGGCGGCGCAACTAACTCTCCAGCTGCTGTTTATGCTGTTGAAAAAGCAATTGACTGGCTCAACAAATACTCACCACCTGAAGCTATGGGTATGACATTCGGTGAAGCTGGCCCAATTCCTGCGCAGGGTAATGTTGCCCAGCAAATGTTCTGGTACACAGCCTTTACAGCTGACACAGTGAAACCTGGTCTTCCAGTCATGAACGAAGATGGTACGCCAAAATGGCGCATGGCACCTTCACCGCATGGTGTTTACTGGAAAGAAGGCACGAAGATTGGTTATCAGGATGCTGGTTCATGGACACTCATGGAATCAACACCGGTTGATCGTGCAAAAGCTGCTTGGCTCTATGCTCAGTTTGTAACGTCAAAAACTGTTGATGTGAAAAAATCTGATGTTGGACTAACATTCATTCGTGAATCAACAATCCAGTCAGATCACTTCACTGAACGTGCTGACAAACTTGGCGGTTTGGTTGAATTCTACCGTTCACCAGCGCGTGTTCAGTGGTCTCCAACTGGTACTAACGTTCCAGATTACCCGAAACTCGCACAGCTTTGGTGGCAGAACATTGGTGATGCAATGTCAGGCGCGAAAACTGCGCAGGGTGCATTGGATAGCCTTTGTGAAGCACAGGAAAAAGTACTTTCTCGTTTGGAACGCGCAGGCGTTCAGGGCGATCTTGGTCCTAAGCTGAACGAAGAAAAAGGTGCTGACTTCTGGCTTGCTGAGCCTGGCTCACCAAAACCAAAAATTGAAAATGAAAAGCCGCAAGGCGAAACAGTTTCATATGATGAGTTGATCAAAAGCTGGCAGTAAGCTGAACACTTTTAATTGATATGCACGCGGCCATTGCCGCGCGCTAAAAGAGGGGCCAAAACATGTTTTGGCCCCTTATTTAATTGGTTTTATGATTGCGTATGAGGAACGAAAAGTTCTCAAATTTGGAGCTGCGACATGACAAAATTCGGTTTCGATAAGGATTTGTTGGCTGGAAAGACAGTTGTTTTAACTGGCGCTGGGCGCGGCATAGGTTTGGCGGTTGCACAGGCTATTGTTGAGTGCGGGGCAAAGCTGATTGCTCATAGCGGACGCGCGGGTACAGCTTCATCATTGGATGGTATCGCTGACGCGGTATTTGAGGGTGACTTATCCGAAGGTCAAACATGCGTTGATTTCGTTGATTTTGTAAAATCAAAGACATCAGGTGTGGATGTGCTGATCAACAATGCGGGCACAATGCTGGGGCGCTTTGCTGCGGACGCATTGACGATGGAGCAATATGATAAGCTTGTGGCGCTTAATCAGACTTCTGTTGTGCGGATCACTAGCGGGTTGATACCGTTATTGAAAACCTCCCATAGTGCGTCAATCATCAACACAGTTTCGATTTCTGCTACCACCGGCGGTAGCGCAGGGTCGTCCATCTACAGTTCAACGAAAGCCTTTGTTGCGACTTATACAAAGGCGCTTGCAACTGAACTTGCGCCAGATGGTATTCGGGTTAATGCCGTTTCACCGGGCACAATTGCGACGGACTTTCATGAGCGTTATTCGACGAAAGAAAAGTTGGAAAAGACGAGAAATGCTATTCCGCTTCGCAGATTAGGGACTGCGGATGATTGCGCGCCTGCTTATGTCTTCTTTGCCAGTGAACGCTTGTCTGGCTATGTCACGGGCCAAGTTTTTGAAATCAATGGCGGGCAGCTTATCTGCTGATTAAAACGTCTGTAGAACTACGAAAACTTTCTAAAAAAGCGCGTGCGGTCAAACATGTTTTCTAAATCCTGCATGCGTTCTTTTGTCGTGTCCCAGTGATGCTCTTGAACTTCGGCGATCACAATTTCAGCCAGTAGCATACAGGTTACATTGGAGTCCCAAGCAGACGGAACGGCAATTCTGCTGCTAAAGCTGTGGCTGGCGTAATTGCTGATGGGGGACTTCCATTGGTCGGTAAAGAGTATTATTTCAGCGCCTTTTTCACGTACCATTTCAGCCAATTTTAATGTGCTGTTTTCATAGCGGCGAATGTCGAAAATAACGACAATATCACCTTCAGTCACGTCAATCAGATAATGCGGCCATGCATTCGAACTTGAGCTAATGTGCGTTACATTATTTCGGATAACTTGCATGTGCAAAAAGAAATAATCTGCAAGTGTGCGCGTAATTCGCCCACCCACAACAAAAATTCGTCGATCCACATCGCTCAGTTTTTGACACGCTTGGTCAAAAAGTTCGGTGTCAATGTCGGCCAATGAATGTTTGATATTGTCGATAACGGCATCGGTGAAACGGTTTATGATATGCTCGTTCGGCGCATTGTTTGCCCAGCCTTCGCGCTTGGCGATTGGACCTGAAATTTTCTCATTCAGCTCCTTATGCAGATGCGCTTGAAAGTCGGGAAAGCCCGTAAAACCAATCTTTTGCACCAACCGTGCGACTGTTGGCGTTGAAACCTCAGCGGCACTTGCCAGTGTGGTAATCGTACCTAATCCCGACGCTGGATAATTTTGCATAATGGTTTGAGAGAGCTGCCGTTCGGCGCGGGTGAGCTGATCTGTCTTATCCTGCAAACGTTCGGCAATTGATTTCATCGGACAGTTTCACCCCTTCGTTGAAAACAAGATTTAAAGTATCAAAGCAAAAAAGAAAATAGAATAAATCTTGACAAGCTCAACTCAATTGAAGAGGATTTTACAAAACGGGGATTTTGACGGAGGGTTTTTTACTTGTCGCAGACGCAGCAAACACCGCAGATTGAAGTTTTAAGAAGTGGTCATCAGTCACCATTCTTATTTGTATGCGAGCACGCGTCGAATTTTATTCCTGATGAATATGACAATCTCGGACTGCCAGAAGATTTGCGCCAAAGCCATATTGCGTGGGATCCTGGCGCTGCAATGGTCACGCGGTTTCTAAGCGAAAAGCTTAATGCTCCTGCGGTTCTTGGTGTGGCCTCTCGTTTGCTCTACGATTGTAATCGGCCGCCTGAAGCCATTGATGCTGTGCCATCGCGCAGTGAAGTTTTTGATGTTCCGGGCAATTTAGATTTGACTGCTGAGGACATTAAGGCGCGTGTCGATCAATTTTATCTTCCCTTTGAGGCGGCGCTAAAATCTGAACTTGATAAGCATGGCGCTGACATTGCGCTTGTTACAATTCATAGCTTTACACCCGTTTATAAAGGGCAGGCTAGGGCGGTGGAAATTGGTATTTTGCACGATACGGATTCGCGTTTTGCAGATACAATTTTAATGCATGCGTCTAAACATACTTCAATGAAAGTTGAGCGTAACCAACCTTACGGCGCGCAGGACGGTGTTATGCATACGCTTGTTGAGCATGGTTTGGGGCGCGGCTTGCTTAATGTGATGATTGAAATTCGAAATGATTTGATCGCGACAGATGCAGATTGTGAAGCTGCTGCCGATATGCTCGCTGGATTGTTTAGCGATGCCCTTGGAAGCGTCTCACAAACAGATCAGGCTAAGCAGGTGATTTCATGAGTTTTGCCCGTACCTATATCCGCAGTGTTGATGCCATGAATTATCGCATCGGGCGCGTGATGATGTACGGCATTTTTGTCATGGGCGGGATTTTGCTTTGGTCTTCGATTTCCAAAACCTTCTTTAATCCATCGCTTTGGACATTGGAAATGGCGCAATTTGCGATGGTCACTTACTACATTCTGGGTGGGCCATATTCGATCCAGATCGGTGCTAATGTACGCATGGATCTCTTCTATGGCGAGTGGAGCGATCATCGAAAAGCACAGATTGATGCGATTACGGTGTTGATGTTGATCTTCTATCTTGGTGTTTTGCTTTATGGCGCGCTTGGCTCAATGGCCTATTCGCTTGGGCATTATAAAAATGTGCCGTTCCAGTTTTATTGGGGCTTGCTCACAGGTGCAGAAGAAATAGGGCGCTTAGAACATAGCGCGACGGCATGGCGTCCCGTAATTTGGCCGATCAAACTCATCATGTGTTTCGGATTCTTCCTTATGCTGCTTCAAGCCATATCCGAACTTTTGAAAGACCTCATTCGAATTAAAGGCGGCACCGTTTAATGTCACAAGAGATGATCGCCATCTTCATGTTTTCCTCCATGATGCTGATGCTTTTTACAGGTCAGCGTGTTTTCGGTGCAATCGGTGCCATTGGTGCGATTGCAGCGATTGCATTGTGGGGCGTTGGCGGCTCAGATATTCCATTCTCATCGGCAATGAAAGTGATGAAATGGTATCCACTCTTGACGCTGCCTATGTTCATTTTCATGGGCTATGTGCTGTCGGAATCAAAGATTGCCGACGATTTATACAAAATGTTTCATGTCTGGATGGGACCGGTGCGCGGCGGACTGGCTATCGGCACAATTGGCTTGATGGTTTTGATTTCAGCGATGAACGGCCTTTCTGTTGCTGGTATGGCAATTGGCGCGACCGTTGCGCTGCCTGAACTTATCAAGCGTGGCTACGATAAGCGCATGGTGACAGGTGTTATTCAAGCTGGATCATCGCTCGGTATTCTTGTCCCGCCATCGGTGGTGTTGGTGCTTTACGCAATGATTGCACGCCAACCGGTTGGTCAGCTTTGGCTTGCGGGCATTTTGCCTGGCTTGATGATGGCCGCAATGTTTATGATCTACATCTATATTCGTTGCCGTATTCAGCCAGAGCTTGGGCCTGCGCTTCCGGAAGCGGACCGCGATATTTCACGCAGTGAAAAATTCAAACTGCTGCGTGCAGGACTGCTTCCTTTGTTCATATTTGCAGCGATGATGGTGCCGTTCGTTAATGGGTGGACATCGCTCGTGGAAAGCTCTGCCGTTGGTGCTGCAACAGCGTTTTTAGCGGCTGTTGTAAAGAAGCGTATGACGCGTGCCGTGTTTGAAGTGTCCGTGCGCCAAACGCTTGCGATCTCTTGCATGTTCATGTGGATTATTCTTGCCGCACTTGGCTTTGGCGCGGTGTTTGATGGTCTAGGTGCGGTCAATGCGATCGACGGATTGTTCACAGAACAGCTTGGGCTTAATCCTTGGATGATCCTGATTTTGATGCAGCTTTCATTCCTGATTATGGGCACGTTTTTGGACGACACAGCCATGTTGGTTATCGTTGCACCGCTTTATGTGCCGTTGGTGGATGCGCTTGGTTTTGATTTGATTTGGTATGGCGTGCTTTATACAATCACGACACAGATCGCTTATATGACGCCGCCATTCGGCTATAATCTGTTCTTGATGCGGGCCATGGCACCGCCGGACATTACGCTTAAAGATATTTACGCATCAATCACGCCATTTGTGCTGGTGATGTTGTTCGCACTGATCTTGGTCATGCTGTTTCCGCAAATCGCGATGTGGCTGCCAAACTACGTATACGGGAAATAACAAGAACCTCGCAAAGAGGCGGCAACTGTTTTTTAAATAGAGCTGAAACCGAGGAGAGTACCATGACGACAAGACGTACATTTATTAAGGGTGCGGCATTGGCTGCACCAGCCGCTGCATTGGCAACACCTGCCATTGCACAATCAAAAATCAAATGGCGTATGCAAACTTATGCAGGCAGTGCATTGGGTGAGCACGTTATCAAACCAGCGATTGATACATTCAACAAAATCGCCGGCGATCAGATGGAAATTGAACTTTTTTATGCCGACCAATTGGTTCCAACGGGCGAGCTTTTCCAAGCTTTGCAACGCGGCACAATTGATGCAGTTCAGTCTGATGATGACTCAATGGCTTCACCAACCGAGGTTACTGTTTTTGGCGGTTACTTCCCGTTCGGCAGCCGTTATTCGCTGGATGTTCCGGTATTGTTTAACCAGTATGGGTTGAAAGAAATCTGGGATGAAGAATATGCCGCTGTTGGCGTGAAACACATTTCAGCTGGTGCATGGGATCCATGTCACTTTGCCACAAAAGACCCGATCAATTCATTGGCCGATCTTAAAGGCAAGCGTATCTTTACATTCCCAACAGCTGGCCGTTTCTTGAGCCAGTTTGGTGTTGTGCCTGTAACGCTTCCTTGGGAAGATATTGAAACTGCTGTTCAAACTGGTGAACTTGACGGCATTGCTTGGTCTGGCATTACCGAAGACTACACAGTTGGCTGGGCAGATGTGACAAACTACTTCCTGACCAACAACATTTCGGGTGCTTGGATTGGCCATTTCTTTGCCAATATGGACCGTTGGAATGAACTACCGGACAATCTGAAAGAACTTCTGACTGTTTGTATGGAGCAAAGCCATTACTATCGTCAGTGGTGGTATTGGGGCGGTGAATCCGATCTTCGTGTGAATGGCGATAAGCTGAAACTGACAACTATTCCAGATGAGGAATGGGCGACAGTGGAAGATGCAGCTGTTAAATTCTGGGATGAAATTGCCGCAGAATCGCCAACGAAAGCAAAGGTTGTCGAGATTTTCCGCAAATATAATAACGACATGAAAAAAGCGGGACGTCCATACCGCTACAGCTAAGCTTTAGCTGGGACTTAAATAAAGCCAGCGCCGAATTTCGGCGCTGGTTTAATGTGAAAATAGTTACTTACAGAGAAGAGAACTTTCATGGCAGGTACGATGTCGTTTGATGCGCTAAAACAAAAAGTATCATCGGGTGAGATTGATACAGTTCTTGTTTGCCTTGTTGATATGCAGGGCCGCCTAATGGGTAAAAGATTTCACGCGCAAAACTTTGTAGACAGTGCCTACAAGGAAACTCACTGCTGTAACTATTTGCTGGCCACAGATTTGGAAATGGCCACGCCAAGCGGATACGCGTCGACCAGTTGGGAAAGCGGTTATGGCGATTATGTCATGCAGCCTGACCTTGAGACGATCCGTCCAATGCCTTGGCTTGAAGGAACGGCGATGGTGCTCTGTGATGTGCTTGATCACAACACACATAAGGAAGTTCCGCATTCGCCGCGTGCAATTTTGAAGAAACAAGTCGCGCGCCTTGCTGAGCTTGGGTTTGAAGCCAAAGCCGCGACGGAACTTGAATTCTTCCTTTTTGAAAAAAGTTTTGAAGAAATTCGCAAAAGCGGATTTCGTGATTTAGAGCCAATTAGTGGCTATAATGAAGATTACAATATTATGCAGACCACGCGTGAAGAGGTGGTTATGCGTCCGCTGCGTAATCATCTTTATAATGCTGGTATTCCCATCGAGAACTCGAAGGGCGAGGCTGAGGCTGGCCAAGAAGAGCTTAATATTCGCTATTCAGATGCGATGGATTGCGCCGAATTTCACACAATCGCTAAACATGCGACCAAGGAAATTGCTTGGCAGCAAGGACATGCAGCAAGCTTTTTGCCTAAATGGCATCATGAGCGCGTTGGTTCATCCTCTCATGTGCATATGTCGCTTTGGACGAAGGACGGCGAGGCTGTGTTCTTTGACAAGGATGGCGACCATACAATGTCGCAAACCATGCGCCATTACGTTGCCGGCATGCTCAAATATGCGCCTGACATGACTTATTTTCTTGCGCCTTACATCAATTCCTATAAGCGCTTTTCTGCTGGCACATTTGCGCCAACAAAAATTATCTGGTCGATTGATAATCGCACGGCAGGGTTCCGTCTTTGCGGCGTTGGTTCAAAGGCAGTTCGTATTGAGTGCCGTATTGGTGGCTCAGATATCAACCCTTATTTGGCGATTGCCGCCATTATTGCTGCTGGTATTAAAGGGTTGGAAGACAAGTTAGAACTCGCGCCGCCAAGCAAAGGCGATATCTATAAAGACAACAAGGCTAAGACGCTGCCGACATCGCTACGTGATTCTGCTGAAACGCTGCGCAGTTCCAAAATGCTGCGTGAGGCAATGGGGGATGATGTGGTTGATCATTATGTACGCGCAGCGACTTGGGAGCAGGAAGAATTTGATCGGGTCGTCACCGATTATGAAATCGCACGTGGATTTGAAAGAGCGTAAATAATGACAAAACTATTGAAGTGTATTTCGCCGATTGACGGTTCGGTTTATGCCGAACGTCCGGTGTTAAGCAGTGCTGAAGCGCGTGATGCTGTTGCAAAGGCCAAATCTGCTCAGCTTGAATGGGCAAAACGTCCCTTGCAAGAGCGTATTGATTTGGTGCTGGCAGGCGTTGCCGCCGTTGGTGCAATGAATGATGAAATCGTGCCAGAACTTGCCCATCAAATGGGCCGTCCTGTGCGCTATGGCGGCGAATTTGGCGGCTTTGAAGAGCGCGCAAAATATATGGCGAAAATTGCTAGTGAAGCATTGGCGGATATTGAAATTGCGGATGATGCGCAGTTTCGCCGTTTGATCGCGCGTGAACCGCATGGCGTTGTGCTTGTCGTTGCGCCTTGGAATTATCCTTATATGACGGCGATTAACACGGTCGCGCCTGCTTTGATTGCAGGCAATAGTGTTGTGCTTAAGCATGCGACGCAAACGCTGCTTGTGGGCGAACGCATGGCAAAAGCGTTTCACTCTGTTGGTATTCCTGAAGAAATATTCCAAAACGTGTTTCTTGACCATGATACAACGTCGGCGCTTATTGCTGAGCGCAGCTTTGGCTTTGTCAATTTTACAGGTTCTGTCGGTGGCGGCAAAGCCATGGAAAAAGCTGCTGCTGGAACATTTACCGGTGTTGGGCTTGAGCTTGGAGGCAAAGACCCAGGCTATGTGATGGAAGATGCAGATCTCGACAGTGCTGTTGATACGCTGATTGACGGCGCAATGTTTAACGCTGGTCAATGTTGCTGCGGCATTGAACGCATTTATGTGGTCGAATCTCTCTATGATGCTTTCGTAGAAAAAGCGGTCGCCATTGTTAAGGGCTATAAGCTTGGCAATCCGCTAGACAAAGAAACCACGATGGGGCCAATGGCGCATGTACGTTTTGCGCAAGAAGTTCGTGCGCAAACTGCTGAAGCAATTGAGGCAGGCGCGATTGCGCATATTGAAACCTTTGCGGAAGATGATGGCGGGGCCTATTTGACACCGCAAATTTTGACCAATGTGAACCATGATATGCGCGTGATGCGCGAGGAAAGCTTCGGTCCTGTTGTTGGCATCATGAAAGTCAAAGACGATGAAGAAGCTATCGCGTTGATGAATGACAGCGATTACGGCTTAACCGCATCGCTTTGGACCGCAGATATCGACCGCGCTTTGAAAATTGGCCGCCGCATTGAAACGGGCACCGTTTTCATGAACCGTTGTGACTATCTTGACCCAGCGCTTTGCTGGACCGGCTGCAAGGATACAGGCCGCGGCGGCGGGCTTTCCGTAATCGGTTATCACAATTTGACCAGACCAAAATCTTACCATTTGAAGAAAGCAAACTAACATGAACTTGACTGCTAATTGGTCATATCCGACAGCCATTCGATTTGGCGCAGGCCGGATTTCAGAAGTCGCCGATGCATGTATTGCAGCGGGTATTTCAAAGCCGCTTTTGGTAACGGACAAAGGCTTGGCGTCCATGGATATTACATCCAAGACGCTCGACCTTATGGAAGCGGGTGGTTTGGGCCGCGCGATGTTTTCCGAGGTTGATGCAAACCCGACAGACTTGAATGCTGCAGACGGCGTCAAGATTTACCGCGATGGTGGTTTTGACGGTGTTATCGCATTTGGCGGCGGCTCTGGTTTGGACCTTGCAAAAGTTATTGCTTTTATGGCTGGTCAGACGCGTCCGCTTTGGGATTTTGAAGATGTTGGCGACTGGTGGACGCGTGCAGATGCAAGCGCTATCGCACCTGTAATCGCTATACCAACAACGGCTGGAACAGGGTCTGAAGTTGGCCGTGCGAGCGTGATCACCAATTCTGAAACGCATGAAAAGAAGATCATTTTCCATCCGAAAATGCTTCCTGTGACTGTGATTTGCGATCCGGAATTGACGGTCGGTATGCCGAAATTCATCACGGCTGGTACGGGCCTTGATGCTTTTGCGCATTGTGTCGAAGCTTACTCCAGCCCGCACTACCACCCAATGAGCCAAGGCATGGCGCTTGAAGGCATGCGGCTTGTAAAAGAATATTTGCCGCGCGCCTATGCGGATGGCAGTGACATTGAAGCGCGTGCGCATATGATGTCTGCTGCTGCAATGGGGGCAACGGCTTTCCAAAAGGGGCTTGGAGCAATCCACGCGCTTAGTCACCCGATTGGCGCATTGCACCACACGCACCACGGCACAACCAATGCGGTTTGTATGCCTGCAGTGTTGCAGTTTAACAAAAGCGCTATTTCAGATAGATTTAATGCGGCCTCCGCATATCTGGGAATTGAAGGCGGCTTTGATGGTTTTTGCGCCTATGTTGATGAACTCAACGCGTCGATGCAAATTCCAAAAACCTTGACGGCGCTTGGCGTTAAAGACCCTGACCTTGATCGTTTGACTGCTGATGCGCTGCGCGATCCAAGTACAGGTGGCAACCCAATTGAAATGACTGCTGAAAATACACGCGCACTGCTTGAAGCACTTCTTTAAGTTGCGCATCTAAAAAATATAAGTTACAGACGATTTATCCGTCGGGGGGCCCATTAGGGCTGAGAGGTGCTTGCACCGACCCGTCGAACCTGATCCGGGCAATGCCGGCGTAGGGAACGGGTAAATCGCAAAACTTATTGCGACCAATCTCCTTTTCTCGCCGTTTTGCCCCTTTGTGGAGGCATGATTGCGTTGAAAAGAATACCAATTGCACTGACAATTGCTGGCTCCGATAGTGGCGGCGGCGCAGGCATTCAGGCCGATTTGAAAGCCTTTAGTGCCAATAAGGCCTATGGCGCGAGCGCCATAACTGCGATCACGGCGCAGAACACAACATCCGTTATGGCTGTTCATGAAGTGCCTACTGACATTGTCGCGGCGCAAATCTCTGCGGTTCTGTCCGACATTTCAGTCGATGCAATCAAGCTCGGCATGTTGTTTTCGGCGCCGATTATTTCTGCTGTTTCCAATGCGCTGAAAACCTATGACGGAAAGATCGTCGTTGATCCGGTGATGATTGCAAAGTCCGGTGATATGCTTTTGCAAGATAAAGCGATCAGCGCTTTACTCGCAGAAATCCTTCCGCGCGCTGATCTTTTAACACCGAACCTTCCTGAAGCTGCACGATTGCTTAATTGCGATGTTGCAAATTCAAATGATGAGATAATCGCGCAGGCCAGAGCGCTATTGCAGCTCGGTCCTAAAGCTGTGTTGCTGAAAGGTGGCCATGCTGATGGCGGCATTTGCACCGATGTTCTTGTCGATAAAAGCGGCGTTGTTACAAGCTTCACGGCTCCGCGTATCAACACGAAGAATACGCATGGTACAGGCTGCACATATTCAGCTGCGATTGCTGCGCATTTGGCACATGGCGAGGAAATGGTTGCGGCTGTTCAGCGCGCACATGATTATTTGCACGCATCGATTTGTGCTGCTGACACATTAGATGTTGGCGCAGGGCACGGCCCAGTTCATCACTTTTCTGCGATGTGGACATGACCCAAATCACCATCATAGGCGGCGGTGTTGCTGGGCTATGCGTCGCGCGCAGTTTACGTGATCGCAGCGCCGATGTGCGCGTTATTGATCGGCACGGCGCGCTTGGACCGCATGCTTGCTCATGGTGGGCAGGCGGTATGCTTGCACCTTTTTGCGAAGGTGAAAGCGCTGAAGAACCGGCTGTACGGCTTGGGCAAGAGGCGGCGGATTGGTGGGATGCAAAAACCCACGCTGTTAATCGCTGCGGCACGCTGGTTATCTCGCCCACACGTGACAAAGCCGAGCTAATACGGTTTGGCCGAAGAACAAGCAATTTTGAAACGATTTCAGGCGCTGACATTGATGCACTTGAGCCAGACTTGGCTGGCCGCTTTAACACGGGCCTTTTGTTTAAAGATGAAGCGCATTTATCACCACGCTTGGCGCTTAGCCATCTGCGTGACGGTTTAATCGCTGACGGTGTGACATTTGAAACCGCTGATGCTGATCCAGAAGTTTATGCCAGAGGCGGTTTGACTGTGGATTGCCGCGGATTTCAGGCACGCGACACGATCACTGATTTGCGTGGTGTTAAAGGCGAGATGCTCATTCTTTCTTGCAAGGATGTTACGCTCAACAGACCCGTGCGACTGCTTCACCCACGTATCCCGCTTTATGTCGTCCCACGCGGCGACGGTATTTTTATGCTTGGCGCAACGATGATTGAGAGCAGCCAAAAATCACATGTTACGGCGCGTTCATTGCTTGAATTACTCAGTGCTGCCTATGCATTGAACCCAGCTTTTGGCGAAGCTGAAGTCTTGGAAATCGGCGTCGATGCGCGTCCGGCTTTTCCTGATAATTTACCGCGTATTCGCCGCAATGGAAATTTGATCCGTGCAAACGGGCTTTTCCGTCATGGCTTTTTGCTCGCACCCGCAATGGCGCGAATGGTCGCCGAAATGATTTTTGACAACACAAGACCGGAGATGATGGATGAAACTTCAGCTTAACGGTATCGCAATTGATACGGACGTGACGACACTGGCCGCACTTCTTGATGAGCAAGGTTTTGCTGAGGCGAAAGTGGCAACGGCTGTCAATGGTCAGTTTGTACCAGCAGCGCTTCGCAGTGCCCAAATTCTTGATGAAGGCGATCTGATTGAAGTGCTTGCCCCGATGCAAGGAGGCTGAGCATGCGCGATTTTTATGGCACCAGTTTAACAACCGGACTTATGCTCGGCACGGCGCAATATCCGTCGCCTGCGATTATGATGGATGCCTTCAAACGCAGCGGCGCATCGGTTGCGACCGTTTCTCTGCGCCGTGAAAGCGGTCAAGATCGTGCAGGGCAGGATTTTTGGGCCATCATCCGCGATCTAAATGTTCATGTGTTGCCTAATACGGCTGGCTGCCACAGCGTGAAAGAGGCTGTCACAACGGCGCATATGGCACGCGAAGTCTTCGACACAAAATGGATTAAGCTGGAAGTCATCGGCGAAGAAGATACGCTCCAGCCAGATGTTTTCGGGCTGGTCGAAGCGGCGCGTATTTTGAGCGAAGACGGCTTTAACGTGTTTCCTTACACGACTGAAGATCTCGTTGTCGCTGATAAATTATTGAATGTTGGCTGCGAAGTTTTGATGCCCTGGGGCGCGCCAATTGGTTCGGGCTTGGGCCTTAATAATCCATATGGTTTGCGCTCCATGCGCGCACATTTTCCTGATGTTCCGCTGGTTATTGATGCGGGGTTGGGCCTGCCGTCACAGGCAGCGCAAGCAATGGAAATGGGTTTTGATGCGGTATTGCTGAACACGGCTGTGGCGAAAGCAGGTGACCCAGCAGCTATGGCTGAAGCCTTTGCGGGGGCCGTTCATGCGGGACAATTGGCGGCTAAGGCCGATCCCATGGAACCGCGCGATATGGCAGCACCTTCCACGCCCATACTTGGAAAGGCTTTTTTAATATGAAGCTTGATCGATTTTACCCAATCTTTGACAATGCAAAATGGCTCGAACGGCTTTTACCACTTGGCATCAAGCTCGTGCAGCTTCGTATAAAAGACATGCCCGATGATGTGCTGCGTGATGAGATTCGTCGTGCACGCGATCTTTGCAAACAGCACAATTGCACGTTGGTCGTGAATGATTATTGGCAAATCGCCATAGAAGAGAAATGCGATTTTATTCATCTAGGCCAAGAGGATTTAGAGGGTGCTGATATTAAGGCCATCCGCGCTGCTGGTTTGCGCATTGGTATCAGTACGCATGATCGTGCTGAGCTTGATCGCGCATTAGCGCTAGAGCCTGATTATATTGCGCTTGGCCCCATTTACCCAACCATTTTGAAAAAGATGAAATGGCATGAGCAGGGCGTTGAAAAACTCACCAAATGGCGCGGACTGATTGGCCAAACGCCTTTGATTGCGATTGGCGGTATGAATATTGAGCGGGCGGCAGGCGCTTTTGAAGCGGGCGCGGATGTCGTTTCTGCCGTGACAGATATTACTTTGAACGAAGACCCTGAAGCGCGTGTCAAAGCTTGGCTGGAGGCGACACGATGAGCCGCTATGCGCGTCAGGAAATATTGCCAGAAGTCGGCGCTCAAGGTCAGGCTGCTATTGGCAAAGCAACTGTCCTGATTGTTGGGGTTGGCGGGCTTGGCTGTCCCGTCGCACAATATCTCGCAGCGGCTGGCGTTGGGCGCTTGATCCTCGTTGATAGCGATATTGTTTCGGTTTCAAATTTGCACAGGCAAACGCTGTTTCGCGAAGCCGATATTGGAATGCTCAAAGCTCAAATTGCGGCGCAAAGTCTGGCAGGCTTGAATTCTGATTGCACCATCATGCCGGTGTGCGAACGCCTCACGCCGAAGAATGCAAAGGTGCTAATTAGCGAGGCGTCATTGGTGGTAGATTGCGCCGATAGTTTTGCTGTCAGCTATATTTTGTCAGATTTTTGTAAGGCTACAGCAACGCCATTTATTACGGCGTCAGCGCTTGGTTTATCTGGATATGTCGGCGGGTTTTGTGGCTCTGCGCCATCCTTACGTGCCGTATTTCCAGATTTACCAGCTCGCGCGGCGACATGCGCCACGGCTGGTGTCATGGGGCCAGTTGTTGGCCTTTTGGGGGCGGCACAAGCACAAATGGCACTGTCTGTTCTATTGGGATTAGAGCCTTCACCGCTTGGCCAACTTGTTACCCATGATCTGCGAACAATGCGCAGCAATGGATTTCGTTTTGACAATGCGCCGGAACCTGAAAGCGGATCATTTGCATTTATTGCCGATGATGAAATTCAGCCGTCGGACTGGGTGATCGAGTTACGAGACGAGGCAGAAGCGCCCGCGCTTGTTCATCCTGCGGCGCGGCGCATGAAGGTCAGCGATTTTCCAACCGCAAAACCGATGCCTGATACAGGCCAGCGCGCTGTTTTAATTTGCAGGTCAGGACTTCGTTCTTGGCAGGCAGCAACACACCTAAAAACATATTGGGATGGTCCCATTTCTTTAATTGCAATGGGCGATATGCCCGAACTTGAAAGGTCTTAATGATGAAACGAACCGCTTTGACGATGGCAATTGCAATGCTGACTTCTCCTGCAATCGCAGCAGATCAGATGACCCTTTTACTCGACTGGTTTGTAAACCCTGATCATGGACCCATTATTGTTGCGCAAGAAAAGGGGTATTTTGCAGAGCAAGATTTAGAGGTGGAAATCATCGCGCCTGCTGATCCTTCCGATCCGCCTAAATTAGTAGCGGCAGGAAAAGGCGATCTTGCGGTTTCTTATCAGCCGCAATTACACATTCAGATACATGAAGGTTTGCCGCTAAAGCGGGTTGGCACATTGGTTGCCACACCGCTCAATTGTTTGCTTGTTCTCAAGGACGGCCCGATTAAAACACCTGCGGATTTGAAGGGCAAGAAAATTGGAACTTCCGTTGCTGGTGTTGAAGAGGCCATACTTGGTACTGTTTTAAAAAATCACGGTTTGACTTTGAAGGACGTTGAACTGGTCAATGTGAACTTTTCATTGTCACCAGCGCTCATGTCCAAACAGGTTGACGCTGTGATTGGAGCGTATCGAAATTTTGAACTTAACCAGATGAATATTGAAGGCGTAGAAGGCAAATGTTTCTATGTCGAAGAAGAAGGTGTGCCGCCTTATGACGAGCTTATCTATGTTGCGAATTCAGACACGATGGATAAGGAAATGATTGCACGCTTTCTTTCAGCAACCGAGAAGGCCACGCAATATATCACCAATCATCCGCAGGAAAGTTGGGAAGTTTTTTCCAGCACATCAACCGAATTACAAGACGAGTTGAACAAGCTTGCATGGACAGATACTTGGCCGCGTTTTTCCAAGCGTCCCGCTGCTATGGATGCTGGCCGCTATGCCAAGTTTGAAGCATTTTTGAATGAAGCAGGTCTTATTCCATCGCAAAATCCAGTAGAGGCGATTGCAATCGATGTGACCGCGCAATGACACATCCTGATTATGGAAAAACATTCGCTGTCTGGCGTGCCGGAGCAGGGCAGAGCTGGCATGATTATATCAATCACGATTTTGTAGAGGGGTTGCGTGATGGTAGTTTGCCGCGCGTTTCATTCCTTCACTATTTGATCCAAGACTATGTGTATCTTGTGCACTATGCGCGTGCATGGTCATTGGGTGTGATCAAGGCCGAAACGTTAGATGAAATGAAAATCTGCGCCGGAACGGTCAATACGTTGGTCAATCTTGAAATGTCTTTGCATGTGACAACTTGCACTGCAGCGGGTATCAGCGAAGAAGCGCTTTTTGATGCTTCTGAAACCACGGAAAATCTTGCCTATACGCGCTATGTAATGGACGCTGGCATGCAGGGTGATTTTCTTGATCTTATGGCGGCACTTGCGCCTTGCGTTATGGGCTATGGTGAGATCGGTTTGCGTTTGGCAAAAACCGCAGCAGAAGACACGCCTTATGCGGACTGGATTGCTGTTTATTCAGGCGATGAATATCAGCAAGCTTGCCGTACAGTTGGTGCAATGATTGACCAATCGGTTGAACGACGTATCGGCCATGATATGACTGCGTCGCCGCGCCTTGCCTCTGTGCAATCCCGTTTTACCAAAGCGACTGAATTAGAGATTGGGTTTTGGGATATGGGGCTGCGCGGAAAATGAGCCCGTCGCCTGAAATCATCTTCAAGGGCTGTTTTTTCATTGAGAATAAACAGCTCTTTGATGCTTCCTTTGTGATGCCTGCGGGACGTTGGACTTGTTTGCTTGGTCCTTCTGGCGTTGGGAAATCTACTATTCTGCGTTTGCTTTTGGGGCTTAAGACGGGCGGTCATTTTAAAGGTGAAATTTCAACATCTGATGGGCAATCCATTGCTGGGCAGATAAGCTATATGGCGCAATCTGATCTTCTTTTGCCTTGGTTGTCGGTTGTTGAAAATCTCATGATAGGTGCTTCACTCCGCGGTGATGCACATGATGAAGAACGTGCAATGATGCTGCTTGACCGTGTTGGTCTTAGCGATCATGGGCACAAAAAACCGGCGGCTTTATCTGGCGGCATGCGGCAACGTGCTGCGCTTGCACGCACATTGATGGAGGATCGGCCAATTGTTTTATTGGACGAACCTTTTTCTGCGCTCGACGCGGGCACTCGTGCAGATATGCAAGAGCTATCTGCAGAGCTTTTGACAGGTAAAACCGTGTTGCTCGTTACCCATGATCCGGCAGAAGCGAGCCGTGTGGCAGACCAAATTCTCGTTATGAATAAGAGCGGCATGGTGGTTTGGCCTGCACCTGATTTGCCAGCCATACGGGCGGTCGATGCGCCGGAAACACTGCTTTGCCAATCAAAATTATTGGCCTATTTGAGAGCGTTAGCGGCATGAGAAAACTCGATCTCCTTTTCGCAATTCTATTGATGCTTTGTATTTGGCAGGCTCTGGTTTTGATTACTGGTGCGCCGCATTTCATTTTGCCGTCGCCGTGGCGGGTTGCAAAATCGGCCTATTTTAATCGCGTGCTGATTGGTGAAAATGCACTTGTCACAATAACAGAAATTTTGTTGGGGCTGTTGCTCGGCACGTTGTTTGGCGTTGCGACTGCATTGCAATTGACGCTTTCAAAAACGGCTGAAAGATTGATGCTCCCTATTTTGGTTTTCACCCAAGCGGTGCCCGTTTTTGCACTCGCACCTTTGCTAACATTGTGGTTTGGCTACGGCATGGGGTCCAAAGTGGTGATGGCTGTTTTGATTATCTATTTTCCGGTCACATCGGCTTTTCATGATGGTTTGACGCGCATTGATCGCGGGTATCTTGATCTTGCTAAAACAATGGGTGGTCGGCAGTTGCAGATTTTGCGCCATATCCGAATTCCAGCCGCTTTGCCGGCGTTAGGCTCTGGATTAAAATTGGCCGCGGTCTATGCGCCTATTGGTGCGGTAATTGGCGAATGGGTCGGTGCTTCCAAAGGGCTTGGCTACTTAATGTTGCTTGCCAATGGACGTGTTAAAACCGACCTCATGTTTGCCTGTTTGATTACGCTTGCGTGCCTGACTGTGATCTTGCACAGCCTTGTTGGCCTATTGGCCAAACGCCTATCCAACTATGCGGAAGGCGTTGAGCGGTAATCGTTTTACGCCTTTTTCAAAAACTCTGTACGCAGCACAAGACCTTTTGTTTTTTCGACTCGGCATTCAACTTCGTCAGGATTACCCGTCAAACGAATACCTTTGACCATCGTGCCGCGCTTAATGGTTGAGGACGTGCCTTTAACCTTCAAGTCTTTAATGACGGTAACATTATCACCATCTGCAAGTACGGCTCCGTTTGAGTCGCGTGTTTGGTCTTCATTTTCTGACATAATCGTTCTCCTTTTATGCCGTATTGGACCAAATCAATGCCTATGTCTATTGCGGCACTCCATCGCAGATCTCAGCAACGCCAAAGTGTTTATTTAACACAAATGGCCTTGCCCAAGTTGAGCAAGGGCTTCGGTGAGGCTGTCGATTTCAATCTGAGCATAAAGCGCCATTTCGTCGATGACTTTTGTGCCGAGGGCAGCTTCAAAAGCATCCTGATTGGCCGAAGCGCTATAGTTTGATTGATCTTCCGCTCCAAGGTTTGATTGGAAAATACCGGCAGCTGAAACGGGTAAGAAATCTTCATAGATTTGCGGATCGGCTATGAGTGCACCTGAGGCAATCAATTCCGACAGATTTTCTGCCTTGCTTGCCAGCGTTTTATCGGTTGCACGATAGCGGAAAAATGCCAATCGCTCTTGGCGCAATGTTTCTAAATCATCCGGCAGTGCCGAAAAGGCCGCTTCGAGTAGTGCTGTGTAATTATCTGCACCAGGTTTTGATGCGGCTTCGCGGGTTTGCGTCAAAGCCTTGTCATAAAATTCGCGCCCTGCTGGTGTCAGCGCTACGCCGCGTTGTTCGATCTCACCAAAACGGGCTGTGTGGCTGCCTGCTACACCTTGGAATAAAACCTCTTCATCAAGTGCCTTGAAAGATGTTTGGCGCAGCAGAATATCAGTTTTGCGGTGTGGTGGCCCTTCAATGACTGCCTTTGGTGAAATGCCACGTGAAGGCATTTGTGCCTGCACGGCATCAATGTCCAACGTGCGCGGCGTTAAATGATTGATATGCGGGCCTTTGAAGCTGACCACATCTGCAATCAAGCGGTGTGCTGCAACCAGTTGTTCATAGGTTTGCGCATCGACAGTCGCATCGCGGTGCCAGCGGAAAGTTTCCAAAGCCTCTAGCACAAATTTATGCGCTTGTTCTTCTGTTAGGCCGCCTTGTTTTTCTGCCACATCAATAAGTGCGAAAGCGCCGTCGGTAACAATTTGGCGCTTGCTTAAAATTTGTTCGGACTTTTCAGCCAGTGCACGATCTTCCACCAAATCCAAACGCAAGAGCGATGTGAATACGCGGAATGGATTTGCCTGAAGTGAAGCCTGTTCAACAGGGCGAAATGCGGTTGAATGGACTGGTATGCCCGCAACGGATAAATCATAATAGCTGACGGGAAACATGCCCATCACAGCAAACATGCGCCGGATTGTTGCTAATTCTTGTGCTGTACCCAGACGAATTGCGCCGTGACGTTCCACATCAAGACGGTCCAATTCTCCTGCTGCTTCTAGCCGCGATTTTAGCGCTGGATTTTCTTTCAGTGCCGCGTCGTTCACATCGCGCACAAGTTCCATCAGCGTGCCGTATTGCGGCACCTCTGCACGATACATATCGGACATCGCTTGGGAAAACAGTGTGCGAATCTTATCGGGGTGCATGTGAGTAGTCATCAATATTTCCTGATTGAGTTGGCTTGGCCTTATAAAAGCCCAAGCCCATATAGAGTTTAGATATCGAAAGATACACCTTGTGCAAGCGGTAGTTCAGCCGAATAGTTGACAGTTGAAGTTTGACGCCGCATGTAACCTTTCCATGCGTCTGAACCGCTTTCACGCCCGCCGCCTGTTTCTTTTTCGCCGCCAAATGCGCCGCCAATTTCTGCCCCTGATGGGCCAATATTGACGTTTGCAATTCCGCAGTCAGACCCTGTGGCTGATAAAAATGTTTCCGCCTCACGCATGTTGAGCGTAAAGATACAAGAAGACAGGCCTTGCGGCACATCGTTTTGCATGTGGATTGCTTCGTCCAATGTCTCATATTCCATGACGTATAATATAGGCACAAAAGTTTCGGTCTTTACCGTTTTGGTTTGGCTTGGCATTTCAACCAATGCGGGCGCAACATATGCACCCGATGGCACGCCTTTGGTCACAGTTTCGCCGCCATGCACGACACCGCCTTCGGCCCTGGCGTTTTTCAATGCTTCTTGCATCGCCGACAGTGCATCTTGGTCGATTAATGGGCCAATCAATGTGCCTTGGGTTCGCGGATCGCCGACGGCCAAGCTGCTATAGGCCGACTTCAGTTTCTCGACGAGTTCTGCTTTGATCGACTTGTGAACGATCAAACGGCGCAGTGATGTGCAGCGTTGCCCTGCGGTGCCAACAGCTGAGAACACGATGCCGCGCACAGCCATTTCTAGATCAGCAGATGGAGCGACGATCATTGCATTGTTGCCGCCAAGTTCAAGAATAGAGCGCCCCCAACGTGCGGCAACTTTTGGTCCTACGATGCTGCCCATCCGCGTTGACCCTGTAGCAGATAGTATTGGCACTGCTTTGCTATCTACCAATGCAGCACCGATATCTGCGCCGCCAATCAGCAATTGATGCAAGCCGTCTGGCGCATCATCGCCAAAGCGGGCAATGGCGCGTTCAAGAATTTTCACACAAGCCATTGCGGTAAGGGGTGTTTTTTCAGATGGCTTCCAGATCACTGGATTGCCGCATATGAGTGCAAGCGCCGTGTTCCATGACCAAACCGCAACCGGAAAGTTGAATGCGGAAATGACGCCGCAAGGGCCCATGGGATGCCATGTCTCGGACATTTTATGGCCGGGGCGCTCAGATGCAATCGTCAGGCCGTATAATTGACGCGATTGACCTACGGCAAAATCGCAAATGTCGATCATCTCTTGTACTTCGCCCAAACCTTCTGAGGTCACTTTGCCAGCCTCTAATGTGACCAAAGCGCCAAGCGCATCTTTTGAGGCACGCAGTTCTTCGCCGAGCAAGCGCACCAGTTCACCGCGGCGCGGGGCAGGCAGGGTGCGCCATGCTTTAAACGCTGCTTGAGATTTGGCGATGATCGTCGGCATTTCTGCTAATGGCGTTTCATGCACTTTGGCAACTTCTGCGCCATCAATCGGCGAGATCACTGCAAGCGTTCCGCCTGTCAATTCAGCGGCTGTAAAGCCAAGGTTTTTCAATACTGTGGAATGATCCATGAATATTCTCCTTGATTGGGCTGCTAACGCAGTTTTTTGAGTGCAGAGGCCATGCGCGTGAGGCCTTCGTTCAGGTCATCTTGGCCGTAGGCAAAAGAAATGCGGACGTGTCCAGGCAGGCCAAAGGCAGCGCCTGGAACGATGGCGACATGTGCTTTTTCGAGCAGCCAGTTGCAGGCATCCGTACAGGTTTCAAAACCGCCCTTGGCCATCATCCCTTCGATATTGGGAAAGACGTAGAATGCGCCGTCTGGCTCTGGACATGTGATGCCAGCCATGGCGTTAAGGCCGCCAACGACAAGTTTGCGGCGGGCATCAAAATCCTGAAGCCTATCGGATAGTAGTTTTCTATCACCCGTTAACGCGGCGAGTGCGGCCGCTTGGCTAATCGAACATGCGCCTGAGGTGACTTGACCCTGAACAGCAATCATTGCTCGGATCAATGGCGCGGGGCCAATGCCCCAACCAATGCGCCAGCCTGTCATGGCCCAAGCTTTTGAGACGCCATTGACGATCAGTGTGCGGCTTGCCAACTCTGGCGCTGCGACCGCGAAGCTGGTGAAAGGTACATAGCTAAGATGCTCATAGATTTCATCGGCCAAGACCCAGACGTGGGGATGGTTTGCTAAAACTTGAGCAAGGGCGCGGATCTCGCCTTCGGTGTAAATTGCACCGGATGGATTGGATGGTGAGTTTAGCATCAGCCAGCGCGTCTTAGGGCTGATGGCTTTTTCTAAATCTTCAGGTGTGAGTTTGAACCCTTGAGACATCGGGCAGGGCACCGTGACAGCGGTGCCGCCTGCCATTGTCACAATGTCAGAATAGGATGTCCAATAGGGTGTCGGTATAATGACCTCATCGCCATCATTTAAAGTGGCGAGCATGGCGTTGGCCAAAACTTGTTTGGCACCCGTGGATACAATCACATGGGCACGTGTGACATGGCTTTGCGCTGCTATTTCATCACGCAGTTGATTGGTGCCAGCCGTTGCCGTGTAACCAGTTTGTCCAGCAAGGGCAGCATTATGGGCCGCTTGAATCACAAAATCCGGTGTTGGAAAGTCCGGTGCGCCCGTGGATAAAGCAACAACATCGTGGCCATCGGCACGCATTTGCGCCGCTGTTTCGGAAATTTGCACAATTTGTGAAATCTCAATTCCATTGATGCGGGCGGCGCGGCGAAACTCGCTTGGACTATCCTGCATAACGCGCCCCATTTGCGGTGTTTAAGAACGCTGCCAGTGATATATCTTCCTGTTTTAAAAAGCCTGTGTTTGGCAAGGTGCCATCGCGCACCATTTCAATAATTGCGACGACGGAAGATGCTGTCGTCCATGCAATTGCTGTGCGGTGTTTACCCGCAATCTCAAGTGGTTTTAGGCCTCGTACAAATTCACGGCGCTCTAAGCGTCCATCAATCGTGCCTTCAGCGGAAACATGAATATAAACGATGTCATCGCTTACCGGCGGTTTTGCATTGACGAGAATTTCTCCGGCCTCTTTGCGTCGGTCACGCATTAAAAGTTCGTGGAAGAAGAAATTCATCAAATCGACATGGCCCGGATAACGCATGGTTTTATAGTCCATGTTCGGCACCGTTTCGGCATAGGTTTCGCACATGGTGCCAAGCCCGCCTGATGTGGTGAAAGCTTCGAGCTCAATACCGCCAATGACAACTTTTTCCACCCATTCCATGGGTGAAATCCATTTGGTTTCTCCGTTCTCAAGGACTTCGCAATCATTCAGATATTCGTTGACGACACCTTCTGGTGACCAGTTGAACGAATAGCCCATTTGTCCTGTCGGGTTTTGAGGTAATGCGCCAACGCGCATTCTGCATGAGCGGCAGTCATCAAACTGGCTGATAAGATCAGCGCCTACAATGCCAACAAATCCGGGGGCGAGGCCGCATTGCGGAGCCATCAAGCCTTTGGATGTTTTAGAGAGTTTCAAAATAGCTTTGGTTGTCGGTACGTCTTCGGTCAGATCAAAATAATGCAATCCTAAGTCATGGGCTATTTGCGCCACGCCAATGTTTAAAAAGTAAGGCAAGCAAGACAAAACGGCATCTACATTTGAGAGTGCTGTTCGCAGCGCTTCTAAGTCAGATACATCAACCGCCTTTGTTTCAAAGGGCAGGTCGGTCATAGCGCGATTATCGATGCCTGTAACTTTAAAGCCTGTATCGTGCAGTAATTCACCAGCCAGCGTGCCGACTTTTCCCAATCCAAGAATCGCAACGTTTTTCATTTGATCTCTCCCAGTGTTGGAGAGAGCGTAAGCGGAATTCACATTGCAATAAATACCTATGATATGTATTTATCCATTCATAAAATGAATGGATTAGCTCTATATGGCACATGCTGACCGACTGCCCACACTTGCTGTTTTGCGTTGTTTTGAAGCATCGGCAAAGCAAGAGAGTTTTACTGCTGCAGCAGAAGAATTAGGCCTCACGCAAAGTGCCGTTAGCCGGCAGGTCAAGGAATTAGAAGAGCAAATTGGTACGCCTTTGTTCAGGCGAGAAGGGCGCGGTGTACGGCTGACAGGAGCGGGGCGCGCGTTAGCCGATGCCGTGTGCGGCGATCTGGAGCGGCTGCGCCGCACGATGTATCATGCCATCGCTGCAGGAACAGGACCGCAAGTGCTTGCAATCGCCGCGCCGCCGACTTTTGCTGCGCGGTGGCTCGTTCCGCGCTTGCCAAAGTTTCGTGATTTACACGATGGCTTGGAAATGGTTGTGTATAGCCGATCTGAACCGTTCGATTTGTATAAGGAACAAATCGATGTCGCCGTCCATTTTGGTGGATGGGATTGGCCAGGGGCGCAACTTTCGCCTCTTTGTCCTGAAACGCTTGTGGCTGTGGCCGCACCGGACCTAATTTCGCGCTGTGGAGTGTCTAAGCCATTAGATGTGCTCGATATGCCTCTTTTGCATTTATCGGCGCGGACACATTTATGGGAAGAGTTTGCAAAGAGCCTTGGTGAGAATGGTTTGGCGCTGCGACAAGGAAGCCATTTCGACCAGTTTAGTCTTGTCATTTCTGCTGCGCTTGCAGGAATGGGCGCTGCGATTTTGCCGACTTATTTGATTGAGCGCGAACTCAATGATGGTGATTTAATTCGGCTGGCGGATGTAACGACCGATGCTGCAAAAAGCTATTTCGTAGCGACCCCAATGGGGCAAAATTTGCCGCTTGCAGCTTCCTTTACGGCTTGGCTTAGAAAACAAGTTATCCAGCCGCGTATGGGTTAATGGGTGGGAAGTAACGCTTTTGACGCGGTTAATTTCAAGGTACGGAACATATTTCGGAACGGGTCAAAAAGCGTTTGCCGCGGCCATTGTCTAGCGAAAACATACCGCCTTTGCCTTCGACAACATCGATTATCAATCGCGTATGTTTCCAGACTTCATATTGATCGCCGCCAATATAAAATGGCGCGCCGCCTATCTCGCCAAGCTTAACATCATGATCGGCAATAATGAGATCGCCGAGAGCATAGCACATGGGCGATGAGCCATCGCAGCACCCACCCGATTGATGGAACATGACTGGCCCGTGATCTTCAACAATTTCTGCAATGAGCTTTAATGCGGCATCGGTTGCTTCGACTTGATTTTCCATCAGTGCACCTTTCTTCAGGTTGGATGTTGGGGCACGCGAAATTGCGCACCCCATTTATTCCTTAGAAGAAACCCAGTTTGTTCGGGCTGTAGCTCACAAGCAAGTTTTTCGTTTTTTGGTAATGGCTAAGCATCATCAAGTGGTTTTCACGGCCAATGCCTGACTGTTTGTATCCGCCAAATGCTGCGTGCGCAGGGTAGGCATGGTAGCAATTTGTCCAAACACGGCCCGCTTGAATTGCACGTCCAAAGCGATAGCATTTGTTCGCATCGCGGCTCCAAACACCAGCACCAAGGCCATAAAGCGTATCATTGGCAATTTCCAACGCTTCTTCATCTGTCTTGAACGTACAAACAGACAGAACAGGGCCGAAGATTTCCTCTTGGAAAATCCTCATATCATTGGTGCCTTTAAACACGGTTGGCTGAATGTAATAGCCGCCTTCAATATTGCCTGTTTGTTTGGCAGCGCCGCCGCCAATCAATAGTTCAGCGCCTTCTTTCTTGCCAATATCCATATAGGACAGGATTTTCTCGAACTGTTCGCTTGATGCCTGCGCGCCGACCATTGTGCTTGGATCAAGCGGATCGCCTTGCACGATCGCTTCGATACGCTTGAGACAACGCGCCATGAATTCTTCATATATGTCTTCATGAATGATTGCGCGGCTCGGGCAGGTGCAGACTTCACCTTGGTTAAAGGCAAACAAGACCAAACCTTCAATCGCTTTGTCGAAGAATGCATCATCTTCGTCCATGATGTCTTTGAAGAAGATGTTAGGAGATTTACCGCCCAATTCCAATGTGCATGGAATGATATTTGCGCTTGCATATTGCATAATCAGGCGGCCGGTTGTTGTTTCACCCGTGAAGGCGATTTTTGCGATACGCTTGCTGGATGCCAAAGGTTTGCCAGCCTCAAGGCCAAAGCCATTTACAACATTGAGCACGCCCGGCGGCAATAAATGTCCAACCAGTTCCATAAGAACGAGAATGGATGCTGGCGTTTGTTCAGCTGGTTTAAGGACAATACAATTGCCGGCTGCAAGCGCTGGTGCAATTTTCCATATCGCCATAAGAATTGGAAAATTCCACGGAATAATTTGGCCAACAACGCCCAATGGTTCTTGGAAGTGATAGGCAACTGTATCGTTATCAAGCTCGCTGAGCGCGCCTTCTTGTGCTCTGATTACGCCTGCAAAATATCGGAAATGATCAATCGCAAGGGGAATGTCGGCAGCGGTTGTTTCACGAATAGGTTTGCCGTTGTCCCATGTTTCTGCTTCAGCCAGTGTTGCCAGATTGTCTTCCATTGTTTGCGCAATATTGATCAAAATCTGGCTGCGTTCGGTAACGCTGGTTGAGCCCCAAGCGTCTTTTGCGGCATGGGCAGCATCAAGCGCTGCTTCAATATCTTTTTCGTTGGAACGTGCGATTTGGCAAAGCACTTTGCCGTTCACGGGTGAGGTGTTGTCGAAATATTGACCGTCTACCGGATCGGCGAATTTACCATTGATAAAATTGCCATATTTCTTCTTGAATTCAAAAACCATGATTTCCTCCCTGATGGTCGTTGCAGGGAGATGGTGGGCGGTGAAACTCAAATTGTCACGGTGGCCGCATGTGGTTCATGCATGGATGTGTAATGGTTTTGCGACACATTTTTGCAATTAATGTGCTTGTTTGCCGTTTAGTTGGATTGGCGAAATTTATTGATTTTTCGGTGCAGCGTTGCGCGGCTTATGCCCAGAGCAGAGGCGGCAGCACTGATGTTTCCATTCGTGCTGGCGATCGCCTGTTGAATAACACGCTGTTCTGCTGTCGCATAACGATGTGCCTGATCGTTCTCATGACCAAGCAAACTTGAAAGCGGCACATTGTTTTTAAGGTCTTGTTGGCCGAGTTTATAAATGCTTCGGGCTGCCCGTGTTGCGCCAATAATCAGATCATCTTGATCAACCGCAATAAGGGCTGCGCTTTGCCAGCGGTGCTGTGCTGACGCATCGGTTGTATCTTGCGGCACGAGCAAAATTTTCGCGCTAGAAAACTTCTCGCTGAAATAATTTGCTTCAATCGTGCGCGCCGCATTGATGACTGCGGAAGAGATCAATTTTGAAAATCTTGACGTTAAGTCTGAGCGGCATGAGGATACATCAACCACTGCAATGAGCTCGCCCTCATGGTCAAAAATAGGGGCGGCGGTACATGAAAGGTCAATATTCTTTTTGTGAAAATGTTGGTCTTTATGAATGGTCAGCGGGCGCTCTTCGACAATGCATGTGCCAACGCCGTTTGTGCCTTCGCTTGCCTCGCTCCAGATCGCGCCGGTCCATAAACCCCAGCTCTCAAATGTGTCATCATCAGCTGGCGAGCCGCGCCGTGTGAGCGGAACGCCCTCACGGTTTGCCAAAATGACATTGCAGCCAACATCGCCAACAGCTTGGTAGAGTTGGTCCAATGATGCTTCGCTGTTTTTAATCAGAAGCCCTGCTTGTTCGCGCGCAATGTTAAATTCGGCCTGCGTTAAGCGTTCCGGTGCGCTGCGTTTATCGGGATTTAAATCGTGCAGCTTTTTAGACCGCTGCCAAGAGGCAACGAGAGGGGCGTAGGCGGCTTCATTGCGCGCAATTGCTGCATCTATGCGCGTTGCATGATTATAGGGCTCCCGCATTTTGATATTCCTCCCAAGATACCAATTTTCACCTTAGTATGAATTTGCTGTCCGTGTAATGTCATTCGCCGCGTATCGTTTTGTGCATGAATGTGTCGCAGTTCTGAGACAGTTTTGTCAAAAATCATCAATAGTTATGCTCTGATAGTGTTGCACATTGGTTTTGAGCGCAAGGTGCGGTGCTGATCTGTTGTATTTGAACTTTCTGGCAAAATCTTTATTTACAGCTCGCTGTTAGAATGACGCCTTAAAAGTCGGGGGCGTTATGTCATTTTTTCTTAAAGCGGGTGGATTGGTTGGGCTGGCATTTGTTGGCGGCGCTGCTGTTGCTCTTGCCCCACCTGAACTGAACGACAAAGCCGCTGATATTGCTGCGGCCTATGGGCTTCGTTCTGATTGCGTGATCAAAGGCAATGTGAGTATTGGTTCACGTGAGAAGATTTATCATGTGCCGGGGCAGGAATATTATTTAGCTACCAATATTCGCACGAAGTATGGCGAACGCTGGTTTTGCACCGAAGCTGATGCCCGTGCTGCGGGATGGCGCAAAGCAGGGCGTTAGTTGTTAGTGGGCTCTTTATGAAGCCCTCATCCGTCTACTCGTTAGCACTCGTATCCACCTTCTCCCGCTTGCGGGAGAAGGGAGGGCGCTTATTTGCTGAATTTCATTTTCTCAACCAGCACTGTGTTTGGCGGCTAGCCTCTGTTCTTCCTTCTCCCGCTGGTGGGAGAAGGTGGTCGAACGCAGTGACTTCGGATAAAGCAAATTGCGGCGGTATTTCCTCGCGAAAGCTATAAAAGATATTTTACAAGAGAATAGAGAGCGACAACCAATACCACTGATATCGATATCAGTATCGTAAAAACATTTTTAGACACTAGTTGAGTGTCGAACACATCCGATGATTTCGTGATTGTATATCGAAGGAGTAACCACGCAGAAAAAGAAAAATATACTAATAATGAAAAGAAAATAGACGAGAAACCAAACGGCAAAATCGGAATCGTATCCTCTTCAGAATAGTTGTACAACATTCTCGCTTCAACGCCTCTCAAAGAGGTCTCAGAAATTAGTACACCATCTTTGCACATGTCTTTAGTTGGATAACTTTCTGGATCATTCCCATTCAAAAACTGCACTGGGTCTTCACCACACGAGTAACGAAAGTTTCCAAACTCTGCTAATATATCTACGTTTGCTATCACGTTGAAAACTATTTGATTATCGGTAACCTTTTTTGAGCCTAAACTAATTAACTTTCTTAAATCGCTACCTAAGAAGTTGGTATCGCTAACCGCATCTAGATAAGTCTTTGCGAATTTAACTAGTGAGGGGCGGCCACCGCCAATTAACCTGAACATCATGACGTCTGTTCCTAGAAACCCAGTTTCTGAAAAAAGAACTTCAGCAGACGTAATATTTGGCGAAGATTCTAATATATGTGCGAATCGCTCTGCTATTACTTCATTTGTTTCAGTCGCAGATTCAAAGTATAAAAGTTGGCCTGATAGGACAAAATCTTCAGCTTTAGATTCCGCATAGTTCTCTGTTTTAAAATTTGCGTGCGGCGAAGTAAGTACTGTGGGATTCACATAGATCCACTTGTTTTCTTCTATGTTTTCTAGGAAATCACGTCTCGCTATTTCCTTTGGCGATAAGTCGCTTTCATTTTTAGCAATGCTCGGACTGTAGGGCATTCCCGTTGATATTATATCGCGTATGTCTACCGTTTGCTGAAAAGATGCAGTTTGCAACTTTATGACTATGTCTCTAGGTGCTTGGTCAAAAAAAGTGTAAGTAGTACCAATAATAAACATAGGTAATACACATATAAATATTACCAGTGATAATGCTATATCAGCAAATGCTATGAAGACTAAGTCGCCGCCGCTTTCTATTCCAGAGAATAATCTTACGAAACGCGCTGTCTGATAAAAGGAAAGTACGTCTACTATGACAAAGCAAGCGCAATAGCATAGAAATTTTATAGGCTCATTGTTAAATATACTTAGGAACTTTGATGTTGTATTTTGGTAATCATAGTCATTAAATTGATACTGAAGTGACGCTACAAATATTAATGATATTACGCTGAGGATTGTAGCTCTACGTATCGAAAAACTACCGTTTTTGTAAACGAAAGAAAAATAATATTTTGATATTTGACTCGATTCAACTTTCAAGCCTTGGTACTTTTGTGAAAGAATTGCGGTAGCGAAGCTCTCCCTTATATCGCCTCTTACAAACCTATCTAACAGTACACCGAAAGCGATGGGCGAGGCTAATCCAATCATGCTTAGTACCGTTAAAAGATTGAGCATAATAGATTAGCCTAGATAATTAATTTTTGTTTCGCTTACGAACAACCGCTCGTTGAGCCGCAAGTGTCACACTTCAAACAGGTGCCATTTCTAACCATCGTGAAGTTAGAGCATTCCGAGCACATGTCGCCCGTATAGCCCTGCATGATGGATTTTGCGCGGCGGGTGTTTTCCAGCTTTTTGGCTTCAGCCGCTTCAAGCTTTGCTTCCGCATTGGCTTTGGCGACTTCATCCACTTTTTCTTTTTCAATCACCTCGTCATGCACTTCGGCTTGGAAATCCGCATTGCGGTCCTCATAATCGCGTTTGAAGGCGGAAGCCTCTTCCTGCAATTCAAGCACTGGTGCTGTGGCAAGCGCAGCTTTGTTTTTTGCAGCGCTGGCAATTGCCGTTACACCTTTAGATGCGCTGCCTGCGGGTACGTCGCCGGATGATTTTTTGCCGGAGACAACAGACAATTTGTGACCGCGTGTGAGGCCCGAAGACACCGCATCGGCTTTGCCGCTAGTTATGCCTTTGCCAAGCGTGGTCTGTTCAAATGCTGACTGGTCAACATGGGACAGATCGTGGCGGCCAAGATAGGACACGGCCAGTTCGCGGAACACATAATCCAAAATGGATGTTGCGTTCTTGATCGCATCATTGCCCTGAACCATGCCAGCAGGCTCGAATTTGGTGAATACGAACGCATCCACATATTCTTCCAACGGCACACCATATTGCAGGCCAAGCGACACGGAGATCGCGAAGTTGTTGATCAGCGCGCGCAGGGTTGAGCCTTCCTTGTTCATATCAAGGAAGATTTCGCCAAGGCGGCCATCATCATATTCGCCCGTGCGCAAGAACACAGTGTGACCACCGATTTTTGCTTTTTGCGTGTAGCCCTTGCGGCGTGATGGTAGTTTTTCTTGATCGCGTGAGATTTTCTCGATGATGCGTTCGACGATTTTCTCTGTCACCTGAACGGCACGCGCCGCTGCTGGTGCTTCGATCAAATCTTCCATTGCATCTTCGTCGTCATCATCCTCAATCAGTGAAGCATTGAGCGGCTGTGACAGTTTAGAACCATCGCGGTAAAGCGCGTTGGCTTTCAGCGCCAATTTCCATGACAGAAGATAGGCGTCCTTACAGTCTTCAACCGAAGCCGAGTTTGGCATGTTGATAGTTTTAGAAATCGCACCAGAGATGAACGGCTGCGCCGCTGCCATCATACGGATGTGGCTTTCGACAGACAAATAACGCTTGCCGATTTTGCCGCATGGGTTGGCGCAGTCAAACACCGCATAATGTTCTTCTTTCAGGTGCGGGGCACCTTCCAGTGTCATGGCACCGCAAATGTGAATGTTGGCCGCTTCAATGTCTTTTTTGCTAAAGCCCATCGCAGACAGCATGTCGAATGAGAAATCATCGAGTTGCTCATCGGTAAAGCCGAGCGTTTCTTTGGCAAAATCTTCGCCGACAGTCCATTTGTTGAACACGAATTTAATATCGAAAGCAGCGCCAAGAGCGGCATTGATCATTTCGATTTTCTCGTCGGTAAAGCCTTTAGCTTTCAAGCTGCCTGGGTTGATTGCGGGTGCTTGGTTCATATTGCCATGACCAACCGCATAGGCTTCGATCTCGGCAATCTGTGCTTCTGTATATTCGAGTGTGCGAAGAGCAGCAGGCACAGCGCGGTTGATGATTTTGAAGTAACCGCCACCGGCAAGTTTCTTGAATTTCACCAATGCGAAGTCTGGCTCGATACCTGTTGTATCGCAGTCCATGACAAGGCCGATTGTGCCGGTTGGCGCAATCACGGTTGCTTGCGCGTTGCGGTAACCGTTCTTTTCACCAAGCTCGATAGCGCGGTCCCATGCACGCATTGCCGCTTTTGGCAGGTCAGCATCTGGGCATTCTTCATGAACAAGCGGTACAGGATTAACGGCTAGTTCTTCATAGCCTTCAGATTTACCATAGGCCGCAAGGCGGTGGTTGCGCATAACGCGGGCCATGCTTTTAGCGTTTGGCTTGTAGCCCGGGAACGGACCAAGTTCGCCAGCCATTTCAGCGGATGTTGCATAGGACACGCCGGTCATGATTGCTGTTAGCGCACCGCAGATCGCGCGGCCTTCTTTTGAGTCATAAGGAATACCTGATGACATCAACAAGCCGCCGATATTTGCATAGCCAAGGCCAAGCGTGCGGTATTTGTAAGATAGTTCTGCGATTTCTTTTGACGGGAACTGCGCCATCATCACAGATATTTCTAGCACGATGGTCCACAGGCGAACTGTGTGCTCATATTGCTCGATATTGATGTTCTTGGTGCCAGCGTCTTTGAACTGGAGCAAGTTGATAGAGGCCAAGTTACATGCCGTATCATCAAGGAACATATATTCTGAACACGGGTTTGATGCACGGATAGGACCAGCAGACGGGCAGGTGTGCCAGTCGTTCATTGTCGTGTTGTAGTGCAGTCCCGGATCGGCAGAAGCCCAAGCGGCATAGCCAATTTTGTCCCATAGGTCGCGGGCTTTAAGCTGCTTGACCACAGAACCGTCGCGGCGTGCTGTCAATTCCCAATCAGCGTCATCTTCAACAGCGCGCAGGAACCCATCTTTGATGGAAACAGAGTTGTTGGAGTTCTGGCCAGCAACTGTCAGATACGCTTCTGAATCCCAGTCAGTGTCATATGTTTTGAATTGAAGGTCGGTGTAGCCTTGCTTCGCAAATTGAATCACCCGAAGGGCGTAATTCTCTGGAACTAAAGCTTTTTTTGCCGCTTTAACTTCGCGCTTAAGGGCAGGGTTCTTGTTTGGGTCAAAGCAGTCATCATTATCAGCCTGACAGTTTAGGCATGCTTTCATGATGAGCGAGAGATGTTTTGAAACAACTTTCGAACCGGTTACAAGCGCTGCAACTTTTTGCTCTTCGTTCACTTTCCAGTCGATATAGGCTTCGATATCTGGGTGATCGATATCAACCACAACCATTTTGGCTGCACGGCGTGTTGTGCCACCTGATTTAATGGCACCGGCTGCGCGGTCACCAATTTTCAAGAAGCTCATCAAGCCTGATGATTTGCCGCCGCCTGAAAGAGGCTCGTTTTCGCCGCGGATATAAGAGAAGTTTGAGCCAGTGCCTGAACCATATTTAAACAAACGCGCTTCGCGAACCCAAAGGTCCATGATGCCGCCTTCGTTTACAAGGTCGTCCTGCACAGACTGGATGAAACAAGCATGCGGCTGCGGATGCTCGTAAGATGATTTTGATTTTGTCAGCTTGTTGGTGAATGGGTCCACATAGAAGTGGCCTTGGCCCGGACCGTCAATACCATAAGCCCAGTGAAGGCCCGTGTTGAACCATTGCGGTGAATTGGGCGCAACGCGCTGTGTGCACAGCATATAAGACAATTCGTCCATGAAAGCTTGTGCATCAGCTTCTGAATCGAAATAGCCGCCTTTCCAGCCCCAATATGTCCATGTGCCCGCAAGACGTGTGAACACCTGACGCGCATCAAGCTCAGAAATATAACGTTCATCTTCAGGCAGTTCTGCCAAAGCTTCTTCGTCAGCTACAGAGCGCCAAAGAAACGATGGAACAGAGTTTTCCTCAACTCTCTTCAAGCGGGCAGGCACACCTGCTTTACGAAAGTATTTTTGAGCTAGAATATCAGCAGCAACTTGGCTGAACTGTTTTGGCACATCAATATCGGCCAAACGAAAGACGACAGAACCGTCCGGGTTCTTGATTTCACTTGTTGCCTTGCGGAATTCTACTTCCGCATATGCTGATTGACCTTCTTTGGTGAACTGACGTTCGATGCGCATTGGATTGTCCCTTTAGTGCCTTAAATCTATATCTAGTGTTTTCCACAGGTAGCCTTTCAAGCGCACCTGTTTGACACGTTACATTCACTGATTGTTTGGCACAGTGTTGCCTAGCCGCCGATCCCCCAAGACAAAGCGTATACCGGCGACTGGTATGCGCGAAACTCAAAAATACTATGGTTTGTTCCGAAATATGCGCTGCATATGAACTCGGTACAGATACCTTATATGGTTGCTATGATGCCTGTAAACACTAAATATAGTATTAACAAACATTTTAGCTGTCTTATTTTGACACGGCAAAAGTCGTGAAAAATTACTCGAATTGCCGTGCGAAAGACGTCTGAAACACACGGTTGTCGACTGGAACTCATCTAAAATTTGAAAATATCACCGGTAATCTAACCCGATCCGGCGAAGTGACTTGCATCACATGAATGTCATAAAGCGCGACTCGCCCGCGACCGTCAAGCACTAGATTTGGGAAAATGGAAAAACACTACATATGGTGTGTGCGTTAACCTTATCTGACCTGTGGAAAAATGAATAACGGGGAAAAGTGTAAAACGGGGTTGCGAGATAGAGAAGGCCGATAACGTAAGGGTTTTTAAATAAATCCAATTTTTGGGCGCTAAAAACTTACGCTAAGGCATTTATTTAAAGGCCGAGGTGATCTTTGCATGCCTTCGTTAAGTGCGCTGCGGAACCAAACTTAAGTTTGGAGGTTATCCAAGCGAACACGAAGGGAGAATACAATGCATAACATTATTTACCTCGTCGGCTTGGTCGTTGTTGTCGCTGCAATTTTTAACTTTGTCGCGTAAAAAGACTAGCCAAATTATTTGAAACAGGTGTTGTCGATGGACAGCGCCTGTTTTTGCTTAATTGAGACAAGCGCTTCGCTTAACGTTTTCTCTTTTGCCCATGTATGTCTTTCACGTAACACTTCGTGACTCCTAAAATTGAACTCTTAGCGCCTAACAGCGTTGTTCAGTTATAATCGAAAAGGAGTTGGCTATGAGAGAATCTGCAAAAAACACCCATCCTGATGTTCAGCGAGTTATTGACAATCAAAGCTTGTCGAACGGCGACAAGATTGCTGAACTCAAGAAACTACATGGTGACGAACGAGCGATTCAACGGGCGGCAAGCGAAAGTCCGATGATAGAAGATGACGGCCTTAATGATCGCCTTCATGATGTGGAGGTCGCGCTTAAAAATCTCGGTGTTGAGATAAATGGTCCAGAAGACAATTTGGGTGCTACGCTTTAGCTATTGTCATCGCAAAGCCGAGTTTTGTTATAAATCAATGAAACGACCAAGACGATTTGCATCGGCAATCTCGGCTTGGTCGTTTTAATGGGCGCTTGACCTTCCACCTAGGGGAAGGTGCAAACTCTGCCTAAATTTTAGCGAGTGATTCTATGAACCGGAAATTCCTTTACATTATCACCGGTGTCATCGTCATCGGCGGGGCTGCTTATATCGGTCTTAAACCAGATGAGCAGATAAGCGCGACCGGTGCGCCACTGGCTGATGTAAGCGTTCCGCAATTAACACCCGCGCAAAGTGCAGGTGAGGTGGCATTTAATAAAAATTGCGCTGCCTGTCATGGTCAGAACGCTGCAGGACAAGATGGTGTTGCGCCGCCTTTGGTTCACCCCATTTATGAGCCATCGCACCATGGTGATCAGGCTTTTGTGATGGCTGCACAGCGCGGTACACGCCAGCACCATTGGCCATTTGGCGATATGCCGCCCGTTGAGGGAATTACCGATACCGAAATTCAATCCATTATTGTTTATGTTCGTGCTTTGCAGCGCGAAAATGGCATCAACTAGCCTAAAAAGAAAATGTCTTTGAGAAGTGTAACAGATGACTGCTGATGATCGGTTGCACCAAATTACGCTTGATGCACTTGGCGCCAGTGCTGATGAGCCTAAAGATAATTTGGGTGCTACACTTTAGTTTTTAAATTGGTATTTCTGCTCGAGAGCATTGTCGCTCTTTGATATAAATTAATGAAACGGCCAAAAAGGATTGCGTAGGTAATCGCGATTTGGCCGTTTTAGATTTGAATGCTATTGCGCTTCGTTTTCCAGCTTATCTTGCGTTTTGTTTTCAAAGTCGCTGGCATCGTGGCGTTCACGCAATTGGGTGTTTAGTTCACCCCAAGAACGGTTGACCATTTTTCCGCGCTTCACAGCTTCACGGCTTGCAATCAATTTTGCCCAGCGCACTAAGTTCTTATAGCCAGCAGCCTCAAGGAAGGTTGCAGCATCATCGTAGATTGTGCCTTCCGCAACAGCGCCATACCAAGGCCAGATTGCCATGTCGGCAATCGTGTATTCTTCGCCGGCAATATAAGTGTTATTTTCAAGCTGTTTGTCGAGCACATCAAGCTGACGCTTGGCTTCCATCGTAAATCGATCGATAGCGTATTCTATCTTGTGCGGTGCATAGGCGTAAAAATGGCCAAAACCACCGCCTAGATAAGGCGCAGAACCTTGCAGCCAGAATAGCCAGTTGAGAGCCTCTGTGCGTTTTGCTGGTTCGGTTGGCAAAAATGCACCAAACTTTTCAGCAAGATAAAGCAGGATCGCGCCAGATTCAAAAACACGGGTTGGGGTGTCTGTCGAATGGTCCATCAATGCTGGGATTTTTGAATTCGGGTTAACGCCAACAAAGCCTGAGCCGAACTGATCGCCTTCCTGAATATTGATCAAGTAAGCATCATATTCTGCCTTACTATGGCCTGCTGCGAGCAGTTCTTCGAACATGATCGTGACTTTGACGCCATTAGGCGTCGCGAGCGAGTAAAGTTGAAAAGGGTGTTTGCCAACGGGCAATTCTTTTTCGTGTGTGCTGCCAGAGATAGGGCGGTTGATGTTGGCAAATTTGCCGCCATTACCTGGTTCCCATTTCCAGATTTTCGGTGGTGTATATTCGCTTGAGTCTGACATGGAAACCTCATTGTTTTAAATTGGATAACGTATGTAAGAGAAACATAATGCGATTCAAGCAATGCACGTTTTAGTGATCGCTTTTGCAGGTGCTGTGATCGCCCAAAGCTTCTAATACTTTGCAATGACCAACAGTGTCGCTGTCACAATTTTGCGTAATTCGGGTTAATTCCAAGCTTAATTGCTGCAATTGCGTGATTTTACGCGCGATATCTTTCAAATGCTGATTGGCAATGAGATGGGCTTCATCACAGGGCATGTCTGGATTGGCATTCAAAATAAGTAAATCTTTGATCGCATCTATAGAAAGTCCCAAATCGCGCGCATGGCGAATGAAGGTCAGCCTGTCCAACACTTCAGGCTCATATCGGCGTTGGTTGCCTTCTGAACGGTGAGGCGGCTCAATAAGTCCGATATTCTCATAATAGCGAATAGTAGGAACCTTAACGCCGACTTTGGATGATAATTGGCCGATTGAAAACATTTTTAAAAATACCGCTTGAACCTCTAGTCACTAGAGCAATTACATAATTAGTCACCTAATTCAATGGAGACTAAAATGGCAGGCTGTAATCATCATCACAATCAATCTACATTCGACGGTATGTCGGATGCATATAAGCGCCGCTTATGGATGGTAATTTTCCTCAACGCAGGAATGTTTGTTGTCGAAATCTTTGGTGGCGCATTTGCTAACTCAAAGGCACTTCAGGCCGATGCGCTCGATTTTCTGGGTGATGCAACCACCTATGGCCTGTCTCTATATGTCATTGGCATGAGCATCACGGCGAGAACCAGAGCTGCTATGCTGAAAGGCATAAGCCTGTTTGTAATGGGGCTTTGGGTTTTTGGTTCAACAGCTTATTCGTTTTGGACTGATACTTTGCCAGTGGCCGAACTCATGGGCGGTATTGGATTTATGGCGCTTGCTGCAAACCTTTTGAGCGTATTTCTTTTGGTCAATTTTAAAGATGGCGATGCCAATGTGCGCTCGGTTTGGCTGTGTTCGCGCAATGATGCGATTGGCAATGTTGCGGTCATGCTTGCTGCTGTCGCGGTTTGGTTTTTGGGTAGCCGCTGGCCGGACCTGATCGTCGCAATAATGATGGCCGGTCTGTTTTTGAGTTCTGCTTGGCAGATATTGACGCAGGCTCTGCGGGAGAAAAAAGAACTCACCGCATAGTCAGGTTTGGTGTTTCAAAGCACCTAAAGGCAAGCGCGGCACTTCATGCAGTGCTTGCCTAAGGCTCTTTAAGTTCTAGCCTTTGTGGTCTTCAGCGATTGGCTTTTGGTATGTAAAGCCCATATCCCAAGGGAAATAAATCCACGTATCTTGGCTGACCTCTGTGATAAAAGTATCAACAAGCGGCATGCCTTTAGGCTTGGCATACACTGTCGCAAAATGCGCTTTAGGCATCATCGCACGTACAAGACCTGCCGTTTTGCCCGTATCGGTCAAATCGTCGATAATCAGAATGCCTTCGCCTTCTTGCTCAAGAAGTTCAGGAGATATCTCTTTCAACACATAGATTTCGCCCTGATTTTCGTAATCATGGTAACTGGCGACGGATACGGTTTCTATGACGCGAATACCGAGCTCACGGCTGATAACTGCGGCAGGCACAAGACCGCCGCGCGTAATGCAGACAATAGCTTTCCATTCTTTGGATACATTGGCAACGCGCCACGCTAATGCGCGTGCATCGCGGTGGAACTGGTCCCAAGAAACGGGAAATGCTTTTTCAGGTAGGGACATGGCTAGACTCCAAAATGTTTGGAGTTCGCTTAGCGGTATTCTTTCGTAGAGGCAAATGTTTGCGGCTACGAAGCTGTGAGTTTAGGCTATTTCGCCTGTTAAGCTGCGATACTCTGCTTATTCAATTCAGCGTTCCTGCGTGCAGGGCTAGCTATTTTCGATCCAGCTTTGAATTCAAATAGTGGATTAATCGGAATTTCGTGCTCTGCGATCGACTTAATAAGCTTATCAAATGTCCAGTCAGCCAGTGGGTTGATTTGTAACACACCGCGGTCATCGTCCCATTTTGCAAACTCTATGGATTTATTTGCGCTCAATTGTTCGTTGCGCAAACCGGAAATCCACACATCGCTTGCAACAGCTTTGACGGCAGCAATGTCGATGTCATATTGCTCTGCTGTGATGGAGCGCAAAGTCTGCGCATTCTCTAATAGCAAACCATTTAAGGTTGTTACGATTTTCAAATGGTTGCCATGATTGATAATCGCCCACGCGATCAATTGATCTTCGGTACTGAAATTTGTCGGAAATATTGCCTTGGGGAATTTCTTTGCGATAAGTGCAATGCGCTCATCCAGTGGAAGCGTTGCAAATTCATCATTTAGTTCTTTGGCTAGTCGAACATAGTTCATGAGAACATTCCTTGTGGCTATGCCTAGAATGTTCAAAAAACGAGACTTTTAAAAGAAACGAGAATCTATAAATGAGCTCAATGTTAGAATGGAGCTTCTGGCTTTAAGCGTTTTGCAATTTTGAGAGCATGATTTTAATGTCCTCAAGGGCGCTATCAAGGGAAGCTTCATTGGCGCTGCGCACAACCAGCTCTGTTGAAAAATTACCATCCTCATAGCGCGGGTACGATCCGATCACCGTATCGGGGTGGTTTTTCTGAACTTCACCAAGCGGTGCGCCAATGGTTCCTTCGCCTAAATCTGAAAGCACTGATTTGGACAAGAGTTTGCGGCCTGTGCGCAATGAATGAACCACATGATCCAACATGGCTTGAAAAATTGACGGAACGCCTGCCATGACATGCACATTGCCAACCACGAAGCCGGGAGCTTTCGATATCGGATTATCAATGTGGTGCGCGCCTTCTGGCATACGGGCCATACGCTTGCGAGATTGAGTAAACTCAATGCCGCGGTTTTTATAATGCTCGGCCAGAATTTTTAAGGCTTGATCGTCATAATCGCAGGGTAGGCCAAAGGCAGCTGCTATGGCGTCTGCGGTAATATCATCATGGGTCGGGCCTATGCCGCCGGACGTGAACACATAAGTATTGCGTTCGCGTAGCTGGTTGACCGCTTCGATAATGGCATCTTGGTCATCGGATACAAAGCGTACTTCTTTAAGATCAATGCCAATCGCAGTCATGATGGACGCTAAATGGCCAGCATTGGTGTCGCGTGTGCGCCCTGACAGAATTTCATCGCCGATCACCACCATAGCGGCGGAAACAACATCAAAATTTTCGTCATTTTCTTTGGTCATGGTCTGCTGCTTGCCGGTTCGTTAGCGTGACATTGGTGTACTGCTAATGTAGCGGCTTTTTACAGTATGAGGAGGGGGTAATTCCAAAATTGTGAAATGAGTTTAGCGCAGCCTTACGCGCGCAGCGAAATGTGATGCTGCGTGCGTCATTTTTATACAGTCTTTGTCTTAGTTGATCGTGTCGCCATTCTTGTCGAATTTGAACATTTTATCACGGTCAAAATGGAGCGAAATATCGCTTCCCACTTCTGTGTCATGCTGCCCAAATAGGCGAATGCAGATGAGGCCAGCGTCAGCACAATCAGCATATATATTGGTGTCGCTGCCCAGTTTCTCGATATGAGAAACTTTGCCTGTGAGGTCTGCTTTTGCACCGTCAATCAAAATGTTTTCAGGGCGTATGCCGATGGTTTCCGCATCGTCGATTTTAAGGCAGCTTGCAGGAATAAAGTTCATTTGCGGTGAACCGATGAATCCGGCGACAAATTTGTTTTTAGGTTCGTTATATAATTCCATTGGCGTGCCGACTTGCTCAATCACACCATTATTGAGAACGACGATGCGATCAGCCAATGTCATGGCTTCTGTCTGGTCGTGCGTTACATAAACCATCGTGGCGGATAATTGCCTGTGAAGGCTTGCGATTTCGAGGCGTGTGTTAACGCGCAGTGCTGCGTCCAAGTTCGAAAGCGGCTCATCAAAAAGGAAGAGCTTGGGTTGGCGCACAATGGCACGGCCAATTGCAACACGCTGGCGCTGACCGCCCGATAATTCAGCAGGGCGGCGATCAAGATAATCATCAAGCGAAAGCATGGACGATGCAAAGCCAACGCGTTTTTCAATCAGCTCTTTGGGACGTTTTGCTTGCTTTAGCCCTAAGCTCATATTGTCTTTGACCGTGAGGTGTGGATAAAGCGCATAGGTTTGGAAAACCATTGAAATACCGCGCATTGAGGGTGATTGTCCGTTGACCGGATCGCCGTCAATTTCAATGCTGCCAGTGCTTTCGGTTTCAAGGCCGGCAATAATTCGAAGCAATGTCGATTTTCCGCAGCCAGAAGGGCCGACGAAAATCACCAATTCGCCATCCTTTACATCAAGATCAATGCCCTTGATGACCTCGACATTGCCGAAAGATTTACGAATGTTTTTGAGCGATAATGATCCCAAAACGAGTCCCCAATACTAAAATGTAATTTCTTGGTTGGTGCGGATGCTTTCATCCGCAGCCAGACACACTGCTAAGGATTTTACTGCGTTTTCCATATGCTCGGTTAAATCCACATCATTGCGGATTGCATCCAGCACAAATTGCTGTTCAAGCACGCATAATTCGTCATGCGAAATATCGGCATTGGTGGATAGAAGCGTATCTTCGCTTTTCACAAACTCTCCCTGCGCATCCGTTTCTGAATCGTGGATACGTATGGTTGAAGCTTTGGTGTGATTATCAATGTCATCAGATTGCATGTCATCGGATACAACAATCGAAACCGAACCATTTGGCGAAATAACATCTTTCACGAAGAAGGCCGTTTGAGACATCATTGGGCCCCATCCAGCTTCATACCAGCCAATAGACCCGTCTTTGAACGTGACTTGGAAATGGCCGTAATTATACATGTCATCGGCAATTTCATCGCTCAAGCGAAGACCGATGCCGCGCACTGATACCGGATCAGAATTTGCGATCTGGCACATCACATCGACATAATGGACGCCGCAATCAACGATAGGCGAAGTGGTTTCCATAAGTCTTTTATGGGTTTTCCAAGTATCGCCGGATGATTGCTGGTTGAGGTTCAAGCGGAACACGAATGGGCCGCCGAGCTCACGGGCTTTATCAACAAAAGTAATCCATGATGGATGATGGCGCAGGATATAGCCAACAACGAGTTTGCGGCCTAACTTTTTGGCAACAGACACTACTTTTTGTGCTTCGGCTACTGTGTTGGCAAGTGGCTTTTCAACAAAGACATCGCACCCAGCTTCCATCGCCGCGATAGCATAATCTGCATGGGTGTCTGAATAGGTATTGATAGACACCAGATCAGGTTTGTATTTTTCCAATGCGGCAGGGTATGATTTTTCAAACTCATAACCTTGCAAGTCAGCAGGCAAATCTCTTTCGGATCGATTGACCAAAGCGACAATCTCATAACCATCATTGTGGTGATACGCTAGAGCATGGCTCAGGCCCATATTGCCGAGGCCGACAACGAGAACGCGCACTTTATTGGTAGACTTATTCATTTAACTGCACCTGCTGTAATACCCTTAATGAGCTGTCTGGAGAAGATGAGATATAAGACCAGCACCGGAATAATTGCCAATGACAAGGAAGCGAGAACGGCATTCCAATCGGTTACGAATTGGCCAATGAAGACCTGCGCGCCGAGCGTGATTGTTTTTGTTTCTTCGGCTGGCGCAAGGATGAGTGGGAACCACAGATCGTTCCAGATAGGGATCATGGTAAACACGGCAACCGTTGCTAAAGCTGGCCGGATGAGCGGCAAAACAAGAACGCCGAAAATAGTGTATTCGGTGAGCCCGTCAATTCGCCCCGCATTTTTAAGGTCATCTGAAATGCCTTGCATAAATTCGGACAGAATGAAGACTGCAAGCGGCAAGCCTTGCGCTGTATAAACCAATATCAGGGCTGTCAGCGTGTTCACGAGACCTGAGGCGACCATCATTTCTAGAATGGCAACTGTACCAAGGCGGATCGGGATCATGATGCCGATTGCCAGATAGAGACCTGTCAGCAAATTACCGCGAAAGCGATATTCAGACAAAGCAAAAGCGGCCATGGCGCCAAACAGCAAAACCATAGTGAGTGAGGCAACGGTCACGATCAGGCTGTTCTGAAAATAGAGAACAAAATCGCCCTGTTTCAGAACCGTTTCATAGCCCTTCAAGCTGAATGATTCAGCGTTCGGCAGGGATAAGGGTTCTCTGAAAATCGCATTGCGAGATTTGAATGAATTGATAACAATCACAAACACAGGGAAGAGGGCGATGAGCGTGTACGTAATAAGGATTGCGTGCGCGGCGATCGCTCTGAAAGTTACCTGCGAACGGGCAGTTTTTTGGATATCAACGGACATGTTTTGGTTTCCTAAAACTGGTATCGGCGAAGGCGTGTTTGAATACCAAAGAGGTATATCGATACGCCGATAAGAATGATGATAAACATGATCGAGGCGATTGCGGAGCCCATATTAGGGTCGCCCAATTGCAGCTGAAATCCGAAGAATGTTCTGAACATGAATGTGCCAAGTACATCGGTTCCGAAATTTGGACCAGCCAGCGCACCTTGGACAGAATATATCAAATCGAATGCATTGAAATTGCCTACGAAAGTCAAAATCGAGATAATGCCGATTGATGGCAAAATGAGCGGCAGTTTGATTTTCCAAAATTGTGAAATTCCGGTTACGCCATCACATTCGGCGGCTTCTAAAATTTCATCTGGTATGGATAGCATAGCTGCATAGATCAGCATCATTGGAATGCCGACAAATTGCCAAACGGAAATCAGCGCAAGTGTGGTGAGGGCATATTCTTCTTTGCCAAGCCACGGTGTGAATAGGCTTTTCAAACCAACTGCATCCAACATACTTGGTGCAACACCCCAAATAGGGCTCAAAATAAGCTTCCATGCAAAACCAACAATCACGAAGGAAAGGATTGTCGGGATAAAAATTGATGTGCGGTAGAAAGCCTTCATGCGTAGCTTGTTGCTGCTGAGTAGCGCTGCAAGCAAAATGCCGATTGGGTTTTGAACCAGCATGTGAATGACAAAGAACCACGTATTATTGAGCAGAGCGTTCCAGAACTGTTGAGACCAATGCTGATCGCCCAGAAGTGTTTTAAAATTGGCAAGGCCAACAAAAACCTGCTCACCGTCAATATCACTGAATAAGGAAAGCTGGATCGTTCCAAGCAATGGAATGACCATAACGGCCGTGTAAATCAAAAAAGCTGGAGCAAGAAAGACAGGGATATGCCAACGGATTGGAGGCTTGCTGATCGGTTTTTGCATGAGTTTTTCCAGCTTGTTGAATGGCGTGAAGCGGGCCGCACGAAATGCGCGGCCCACAATCATTTTAAATGCTTATTTTTGTGGATCGTACCAAGATGCAAGACCATCTTGTAGACGCTTGCCAGCTTCTTCAGGTGTTTCTGCACCTTTGATAACGGACACTGATGCGTTCCAAGTCTCGTTTTCGAGGTTTGGTGTGCCGCGTGACAAAATCTGGTACGTTGAGCGGATTGTTGGCTCACACTTTTCACGCCAAGAAATGAATTCCTGAGCAAGTGGATCTTCCATTTTTACAGCTGCTTTAGACAGCGGGAAGAAGCCAGGAAGTGAATTGGCATATAGGCTTGCGAATTCTTCTGAACCAACCCAGTTCAAAAATGCTTTTGCCGCTTCTGGGTGTTTCGTATTTGCATTCATGCCAATGCCGATATCGGTATGGTCAGAAATGTAACATGTATCACCTTCATTTGGCACAGGTGGGTTGAATGCGCCCATTTTGAACTGTGCGTTTGTGTTGAAGCCTGAAATTTCCCAAGAACCGGCTGGGTAAACAGCTGCTCGGCCAAGCGTGAAGAGGTTTTGGCTGTCAGGGTAAGTTTGCGCTTCAAAACCGTCACCAAGGTAATCTTTCCATTTTGCCAGCTGGCGGAATGGAGCAATCCAAGGCTCATCGGTAAGTTTTTGCTCGCCTTTAATCAAAGCGTTGCGGCCTTCTTCACCTTTCCAGTAGTTTGGACCAACATTGTTGTAGCCCATTGTTGCAGCTTCCCACTGGTCGTTCGTGCCCATAGCAAGTGGAATGTAGTTGCCTTTTTCTTTGATCGCATCGAGCGCTGCAAAGAATTCAGCTTCGGTTTCAGGCACTTCTACGCCTGCATCTTCAAATGCTTCTACATTGTAAATGAAGCCATGAATAACAGACGCCATTGGTACGCAGAACGGTGTTGAGCCGTCGTCGGTGATCCATGCTGATTTGGCAACGTCTGAGAAGTTGCTCATGCCTTCTAGGTCTGTAAGCGGTGCAAGCTGGTTCGCTTCAAACAGAGATAATGACGCATCAAATGGGCGGCACGTGATAAGGTCGCCAGCTGAACCTGCTTCAAGCTTTGAGTTCAAAACCGCATTATATTCAGCAGGGGCTGATGGGGTAAACTTTAGCTTGATGTTTGGGTGCTTTGCTTCAAACGCTGGAATGATTTTGTCCTGCCAGATTGACAAGTCATCATTGCGCCAGCTTTCAATAGTCAATGTAGCGTCTTGAGCATATGACAAGCCTGCACTGCCAAATATTGTCGATGCAATCAAAATTGCCTTGAACGATTTGTGTTTCATTTGCTTACTCCCTGTTGATGCATAAAATTATGCGTTAATGTTCTCGTCAGACCGGATTTCCTCCAAACATCTTCTGAGAACGCCTCCATGCTCAATTAACATGCGTTCTGCTGCATGTTCATTTTGGGCTCCCGCCGCCAGAAGCACGGCTAATTTAACATTGCCTTTTGCTTGCTGGAGCGTATTTTTCGCCGTGCTTAGATCGCACTGGGCAATGTCTTTCACCATGCTCAATGAACGCTCGACTAGTTTTGCGTTATCGGCTTTGAGGTTTACCATAAGCCCGTCGTGGATATGCCCGAGCTCAATACCCATAAGGGTAGAGATCATGTTCAATGCAATTTTCTGCGCTGTGCCAGCACCCAGTCTGGTTGAGCCGGCAATGACTTCCGGCGGCGTATCCAAATGAATTGCAATGTCGGCGTTGTTTAAAAGTTCGCTGGGATTGTTATTGGCGATAGCGATTGTCGTAACGCCCAGCTGTTTTAATTCATGCTGCGCTGAAACCGTATAAGGCGTGTTTCCGCTTGCAGAAACGAGAATGGCGCAGTCGCCAGCTTTTAAATTTGTGTCTTTAACGTCAGTTTTGGCAAGATCAGTATCGTCTTCTGCGCCGCCGCGCATATCAACAAGCGTATCTGGGGCGCCAGCAAAGAGGATTTTAATTTGGCTCATTGATACGCCAAAAGTGCCGGATATTTCTAAGCTGTCTGATAGAGCCATTAGGCCGGAGCTGCCCGCACCAACATAGCATAGATTACCGCCAGACCGAATTGATGATGTGGCGGCTTTTGCCGCTTTAATAATGGCGGGGATGCAGGATTGCAGTGCGTTAACAGCGTTAATTTGACCGCCGAGCAGCGCTTCAAGCGCTTGAGCGGAGTCGAGCGTGTCAATGCCTTGCGCCAATTCGCTTTTTAACTCTGTCTTAACTTTTTGCATTGAATTCCTCCGTGATTATCTAATACCAAAACAATACCATCTGTCTAGTAAAACTTAGCATTTTTAACCGTTTCTCTTATGATAAGTAAAAAAACGCATAAAATTCAGATGATTAGTAATTCGTTGTGATAATTTTTATGTTTGGCTATTGGATGTGGTATTAAATTGGTTTATATCGCTGGTATGGTTGAGGGTCAAAAATATTACTTGGGTGTTGATGGCGGGGGGACAGGCTGCAGGGCGTGTCTTTGCGACGCTAACGGTAATCCTTTATCATATGCCAAAGCCGGTTCTGCCAATGTCATGTCGAGTGTTGATGTTGCGCGTGGTAACATTTTAAAATGTTGCACAGAGGCTTTGCTTGAAGCTGGTATATCTGCCGAAGTGCTGCATAAAATTCCAATTTATATGGGGCTCGCGGGCGCTGAATATGAAGCGCAAAATCAAAAACTACGGCAAAGTTTGCCGTTTGAGAATATGATCATTGAAACCGATGCTCATATTTCGCTAGAGGGCGCTGTTGGCTCTGGCGATGGCGCTGCTGCAATCATTGGTACAGGCTCCATTTACCAGTTCAGGCATAATGGTGTTGAAAAAACGATTGGCGGCTGGGGCTTTGTCGTCGGTGATTTATCCGGCGGTGCTTGGCTAGGGCGGGCGTTGTTGCAAGAAGCATTGCTCGTTTATGACGATATCCATGCTGGCTCTGACTTAACGCAAAAAGTTTTAGATCAGTTCGAAAATAATCCGCAAAAAATTGTTGAATTTGCGCAAGCTGCCAAGCCTGGCGATTTTGGCGTTTATGCGCCGCTGGTTTTTGAATATGCTGATTTGGGCGACACTGTTGGTTTGCACATCATGCAGCAGGCAATTGCCAATATCGAAGAAACGCTTGATCGAATTTTACCGGATGCTGACAGTCAATTTTGCATGATTGGTGGCCTTGGCGCTGTTTATGCAAAACGCCTTAGCGACGATTATAAAACACGTCTTATTGCGGCAAAGGGCGATGCGCTTAGCGGTGCTGTTAGTCTAGCCATTCAAAGTTTTTCAGGGAAGGATTTGTAAAATGTCCGCAGATATTTTGCAGGTACTTGCTCCAGATAACTGGCTGAAAAAGAATGGTGGGCCATTATACTCTCAACTTAGCCAACATATTGAAAATTCAATTCTATCTGGAGAATTGAAAGAGGGCGCTGCGCTTCCTTCTGAACGTGAATTGGCAAGCATAAGCAATTTGTCCCGCGTCACTGTTCGCAAAGCTGTCGAGAAACTTGTCAAAGACGGACTTGTTATCAGAAGGCAAGGGTCTGGAACGTCTGTTGCGCCGACATTTGGGCGGGTCCAACAATCACTTTCGAAGCTTACATCCTTTAGTGAGGATATGGAGCGGCGCGGATTGGTGGCTAGATCAGAATGGCTCGACAAGGGCATATATGTGCCGTCGCCAGAAGAGAGCATGACGTTGGGGATTAGCCCAACAAGCGCCGTTGTGCGTATCGCGCGCTTGCGAATTGCCAATGATCAACCGCTGGCGATTGAGCGCGTATCCATATCGTCAAATATTATTGCTGATCCTAACCTGATTGACGGCTCACTTTATGAGTATTTGCATAAGATCGGCAAAAAGCCATTTCGAGCCGTACAGCGCATTTCCGCAGACATTCTGGTTGGAATAGATGCTGGACTTTTGAATGTTGAAGATGGTTCGGCTGGTTTGCGCATTGAAAGGGTTGCCTATCTTGAAAATGGGCAAGTCGTAGAATTTACCAAATCTGTTTATCGCGGCGATGCTTATGATTTTGTCGCGGAATTACAGCTCTAAATATCCGAGGGCGAATTGAATGTTTGATTTTAAAACTAAAATGCGTGCTGAAGTTGAAGGCATTCCTGATGCTTTAAGCGAACTGCTTCGTAGCTCGCGCGATAGTATCATGAATGCTGGCGCTGAATTGCGTGCATTGGAGCCCAATCTTATTTGCACCGTTGCGCGGGGCTCATCTGACCATGCGGCAACCTACCTTAAATATGCCATTGAACTGACCGCGCAGACGCCTGTTGCATCAATTGGGCCTTCGGTGAGCTCCATTTATGGTGCTGATTTAAAGCTGCAGAAAACGGCTTGTATAGGCATTTCTCAATCGGGCCAAAGCCCCGATATTGTTAGCATGGTCAAGACTGCGCTCAAAAATGGTTCGCTGACGATTGGGCTTACGAACACACCCAAATCGCCCTTGGCAGATATCAGCGATTACACAATTGATATTCATGCCGGTATTGAAGAAAGCGTTGCAGCCACAAAGACATTCATCACTTCGGTTGTCTCTGGCCTAATGTTATTGGCTTATTGGCAGAAAGACGAAGCGCTTTTGAGTGCGGTTGAAAAACTGCCTGAACTGGCAAAGCAAGCGCTTGAAACAGATTGGGACCAACTAACAAAGCGTCTGTTAAGGCAAGACCGCCTCTATGTGCTTGGACGTGGTCCAGCCTTTGCGATTGCCAATGAAGTTGCGCTTAAATTCAAAGAGACATGCCAATTACAGGGTGAAGCTTTTAGCTCTGCGGAAGTTTTGCATGGTCCGGTTTCTATAGTGTCCTCTAACTATCCTGTTCTTGCGCTGGTTGCACGCGACAAAGCTGAAAGCTCAATGATAGAAGTCGTTGATGATTTATGCGCGCGCGGCGGCGATGTTTATGCAACATCCAGCAATTCGGGCAAGGCAACGCAATTGCCTTATGTAGCGACGGGCCATCCACTTACTGACCCGCTATTGCTGATTGTATCTTTCTATTCGTTTGTCGAAGAATTATCGCGCTTGCGCGGTTTCAATCCGGATGAACCTTTGAACCTTAAAAAGGTGACTGAAACAGTATGAGTAAAACATGGACATTATCGTGCGCTGACCTGTTTGATGGGAATAATCACCGCAAGAATCAATCGCTGATTATTGAAGACGGGATCATTGCAAAAATTTGTGATTCTGCAGATGTGGATGACAACCAGATCACACTTGATGCGGGGCATGTTGCGCCCGGCTATGTGGACTTGCAGGTTAATGGCGGCGGCGGCGTATTGTTTAACGATAGCCCAACGGTCGATACAATTCGCACGATGTGCGATGCGCATGCTTTGTTTGGCACGACATCGCTTTTACCCACACTTATAACGGATACGCCGGAGGTAACGTCTCAAGCGATTGAAGCTGCGATTTTAGCTCAAGAGCAAAATCTGCCAGGCTTTTTAGGTCTGCATTTGGAAGGGCCGCATCTGGACAGTGGCAAGCATGGTGCACATGATCCGGCGCTTATTCATGCCATGAGCGATGCCGATATGAATGAGCTATTGGCAGCAAAACAAAAGCTTGCCCATATCATGATCACCGTAGCACCAGAATCGGTGTCGCGTGAACAAATTAAAACATTGTCTGATGCGGGTATTGTTGTCAGCTTAGGCCATAGCTCAACGACTTATCAAAATGCGCAGGCCGCAGCAGATGCCGGTGCAACATGTGTCACCCATTTGTTCAACGCAATGAGTGCTTTATCGCATCGTGAACCGGGCCTTGTTGGTGCGGCTTTGCAAAATGAAAATCTATATGCCGGATTGATCGCGGACGGTATTCACGTTGATCCTGCCGTGATTACAATTGCGCTGAATGCAAAGCAGGGCGGTAAGAAGATATTTCTGGTGACGGATGCGATGTCGACCATTGGTACCGATCAAAAATCGTTCTTTCTTAAGGGGCGGGAAATCACACGGGCTAACGGCCGTTTGGAATTAAGTGATGGTACGCTTGCTGGTGCAGATTTGGATATGAACGCTGCTGTAAATTATATGAGCGATGTCATTGGATTGAGCGCCGATGAAGCCTTGCGCATGGCAACACTTTATCCGGCCAATTGTATGGGCGCAAAATCTGGTCTTGGCGAAATCAAAGTTGGCGGCGCGGCAAGTTTTGTTCATCGCTCTGACAAAGGTGAGCTGCTCGGCTGTTGGCGTTCAGGCGATAAGGTCGTCTGATTTTACGTGTCAGCCAGTAGAATTCGCTGCATAGGAATATCCCACGGCATTGGATAGATGGTGTCCATTTTTGCAAAGGATTGACCAACACCAATGGTCATTGCGGAAGGCAATTGCGCTAAGGTGCGATCATAATAACCGCCGCCATTGCCTAAGCGGTATTGCTCTTTATCGACACCAAGCAGGGGTACAATGATAATGTCTGGTGTTACGGCTACCGCATCAGCAGGGATCGGAATACGCCAATTACCAATGGTCATTTTGCAATCCGGTGTCCAGAGGTGGAACTCAACAGGTTGGTTCTTTTCAACCACGACCGGCAGGGCAATTTTGGCGCCTTGCTCTACTGCCTTTTTCATCCAAGGCCGCAAGTCAAGCTCACCACGAATTGGCCAATAGGCCGCGATTGTTTTGCCGGATATATCATCCAATATGGCGTCGAGTTGGTCTGCAATGTTTTTTGCTGCACTTTGGCGCGCTTCAAGCGTTGGCTTTTGTCTTAATGCGTAAAGACGCTGGCGATTGGATTTGCGAAAAACGCTCACATCGTGGCGCGTTTGAGGGTCAACAACATGGCCATCAACCAGCGTGTGCGCAAAGCAAGGCGATGAATCGTCTTCTTGTTCCATGTCAGCTCCTCCTGCATAAACTGTGAAGCGTCCGCGCGGTGGAAACGAAATGTCAAAAATTCCAAAATGAAATTACATTTCACTTGTTGGAATATCGGCGTTCAACACGTTCTCCGATTGAGGTTAGCACTTCATAACCAATAGTGTGTTGGGTATCTGCAATTTTGTCGAGTGTTTGTTCGGTATTGATAAGGTCGACAAACATGTTTCTGGATAGCTGCGCCTCTGGCACGTCCGTGATATCAACAACCATGCTATCCATTGAAATTCGGCCGACGACCGGCAGATAAATGCCCTCATACATAGCGCCTGAAGTCCATTGTCGGTGCCAGCCATCCGCATAGCCAATGGACAAAGTCGCTAATCTTCGCGGCGTTGATGCTTTGTATAAATAATCATAACCAACTTGGGTGCCGACGGCGGCATCGCGTATTTCCAATATGCGTGCCTGAAGTTGGACGACAGGCTTCATCGGATTTGAAGAATCGCCTGTTGGATTGATGCCATAAAGTGCAGCGCCTGGGCGTGCGAGATCATAGTGAAATTCACTGGATAGAAAAATACCAGATGAATTGGCAAGCGAGCGTTTTGTTTTTGGCATCGTTTTGCATAGCGCATCAAATGCTTGCCGTTGTTGCTCATTTGCAGGGTTTGATGGATCTCCTGCGCAAGCTAAATGGCTCATCGTAAGATCAATGTTTATGCCTTCGATCAGAGAAGGATCAGCGTTGATTTTTTGTATGTCTTTTGCAGATAGCCCTAAGCGCGACATGCCCGTGTCAAATTGCAATGCGGCGGTAAGCGACTTGCCAGTTTGTTTGGCAAGCGCTATCCAAAGTTCAAGGTCCGATAGAGAGTTGATGACAGGCGTTAAATGATTTGCCAGAAACTCATCCGCATAATTATCGGGGATGCCATTTAATATGAAGATTTCGGGCGAGCGGCCAAGTGCTTTGCGCAGCTTTATGCCTTCTTCAAGGTGAGCCACAAAGAACGTATCGCATTTGTCTGATCGTAATTGCGTTGCAATTTCTTCAGCGCCAAGGCCGTAAGCATTGCTTTTGACGACTGCAGCAACTTTGGTGGTTGGGGCTTGTTTGCACAAATATTGATAGTTTGCGCTAATTGCTGCCAAGTTCACATTTAGAACCGCACCTGCACGGGTCATCATCATTATGCTCCGTGATAACGGGTTAAGCTTAAGCCAGCAGTATCAACATCAGGCGTTGAGCCGTCAATAATATCTGTAACAACGCGCGCTGAACCGCATGCCATTGTCCAACCTAATGTGCCGTGACCTGTGTTAAGGTAAAGCCCTTCGATTTTTGTTGTACCAATGATTGGTGGGCCATCTGGCGTCATCGGGCGCAAGCCACTCCAAAATGATGCCTTGTTCAGGTCGCCGGAATTTGGGAATAGGCTTGTGAATGAACGCTCCAAAGCGCCGCGTCTTTTAAGGGCAAGGCTGTTGTCATATCCGGATAGCTCTGCCGTGCCGCCAATGCGCACACGGTCTCCAAGTCGGGTGATTGCCACTTTATAGGTTTCATCCATGACCGTTGACACGGGTGCCGCATCAGCGTCGGATATAGGCACTGTCATGGAATATCCTTTTACCGGATAGATAGGCAGATTTATTCCGTAAGGCATTACAAGCGATCTGGATGCCGTGCCAAGTGCAACAACATAGGCATCAGCTTGCAGTTTTCCTTTGGACGTGACGACAGATGTTAGCTTGCCGCCATCAACTTCTAAATGTTTGATCTCGGTGTCGAATAGAAACTCAACGCCCAAGAGCTTAGCTTTTTCTGCAAGTTCTTTTGTGAAAATGTGACAATCACCGGTTTCATCTTCTGGAAGGTGCAGACCGCCGACAAACGGATCGGCTGATTGTGCCAGTGCTGGCTCAACTTCCAAACAGGCAGCTTTATCCATGAGGCGGTAGGGGACGTCAAACTGCTTTAGAATCTCGATGTCGCTTGCAGAATTATCTAATTGTTTGGCTGTTCTGAAAAGCTGCAATGTGCCTTCACTGCGCTCGTCATAGGAGATACCGCTTTCTAGGCGAAGTAATCTCAAACTATCACGGCTATATTCAGCCAAAGGCACCATGCGGCTTCTGTTAAGTGCGTATCGGGATGATGTGCAGTTTCTCAACATTTGCATCATCCAAGTTATAAGCTCTGGGTCGATCCTTGGCTTTATCAGCAGCGGACCATGCTTCATCAAAAGCCATTTTATCGCTTTAAGTGGAACGCCGGGCGCTGCCCAAGGTGAGGCATACCCCGCTGATATCTGGCCGGCATTGGCAAAACTGGTTTCATTTGCAGGCTGATGCGCGCGGTCAATGACCTGCACTTCATGACCTGATTTTGCCAAATAGTAAGCTGTTGTTACGCCGACAACTCCAGCACCTAGAACTATAACTTTCATGCGACTTTTACCTTGATGTTTCGCTTGGGCCTAGATTCCTATGAACATCTAGGCGTAGCGGTGGGTGGTTTATATTTTAAGGCCGGAGGATCAAGTATACCCCGGCGTTTCAACAATTGGCCGAACTGCTCGCGTCATAAAGTCATGCTGGCTATTTGCCGAATGAACCAGCTTCATTGATGCGCGGCGTTTTGAAGGCGAGTTTTCTGCGACAGAATCTTTTAAGAATTGCCGATGCGCTTCGGGTTGAAAGCGAACTTTTTTAACGTGAAGCAAATCAGTTTCCTGTCCTGCTTCTGTTAAATGATAATAGTCGCCTTCCTTGAGGCCGATAAGCGCAAGGCCTCTAAGGTTTGTTATCGAAAGAGATAGGCCAACAATATCGTTGCTGCGATGCGCTGACAGAATGCGGGTATCTGTAAAAACGTCATTCACGCTATAGGTAACGCGGCTATCCAAGGTGACGATATTCGCTGGTAAATCACTTTCGGAACATATCTGCGCGTTCTCTAATTTGGCTTTTAAGAGCATTGAAAACGGAGTGTTTTTTGCATGCTGGGCATCAAAGAGCCTTTGCAGCAGGGCCGCATTGCTTTGTGTTAAAATACATTCGTTTAAAATCACGATCAGTCTCCTGGTGCCTTATGGCTATTTTCTAATTTGAAAATTGAACCGTTCCCCTGGCTGCATTTTTGCAACGCAGGGGTTAGTATCCTGCCAGCAGACATCCTCCTGATAACGCTAATCTATTGAACTTTGGGTATGACATCAGCAGACCTACTGCGCCGCTTGAACAGGAGCTTCTTGTTCAGTGCTGGTGGCCGTAATGGTTAGCCGGTGCTTATCACCGGTTGGCGTTGTCCATATTATTGATTGCCCGACGCGCAGACCGATTAGTGCTGCACCGATTGGTGTCAGGATGGAAATTTTGCCAAGCGAAATGTCGGCATCGACAGGGAACACGAGCGTGACGGTTCTGCTCTCCCCATGGTCTGTTTCATAGGTGAGGGTGGAGCCCATTTTCACTGTGGTCGGCTTGACCAAACGATCAGGTTTGATCGTCGCGCGATCAAGCTCCGACATCAAATATTCAGCCACTGAACTGTTCGATTTAGCTGTTGCCTCAGCAAGACCGCTCAGTCTGGCGTAATCAGATTCGCTAATTGTTATTCTTGGAGATGATGAGGTCATATCGCGTTCGTATCACAATGTTCAATGCATCGTGGCGCGCAGAAAAAATCACGCGTTCACGATCAATAATAAAATAAATGGTGTGGGGTGACAGCAACTTGCTGTTGGTCGTTCGGATGTTCCGATGATTAACGCGCCCCGATATCGATGCAATAAATGCACGATTCGGGGTCTAATTCCGTGCCGGAATTACCCTCAAGCAATAGCGTATATGTGCTGTTACGTTTCTCATGCCTAAAAGCTACATTAATGCCCAAAGCTGTCAAGTTGTCTTTTCGCTGCTCTGAAATAAGACGAAAAGCGCAATAGAACGAGTGAGATAAAGCTTAAAGAACAATGATAATATATGTGTCAGCGGCCCATAAAATTGGACCGCTGTTATGTGTTAAACGAATCTCTCGATGTTAATCGAGACAAACCTGTTGCCTATCCGTCAATATAGCTTTCAAGCGGCGGGCAGGTGCAGACGAGGTTTCTGTCGCCATAGGCGTTGTCGATGCGGCCGACGGATGGCCAATATTTATCAACCCTAAATGCACCGGCAGGAAAACAGCCAGCTTCACGCGTATAGGGGCGATTCCAATCCGCAATCAGGTCGGCTGTCGTATGTGGTGCGTTTTTCAGAGGGTTGTTTTTCTCATCCATTTCGCCGCTTTCAATTGCAGCGATTTCATTTCGAATAGACAACATTGCTTCACAAAAACGATCAAGCTCGGCTTTTGTTTCGCTTTCGGTTGGCTCAACCATCAATGTACCAGCAACGGGCCAGCTCATTGTTGGTGCATGAAAACCGCTATCAATCAGACGCTTGGCAATGTCTTCGACAGTGACATGGGCGCTATCCGCAAAAGGCCTTGTGTCTAAAATACACTCATGGGCAACACGGCCATTGCGTCCCTTAAAGAGCACGCCAAATGCATCTTCCAAACGCTTGGCGATGTAGTTGGCGTTTAGGATCGCAATTTTGGTTGCTTGTGTTAGTCCGCTGCCGCCCATCATCAAGCAATATGCCCAGCTGATTGGCAGGATTGATGCTGAACCATAACTTGCGCTGGAAACGGCGCCTTCTTCCTGCAAAGGATTGCCTGGCAAGAAGGGTGCTAGATGGCTTTTGACACCAATCGGGCCCATGCCCGGACCACCGCCGCCATGCGGAATACAGAAGGTTTTGTGCAAGTTCAAATGGCTGACATCAGAACCGATCTCGCCCGGCTTTGCCAAGCCGACCATCGCGTTTAAGTTCGCGCCATCTAAATATACCTGTCCGCCGAACTCATGGGTAATGTCGCAAATATCGCGCACTGTTTCTTCAAACACACCGTGAGTTGACGGGTAGGTAATCATACACGCAGCTAAACGATCGCCTGCAAGATTTGCTTTTTGGCGGAAATCCTCAATGTCGATATCGCCGTTTTCAGCTGATTTGACGACAACAACTTCCATGCCTGCCATTTGAGCGGACGCAGGGTTGGTGCCATGTGCAGAAACTGGAATGAGGCAGACATTGCGTTTCTGATCGCCGCGTGAGCGATGGTAAGCGCGAATGGTGAGAAGGCCTGCATATTCGCCCTGCGCGCCTGAGTTTGGCTGCATAGACATCGCGTCATAGCCAGTAATCAAGCATAGCTTGGCCGACAAATCGGTCAGCATTTCATTGTAGCCTTCAACCTGTTCGCTCGGCGCATGAGGGTGAAGGTTGGCAAATTCCGGCCATGTTATCGGCATCATTTCTGCTGCCGAATTAAGCTTCATTGTGCATGAACCAAGCGGTATCATTGCGCGGTCTAGCGCAAGATCACGGTCTGCTAATCTGCGCATGTAACGCATCATTTCCGTTTCGGCACGGTTCATCTGGAAGACCGCATGCTGGAAATAATTAGTTGTTCTGACCAATGTGTCAGGCAGGCAATAATCTGGATCTTTTTCTTCTACGCCATCGGTAATGCCAAAGGCTTGGAGCAGATCGGATAAGGATTCAAGGCGCGTTGTTTCATCAACGGAAATGCCCAGCTTGCTTGTACCAATTTTGCGCAAGTTGATTTTGCGTGCACGCGCAGATTCCAAAATGGCGCCTTGCATAGGACCAACTTCGACACAAATTGTATCAAAGAATTCTTTATGCTCGATCTCAAAGCCATTGGCAGACAATGCTTTTGCAACGCGCGCAGCTTTAAGATGAATAGCTTGAGCAATGGCTTTTAGCCCTTCAGCGCCATGGAACACGGCGTAAAATCCGGCGATGACAGCGAGCAGTGCCTGTGCTGTACACACATTCGATGTCGCTTTTTCGCGGCGGATATGCTGCTCGCGGGTTTGCAGCGAAAGGCGGTAAGCTTGATTGCCTCTTGAATCAATCGACACGCCAACAATACGGCCGGGTAGGGAGCGTTTGTAGCTATCACGGCATGACATATAGGCAGCGTGTGGCCCGCCAAAGCCCATAGGCACGCCAAAGCGCTGGGTTGAGCCAACGGCAATATCTGCGCCCATTGCGCCGGGCTCTTTAAGCAAGGCAAGTGCCATCGGATCAGCAATTACGATGCCGAGCGCTTTTTCGTTATGCAGTGCTTCGATTTGCGATGTGAAATCTTGCAAGCCGCCATTTGTGCCCGGATATTGGAAAATCGCACCAAAAACCGTTGGTGGATCTAATTGGTCAACGGGTCCGACAACAATCTCAATGCCGAGCGGTTCAGCACGGGTTTTCATCACGGCAATATTTTGCGCATGACAGTTTTCATCAACAAAGAATTGTGTGGCTTTTGACTTGGAAACGCGTTGTGCCATCGTCATTGCTTCGGCAGCCGCTGTACCTTCATCCAGCAATGAAGCATTGGCCACATCGAGGCCGGTTAGATCACAAATCATGGTTTGGAAATTCAGCAGGGCTTCAAGACGGCCTTGGCTGATTTCAGGCTGGTAAGGCGTATATGCCGTGTACCATGCAGGGTTTTCCAAAATGTTGCGCTGGATGGCAGGCGGTGTCACCGTGCCGTAATATCCTTGCCCAATCATAGATGTGAAAACATCGTTTTTCTTGGCAACCTGACGCATATGCCACAAAAGGTCTCGTTCCGACAAAGGTTTACCGAAATCGAGCGGCTCTTTTTGGCGAATGCTTTTCGGGACGGTTTGGTCAATCAGTTCGTCGAGGCTATCAACGCCGATGACTTTGAGCATTTCGGCGATTTCAGCGGGGGAAGGGCCAATATGACGCCGATTGGCAAAATCATAAGGCTCGTAATTTGTCGGAACAAAAGACATTTAAAAAGGCTCCGTTAAGCGATCATCGCGTTATAGGCGGTTTCATCCATCAGTGCGTCCATCTCGGATGCGTCTTTCAATTTCATTTTGAAAAACCAGCCATCGCCAAGTGGGTCGCTATTGACGAGCGCAGGATCATCGCCAAGTTTGTCGTTAACTTCGACAATTGTTCCATCCAGTGGCGCAAGAATGTCAGAGGCAACTTTCACACTTTCGATAACGACAACATCATCGCCTTTTGAAACGTCATTATCTGCATCGGGTAATTCGACGAAAACAATGTCGCCGAGCTGTTCTGCTGCATAAGCTGTGATGCCAACAACGACCAGATCGCCTTCTACGCGAAGCCATTCATGTTCTTCTGTGAACTTCATAATTATAATCTCCGAGATTTTTTTAGCGTTTAAAATTTAAAGGTGTGAAAGGCATAGCGCAGATACGCGCTGGCAAGCGTTTGCCGCGCACATCACCAAAGATGATTGCATCGACGTCCGAATGTTCAGCGCTTACATAGCCCATAGATACAGGCCGTTCGACCGTTGGGCCAAAGGCACCGGAAGTGACTTGTCCAATCGGTGTTTCGTCATTTTCATGCGCATAAAGATTTGTGCCTGCACGCATGGGCGCACGCCCTTCGGGCAACAGGCCAATACGTTGCTTTTTCACACCCTTATCAAACTGGGCAAGAATATGCTCGGCACCGGGGAAACCGCCTGCGCGCGCGCCATCCTTGCGCCGTGCTTTCTGGATAGCCCACTGCAATCCAGCTTCAAGCGGTGATGTGGTTTCATCAATATCGTTGCCGTAAAGACATAGGCCAGATTCTAGTCGCAGACTATCGCGTGCACCAAGTCCGATTGGCAGCACATCTTCATGGGCCAGTAATGCTTCTGCGAGCGCTATGGCTTGTTCGTCTTCAACTGAAATTTCAAAACCATCTTCGCCCGTATAACCTGATCGCGAAATCCAAAGCTCACCAAATTTGCTTGGCGAAATACGTACATCCATGAACCGCATTTCGGCGACATCAGGCACAATTGTGCTCAATATGGTTTCGGAAGCAGGGCCCTGTAGAGCCAGAAGAGAGCGGTTGTTGATCGTTTCAACCTTGCATTTAAGGTTGCGCTCCATATGGGCGATGTCGGCATCTTTGCAGCCAGCATTTACAACAACAAACAGGTGGTCGCCTCTGTTGGCGATCATGATATCGTCTAATATGCCGCCTGTTTCATTTGTAAAAAAGCCATAGCGCTGTCTGCCTTCAGGCAGGGTTGCAACATCTACAGGCACAAGGCTTTCGAGCTGCAATGCGGCATCAGGGTTATGTAAGATCACCTGTCCCATATGGCTGACATCAAACAAACCAGCCTTGGCGCGGGTGTGCAAATGTTCTTTCATCACACCAGCGGGGTATTGAACAGGCATGTCATAGCCTGCAAAAGGCACCATTTTGGCACCAAGTTTTAAATGCAATTCATGCAGCGAAGTTGTTTTTAAACTTTCCATCCGGCCCTCTAAAAAAACCGGACTATCCGGCACCACTCATACCGCGGATGCGGATGATGATACCCCCTCTGTCTGTTTGCCTGAGATTGTTATCCCTTCGGCGGGCAATTAGCCTCTCTCCAGAGTCATTGTACTATATTGGTCCATTTGCCTGAGAGTTTCCGGGGTGGTTGCTCCTTCGGCATCGGTAATTCCGATTCTCCCAAAATAGTGAAGTGACGTTACAGTCGATATGAATTTACTGTCAATATGTTTTAGCAATGCAGGCGCGCGCATAATAGTTCTGTCACCAGAATTATAGGCGCATTCTGGCAATTTTCACATGTTTGTCACACGCGATATAGACTTGCCGTCGGTTAGTTCGGCTACTTTCTCGATGATGGAATTCGCATCAATGCCGAAATGTTTGTAAAGGTCACCAATTGTACCCGTCTGGCCAAAATGCTCGACGCCGAGGGGAACGGTCTGATGGCCTTTCACGGAACCAAGCCATGCCAAAGTGGCCGGATGGCCATCGATAACGGTTATGATTTTGCAATGGCTTTGAAGATCACCAAGCAATTTCTCAAGGTGGCTTTGGGCAGACTTGTTGCCGCGCGCGCGGGCGCGCTGTGCAGCCGTCCAACCAGCATTTAAACGGTCTGCCGATGTTACGGCCAAAACGCCGATGTCGCGGCGGCTTTCTGCGATGATACCTGCAGCTTTTATCGCTTCTGGTGCCACAGCGCCTTGATAAGCGATGACGACTTCGCAATTAGGGCCAGGCTTGCGCAGCCAGTATGCACCGTCGATTGCACCTTGGCGGAAGTCTTCGTCCACCCGTTTTCCGGGCTGTTCAATTGGGTTGGTTGTAAGCCGCAGATAGACCGAGCCGCCGGTTTCATCGCGCAGCCATGTGCGCTCATCGGGATCGCCTTCACCATCACGCTGTAGGTAATCGAATGCCCATTGCATGATAACGGCAAGCTCATCGGCAAAAGCTGGTTCAAAGCTTGCAAGACCGTCTTGGCTCATGCCGATAAGCGGTGTTCCAATCGATTGATGGGCGCCGCCTTCTGGCGCAAGCGTTACGCCCGATGGTGTGCCGACGATCATAAACCGCGCATCTTGATAACAGGCATAATTTAGCGCATCGAGGCCGCGCGCCACAAAGGGATCATAGACGGTGCCAATTGGAATGACGCGCTTGCCAAACAGTGAATGGGACAAGCCTGCCGCTCCAAGCAGCAAGAACAAGTTCATTTCAGCAATGCCGAGTTCAATATGCTGGCCTTTTGGGGTGAATTCCCATTTGGCCGTTGAAGGTATTTTCTCATTGATGAATGTATCTGACTGTTCCGTGCGGGCAAAAAGCTTGCGCCGGTTCACCCAAGGACCAAGGTTTGTGGTGCCGGTTACATCCGGTGACATTGTCACGATGCGGGCGGCTAAATCGCTGTCACCTTTTGATAAATCATCAAGGATTTTGCCAAAAGCCATCTGTGTTGAGATTTCACGGTCTGACGATAATTCAATGTTTGGCACGTCAAGAATTTTGTCTGTGTAACGGCGCACGCCCTTGGCAAAGAACGGTGTTTTGTCCAACGCAGTTTGTAGTGCTTTAGGGTCATCGACTGTCGCAAATTTTTCCCACTCTTCGCCTTCTGCCACGCCCATATGGGCTTGCCACTCAGCCATTTGGGTTTTGTTCATCAGGCCGCCATGGTTGTCCTTATGACCAGCAATGGGGGTGCCCCAACCTTTAATCGTGTAGGCAAGAAAACATACAGGGCGGTCATGATCGATAGCGTCAAACGTTTCAGCCATTGTTTGTACGCAATTACCGCCGAGATTTTCCATCAGTTCAGCCAATTGCTGATCTGTGCGCGCCTCGATGAGCGCCGTGACATCGCCCTGATCGCCAAGCGCATCCATAAGACGCTCACGCCAAACTGCGCCGCCCATAAAGGTTAGTGCTGAGTAAAGCTGGTTCGGGCAATTGTCGATCCAATCGCGCAACTTGTCGCCGCCCGGTTCGTTAAATGCTGCACGTTGCAGCGCGCCGTATTTTACTTTGACCACGTCCCAGCCAAAAGCATCAAATATCTGCTCAATGCGCTTGAAAAGCCCTTCGCGCACGACGCCGTCCAGCGATTGGCGGTTATAATCGATGATCCACCACGTATTGCGAAGGTCGTTTTTCCAGCCCTCTTGCAGGGCTTCGTAAATATTGCCTTCATCCAATTCGGCATCGCCAACCAGCGCAATCATACGGCCAAGCGGCACATCTTTGCCCCAGCTTTTTGCTGTGATGTAATCTTGCACAATCGAGGCAAAAGAGGTGATGGCGACACCTAGGCCAACAGACCCCGTGGAAAAATCAACATCGTCGATATCTTTGGTACGGCTCGGATAACTTTGCACGCCTTGAAGCCCGCGAAAGTTTTCCATTTTTTCGCGTGTTTGATTGCCCATCAGATATTGTATGGCGTGAAAGATCGGCGAGGCGTGAGGTTTAACCGCCACACGGTCCTCTGGCCGAAGAGCGCTGAAATATAGCGCCGTCATGATAGACACCATTGACGCGGACGATGCCTGATGCCCGCCAACCTTAATGCCATCTGTTTTGGGGCGGATGTGGTTGGCGTTATGTATCATCCAATGCGACAACCATAATAACCGTTGTTCGATGGTCTTAAGATGAGCTTGGTCAATATGAGGCATGGTGATGCTTTCGGTTACGCTTGGTGTGCTCGAATTTCTACGCTGATTTCAGCCAAACAAATTTAATCCGTCAATTCGTCGACTGGCATATTATGGGCGCCTAATGCAGCCTGCAAATCGTCGATAATATCCTGCGCGCCTTCCAATCCAACGGAGAGGCGTACCAAGCCTTCGGCAATGCCGTGCTCTGCGCGTTCTTCAGGTGTATAGGTGGAATGTGTCATGCTTGCAGGGTGCTGGATAAGGCTTTCTGCATCGCCAAGGCTTACGGCGCGCTGGATGAGGTTTAGCCTGTTCATCACCGCGATACCTGCAGCTTTTCCGCCTTTGACTTCAAACGGTATCATGCCGCCGAAATTAGACATTTGCTTGCAAGCAAGCTCATGCTGCGGAAAGCTTTTAAGGCCGGGGTAAAACACATTTAGAACGGCTGGATGTGCTTCCAATATTTGCGCCACTTTGAATGCCGTCTGGCAATGTCTTTCAACGCGCAGCTCAAGCGTTTTAATGCCGCGCAACAATAACATCGCTGTTAAAGGTGACATCACAGCGCCGGTCATGTCTTTTAAGCCGACAAGTCTGATTTGCGTCATATCTTCCAAGCTGCCGACGATGAGCCCAGCAACGACATCGCCGTGGCCGCTCAAAAACTTGGTGGCAGAATGTAGAACAATGTCTGCGCCGTGCTCAATAGGGCGGGTGATAACCGGTGTGGCGTATGTGTTGTCCACGATTACTTTTGCGCCAACACTGTGTGCGATTTCAGAAATTGCAGCAATATCGACCAGTCGGTTGTTGGGGTTGGCGGGTGTTTCAAAATAAACAAGTTTGGTTTTGTCGCTGATAGCGTCTGCAAGATTGGCAGGCGTGGTCATGTCGACAAGTTTCACTTTGACCCCAAAGCGCGGCAGGCCGTGCGTCATGAATGCAAAAGTGCAGCCATAGAGGGTTTTGTCGATAATGATTTCGTCGCCAGCGGCAAGAAAAGACCAGAGCGTTGACGTGATAGCCCCCATGCCAGAGGCGGTACAAAGTCCGGCTTCTGCGCCTTCAAGATTGGCGATGCGTTGTTCCAAGTGATCCAAGGTCGGATTGGAAATGCGTGAGTAAAAATGGCCTTCTTTTTCACCGGCAAACATCGCGCCGCCTGCCTCTGCACTTTCAAACGTGAATGTAGAGGACATATAGATTGGCGGGTTTAGTGCGCCATGTTCAGATTGAGCGTCATAACCGTGGTGAATGGCGCGTGTTGAGAAGTCTTTATTATTATCGCTCATGGGGTGCCTCTAATTTTGATAAGGGCATTATGTGCTGTCATAAAAGGTGTTTAGTTGTTATTATTGACCGTGTTCACATGAATTTTGGAATATAATGTCAAAAATACCGCAATTAGATGCGCTGGACCGCAAGATTATCAGAGCCTTACAGCGCAATGGCCGCATTACGAATCTTGAATTGGCCGCGGAGGTTAATCTTTCGCCTTCGCCCTGTTTGCGGCGGTTGCGTAATCTGGAAAATAATGGCGCGATTACAGGGTATAGTGTTGACGTAAATACGAAGGCCTATGGCCTGCCTGTGACTGTAATGGTGCGTATCAGCTTGGAAAAACATACTGAAGATGTTGTCGTTCGGTTTGAAGAGCGCATGAAGGCGATTCCAGAAGTACTCGAATGTTTCGTCATGACGGGCCTATCGGATTATTTGCTGCGCGTGGTTGTCAGCGATCTTGAAGATTATGAGCGCTTTGTCAGAGATCGCCTACACCCGATTGGCGGCATCAGCTCTATCGACACAAGCTTTGTCTATGGCGTGGTTAAACGCACGCATGTGTTTCCCGAATTTCATGGGTGAGGCTTTTGGGGCCGTGCGAAGCAACAAGAAGAATAAGACTTAGAATAACCAAGTGATTACAAAGGGGGGGATTCCGTACCTTTGTATCTAGGTTGTTTTTTTTATTGGAGATTAGTTCCCTGTCGGAGCAATCAAAACTCTCTATGTATATGAATAATATATATAATAATTTTTAGTTATTTCATTATACCCCATAATGCACCCCTTTTTGTTCTTGCTGCGTAGGTCAAATTTACTTACCGACAGCGTTACTTAGATATTCAGTCTTCCACAAAAAAACGCGCCCAATTGCTTAAGCCGCGGTAAGACACACAGCAATCCGGAATGCTTATTCATCCAATTAAATTTGGCCACACAAGAGGATCCGAGCTTTCGCTATATTTTTTCTACCGATACACCACTGTCATCCTGCTTTAAAATGAACGCCTTCTGGACACCAAAATTTGGCTGCTTTCATACCTTCCGTTCTTTATTCTAGTCAGACAATCATGCGAAAAACTCTAATCAAAACGGTTCACTTTCTAGCGCTCGCAGCACTGGGGAAAAGTGTGATCCATCGCAAAAGAACGCCCGCGAACCTCTCAACGGTATTTTCTATATTATTCGTACTGGCGTGTAGTGGCGTGACTTGCCGGAGCGATATGACTAGGCTTTTTTTCATTCCGCATCCAGTTCTCGTTTTGGCTATTTTTCGTTCGAAATTTGCAGGTGATATCCCTTCAATGCTGAGTAGCAATTACGGATGTAGTGGAGGTAATTCTCTTTGTGAACAAACTCATTGTCTTTGGTAAGATCAATATCGGACGTTGCAAGGAGATCATCGGGTTTTCATTTCTGAATTCCATTAGGGCCATGGCGAAAGCCCTATACCCTAAACTTTAGAAACTTGCCGGTGTGTAAGTTCACTATGAAGGTCTTTCACGACGAGTTTAGGCCAGAATGCTTAAATTCAAACTTGAATTAGGCCCATGAAAACGTCACGCAAAATACTGAAATTTAGTATTATAAAAAATGGGGTTCGTCCGCATTTTGTATTTGGTTCTACCATACCGATAGCATTAAATGCAGATGAGATAAGTGATTGACTATCAAATTGACGGACAGAAAGTCCCACCTGCAGCGCACTAAACAAGTGCTCAAAGCTCGCGCAATTTATAGGCCACCTCTGTCCTGTTCGTTGCGCTCAGTTTTTTCATTATACTTCTAATATGCACTTTAACTGTGCTCTCACACAAATTGAGATCATACGCGATTATTTTGTTCGCTTTGCCACGGCGCAACGCATCAGCGACTTCTGCTTCACGCGGTGTGAAAATGTTGCCCAATCCGCAAGTATCTTTGATAGCAGCTTCAATCAGGTCGCCTGCGGCCAGTAGCCCTGAAGCGGGAAGAAACACGCCGCCTGCGCGCGCTAAGCTTATTGCCTCGATAGCGACATCAATGCCTACACTGCTGGGAATAAAGCCTCGTGCACCATGTTGTAGCGCTCTGAGCATTTGCCCAAGTTCTTCTTTATCGGAGACGATAATTAACGGACTCTTCGGAAGTTTGTGAACTAACTCTGCAATCATTTCGTAATTTTTAGCTTCGTCGATTGATGAACTGCCGATGACAAAAACTACGGCTGAAGGAACGTCGCCTGCATACTCAAGTATCCATTCGTTCAGGCTTGCAGCAGTAACATATTCTATTTCGGGTTTATTTGCTTTTAAGCTGCGCGCAAGACAATCGCGGTCTAATGCGCGATGATCAATCAGTAAAACGTAACCATCGAATGGTTTATTCTCGGGGGCCAGATTGGGTGAATCAACGACAATATTTCTACGCTTGAAATTTGCAGATTCTTTAAATTCTCTTGTTGCATCTGTTGCATCTGTTGCAATTGATTTCATTATTATTACCCCCGTTACTATTCAATCTTGAACTCCGATATTTTCATTTTACTTATTTTTTTCTTACTGCTTGGATTTAAAAGAAACTAAATTATCTGATTTTAAGGAAAAACTCCAACTTAAGTTGCGGTAAACTTAATTCTCGCCTCCCGAATTATTTAGCATTTTTAACTATTACGCATTAACCTAAGTTAACTTTATGTTAAGTAACTGTATGCGCCTTTTCAATATTACAAAACGCAATTTGATTGTTCTCATACCAAATTGTCTCATTTTGGTACGTCGAATTCTGTAATAGTTTTCTGTTGAAATTTATGCTCTATCTCATGATTTGAGATAACGATAATCAAACCCGGATATGTGCACGAGCTGCTCAATATCAAGGAGTTTGACAAGTCCGTGATGCATGTCTGCAAGTTTGCGAATACGCAATTCCTTGAGAATTCGGTTTACATGTACGCTGGTTAATCCAAGCGCATCACCAATATCTGCTTGCTTCAGGGGACACTTAAATGATCCTGCTTTACCATCAATAGACACGCCCGATCGCATGCTAAGCTCAAGCAGTAATTGCGACAAGCGTTCAAGTGCGCCGACCCGTCCCGCCATTGCCATACGTTCCACAACGCGTGCATAGCGTCGCCGAATTGACGAAGCCAATAATTGAGTTAGATCGTGATTACAAGTCGAGTTTAGAGCCGTGTCTTCGTACAATATTGCAAGAATAACGTCATTTGAAGCCGTAACAATCTCATTGGTATTGGTACTATGCCAAGTGCTTGTGATATCGCCTGGTAGAACGAAGTCTATTATTGTTCGACGCCCGTCCATTTGAAACTTTGCGCATAGTCCCCAACCGTGAACTGGCACAGCAGCAAACTGATGCTTATATTCCAATTTGAAAAACTCTGCTCCGCTAGGTACAAATTTTGTCTTACATTGGAAGTTTTTACTTATTCCTTCGGATGGAATGTCGCCAATTGACCTAAGCAATACCTCACCCGTGTAATCATGGATTTGAATTGGCTTAACCATAGATCCTCTCCCCCAAAATTGAGATTAATTTATCATTTAATCAAAAATAATGCATCTACCCCAAAGGAAGTACCGAGAATCGTCAGCTTTTTAGGTCGTCAATTAGCTTTTTTATGCCAGCAATACTCTTATTTTTAAGGTGCGGGCGTACTTCGTGGTCACAGCCTTCTTTGAGAAGTCGATCAACCTTTGATATAATTTCTTTTGAGGAGGCTTTGCTCTCAATGAAGTATTTTCTGCGTTCGCTGAAATCAAAAAATGCTTCGACTTTATTGTCCCATCCTAACCCAAATGTTGGAATGTCAAGTGCGTGGGCAGCTATACAAGCGTGTAGCCGGTGAGCGATGACTACATCAGCAATTGCAATTATTTCAAGCAGATCAAAAGGGTTTTTCGGTCTGTTGGTGACATTCACATTGCTACTGTTGATGAGATCACTAATCACGCCAGTATTGGCGATCTTTTCTAACAATTTATAATCTTCTCGTGCACCATTGCAGAATAAATAGATTCTGTAACCGCGCTTAACCAAGCCTGCGATAAGCGAAATATAATTGCTTACGGATTGAAATACGTTTGTAGAAAGCGGATCGCTTGAGTGCCGCACTAAAATCAATGGGTCGGTTATGCAGAGACCAATTATAGGGCGGTAAGTTCGGGTTTTGCTGCTCGAAATCTTCTTTTTTTGCGTCGTAGGCCATGACACGCTCAATGCTGGATCGGGCAAAATGAGGGCATCTTGCGAATCCGGAAAGTGATTTTTCCAAGCTGTCTGTGCTAATTTATCTCGAACAGAGCAGTGTACAAGGTCTACATTTTTGATAGCATCGAAAAGAGCTTGAGCTTGGGTCGACCAATTAGCGGTTACACCAACAGCATATATAGCTAATGGCTTTTTATAGTATAGAACTGCATCTATGACGGCTGCTATTTTTGTGGGAAAATTCAAATCATCGTCTTGAAAAAGATTTCCGCCACCAATTATTACAGCATCGGCGTTTGAAATTTCGTCGTACCATTTCGCTTTCAGGGTACGCACTTTACTTGCAACCAAATAACGCACAACACGCTGTCTAATATTGTTCGGCAGATGCGCTAACACTCTTAGCAGTAAGTGCCTATACTTATTTGTTTCGCCATAATTTACGCGCCCGGCAAGATCAAATGTCTGTAACTCTACGCTTGGGAGAAAATCGCGAATTTGATTCTCCAAGCAGGTTGCTAGTAAACCATCACCAATATTCTCACTAAATTTTACGTTGAATATTGCCAGTTTCATGAGCTTCTTTTGCTCTGACTATGTGTGGTATTTAACAATTGTGCATTCGTTAAGGTGGCCGAAAAATTTGGTACCTTAGTCGGGGTAGAAATTGGGTATGTGCAATATGCTGCGCAAATTCCGCCGGCAAAGTAGAACAGTAAGCCTAAGTCATAGACTGTTCCGGAGATAAAGCTTGTTAGAAGAACTGAAATAAAACCGGCTTTAGTGGCGCGTGTAACACGCGCTTGATCTAGTTCAATTTCCGTTGTTGCTTCGGACCACGCTGATTTGGAGAAAATGATGGATGCAGCAAATATTGTGAACAGAGCCGTACCAACGATTCCGATGTTAGATAGAAGTACCAACAGGTAACTGGAAGCGCGGGCACTGCCAAGACCTGCACCAAAGCCGTAGGTATCGAGAAAAGTTTGATAAGCCGACGCGTTCCACTGTAAGCGTTCCATCCCAGATCGGCTTTGTGCTTTAGAAAATAGGATTTCCTCCAGAAATGTAATGACTTCATCTGCTATTGAAGGGGCAAGAGTGGGAGTGATGATAATTGCGATCACAGGCAAACATGCGAATATCGCAATGAAAATCTGCCTGCCTCGATTAGGATGCTGAAGTGAGGTTGTGAGTGAGCGGCATCCAAGAAAGAAAGTGATTGCAGAAATACCAACAAGCGCCGTTGCCGATGTGGAAAGCAAAAGCGTGAGGAAAAGCGAGAAAGCGATTGGACCAGCATAGCGGTTGGGTGAGCGGTCTAGCCAGAAGCTGGTAGCGATAGCAAATAGTGCTAGCGTGTAGTTTGCAAATGCAGATGCTTCCGAGAATGTACCGGATATACGCTTGAGGCCACCCTTTTCAGAACCCGTTAGAAATCTATAATTGGCAGATCTGATAGAATCCATCAGATATTCGGTGCCTGTGTAGAATGTTATGACATCGATAGCCGCAAATAAAATGTTGATGCTGCCTACGATGAGGAGGATTTTAGTCATCTCTTTTGGCGATGCATGTTGCCTCCCATACGCAAAAGCGAAAACAAAACAAATTAGCCCGCCAAGGGCGTAAACTGATTGTGTAATGTTATTGGACGTGGGGCGCAGATCTATTAAAGAAAGAAAATTGCGATCTCCCACGGAACGGGTGACAGATATGGTTTCAGTCATTCCCGCAAACAATTTTGGTAAAAATAATGCGGTTACAATGCCGAATAAAGTCAAGAGCAAAAGCCAGAAACCAGGTCGCCACGCTATCATTGCAGCGAATACGGGCCCTTCGCCGCTCGCCCTGAAAATGCGCAAAGCAAAGAATATCAGAAATAGATTCGGAACGAGAATGGATGCGCCGCCCAATGCAGGCAAACTGATAGCTGCCGCCGCCCCGAATATTGTTGCCAGTACCATAAATAGGGCAGTCCAATATACCGATGCGCTGAATAGCGACATTCCAATACCGGCTGCTACAATTCCCATTAATTCCAGATTCATCACGATCCCTTTGTGAGTATCTAAAACCAATTTGTAACATTTAGCTGTTGGTCTGTATGTCCGTCCTTCGCTAACCCTTTAGTGGTAGGCACGGATCGATTGCATATATTTAATTGTGTTCCAGTTGGCGTATCCTTATCTCATGCAACAACATTATTGGTCTCGGCAGATATGGCGTATGCGGGGCGCGTCTGGGCGCAGGCGTAGTTTATTGACCATAGTAATGTTGTTTTCGGTAACTTTCTGGATGCCGCTTCACACAACAACCTTAAAAGCAAATACCGAAGATAAATTTAAGGCATTGCCGGAGGATGAGCTAGATTTTGATGAAATGAGAATGAGCTTTGATGAGCCATTCAACACATTAGATGTATCAGCTTGGGGCCCCAATACACGCTGGATTGCACACACACCGTGGTCCGGAGATTTTGGTGGCGCGGCGTTTGCTGATCCTGAAGACGGTTTTCCGTTCACAATAGAAGATGGTCAATTGCGCATTGAAGCTACCATGGATGTGTCAAGAAAATGGCGCTCCGGTCTACTGGCCTCCACTGACTCGGATGGCAATGGTTTTTCACAGCAATATGGTTATTTCGAAATACGCGCACGCTTACCTGTTGGTGCAGGTGTTTGGCCTGCATTTTGGCTCATAGGTATTGATCGCAGCAAGTACACGGCGGAAGTTGATGTGCTGGAATATTATGGTGACAAGCCGGACGGTTATTCGACCGTCGTGCATGTTTGGCATCGCGATGGCGAACATTATTCCGACTATGACCGCATTCAAGTTTTCCCAGAATATGACCCGACCGAATACAACACATATGGTGTTAAAATCGATCAGTCATTTATCCGTATCTACTTCAACCGTCAGATGGTGTGGCGCACACCGACGCCTGAAGAACACTATCAACCGATGTATATGCTTTTGAATTTAGCGCTTATTGATAACGCGACTAAAGACGGTACGCCCAACCCGTCTTTCATGTTTGTGGACTATGTAAAGGCGTTTACATTGTCTCAGGATTAGTTCGCTGACATTGGTTGCATGGCGATGTAGACACCTAATCCTTTTGGCCATAGGTGTTCTAACACTTGCAGCGAAATAACGCGTATTGCGTTCATTATCTATCCGTTTGGCTAGGTTCGGCCAACGCCGATTAGCCCTAAGATCATCTGTTCTTATCAAGCACACATGACAATCTACAATCTTCGTCAAACGGCTTTTAAAGACAGCAGTCGTTTTTGACGGAGGTAAACCGGAGAATCTTAATGCAATTATTGGAACAACAATGCGAACGGCAGGAAATGTCAGACATGGCGCATGCGGATATGGTCAATTTTGCAAAAAACACCTATAATCGTGACCGGAGTGTTCCTGCTTATTTTGAGGCAACCGTAGAGCGTTATCCGGACAAAACAGCAGTTATTTTTGACGATGTTTCTCTCAGTTATCGCGATCTGGACACAGTATCGTCCGCGTTGGCGCAAACGCTGGTCCGGTCAGGCATAAGAAAGGGAGATTTCATCGCTCTTCTCGTTCCGCGCAGCATTCAGACAGTGATCGCCATGCTTGCCATTTTGAAGGCAGGCGCAGCCTATGTACCGATTGATCCTGGTTATCCCGATGCGCACATAAATTTTATAATGAGTGAATGCGATGCGAAAATTATTCTTGTCCGAGACCATGACCGGCAACGCATTGCCAAAATGGATAACCAAAGCGGCGCGGTATTAAACCTTAATGAGGTAATCAAGAAGCTTGATCTCGATGCGGCTGCCACTTGGGTTATGCCCCAGATAGTCGGCGGGGATATTGCCTATCTAATGTACACATCGGGTTCGACAGGAAAACCGAAAGGCGTGCTTATTCCGCACCGCGGCATCATGTGTTCGGTCGTTGAACAAAACCAGATTGAATATCGCTCGAGCGACCGTGTGCTGCATTGCGCAAGCGTGTCATTTGATGTTGCAACAACTGAGATTTGGGGATCGCTGACTAATGGGGCAACCATTATTGGCGTTCCTGATGAGACATTATCGGTCTCACGGCTTGCCGGGGTCATGCGGTCCGAGAACGTGACATTCGCCTGGTTGACGACAGGGCTTTTTAATCTGTTTGCAGATTATGCAAAACCTGAGTTGCCGCACCTCCGTCAAATGCTTTTTGGCGGTGAGGTTGGTTCGGCTGAACATGCGCGACGCTTTTTAAATCGTTTACCGCATGTGTGCCTCATCAATTCTTATGGTCCAACAGAAACAACAACGCACGCTACCGGCTTTGTGGTGCCAGCCGATTTTGAAGCAAACTTTATGCCGATTGGTCCGGCGATTTCTCACAGAGGCATTCATATTGTTGACACGGATTTGAATATTTTGCCGCATGGCTGTGAAGGCCAATTGGTCATTTCCGGCGATGGTGTCGCGCACGGCTATTTGAAACGTCCCGAATTAACTGCTGCAAAATTTATCGAATTGAAAACCGCCAGCGGAATGGTGCAGGCCTACTTGACCGGTGATAATGCGATATTGGAGCAAGACGGCACCGTTATTTTCAAAGGCAGAACGGATCGTCAGGTCAAAATCAACGGCAAGCGCATTGAACTGGATGCAATTGAGGCCGCATTGCGCCGCAACGACACACTTTCAGAATGTGCGGTCGAATGCCAAGGCGAGGGACTGAACAAGAGGTTGGTTGCCTATCTACGTCCAATCGTCGGGATGCCGGTCAACAAAGAGCTATTTGCGCAAGCCACCATTTCAAGGCTAAAAGATACACTGCCCGATTTTATGGTGCCCGCATTAGCCATTGTTTTGGAAGAATTGCCGCTGAACAGGGCAGGCAAAATCGATCGGGCAAAACTACCGCAAAGCGCGGATATAAACAGCGAACTGCCGGCCAAAAGCGGAGATACTATAGAAGACCTTTTATGCGCATTGCTTGAAGGGATTTTAGGTGAGCGAGTTACGGATATCACTAAAAATCTATTCGATCTAGGTGCGTCATCACTGCACCTCTTGCGTCTCCACGCTTCTATTGAAGCCGAGCTTAACCGCCAAATAAATGTGATTGAGCTTTTCCGCCATACAACCATCAGCGCGCTGGGTGCCTATTTGCGCGGCGATGCCGGATCATCAGACGACCGGATAACGCCTGCCCAACGCTCAGTTTTACGGCGCAAATCCATGCTCACGGTCCGCAACACAAACAGGTGCGTATCATGAACAAGCACAGCACATTGCTCGGCTGCATTACCGGCGAGAAATCATCGCTTCCATCTGATGCAATTGCGATCATCTCGATGGCGGGGCGGTTTCCGGGTGTTAAAACAACGGACGAACTTTGGAAAATGATTTGCGATGGCAAAAGTGTCTTTGAACGGTTTCCCGTAGAATCCGCCAAGGATGTGGTCAGTCAGGCCGACCGTCAATCGCCGGATTATGTGCCTGTCCGTCCAGCTTTGGAAGACATTGAAAATTTCGATGCCGGATTTTTCGGCATGTATCCGGCAGAAACTGCAAGCACTGATCCACAGCAGCGTGTATTTCTCGAAATCTGTTGGGAAGCGCTGGAAAGCGCAGGTTATGATCCTTTTGATTATGCCGGGCTGATTGGTGTGTTTGCCGGAGCAACATTGCCAACCTACATGATGCATAATGTGTTGGGCAGCAGAGATAAGATTGAGGAATTTACGACCGGCTATCCGGTCAGTTGCTACAATGAGCGGGTAGGTTCGCTGAATGAAGCATTGGCTATGCGGGTGTCTTATAAATTGAACTTACGCGGTCCGGCTTTCAGTATTCAATCGGCATGCTCCACATCCCTATTATCTGTGACCCAAGCGTGCATGAACTTGCAGACCTATACTTGTGATATGGCACTGGCAGGCGGGGTCTCCATCACCGTTCCGCAGAAGCGCGGTTATATTGCTCAGGAAGGGGGTATTGTTTCGCAGTCAGGTACGTGCAGACCGTTTGACGAAAAAGCAGACGGCACGGTATTTGGCAGTGCAGCTGGTGTAGTTTTATTAAAGCGGCTGGATGATTCCATTGCGGACAAGGATAACATCGTCGCTGTCATCCGCGGCTTTGGTGTTAATAATGACGGTGCCGACAAAATTGGCTTCACGGCGCCCAGTGTCAGCGGTCAAACCGATGTTATAGCGACCGCACTTGCAAATGCCGATGTTGATCCGGCAAGCATTGGGTTTATCGAATGTCACGGCACAGCAACGCCGTTGGGCGATCCTATTGAGTTTAGCTGTATTCGCAGCGCTTATGGTGCTGAAGGCGATAGGTGCGCGCTCGGTTCACTCAAAGGCAATATCGGTCATTCAGATGCTGCTGCGGGCATATGCGGGCTGATCAAAGCAGCGCTCGCGGTCAAGAATGCCACTATTCCCAAAATGGCCAATTATACATCGCCCAATCCGAAGCTGGCGCTCGGCAATGATCGCTTTTGGGTGCCTTTAAACACAGAAGTATGGGACGCAGGTAGCAGCCCGCGGCGCGCAGGGGTCAGCTCGCTTGGCTTTGGTGGCACCAATGTGCATCTGGTGTTGGAAGAAGCGCCGCAAGTTGAAGCTGAAAGCTCTGCTGATAAAGGAAAATTCATTCTGCCGTTGTCCGCGCGCGATGACTACGCTTTGTCGGAAATGCGGGAGAACCTTGCGCAGCACCTCCGTGAAACACCGGATATTTCGCTGCGTTCAGTTGCCCACACTCTACAGCATCATCGTCATGTCTTTGAGCAAAGAAGTGTTGCTGTTGCATCAACTATAGAGGAGGCGGCTGAGAAGCTTGTCGGTGCACGCCTGCCAAGTTCAAATGCCTCTAAAGTATCGCCTCCGGTTATCTTCATGTTTCCGGGGCAAGGCGCTCAATATATCGGCATGGGCGCGGCATTACACCAAAGTGAGCCGGAATTTGCACGGTGGATTGATCTTGGTGCAGAGCAATTGAAGCCGTTGCTAAAATTTGATATTCGAGACTTCATTTGCCACGCGGATCAGGCAACACCTGAACAAACCGAACAGCAACGCGAAACCCATATTGCTCAACCCTGCCTTTATCTGGTCGAATATGCGCTGGCGCGTTTATGGATGAGCAGGGGTGTTCAACCTCATGCGATGATAGGCCATAGTGTTGGAGAATTTGTCGCTGCTGCTCTATCGAATGTCATCTCGTTTAACGATGGTGTGCGGCTTGTGGAAGCGCGTGGGGCGCTCATGCGCGATCAACAGCAAGGCGCGATGGTTTCTGTGCGCAGCAATGCAGAAGCAATAATGCCGACGCTTCCTAAAAATGTGGAAATCGCCGCGCGCAATGCGCCGGAATTATGCGTGATTTCAGGACCGTTTGATGCTGTTGATAGGGCATGTGAAAATTTTGCACGCGCAGGCATTGCGTTCAGCCGCTTGCACACGTCCCATGCCTTTCACTCAGCAATGATGGAAGATGCTGTAAAAGAATTGCGGAGGGAAACAGCAAAAGTGACTTACGGCAAAGTCACGATTCCATTTATTTCGTGCGTCACAGGAACCTGGCAAAATGACGAGCAGTCTTCTTCGCCGGACTATTGGGCACGGCATTGCCGCGAGGCAGTCGAGTTTGCAAAAGGTCTCAAAACACTTTGCGAAGGCCAAGAGCCGATGCTTTTGGAAGTTGGCCCGGGAAGGGCGCTATCAACTTTTGCGACACAATCGATTTCTCGAAAAACACTGGCCGGGGTGCTTCAATCTCTGCCTGAATATGAGAATAAAGCCGATGCCGACGAGATCATTGCGCAGACCCATGGCCGTATTTGGATAGCTGGGTGCAGTATAAACTGGCCACAATATGAAGGCGATGAAACGCGAAAAATTGAGTTGCCAACTTATCCTTTCCAACGTCAACGCCACTGGATTGATGAGCCGGAACATCAAAATAAGGCGCAAGCTCAAACAAATGAAGCCGCTTTACCGTCATTAGCTCAAGTCGCTAAGGAGCCCGTTACCATGAATGTAAGCACGCGCGTTATTCCGCAAAACCGGATTCCTGCCCTGACAACTTCATTGCTTGCTTTATTGTCGGAAATGTCCGGTGAAAACTATGAGACTGACGACAGCACAGCGACCTATCTTGAGCTGGGTTTTGACTCTCTGTTTATCGGTCAGTTTGCACAAAAAGTGGAAAAGCAATTTAAAGTGAAATTGTCGTTCCGCGAACTTTTGTCTAACATTCCCAGTGTTGCTGATCTTGCTGCGTATTTGGATGCGCAAATGCCAGCTGAAACGGTTGAAGTTGCTGTTCAAGAGGCTGCGCCGTCAGCATTGGAAGTCAGCAAACCTGCGCCTAATGTCGTGCAACCCGTTTCGGCACCAGCACCAGTTCTCAATTCTGCAAGCGGTATAGAAAGTATAATTCAGCAACAGCTTCAACTTGCTCAAAACCTGTTTTCTCAACAACTCCAGACACTGCAGGGGGCCGGACATGGCGTTTTGCCCCAAACGTTTGCGCCGCCATTGCCCCCATTGGCAGCGGATAATCCAAGTAGGTCCCTTGCAGTTGCCAATGTACAGGCAAAGACGCTGGAAGATGTTAATGAATATGGTACCGACCGCTTCAAAATCTACAAACCAAAGAGTCGTTCCGAGGAAGCACAAATGGCACCGGAAAAGGCCCGGTTAATTGATGATCTGGTCAAAGCCTATGTCGCGAAAAATCCGAAATCAAAATCCTATGTTGCCAGTCACCGCGAGCATTTGGCTGACCCGCGCACCGCATCAGGCTTTCGCGACGAGTGGAAAGAGATGGTGTTTCCGATTGTTGCAGACCGTTCAAAAGGTTCCCGCATTTGGGACATTGACGGCAATGAATATATCGATCTGGTGTCCGGCTACGGGCAAACCGCATTTGGTCACTCGCAAGATTTTGTGATTGATGCGATCAATGCTCAAATGCAGCTTGGTTTTGCTATTGGTCCTCAAAGCACACTTGCCGGGGAAGTTGCTGATAAGTTAGCCGAAATGACCGGACAGGAACGTGTCACGTTTTGTAATACGGGTTCTGAGGCCGTTATGGCTGCGATGCGTGTTGCACGATCTGTCACGGGCAATGACCGCGTTGTTGTTTTTGCCAATGATTATCACGGGCAATTTGATGAAGTGCTTGTGAAGGGGAGTAAGCGGGCCGGAACGCCGGTAGCGCTGCCGATTGCAACTGGCATACCTGCGACCTCACTGACGAACATGACGGTGTTGAAATATGGTGCACAGGAGAGCCTTGATTGGATTCGTGACAATGCTGATGAGATAGCCGCCGTTGTCGTTGAACCCATACAGAGCCGTCATCCTGAAAATCAGCCCATGGCGTTTGTTCGAACGATCCGTGAGATTGCGACTGAAAAAAAGTTTGCGCTGGTGTTTGACGAGGTTGTTACAGGCTTTAGGGTTCATCGCGGAGGTATGCAGGCAATATGGGACATTAAGGCTGATATGGCTACATATGGCAAAGTGTTGGGCGGCGGGATGCCGATTGGCATTTTGGCCGGAAACACTCGCTTTATGGGCGCGTTGGACGGTGGTGTCTGGAACTATGGCGACGATAGTGTGCCGATGGTTGCGCCAACCTTTTTCGCCGGAACTTTTGTCCGGCATCCGCTCATATTGGCGGCGATCAAAGCCACTCTTAATTATATTGACAGCGAGGCGGGTGCGGAACTTTATTCGCGTGTTGCCAAGCGCACAGTGGCGCTTGTTGAAGAAATTAAAGAGGATCTTGCGGCGCGCGGACTTCATGATTGCATCGAAGGCTATTCCAGTTGGTTCTCAACCAATTTTTCTGCTGCCGATCAGCTTGGATCGCTCATGTATCCGCAATTGCGTTTGCGCGGTGTTCATGTGATCGAAGGTTATGCCTGCTTTTTGACAACGGCTCACAGCGAAGACGATTTTAAAGCGGTCGCCGCCGCATTTAGAGACAGTGTTGATGCTCTGCAATCTGTCGGTATTTTGTTACCGGAAGGCAAGACGGTTCAAGCTTCAATCGCTTTAGAAAATTCACAAATCCAGCCTGATGAAATGCCAAGATCAGCCCCTTTAACGGAAGCGCAAAAAGAGATTTGGTTGGCTGCACAAGCAGGCGATGAGGCCTCATGTGCATTCAATGAGTCCTTTACAATCAACTTTAGAGGGAATCTTGACGAAAGCGCATTATTGTCTGCGATCAATACTGTAATCGCGCGTCATGATGCTCTGCATACCCGGTTTACGCGGGATGGCAGTTTTTCCCAATTTGCAACTGATTTTGAAATCAGCATCACCCGAATTGATCTACAAGAGAGCGATGACGCCAAGGCCGCGTTTGCTAATATTCTTGAAGCTGAAGCTAACAACGCCTTCCATATGGTGGAGGGGCCACTTGTTCGCGTATCATTCGTTCGCATTAATGAAGACATTACGAAACTTGTCTTTACAGCCCACCATATTGTATGTGACGGCTGGTCTTGCAACATCATTACCCAAGAGATTGGCGAGGCCTATCGTGCTGCACTGGCCAATGCGGCCGCTGATTTTGAACAAGCTGAATCCTTTGGGCGTTATGCGGCTGCGCGTTCTTCACGCGGCCATGTGGAAATCAAGGCGGAAAAATATTGGTGTGGCCAATTCAGCACGCTTCCCAATGTAATTGATATGCCGCTTGACCGGCCGCATCCAGAATACAAAACATATAATGGCGGAACCCGTACGGGTTATATTGATCGGGAAACCTATTTGGCGATCAAAAAAGCTGGCGGAAAAGCTGGCGCGACTTTGTTCTCAACACTTCTTGGCACGCTGCAAGTCATGATAGCACATATGTCCGGGAGCAATGACATTGTGGTGGCCATACCGTCAGCAGGGCAGTCGTTGCTTGAAAAGCAAACGCTTGTTGGCCATTGCGTCAATTTACTGCCGATACGCTCGAATGTTACGCCAGATCAATCATTTGAAGCGCATCTGAAGCAAGTACAGCGCACTGTGCTCGATGCTTTCGATCATCAGGATTACACATACGGTACGTTGCTTCGCAAACTTGGTGTCGCACGTGATCCGCGACGTCTTCCGCTTACCGAAATTCAGTTTAATCTGGAACGCATAGGAGAAAATGTTGACTTTGGTGCACTGGATGTATCAATTCAACCAAACGCCAAGGCGTTCGCAAATTTCGATATGTTCCTTAATATGATTGAAAGCGCTGATGGGATTCGTATTGATGTTGATTATAATTCCGATGTTTTGGATGCCGCAACAGTTGATCGTTGGATCGGGCACTTTACGTGTCTGGCAAAAGCAATTGCACAGGATACTACAATACCGATAGGGCAATTGCCGCTTTTAACAGTGAGCGAAAGAAAATGGCTTGCTGAGACTCTCAATGATACTGAGTGCGCATTCGATCAGGATATGTTCGTTCATAAATTGTTTGCGCAAAATGCTGCTGAAACACCGCAGGCAGTCGCCGTTGTTCATAAAGGCAGGTCACTGACCTATGCGCAGTTGGATATAGCTTCAAATAGACTTGCGCATCATTTACAAAATTCACTGCCTAAGGCGGGGCAACGAATTGCAATTTTGCTCGAACGCTCTTTGGATATGGTTGTCGCACTTTTGGCGGTCATGAAAGCCGGTCACACCTATGTGCCGATGGATACGGCGCATCCTGAAGGCCGCTTGTTGCAAACGCTACAGACCGCAGAAATTGCAGGCGTCCTGTGCGACACTGATGAGATGGCGTTGCTGGCGCCGAAAGATGCCGTAACAATTCATCTTGAAACTGATAAAGAATTCATAAAAGCACAAAAAGAAACCGCACCAAATGCGTGTAACCCTGCAGATGCTGCGCCTGCCTACATTATTTTTACATCCGGCTCGACTGGTACGCCAAAGGGTGTTGAGGTTGGACATAAGGCGCTTGCCAATTTTATGATGTCGATGGCTGCTGAACCGGGCTGTAAAGCTACGGATAGCCTGCTTGCCGTTACGACCATTTCATTTGATATTGCCGCGCTCGAAATTTATTTGCCATTGATTACCGGTGCAAAGAGCATCATCGCTGACCGTGCTCAAGTGCAAGACGGTTTTGAACTTCTTGATCTGATTAAGAAAAATGAGGTCACAATCTTACAAGCAACGCCAACGCTTTGGCGGATGTTAGTGGAGGCTGGGCTTGAAAAGAACGCTTCACTTAAAATGTTGTCCGGCGGTGAACCACTGCCGGTAGATCTGGCAGAAAAATTAGCCGGTTTGGGTGGACAATTATGGAATATGTACGGCCCGACCGAGACGTCGATCTGGTCATCGTTACACCGTATTGAAGATATTACCCAGCCGATCACCATTGGTCACCCAATCGCAAATACTCAACTTCATATAGTCAATCGGCAAAACCAGATTGCACCAATCGGGGTTATCGGTGAGCTGTTGATTGCTGGCGATGGCCTTGCCAATGGCTATTTTGGCCGTGCTGATTTAACTCAAAAGGCTTTTGTGGATCTCGACCTGGGGAAAGGTGAACTAGAACGACTTTACAGAACAGGTGATGTTGGACGAAGGCTTGCCGATGGTTCCATCCAATTGCTGGGTCGGCAGGATAATCAGGTAAAATTACGCGGTTACCGAATAGAACTTGACGATATTGAAAGTGTCGTTATGGCAGCGCCTGGCGTCCGGCGATGCGCGGCAGTCGTAAGCACCAATAGCGGCGGCGATAAACATTTGGTGGCTTATGTATTGGCGCAAAATTCAAACACTGTGCCCCAACTGGACGAATTAGCGGCCTTCGCCAAACGCGAATTACCTTCGCATATGGTGCCGGCTGCCTGGGTTGTTCTGGATGCATTCCCACAAACGGGAAACGGGAAACTGGACCGCAAAGCGCTTCAAGAAATGGGCGTTCCAAAGAAAAGCGTAAAAAAGGACAAAACACTTCCATCGACTGAAATCGAAAAAGCGTTGCACATGATTTGGCTGGATGTTTTGGCTCAAAATGAGATTGACGTGAATGATGATATTTACGCACTTGGCGCAGATTCGTTGAGTATATTCCGTATTGCTTCACGCATGCTGGATAGCGGACTGGGACTGGAAGCTAAACATCTGCTTCGTTATCCCTCAATCACGCAATTGGCAAAATTTGCAGGAGAGCAAAAAGCAAAAAAAGTCGGTTACGCACCTAAAACGGCACCATCATTGCGTGATTTTAGAAATGGCGCAGGGCGTGTTTCGCGTGATGGGGTGCCACTATGAGCCAAGCGACTGTCCTCAATCAATCATATGAAAATCAACCGGCCCTGGCATCGTTTCCTTGCACGCAGGAACAATTGCGATGGTGGATTTTAGACCAGCTTGATCCTGGTAATCCGGCTTACAATGTTGCCATTTGTTGGGAGCTACGGGGAAAGTTCAAAGCATCGTCAATCGAAAAAGCATATCAGAAAGTTATAGAGCGCCATGAGGGGCTACGCACCAGATTTGTAAATATTGGCGGGACACCCGTTCAAGAACTTGTCGAGCCGAAGCCATTTAAACTTTCAGTGATTGATCTGCGCGGTATGTCAGCCGAAGGGCGTGATACGCGGCTAAAATCAATTGCCAAAAAGATGGCGCGCGCACCATTCAATTTGGAGCAAGCAGAGCTAATCCGTGCCTCTCTTTTGTTGCTGGATGAAAAGCGCGGCATGCTTATGACGACAGCGCACCATATCGTGTTCGATGGTTGGTCGATCCGTATTCTTGGACGTGAGATTGGTGAAATTTCTGCTGCGATTGAGGATGGTCGTGCGCCTAATCTTGTTGAGCTTCCGCTTCAATATGGTGACTTTGCCCTTTGGCAAAAAGAATATATGGGCAGCTGCGGCTTCGATTCTGAGATCGCATTTTGGACTGAAAAATTGGGCGATGGCCATTACTTTGAAGTAAAAAGCGACAAACCACGTCCGCCAGTTGTCACGCATAATGGCGATATTGTTTCTCTGCAGCAGCCGATTGAATTTAGCGCCAAAGTTAGTGCGCTTGCGCGTCAGCTCAATGTGTCTGAATTTGTTATGGGAAGTGCTGTTTTAAGTTTGGTTCTACACCGGATCACTAACGAGCGCGATATTAGCTTTGGCATTCAGATCGCCGGACGTGATGATGTGGACTTGGAACATCTAATCGGTGTTTTTATCAATAGTTTGGTGCTGCGAATCGACGTGGATGACACTATGAAATTCGTTGACCATGTCAAATCTGTTGGCGGCGCGGTAACGGCGGTTATCGATCATCAACGTATGCCGTTTAATAAACTTGTTGAGTTGCTCAATCCGGTGCGCGATGCCTCACGCAATCCGATTGTTTCCATCAATTTCAACCTGCAAAAAGCATTTCTGGAAGATCACAAATATGGAGAGTTTGATCTTATCAGCGCGCCATCATTGTCCCCGGGTGCGATCTACGATTTGAACTTCTTTATGGTTGGCCGTCCGGATGGATGGCGGCTGTCGCTGGAATATAATTCGGATTTGTTTGAAAAAAACACAGCATCAAAGCTGCTTCAATTGTGGCAGGAGACCTATGAATGCGTCTTAGCCGAGCCTGAAGTTATTGTCGCCAAGCTGTGCGAAATTGCATCTAATGAAGCCATTCACACCGCTCATATCGAAGAAAAATTCAATAGCTTGGATGATACCGACTTTTTACAAACAGATTCAAATGACCATGCGGGATCGCAAATCCTTGAGGCCGTTCGGGTGATATGGTCAGCAGTACTCCACGTAGATAATATTCAGGATGCAGATAATTTCTTTGAACTAGGCGGTCATTCTCTTCTGGCAATGCGAATGATTAGCGCTGTGCAAAACGAACTGAGTTTAAAAACTAGTCTGGCAACGCTCTTTGCAGCGCCTACCATTGCTGAATTTGCCTCTTCGATCGCGATGAGTACACAAACCGAAAAGCCGGCCGTGCCGGATGCCAATCCTTGGGATCTCGTAACCTATAAAAAGGGACATCAAGCAGCTGTCTTTACGTTGAACCATCCATTTCTATATTACCGCTTGGCAAAGGATTTGCCTGATGATGTGGCGGTTTATAATCTCAATTTATTCAACACTGATATTGATGACGCGCTAAAGAAAAAAACATTTTCAGAACTTGCGGCACAAGTAATTACAATAATTGATACAGTACCTGAGGAGGTTCCTCTCGCACTCATTGGACTTTGTGTGAACGGCAATTTGGCAATTGAAGTTACACGCCAGTTGCGTGCTAAGCACAGAGATGTACGCTTTACAGGTATTATTGATAGTTGGGAGCCAAGTTATTTTACGCGTCTCACTGAACCGGAACTAAAAAAATTTCGTCGATCAAAACGCATTCGCCGTACAACGCATTTCATATCGCGACTTGTTCGTGGCCAAGAACATCTGCTTGGCTTCATGAAAAGGTTTAAAGTCACACAAGAAATTATCAGAATATTCGGTATAAAAGCTGGCGAACAAACGCATGAGGACATCATCAATGGTGCCGTAACAAGGCTGCTTGTTAATAGTTCTCTGCAACATAATGGCGACCGTAACCTTGATGATTCCATGCAGCTTTTCAAAAGCCAGGCTATTCACCCACTTGCCAAGAAAGCCCATTTTGGTTGGATTGTTAGCGGGATGATAAATGAACCCGTTGTTGAGCTGGTAGGTTGGCACGAGGACTCACTCACTCGTGGCGGCACGCGAACAATTGCTCAGCTTTTATCTGACAAGCTGGGCATGTTTTCATGAGGTTGCCAGACACCAAGCCTCTACGGATAGTTTTTGTTTGTGATGCGTCTAAGGTTCTAGAAATTTGGCAAAAGCGCTTGATCGACAGGATCGTAACAACGCCGCATCTGGAGGTCGTCGCAATCATTGAAAAAGCGATGCAGACGGCAAGTCGCAAAACATCGCGGATATTTGAACTATTTGCCAAATTCGAAAAAAAGCTTTTGCTGCACATGCCGGATTATTCTGCGGTCACAGATTTTGAACAGTTGAAATGTAGCGCAACGGATAAAACTGTTGAGCGCAAGATGAATGAACTCAAAGCGGATATTGTTTTTAACTGCATTTCAGAAAGGCTTCCAGCCGGCGTTTTGGCAAATGTCACTTTTGGCGAATGGCGGTTTAACTTCTGTGATGAACTTGATGATGTTGCCGACTGGTTCGGGTACGCTGCAATCATAAACAATGAAGCTGCGAGCGAACTTGTACTCATTAATCGTACGGACGCAGGCAAAATCAAAAGGATTGCTTCAGCCGCATTTAACATAAAATTCAGCGGCGCAAGAAGCAGCGCTTTTATCAAAGAACGCGCTGTCACAATGGCGATGCGTGAACTCAACCGCCTTGCGGTCACCGGGCAAATTGCGACGGAGCAAAAGCAACTTCCATCTTGTTCAGCAGCGCCATCTAATGGTGCCACAATCAAATATATTACGATGTTAATAGCGCAATTGGCGCGGCGTGGACTTAAAATGGCCGTAGAAAAATTCGGTGTCGAAACAGCGCTCTGGACGCTGTACACAGGACTTGGGTCGATTGATAAATTTGACTTATCCTCAAGTGCCGAAATTTCATCATCGAGCAAAGCTGTCAAAGCTGATCCATTTTTGTTTGCGCAGGGTGGGACCGATTATGTGTTCTACGAAACTTTTCTGGATGGTGAGAAAAAAGCGCATATCGCCGTCGGCCGCTTGGAGGGAGACGAGTTGGTGCCTTTAGGACCAGCTCTGGTTTGTGGATATCATTTATCGTTTCCATTCGTCTTTGAAGACGCTGGTAACGTATTCATGATGCCGGAAACACATGCTTCTCATCGCGTGGAAATCTGGCGTTGCGTCGATTTTCCTTTGAAATGGGAACTTTATTCAACAGCTCTGGAAGGTAAATCTGCGGCCGATAATGTGTTGACCAAGCATCGTGGAAAGTGGTGGCTTTTCACGAACCTGTCAGACTTTCACGCATTTGAAGATCACTGCAGCGAGCTTTATGTTTTCCAAGTGGATGGCCCTAAGTTGAACACGGTGATACCACATAAGCATAACCCTGTCGTCATGGGCAGCCTTGAAGCAAGGAATGCCGGACGTGTCGTCGAGTGCAATGGTTTCTTGCTCAGACCTTCACAACGAAATGCCTATGGGATCTATGGCTATGGCTTGAACATCATGCAGATCGATGACTTGAGCATCAATAATTATCAAGAACATTGCATCAGAAGCATAGAGCCTAATTTCAATAACAAGATTTATGGCTGCCATCATTTTGATGCTGCGGGCGGGCGCTATGTGGTTGATGCCCGTGTCGGAAATTGAATCTAGAGGGCTTGGAAATCACGATATACTAGGCACGTATTGTGAGCCATTGTATGTGCTACTACAGCCCCGGTATATGTGTCAGGCACATTGATATTCATTAAATTCCATTCGTGCCAAGGCTCTACTAAACCTTCCAAGCGTGTGATCTTGGGGGCGAGGAATTTATGAACAGTCACATCAAATGAATTAAGTGGAAGTGTAAGGCCGGTGCCATGGGCTTTGACGAATGCTTCTTTGCGAGTCCAACACCTGTAGAATGCCTCAAGGTAATCTTCGTTTTTAATGTTGGCGAGTACAGCGCATTCATTGGTCGAAAAAAAGCGTGTGGCGATATCTTCATGAAATGGTTTTATTTCTTCGATATCAACGCCAATTTCACACTGATTTGACACGGCTAGTACAGCATAATTGCCGCTATGGCTAAGGTTGAAATGTACAGGGCGAAAATGACAAAACCCAAGTGTCGGCTTACCGTATTTATTGTAGTTAAAAGATATGCTCTGTGGATTTATTTGGCAGTATAATGCCAGTATTTTTCGTAAAGTGCCCCGTGCGATAATGAACCGCGCGCTATCAATTGGTTTGACGAAACGCCGCGCACGAGTGGTCTCATCGGCACTTAGAAGAGTTTCCATTTTGTTCAAATTTAGCGATGAGCCAATCAGCGGCCAAATCCAAATATCAATCTCGGTCGTGCGGTCTATATTGCTTTCGCATTGTTCATATTGGGATGAGAGAACATAGTGCATGGCATGATTTTCCTCGTCCAATTCAGCAGATTGTGTGCCTTAAAGCTTAAAGTAAAAACCCTTAACTGTGCTTAGTCCTATTTCAGGATGTGTATCGATTTTGCGCATGAGGGAAGGGATATTCCACTCGTCAACAAGCTGATATCCGAGCGCTGTAATTTCACGGTAAAATTCACGCTCGTTGCGCATTTGGTAAGGAACGAGTACGCCCCCAATATTTTCAAGCGTCACCAGATGTCCACTGTCGTGAAAGGCAACTTTGTTAAGAATGATGTGTTGCGGTAGAGACTTCATGCGATGTAAAACTTCGGATAAAGGTTCGTTGATATATTGCATAAGGCCGGAACCTAAAAAAATATCGGCATGATTTAAATGAGTTATATCATCGCAAAATGTTAAGTTTTGAAGTCCGTCCAGAAGGGCTCTTTTTCTGCCTGCCCGCACAATGGCGGGTAAGTCATACACTGTCCATTTCGTGTGCTCGTCAAATGGGAGATAGTTTTGAAAAGCGCGGTATTTCGTGCCCATGTGTCCACCCGCATCAACAATCGAATTATTGTCTTCCATAATTCTTTGAAGCCAAAAGAGAACAGGATAATCCCAAGGGGCCAATTCGCACATTGTGGTAAATGACACATGTACTATTTCTTCATTGTCATAACCTGCTCGCGTTTTCGTTTGGGCATATTGGAATGCGTCATCATATGTGTCAAAGACTCCTGTAAATCGCATGGGCCCAAGACCAAAATAATGCATGCGGCCATGTAACATTTTGAAAAATGTGATGAGTTTTTTTACAGCACGGCGAAGGTAATGCGTGTAGCTATTTCCTTGAGACAAATCAAATGTATTTGCCATAGCTCAAGTCTCCTGCACAACAGCTTTTGGAGGCGGGGCATTGATACCCAATTGCGGCCCTAGTTTGTTAAAACGAGCTCTTGCCGTTGCAAATAAGATTAGAAAGTAAACCATTGCGCCAGCAGCCGTTTGTAATACAATCGTTGTTGTCGGGCTCCAAGCTGCACTCAGTAAACCAACGATGTAAGCGGCAATGGACATCAATGCTGCTGCCACTAGAATCACGAATGACTCGCGAAATATTTGAGCCCAAGCCACACCGCCATAGCGTCCTTGTAAATGCAATGTTGTACCAAATGCAATCATAGCCGCGATGAATTGCCCAGCAGCTATCGCAAGTACTCCGAACGGTGCGCAGATCAATATCATACCGACAGACACACACACATTGAAGATTACAACTGGGGGCATTTTTTTTAGATTGCCAGTGATTGATAAAAGTGTCTCGGTTATGAAACTTGGCATTAGGAAAATTTGTTTGAAGCATAAGAGCGCGACGATAGCGCCTGCCGGCGCCCATTTGTCACCAAGTAGAACGCGAACGAGATCGTTAGAGACAAGAGCTAAACCTAGAAAGATTGGTGTCGCAATTGCTGTCAGTACAATTAAAAAGCTCGTGCCGACTTTTCCAATGACACTCAGATTGGATTGACCTTTTTCCGTTTCTCTATCAGCACGCCTTAGTATGATCCAGGCGAGCATACGTGCTGCGTCTCCAATAAGTTCTGAAATAGCTGCAACAATGCGTTCAGCAGCGCGGAATAATCCCGCTTCAGCCAGACCCAGAGCCGTTCCGATTACTAGGGTACCAGCGTAAGATCGGATCTGTAACATGATCCGGTTTAGAAGGATGTGTTTTGAAAAATCAAACAACTCTTTTGCAAATTTTCGTTCAAAAGAAAAACGGGGAACCCATTTTGTTGTGACCATCGCACCTAGCAAATAAGTGAGCTGCATGGTAAGGCGTCCTGCGACCAAAGCGGCGACATTCCAACCTACCCAAAGTCCGCCAACAGCGACGAATATACCTATTGTCTCGCCTGATATGCGAAGTAAGGAATGCGCTTTGACGTTAGGTTTCGAAATTAATAAACCTTCATAAATAGCAGAGAGTGCTGCAGGCAGAATCCATAAGCTAAAAAATGCTACCAGCTGTCCTTCCCAGACCTGATCGAAATAAAAAGCCAGAACAGCAGCAATAGACAGAGCGACTGCGGTAAAAAACACAGCTGCAATCATCGAAATTGTTGCCACATCATTAAATTTATGGGTGCAGTCACGCGTTTTTAGAATGAATTCCCGCCATCCGCCTTCTGACAAGACAACAAGAATGACAGCAATGGCAGAGGCAAAAGCGAAAAAACCAAATTCTGCGGGTGCTAATATGTGTGCGGCAAATATAAAAATAGATAATTGTATGACTTGGGCATAAATCTTGCAAAAGATAGTCCATGAACCATCACCCAGCAAACTGCTGAAAGAAGCCGGTATGCGCTTTCGCCATAGACCATTGGTGCATGTATGGCGGATGTGATATATGAACGCTGACATCACACATAACCCGCATTACCAAGTATTGCCGTACTCACCCAATTTTTGAGGTTTCTAAGAGTGTGTAAGCTCAAACTTATGTGGGGCTGGTAAGCCGGATTTTGCAGAGTGAAATATTTAGTTAAATAACATAGTGCTGTATTTCTTGGATTAACCATGTTTATTTCGCTAGTTTCCAGCTTTCGTTTTACCTCGTGACATAGCGTTGACGCTAATTCGAAAATTACGAGTTTACTCTGGATAGCTAGCGTACCAAAGTTTATGACAAAGAGAGATAAATCCGTGGGAAAAGTCGCTTTTAACGAGCAAAAAAAGTACGTAATACGCGGACTTTTTTTATTGGTGTGTTTTGTCGTCTGGGGCGCTGCTGCAGTATATCTTTTTCTTTGAAGTTGCATCTATTTCCCGTTTCGTGCAAATAACAGCACTGGAAGAGTTTTCAACATGATGCTGAAATCAAGTTTAATCGACTGATTGAAATGATATTGGACGTCGAGTTCGACGCGTTCTTTATAAGAATTTTCACTGCGCTGTGAAATTTGCCAAAGCCCCGTGATGCCAGGTGTCATGGCAAGATAGCAGTCAAGATCGTTCCCATATCTTGACAATTCATCTTGAATAATGGGGCGCGGCCCTACAATGCTCATTTCACCACGAATGACATTAATGAGTTGCGGCAGTTCATCTAAACTCGTCGCACGCAGTATATTCCCGATCCAATGGACGCGGGGGTCATTATACAGCTTTTGTGTTTCCTCCCACTCACGTCGCCTATCGTCATTGGTTGCTAGAATAGTTTCCAGCATTTTAACCGCGTCTTTTCGCATGGTGCGAAACTTTAAACAGTTAAATTTTTTACCTTGTTGGCCAATGCGCTCATGGCGAAATATAAGGGGACGGCCGTCTGCGATTAGCGTCAATGTGGCAACAACAATAATACCAGGTAGAAACAGGATAAGTGCGAGTGTTGCTATAACAAAATCAACAGTCCGTTTAACCCTTACGGATGAGGGTTCAAATCGTCGCCTTGGCTTTGCTTGCGCACCTCTGGCCTTGATGTCGATGTAAGTTAGCATTTTACGCAATCCTAAACACAATCTCCTCAAAGGGTGCCAGCATCATTTATCAAATTCAACCGAGCTGATTTGGTTTGGTCTACTGAAAAGGGAGTAGTTAGCGAGCTATTTTGCTGCCCTTTTGGTCATTAAAAATGACTTTTTGATACGCACTTGCTCTAAGGGTGCATGGCCGTTGGCGTGGATGAGCACTTCACTGTAAACGCCCTTTATTGCATCAACCCAAGATTCCGTTGTTTGTGCCAGCGTGTTGCCGTGTATTTGACAATTATGGTTCATTGATTGAATTAACTGATCGCTCTTTCTCATCGAAGTAAGCATCTCGCAGAGCGATGCAATACTGCCACTTGAAAATGCCAACCCGCAGCCGGAGTTCACAATTTCTGGTGCCAGCAGTGCTGCGTCGGAGATGATTATCGGAATGCCACTAGCGATGGCCTCGATTGCAACAAGGCCAAAAGGTTCCGGTATACGAGATGAAATAACAACAGCACGAGCATGTTTAAGAAGAGGGCGCATCTCTTCCTTGTTTTTCCATCCGTGCAAAATGACATTGGGAAAAGTTGTCTGTAATTTGGAGCGTAAAGCACCGTCGCCAATTACATGAAGCCGCACGCCAGCTTGTCTTGACGCTTCGGCTGCATCCTCTACGCCTTTTTCCGGTTCTAGCCGTCCGATGAAGAAGAAGTCTTTGTTGAGCCATGGTTCAGTGCCGTTTGGCAAAATGGCATCAGCGGGATTGCGAATTGTACGAATGTATGAGGCTGCTATCCCAGCACGATCAAAATATGTCCTCATACCTTCATGAATGAGCAACAAATTAGCCGGCTGAGTTTTGATTGGAAACAAGTTTTCGCGAAGCATATGACGTGATGTGCGCCAAACTTTTTGTGTCGGTCCCCGCTTGTCGCACTGAGTGGCGAGGCATTTGGCTGACATCGGTTTAAGCGCGCAAGTTGTCGTTTTTTGAAAATTTGCAAACCCACCATTGGGACAGGCAAGGAAGTAATCATGTGCATGCAGAATCGTGCGCTGGCGTACTCTGTTCAATGTTTGAAAAATTGATGGTGACAGAATTTTTGACCAGCCATGCACATGATAAATGGTGCTTGGAGTGTCGTACTTTTCTATTGTTCGGCGCATGCACAAATAAGCCTTCCTGTTGTACAGACCTTGAGTGAAGGCCCTGCTGGTAGATTTATCCATTAAAGGGTTGTCACGGACGTAGACCATGTCCCCGATAGGAGCGTCCGGTGACGGGCCGTCACCTGCGAAAAAAGTTGTATCGATTCCGGATTGCTCAAGTTTCCTAGCGAGAAGACAGGCCAAATTAGATGCACCGCCAACCATCGCGGAGCGGTCATTAATTATGACAATTCGCTCAGCTTTAGTGCCTTCCATAATTACTCCATTGCTAGAACATTTTCCGGTGAAAGCTTTCCTCGTATCAAGTCGCCTACAGCTTTCATATTGCCGCGCAAACGTCCGCGACGATCAACCCAAGGCTCAGGACGAACGACTTTAGTGAAGTTGGCCACAAAATTTCTTGTCAACTGAATACTCATATGACGAAAGCTCATTGTGTTTTTTCCGAGTAAATAAATCGGGTTTGCAATTTGGGAGTAGCCGAGCCGCTCACCTGGTGTTCTGCCAACCTTGGTTCCAAGATGTACGCCGCGCAAACAAGCTGCCCGCACAATCTTGCCGAAAGGCGCAACTTGCCGACTGAAATCCACATCCTCAAGCCAACCATAAAGCGGAAGATTTTCGTCGAACACTATGCTGCTGTTACGAATAGAATCCATTCGAATTGCCATATTGCAACCATAACAATTATAAATTTGCACATAGGACGTGTTTTCAATGGCAGGTGAATTTTGGGAAACGTTCAATATTTGCAAACCATCATTTACTGAAAATCCGGGGCCTAATATGCCGTCTGCCAGGACACTGCCAGTGCTCATGACAACATCTATATGAATGCGGAAAAAGACCTCCAAATTTTCTAAGTAGTCTGATGCCATCAAAAAATCATCGTCAAGAAACAAAACAATATCAGCATCACGCGCTTCGGCCAAAATTGCATTGCGTTGACGACACAAGCCGCGCTCTGAAACGAGCTCCTGCACTTTACAATTCAGTCTTGAGAAAGAGTCACTTGGGATGTCGTTTTTCGATGGTGCACATATAATTATATTGTCTGGCAGACGTGTTTGTTCCTGGATGTGCGGGATTACTTCTTCCAGTATTTCGCGGCGGTTGGCGCTGGCAATGGCCAGGGTGATTGTCAGTTCCTGATGAACGCTGGCCACATTTTTCCCATCTGGATTATTAAGCTCTAATACGGCCACGATTTATTTCCTCCTAAACCATGGCGAGAAGATTGATTGTGTTCTGCTATGTATCGATTAAGAGCAATTCCCAAGATATTGATTTGTGCCTGACCAAAGTGTGTGAGTGCAGAAGAAAATGCTTCAATCGTTGTTTTACGCGCATCACCAATAACGATAATAACGCCGTCTACCATCGCACTGATTGCTCGCGCATCAGCGGATTGTGAAAAGCTGGACATATCAACGATCACGACTTGATACTCCTCACGCAATACTTCTAACTTTGCCTTGAGCCTAGGCAAATGTTGATATTGCCGGTCGCTGCCTTCTGCATTTTTTAGAGCGGTGAGGGGAACGATTGGCAGTGCGAGGCTCTCTTCATCCTCGACTGACCGTAATGCGCAGGCGTCACTGTGCAATTCCATAATTTTGCTTAATGTTTCTGAAATAAAGTCCGCGTCAATAACGACGGCATCGACCCCTTCGTTGATATATAGCTGTGCGAGATTGATAGCGATGGTGGTTTTGCCTTCGCCGGCACTCATTGATGTAATGCCCACGGTCAGCGAAGAATCTGTGTTGTTCGTAGCATCAATAGATGATTTGAGATCGCGCAACGATTCTGCAAAAATCTCATAAGGTGCATCTATGACGGACCGTAGCATTGCGATTCGGCGAAGCTCTACAGCCTTTTTCCTACTTGTCCATCTGGCAAGTTTGGGTTTGCACAATGGAATTCGGCCCAGTGTGGCAATGCCCAATTCGCGGCGCAGCCGCATACCTGTGCCGAGGCTCCGATTCATACCTTCGCGCCATGCTGCAATTGAAAATCCGGCCAATAAACCGCCAATAATTGATAATGGCATTATGGCCGACGTTTTCGGAAAAGTTTTTGCTAGGGGAGGAGTAGCTGCCGTCACTATGCGCGCTGTTCCCAGTGGAAATGATTGCCTTTGCAAAGCGCCAAGTAGCTGCTGCAAAACATTTTCATACATCTTGCGATATGTGGTGGCGCGGCTCTCCAGTTCCGCCAATTCAACGCGCGCTATGTTGTTTCGAACGCTCTGAAATTTCAAATCGGACAGGTCAGATTCGATAATATTTCCCTTGGCAAGCGCCACTTCCAGATTGGAAAGATAAACACCTTCAATGCGTTGGAGTTCGTCTTGAATCTCAGACTCTAAACGCATAACATCATCCTGTGTTGATAGGACGGCCTGATTGGACGCATTGTAGCGGCCCTTTAATGTTTTAAGCTTTGCCTTTGCTGTGCGAATTTCATCCCGCAATTTTTGTGCCAGTGCGCTATTGGCTGCCTCGTCAATTTTTCCATCGGGCACATCACCTGCTATAACGCGCTTTATGGTTTCCAACTTGGCACGTTCGTATGCCGTTTCAGTTTGAGTGCGAAGCAACTGGCTTGATGTTTCAAGAAGTTGTTGCTGGTGGAGGGATGAAACGGTTGAAACGGGTGTAATGCCTTTTGCTGTGCGGTATTCTTCGACAGCTACTTGTGCTTCCCGTGCCTGTTGACCGACCTCAATTAAGCGCTCTTCGAGCCATTTTGCACCACTTTGAGCTGCGTTTGAGCGCTCTTGCATACCATTGCGTATATATGTTTGTGCAATGGCATTGGCGCTGCGGGCAGCCAGATCAGGATCAACGGATGTATAGCCGACTTCCAAGACATAAGATTGACCAACCCGCCGCGCTGAAACGCGACTAAGAAAACCGGCCATCGTGCGGCGCATCAACTGTTCTTCTGTCTGCGGAATATCATTAGGATGTTCTGTCAGACCCAATCGATCAGTCTGGATACGTACCCATGATTTTATATTAGAGCGCCATGATTTGGCTTCCTGAATCTCGGGGTTCGTTAACAAATCAAGCTCGTTAATGACACTGCGCGCAACAGACTCAGATTTTACAATCTCGACTTGGCTTGCGATCTCGGCGGATTCGATAATTATTGTTCCGGATACAGCGTCTTGAGACGCAATTCTGGCTTGGCCGGGGTCCATGACAAGACGTGCTACAGCCACGTATGTCGCAGGGGTGTGAATGAGGTAAGCGACACCAATGACTGCGCCCAAGATAGTACCAATGGCAAAGTAAACGGTGTTGCGTTTCAAAAATAACCAGATGTCGCGGAAGGTATAATATTCTTTTTGTGTATGAATATCTTTGCTCAACGAACTGTTTGGAAATATTGATTTCGCATCTTGATATAGCATTTAATCACCCCATCAGTTTGTGCCAATGTTTGCAAATCGCGCAACACGTTCCTCGTTGAAACTAAGGGCTACATTCACCTGAAGCAGGTCGCCTGGCAAAAGCAGGTACTGTTCACTTAGATCTGTAAAGGTTTGCGCCGTTGAAGCGCGTACGACCTTGTAGGTAAGGCCTTGTTCATTAAGTTTTGTAAGTAGATTGTTCTCAGCAATCAGCCCGCCAGTCGCACGTAATAATTGACGGGTTGTGCCGCGTTTGATGATCAGTTCTTCCATTTCAGTTTCTGCCAACTGCAGATCCCGGCTCACTTCGATTTGCCGTGTGCTTTTCAAACTTACGGCGTCACGTCCGGTTTCGCTGAGCTTCTGTTTCGCGCGCATGGTAGCAACGATCATATCGAGCCTGCTGCTTTCCAAATCGGCAACAACGCGTTCAAGTCCTGTTTTGCGAGAAACATTCACTGTGCGTTGTGCGTAAAGTTTGGTGACAGCATTCAACTCCTCTTTGGCCGCAACAATTTGGCGGTCTTGAGTGACCATTTTCTCTTCAAGCAACACGATCTCGCGTTCAAGCAATTCACCGAGCTCACTTAATGAATCAAGTTGGCTCCTTAGTGCGTCCGTTCTGGTGTTAAAGAGGGTGGTTTCGGTTTGTTTTATTTGAGCAATTGTTGGATTTGTAGTTTGTTGTTCAAACTCTGCTGGCAAGACCAATGCGGGCTTTTGAGCAAGTTCCGCCTGCAAGCGGGAGCGGCGGGCAAGTTGTTGCGCGAGAGCCAAATCGATACGGTCCAGTTCTCCCGTATAGCGAATTTGATCAAAATCAGAATAACGGTCAAATTGATTATTTCTGCGCTCACGGCCACCCGCGAGTGACACTGCTTGTAAAACAGTTAGGCCGGGACGATACTCAATTGCGCCGGGCTTCTCTACCGTTCCTGCAATAAACACCGGAGGGTATTGAATAACCTGTACCGAGACGCTGGGTGCTTTTGTAAGTCCTGTGAATACCTTTAATTGTTCGGCAACCACTAATGCCACTTGGGATACTGTTTTACCGAAAGTACTGATTTCTCCGACTATAGGCATGGCAAATTGGTGGTTGGCTGCAATAACATATTCGCCGCTAAGTGCCGTCCACTCTTTATAATCACCTTCAGTTTCGACCCACTCCACAACCGATATTTTCACGCGTGTTTCTGGTGCTAACTTGAAAGCAGATGCGGACGTTTGCGCGTTGACTTGCAAAGGCGCCATGACAGTCACGATTAGCAAGCAGAACACGATTGTGCCTAACCATGTAGATAGGAGCTGTTGAGCAGAAAATATCTTCATTATCAGTACTCACATGTGGTCGCAGGATGCAAAAATACAAAAGGGTCCCAACGAACTTGATGTCAGTCATAAAAATGTATGCATTCGAAGACGTATATCCCCACCTGCGGAGTCACACCTCATCCAAATTGGGGTGTCAAACTAAGCCCTTTCGTTAATTAGGTCGAAAACAACTTCCTGGTGGTTGATTTGAGGACCTCCATTCGGCGAGCCTTAGACTATTGGCTTAGGGCGTTAACCCATTCTGTGTCCTGTACTCAATCGATTTTTGCCCACACTGTGAACACTGTTTTGGAGGGAGGCGTGCCATGCGGGTTGCAATAGTACACTACTGGCTGGTCTCGATGCGTGGTGGTGAAAAGGTTGTTGAAGCGCTATGTGACATGTATCCAGAAGCTGATATTTTCACGCTGCTTTATGATCCCAGCGCGGTTTCCAGTAAAATTCGCGAACGCAATGTCACTTCTTCATTTTTGCAAAAGTTTCCCGGTGCAAACAAATATTATCAATTCTTATTACCGCTAATGCCGTTTGCGTTGGAGAGCCTTGACTTAACCGGATACGATCTCATTTTATCAAGTGAATCGGGGCCTGCGAAGGGCGTTATTCCACAGCCTAACGCTGTGCATATTTGTTATTGTCATTCACCGATGCGGTACTTGTGGGACCACTACCATTTCTACCGTTCGACCGCTAGCTTTATGCAACGCATCGCAATGTCTTTTGTTGCGCCATTGCTGCGCTCTTGGGATGTGAACACCAGTGCACGAGTGGACCGCTTTATAGCCAACTCGCATCATGTGGCCGCACGAATTGGTAAATATTATAGGCGGTCAGCAAGCGTGATTTACCCACCTGTTGCCATCGAAGATTTTAAACCATGTCATGATATTGGTGATTTCTACTTATGTGCTGGCCAACTCGTTGCTTATAAGCGTGTTGATCTTGCGATTGAGGCTTTTAATAAAAGCGGGCGCAAGCTTGTTATCATTGGTGAAGGGGCGGAGTTGGTGCGCTTAAAGGCTATCGCTGGCCCATCCATTAGCTTTCTTGGCCGCGTGGACTTTGGCGTGCTTAAAGATCATCTTGCCCGATGCCGCGCTCTTGTGTTTCCAGGCGAAGAAGACTTTGGCATTGTTCCCGTTGAGGCGATGGCGAGCGGACGTCCTGTAATTGCTTATGGTTCAGGAGGGGCGCTTGAGACGGTCATACATGGCAGTACCGGTATATTATTCCAAGAACAAACGGCCGACGATCTTGCTGATGCAGTCGATATGTTTGAAGAGCATGTAGAGTTGTTTGTTCCGTCTCAAATTGTGAAAACCGTTTCCAAGTTTGCTGGAAGCGAATTTAAAAACGCTATTTTCCAAGTCATAGAAGAAGAGTTGAAAATTCGCAGTACGGGCACCGTGGCTCAACCCACGTTTCCAAGAAAAGAAGCTGTTCATTCTACTCCACTTGCGAGCACCTTGCATTAGCGTGACGCGGCGATTGGAGTGCACTTTTGTAATTTTGAGAAAGTCAGAGTTGAATTTATTCAAATCAGAAAGCTGAAATAACGATGCGCACAAACGGTCTGGGCGTTACTAGTATCAAAGGAAATGATTATGGAATTCTCACGCTTGTCATATGAGATTTTAAGACTGCAATTAGGTTTTACAAAACATGAAGATAACCAAGTTGCTGATGGCAGTTCAGCAGTAATGGTTGATAAAAGGACAAAATTTGGAGTGCGAAATTTGCAGCGCGACCAGCAATCGGATTCAGTAAGAAAACTACGTTTAGAAAAAGCTTTGAACGCATTTTCAGATGAGGTTAGAAATGAAGCCAACGGACTCAAGAACCGTCTTGCTACAGATACCAATGATGCCGCATTTTTAATGGATGCAATTGACAATGATGAAGCGTCCGATGCCGAAATGCTGCGGATGAGCGAGTTGGAGTCTTCTGTCATTTATGCGCGTGAACGGATCAGATTATTGGCGCGGCAAGCAGGCTTTTTTGACGATATTTCAAATTTGGCAAAAATGTACCCGTTGTGATTTCTTGTGTTTGATTATATAGAGCCTACTGAGATGACTGTCGATTTCGGTTGTCGTCAGACCGGCATTTCAAATTTGAAAATGATTGCCCAAGCGCGGTTATTTAGCGATTCAATTTCATGCACCACGCTAGCGATCTTTTCAATTCTCGCGGCATCCAACTGTTGTTTTCGTCCCATTTTTAAGCCGGTTTTAGTTGCGCTAATCCGCATCATAATTGTTGTGACATCGCCATTATTCTCATCAAATGAATAAAGACTATGGTTGAGTTCATTGCGTTGCCGGCTGGCTTTTGCCAAATCTTTTGTCAGGTTAAGTATAGCGTTACGTAATTCATCGCAGATATTTGCACGTTTTGATAACCGCTCTACGAGATCGATGCGCGCCTTTGTTGTGTTTAGTGAAAGGTAAATGATTGTTGCGACTTCTTTTTGGGTTTCTGCCAGCCCCGCGATCACATGAACCAGTAAGCTCTCGGTGTTGGTCCATGTATAATTAACACGCCCAATAAGATATAAGACCTGATGAAATGACGCATTCACCATGCCATCATTTGTTTTGCCCTTCAGATCAGCGGGAGTTGATGGTGCCGGATTTGCGATCATTATTTTATCGCCTCATTTTTAAACATAGCAGCAGCCTGTGTTCGGTTGCTTACACCAAGCTTTGAAAAAATATGATGCATGTGAAGCTTTATGGTGTGTTCAGAAAGCCCTAGTTCGATTGCTACATTTTTATTTTGCTGTCCTTCAGAAACCAGCTTTAGAACTTCCCGTTCTCTTGATGTCAGGCGAACGATGCCATTATCAGAAAATACTTGAAGGCCTTTTTCTGTATAAGCTGGTGCTACCTGAAGCGCTGAATTTCGGTTGCTTTTGAGCAAGCGCATGATGTCACTTGGCATGTATGATCCGCCGGATAGCATGAGTTTGATTGCAGCAAGCCAGATATCCAGACGTATGTTCATTGGAAGAAAACTGCGTAAACGTGGATATTCAGCGGCCGCTTCAAGGCAACCTGTCAGCAAGCTTCTATCATCATAAGCTAGGCAAATTATTTGATGCGGAAACCGCTCCTCAATTATCTTTTTGTTTTTCAAAAGCTGCGAGCGTTGGCTGGATTTTACGATAATGAGTGAAACGCCGCTATCGATGTTGGTATTTAGAAAAGTATCGACGTCGTCGAACATCTGTAGTTGGAGGCTTTGAATTTCAGTTTCAATTGCATGCGCATAACAGCGTGATGTTTCCGCCGTTGCGCCAATAAATGCGATGCTAACCATTTCGGTTGGGGCACCAGAAAATCTTTCGTTTATCTGCATATCTTCCTCCCTCAAAGGCCACCGATATGTGATTTCCCGACAAATGATTTTAATGCCCTAAATATTGCCGGCACACGTTCATTATTAGAGCTAACACTTAGATTAATGCCGAACAATATATCAAACGGGTAGTACGCATAAACAAAGGAAGGTCATGCTACGCCTCATCGGTCTTTAGCGTTGATCTTGTTGTAAGGTACTATTATTTAATGGTTTTTTTAATATATTTGGTGGTTTAATCGTTCTTAATTATATCGATGTCATTAAAAACTACCACTCCATGTGACTATATACTGTGCATTGTGCTGTAAAGAATACTCTATTTCGACTATCCTTAGGTGGTCGAAATGAATGGTCTAGTAACAATTGTTATCTTATCGCGTTAACTTTTTCATAACAAAGTCTGAAAGCTCCACTGTTGAGCAGAATTTCGCATTTCTTAGAAATCTTGGATTCAAAACAGCGCGTGAGTGCTTCGATCCGAAAAATGTGATTGCGTTCGACTTTCTTCACATCAGTGGAACCGGTGCTGGAAGGCACTGTAAGCCCCGCTGCCATGATGGCGACGGGTAATGTAACGCAAGCAACCGAGTGTCGTATTGGAAAGACTTACGGCGAAGTTGCTGCTCATACGTTTGAGGAGAACGACATGCCTAAGAACCAAAATTTTATACCTATGTGGTGGGATTCAGATAACCAGTCTCAAGATCAGGACCAAGATCAAGCTCAGTTGCAAGCGGAGCTTCAAGCTCAACTGCAAGGTCAAGGGCAGGGCCAAGATCAAGGCCAGGGTCAAGACCAGTATCAAGGTCAATATAGCGAAAACCATAATGGTAATTTGAACGGTAATGGTAACCTGAATGGCAATCTGAATGGCAATCTGAACGGCAATGGTAACCACAACTCTAACACCAACTCTACTGACGCGACTGCGGCTGGCATTGGCGCCGGTTTGGGCGTTGGTATTGGACATGCTGATGCGGATTCCACTTCGAATTCAGGATCACAAAGCAACGCAACATCAACAACGAAAGTAAATGTTGATGTGAATCTCGGACTTGAAGGTTACTCACCGACAGATAACGATCTCGCAGACGTGGACATCAGCAATGGTGCGAAAGTTGATACTTTGCTTATAAACCGTGACGGTGATGTTAGTTATAATCCGGGCGATGATGTCGATTTTGATGACATCTTGAATAATTCACTCAACGGTGCAGGCGATGACAACGGCTTCGTATTTAGCCAAGTTGCTGATCTGAACGATCAAGATGTTTTAAAAGATCCGGACGTTACTAACAATGCGAATTTTGAACAAAACGGTGACGCTAACGGCGGAACTTCAAACTCTGATGATGGTATAGATGCAGGTGGCGAAGGTGGCGGTCATGCAGATGCCAACGGTGGTAACGGCGCGAATGCAGGTAACGCGTTTGGTGGTATAGCAGGAGCAACCGGTGGAACTGGTGGCGCTGCAAATGGCGCGAACGCAACTGGTGGCGCGGGCGCAGGCGCAAACGCGACTTCTGTTGCACTTGGAGCCTTGGGTGTCGGCGTTGGTGTCGGTGGTGATGGCGAAGCAGGTGGTGCCGGTGGCGCAGGTGGCGCATCTTCAGGCAACGCCAATGGTGACGCAGGCACAGGTGGTGAAGGTGGCAATGCAGGCAACCTTTCATTTTCTGCTGCCGATGCTGATGCTGATGCTGATGCTATCGGTGTTGATGTACTGAGCTTATTGGATGTCGGTCCAGAGCTGAACGCGGCTGGTGCTGGAGCTATTGCAGGCTCCAATGCTGATGCTGGCTTTGCCTTTGCAGGTGATGGTGGCAATGGTAGCGGTGGTGACGCAACATCTGGTTCCGGCGGTGCTGGCGGTGCAGGCGGATCTACCGCAGGTGGCACTGGAGCTGGTCTTGGCACTGCAAAAGGTATCGGCGCGAGTATTGCTGATGCTGAAGGCGGCGACGGTGGAGCTGCATTTGGTGGCTTTTCATGGGGCGGTGATGGCCTTGGCGGACAGGCTATGCTTGGTGATACAATCGTAGGTCGCGCTGGTGACGGTGGAGACGGTGGTATTGCTACCTCAGGTGCCGGTGGCAATGGCGGTATGTGGGGTTCAAACGTAGGTGATGATAGCATCATTAACGGTTTGTCAGAAGCTTCCGCAGATGCAATGCTTGATACAACCGCATTCAACCAATCAATTGTTATGGGTGCCAATATCCTTGGTAACACTGTCGATATGACTGTGGTTGGTGGCGATAACATCAGCACACTTACAGGTGACGATTCTGTATAAACCCCAAAGAAAGAAGGGCCGGTCAGTGATCGGCCCTTTAATTTTTCGTGCTGAATTTCAAAATGCCTCAAGCCGTGAAAACTTAAAATATCTGGGGCTCCATTCTTAGAAAGGGCAGTTATGTTTACTGACCGGGTTTCAGAAGCCATCGCGCATTTTATAGGCTTATTTGAACTCCTGCTTGAACAGGAGCGAGCGCGTGATGGACATGACGAGTTTTCTAAGCAGGAAGAGGATGCCGAGATTCCCATGGATCTGGAATTTTCACAGTATGATTCAAAGGCTTCCCACCAGCTAACAGACCTTGAGGCTGACGTTAAGTATAAGGCACCTGACCACGAAATCATTGAGCTTCGTCAACGCTTAGACGTTGAGTCTGTGAAGTTTGGATCAGTTTCAAGTGATGCCATGTTAGGCAAAAAAATGTTTCAAATGGACCAGAGCAATGTGTTTGGCGGTGTTTCACCTCTTTACCTTGTGCCGCCAATTCCGGGATCTATTGGTTTGGCCGTGAAGCAAAGCAATACACTTATAGACAATGACAAGATCTTAGATAGCGATATCGCGTTTGATTATGTTGATCCAATAACTTTTGAAAATGACCTGCAACACGCTGCGCTTAATGCTAAGGCGATTTCCGCCCTGTCGTCCATTAAACCGCCAGCATTTGAAGATGCTATCGCAGAAATCGTTGATGAGGCGAGAGTTCTAGCTGCTCAGATTGATACGAGTTCGAATCCGTTAAACGCGTCGATTGATGTGGTTCAAAGCGATACATTTTCAGGCATCTATGTGAATGGCGAAATTACTGATGAAGCGCCAGAGCTATCGCAGATATTATCGCCGCCAGTTGAAAATGAAGTGGATTCTGAAACTGATAATACTGACAATGTGCCGTCTTTTGACATAAGAGCTGGTGGCAACACGTCGATAAACGAAGCGGTCATGATTGAAGCGTGGATTGATGCGCCGGTTCAAATGGTTCGTGGTGATCATGTTTCTTTGAATATAATCAGCCAAACCAATGTGCTTGTTGATTCAGATGAGCTGGACGGCGTTGTTTCCAAGGTGGCACAAAGTGACCATTCGGCGCTTGTTCAAAATATTGCAGCCTTTGTTACGACGTCATCAGCAATCCCTGATGCTGCAGCACAAGTGACGGCTTCCATGCCAAATGATTGGTCGATTACTGTGCTTGAAGGTAATCTTATTCTCCTAAACTGGTTAGAACAAATAAATTATCTCGTTGATAATGACGTTATTTCAACAACCGCCTCAGGCTCAAATGTGATGATGCAAACAGGCAATAATCTCACACTAAATTCATTTTCAATATTGGAGCTTGGTTACCATTATGATCTAATAATTGTTGGCGGCGATATTTATCATGCCAATATCATCAATCAAATCAACGTTCTTTTTGATAATGATTTTGTAACCACCACAACTGCGAATGCTGGTGTTGGCGGCATTGCTAGTGGCGGTAATGCCCTATGGAATGTGGCTTCTATTGAGCAAACAGGCATCGATACGACATATGCACTATCGCAAGCGATGATGGATGGTATTTCAGTTATAAATTCAGGCGACATGTCATTTCAACAAGGAATGGCTTCATTTTCAGAATTTGCTGAAATAAGCCATTTAAATGTTCTTTATATCAGTGGTTCACTGCTTGATCTGCAGTATATCAAACAGGTCAATGTCGTGGGTGATGCTGATCAAGTTGCTATTGATCTTAGCAATTCAGGTATAGATTGGGATGTAGAGACGGGTGACAACACGCTTCTCAATTTAGCGGCCATAGTTGAGGTGGGTGTTAATTCATCTGTTTACGTTGGCGGCGATATTTATTCAGACGCTCTTCTTTATCAAGCAGAGTTAATTATCGATGAGCCTGTTTTTGTGGCGACCGATACAAGCCATTTGGCTAGCGAAGCTGTACTTTTCCTAAGCGATGATATGGTCGATGATACCGGCGCTCCAGATAGCGATACAATCGTACCCACACCTGCAGAAGCACCTCAAGTCGATATCATGCAAACGATGTTGGCGTAGGTGTAGATATGACAAAATATCAATTTCGTTCAATCGATCAAGACAAGATAACTGTTAAGAAAGTTCACGCAGATATCTACGACGAAGTTGCTGCTATGCAGCAGATTGATACACTTGTTCGTGACTTGTCGGGTGAAGTTTCTCTGCCAGAAAAAAATCGGCCGCGTTATGACAAAGATAACTCATCTTCACCGGAAGTTTATTTAGGGAGCGATGTGCGCACGAAAGCAAAGGTTGATCAGCCGCAATCACCTACTAATCTGAATAAAACCCCATTTTTTGCCAAAACGACAGAGCATGACCCATCTGAAGTTGTACCGCCCGTCGAGCCCACGACAAACAGTGGCGGCAGTGGAAAAGGCAATGGCGGCGGCAGTGGTAAGTTCCACGAACGGGTTGGCCCAACTGATTTCTCGAAGAGCTTAAAAAAAGGTTTGAGCGCTGTTAAAGCGAACCTTGCGATTGTGATGATTTTCACATGTGTAACAAACATACTTGTCCTTGCAATCCCAATTTACCTTTTTCAGATTTCAGATCGGGTTTTAACTAGTCGCTCAATCGATACACTTGTGATGCTTACAGTCGTTATTGTGGGTGCTGTCGTTTTGCAGGTGGTATTTGACGGTATAAGACGCATAATCCTGATGCGCACTGCGGTGGAAGTTGCGGTGCAACTTGGTTCCCCAATCCTAAGCGCTGCAGCCCGTGCGTCGCTTAATGGCAACGGAAAAGAATACCAAATACTAGGTGACTTGCAGCAACTGCGTTCATTCTTAACTTCGGGAACCTTGCTGTCATTTTTAGATGGACCTTTCGCGCCATTATTTATTTTGGCGGTATTTCTCATTCATCCTGACTTGGGCATGATTGTTATCGCGACATCATTGATGTTGCTCATTATGGCGCTGCTAAACCAAAAGGTCACTTCAACACCGTTTGGCACTGCGAATGTTCACCAAAGTAAAGCAAACCTCCACCTGGATTCGATGGCGCGTAACAGTCAGATTATCAATGCGCTTGCGATGATTCCTGAGGCCGTAGGGTTGTGGGGCAAGGACACCGCAGCTTCACTGAGTGCGCAAGTTATCGCGCAAGATAGAAACATCATTACTGCGTCGATTTCAAAAGGCATCAGACTACTTACTCAAGTCGGCATGCTTGGGTGGGGTGCATATCTTGCCATCCATGGTGAGATTACGGGCGGTATGGTGATTGCAGCATCAATTGTAGCAGGCCGTGCGTTAGCCCCGATCGAAGGTGCTATTGAAGGGTGGAATCAGTTTCTTCTTTCGCGTTCATCTTATAGCCGAATTTCAGGGTTGCTGAAATCATCACCTTTGAATGCTGGGCGGTTGCGGTTGCCAACACCAAAAGGAAAACTGGACGTGGAACGACTGCTCTATGTGCCACAAGGTACAAAGCGGGTTGTTCTCAATGGTTTGCAATTTTCGCTTAACCCTGGTGTTTCGCTGGCGATAATCGGCGACTCGGGTGCAGGAAAAACCACGCTTGGTAAAATGTTGGTTGGTTCCATTTTGCCCACATCTGGCAGCGTGAGGCTAGACTTGATGGATTTACGCAATTGGGATCAACGCCAATTTGGTGAGAATATTGGCTACCTTCCACAAGATGTGCAACTTTTTCCAGGTACTATTAAAGATAATATTGCGCGCATGCGAGCTGATGCGACCGATGCTGAAATATTTGAAGCGGCGACCTTGGCAGATGTTCATGAGATGGTTGCCTCGCTACCGCTTGGATATGAAACCGTGGTTTCCGCTGATGGTTCACCGCTTTCAGGTGGTCAGAAGCAGCGCATAGCACTGGCTCGCGCATTCTTTGGAAATCCTACATTGTTAGTTCTTGATGAGCCCAATTCCAACTTAGATGCCATCGGGGATAAAGCCCTTGCAAACGCTATGAAGCATGCCAAAGCGCATAAAATAACGGTTGTGGTCATAACACAGAAGCCAGCACTGCTTCGGTATGTCGATAAAATTATGCTTCTGTCGAACGGGACTATTGCGATGTTTGGTGACCGTATTCAGGTTCTTGAAGAGCTTGCAAGTCATCAAGACAGAGGCTCGCTTGGCCAAGGCGATAACGTGCCGACCCAAAAGGAATAAGCAATGAGTGTGATGATAATTAACGATCACAATGAATGGTATTCAGCGGTTCCTAGGCGAATATACAAAATTTCGATTTTGGGCTTCTTGATACTGTTTGGAGCGCTTGGCGGTTTTGGGTATTGGGCTTTTTCTGCGCCATTGGCAGCGGCGGTTATCTCCCAGGGCAGCTTTGTTGCGACGGGTCAAAATAAAATTGTACAACATCTAGAAGGTGGAATTATTCACGAAATAAATGTTTCAGAAGGCGATCATGTTACCGAAGGCCAGCCTTTGCTGCGCCTTGATGAAACAACGGCTTTGGCAAATGAGCGGCAGTTTTCACTTCGTAGTTTGCGACTTGAAGCAATAGATGCCCGCCTTCGTGCTGAGTATGAGTTGCAAGAGAAGCTTGAGTTTCCTGAGCAGTTGCAAACGCAGTCGCAAGACCCTGAAGTTGCCGCTGTTCTTAGCAGTCAACGAGAAGCGTTCTACTCATCCAAGCGTAAGTTAGAAAGTGACATACTTTTGCTGGAGAGCAATATCCAATCCTTGCAATATAGAGCTCAAGGCTATGACTTTCAAAGAGAATCAATGGAACGCCAACTCATTATTCTTCGCGATGAATATGAAGGTAAGAACAAACTTTATGAGCGTGGCTACATGCGTAAGCCAGATATCAACGCGATAGAACGTGCGATTGTAGAAGCTGAAGGACAAATTGCACGGCTCAAAGCGGAAGTATCGGAAACAGGTGCGCAAATTGAACGCTATAAACGGCAAAAAGCACAGACGATCGCAGCTCATAGGCAGACAGCTGTTGATAATTTAGGGCTAATTGAGGCCGAATTAGACAGCGTCCATGAACAGGCCCGCAATGCGATAAGTGTACTGAAACGCTCGGTGATAACTGCGCCGGTATCCGGCACAGTCGTCAAACTCCATTATCATACAGCGGGCGGCGTTATTGAAAGCGGCAAGAGCATCGCTGAAATAATTCCGTCCGGTGTTCCGTTGATAATTGAAACACAAATTTCACGCACAGATATCGATTCAGTGCGGGTTGGTCATCCTGCTACGGTGCGATTGAGTGCGCTTAATCAGAGAGTAACGCCGGTACTGCAAGGCGAAGTTGAATATGTTTCTGCTGACGCTTTGCCAATATCAACAAATGGACAAACAAGTGACGTGTATTTTGTTCGTGTAAGCCTTGCTTCCAATGAAATCACGCGCATTCCCGGCTTTGTACCTACACCTGGTATGCCCGCAGAAATATTAATTCAAACGGCGGAACGTACTTTCTTTGATTACCTTTCAAAACCAATTGTTGACAGCATGGCACGCGCATTTAAAGAACAGTAAATTGGAATCAGGCAACTGGGTCCATACGTGTGGAACGAGAACATTGTGAGGTATACTAAATTTTTGGTGCGGACTTAGGAATCTGTTAGCTTGCAAATGATGAGAGAAACTTGACCATGCGTTCTATGAGAAAGAATGGGGCACAATGCCATTTAAGCGCTTCTCAACGCGAAGAGATTTTTCAAACTTGGGATGCGTCGGATCAAGCGCGTGGTGTTATCGGAACGATTGCAAAAAAGTTTGGCGTGAGTCATGTCACGGTGTCAAATACAGTCTTGAGGTTCACTGGAAGACGGCCAATTTATCATCAAGCAGATGCCAAGACGATAAATAGAGAATCAGAATAGGGTTTACGATAGGGCTAATTTTCCAGAACCAATTTCCAGCGGTTACTGCTATTTCCTTGCTGGGCGATTGTCAAATAATTCTATCGCACCCAAAAATGATACGGTTACCTGTCTCGATGGCGAAGAAATGTTGGGAAAGGATGAGAGGTTATAATTTTACTTTTTTTACCATCAACGCCTAATGGTCTGATTGGCCTATTTGCCTAGAGGAGAGTTCTCGGCTCATCACTACTGTCATGGAGTAAATGATGAGACAGGTCGAAGATCAGAAAAACGGTTAAATGACGTTTTCTTAACAACGAGCTGCACCGAGAAGCTGTAGAAGGAACAATCACAGACTTTTACCATCAGCCACGCCGCAATTACACTACTTAAGAGCAAATTGGTTCGTTTAAGCGATATCTTCATAGCCCGAGTTTCCTAGACACCCTGTGAGTGCATCGCCCCTTATGTATCGCTCATTTGCTAACCTCTCACCGATCCGCAGTAAAATTTTGCTCTTGATCGGGAAGGTGTACGCCGCTCGCCTCTTGTGGCTCGACGAAGTAATCTAGGTTGGCGACCCTTCTCTTTTATAAACTCGAACAGTTGATTGTGAACCGGTAATCCCCCCTAAAAATAACGGTGTTTCAAAGTAGAATTTTCTCGGCATAATGAACGAGGAGATTTTGAATGAAAACGACCCGATATAGTGAAACGCAGATCATGGCGATTCTTCGCCAAGCTGAAGACGGCATTCCAGTTAGTGAACTTTGCTGTGAGCATGGCATGAGCAATGCGTCATTTTACAAATGGCGTGCCAAATACGGGGGTATGCGCTGCACGGCAGGCTATGCGTAGCATGGCCGAGAGTGGACGCTTCCTTGATCAGCCAAATGAAAGCAATGGAAGATGAGAACCGTCGTCTGAAACGCATGTATGCAGATTTGAGCATGCAGGCTGACTTGCTCAAAGAGGCTCTTGGAAAAAAGTAAGGCGGCCGTCTCATCGCCGAGAGATGGCCGTGTCAGCTGTGGCATTGCGCGGTGTCAGTATCGCGCTTGCATGCCGAGCTTTTGGCGTGAGCGAGACGTGTTATCGCTATTGCCCCAGGTTGAGGACCGATAACGAGAAAATAGCTGACCTGCTTCTTGGTCTGACCAAAGCGCGTAAAACATGGGGCTTTGGGCTTTGCTTTTTATATTTGCGCAACGTCCAAGGACATCCATGGAACCATAAACGCGTTTATCGGATTTACTGCGAATTGGAGCTGAACCTTCGTATCAAACCCAGAAAACGGTTGAAGCGTGACAAGCCAGATGAACTGGCAGTGCCTGACGCGCCAAACATAACGTGGTCAATGGATTTTATGGCTGATCAGCTGGGAGATGGCCGAGCGTTTCGGTTGTTGAACGTACTTGATGACTTCAACCGTGAAGGGCTTGGCATTGAAGTGGACTTCTCGCTGCCTGCCGAACGCGTCATCCGTAGTTTGAACCAAATCATTGAATGGCGCGGCAAACCATTGTCGATAAGAGTTGATAATGGGCCAGAATATATCAGTGAGAAGCTGCGGAGTTGGGCTGAAGAGCGCAGTATTGTTATAATGCATATTCAACCAGGTAAGCCGCAGCAGAATGCATATGTTGAGCGCTACAACCGAACGGTCAGACATGAATGGCTCGACCAATACATTATCGAAAGCATAGAGGAGGCACAAAACTACGCCACGCAATGGCTCTGGACATACAACAATGATCGCCCCAATATGGGTATTGGCGGGATAACACCTGCTGCAAAACTGAAGCAACAAATGGCCGCTTAAATTCTACTGCCAGACCCCATTAAAAATGGGGGGATTACCTTGGAACCGATAGGCAGCATCCCGCCAGCCGAAGCCGAACAACGTTATTATGAAAGGTTGGACGAACGAGAATTGGCAGCATAACTTAAACCAAACGGCCTCCAGCAAAGGTGGGGCGGTTCACTAATGTCCCCGAGAGAAAAGCTTAAGATGATCACAGGCAACTCTCGGGAGTCTCAGGAGTGGCGTGAAGACACCACACAAGGGGGGGGCACTCTTGAAATAAGACGGCCCTCAGCGTCCAAATTTGAGTCGAATAGGGGCAATCAATAGCCAGCCCTCCGCGTAAAATTTTAAAAAAAATCTCTAAGCCCAAATGGATACATACAAATATGAAGTCCCCCCGTGGGGTAGAGGTGTAACTAGATCAACTTATATGTGGAATTTCAACCTAGAAAATTGTACAGAAGCTGGTACAAAATTAATGCGGTTTGTACAAAGAGGTCAGTTGCTAATGCCTGTAAATAAAGGGCTCTTAGAACCGTATGGTGCCCCCTGCCGGACTCGAACCGGCATGATCAAACGATCGAGGGATTTTAAGTCCCTTGCGTCTACCAGTTCCGCCAAGGGGGCACATGCTGAAAACAGCACGAAGCACTCCTAGCCAAAGTGGCCGTTAAACAAAAGCCCTTAATTGTCGTTGATGCGTTTTTTTACACTGACAATCCTTATGCATTGCGTTTGATGGGATTTTTACGCCGCCATAAGATGATAAATAGCATAAATGCACAGGCAATATCGGCGCCGATAATCACCTGATAGCCGGTTTGAACAATTCCTTGCTGGGTTGGCATAGACATATAGGCGCCAACTGCACCGAACAGCATGAATGTAAAAACAATATAGGCGATCCAGCGGCGACCTGCTTGCATGAGATAGGCAAGCAGCAAATAGGCAACGCCGATACCAAGTAGTACAGCATCAAAAACACGCAGGCCAGACAAGCCCGCAACGACAATATGCGCTATTCCGGAAACTGAGAGAAACAGAGAGGCAAGCTGGTAGCGGCGCGGCGCATTATCCATCGGACTTTTCCTCCTCTTGCGGGCACGGTTTTCCTGCAGCTGTCCAAGCCAGAATATCCATGACATTGACTTTTGCAGAGTAGGGCGCTGGTTGACGCCCGGGGCCAGGGTTCCAGCCCCAATGCACCAACTCATCATTGGCAACATGCTCTGCAACCTCTTTCATCGTACGGTCGCCATTGCGTTCTGGGTCTTGAATTTGCGCGCAAATTTCAGCCGATGATTTGTTGTACCATACCATTTCAGGCGGTGGTAAATGCCACACTTCAGCGCCGGGCGGTGCGTGATTAATATCGCCATTGTTTAACGTGTGGCAGGTCGTGCATAATATGGTTTCTGCACCGACGCGGCTTTCACCAGCCTTGATGTTCATGCCGTGTGGGCGTGGCTCTGGCCCATAAGACGGTCCCGACCATATGGGTATGCCGCCTTCATCAACATGGCAATTCGAACAGCGGGGGTGCGAGAAAACTTCATAAATTCTGGCCCAGTGCTCAAGGCCTTTTTCCGGTGAAACAGAGCCTTCTTCGAGCAGTTCCACTTCAACTCTTTCTTCGGTTTCTTGCGCGATTGCCATTGTCGGTGACAGCAGCACGATTAAGCCTATGAGGATGTTTTTCATTTTCTTTTCCTCACACGAAATCAATGTGTTTGTTGAATGGCATTTCACGAATTCGCTTGCCTGTTGCGGCAAAGATTGCGTTGGCGAGCGCAGGTGCAGCAGGTGGTACAGGCGGTTCGCCAATACCGCGCACTTTGGCGCCATTTTCCAGAGCGCGTACCTCTATATTCGGGCATTGATAAAGCCGCATACCTTCATGATCATGAAAGTTTGACTGCTGCGCCATGCCGTCTGCATAGGTCATTTGGCAGTTCATCGCATGACCAAGCCCCCATATAACGCCGCCCTTGACCAGATTATCAAAGTTGATGGGATCAATTACTTTGCCAACTTCGGCCGCAACATAGACATTATCTATTTTAATGCCGTTTTCGGTATTCGTAACTTCTATGACTTCAGCGACTGCTGTGCCGAATGACAAACAGAAAGCGACGCCGCGACCACGGTTTTCGCCAAGATCGCTGCCCCAATTTGACATTTCACCCACAGCTTCCAGCACTTTGCGCGATGGTTCATGCCACATAAGGCGAATGCGCTCTTCAAGTGGATCTGCACCTGCTGCATGGATTAATTCATCCAATGCGCAATCATGAAAGAAACCGTTTGAAGATGCACCAACAGAACGCCAAGAGGAGATGGGTGCAAGTTCAGGCGCGCGATATCCGGTCGTGCGATAATTGGGAATAGCGTAAGGCTGCTCCCACGCACCGGCAAGGATTGCTGGGTCGGGGCCAGGTACAGGAAAATTTTGTCTGCCCATTTGTGATGCAATGACCGATGGCATGGCGATGGAAAGATCAAAGCTGTCGACTTTGCCGTTTTTGACTTTGCCTTTTGCGCGCGCCATTGCGATTTGGCGTGGATAATCATGTGCAAAATCTTCTTCACGGCTATAGGTCAGTTTAACCGGCGTTCCTTTGATGGATTTTGCAATTTCCACGGCTTGCTTGACCACATCATCTTCAAGCCTGTGACCGAAGCTGCCGCCGACATAAAGCACATGAACAAAGACTTGTTCTTCCGTTAGGCCCGTTGCCTTGGCAACATTGCTGCGCACAAAGCCCGGAATTTGAGTGCCTGTCCAAATGTCTGCGCGTTCATCGGTAATTTTTGCAATTGCTGAAAGCGGCTCTAACGGTTGGTGCGCCACATAGGGTGCGCGGTATTCGGCTTCAAAATCAGGTGGTCCTTCGGCGAACACATTATCGATCTCGCCGTCATCGCGGGTGCGCGAATCTTGCAGATCAGGCGTGAACGAATCTGACAAGGTTTGCCAATGCGCGTCCATTTCAGCTGGATAGGGCGCTTGGCCCCAATCAAATGTGACAGCGTTTGCTGCTTTAAAAGCACGCCATGTATTATCAGCGATTACGGCAATGCCGTTTTTAAGCGGGATGATCTTTTGAACGCCGCGCATTTTTTCAGCTTCTGTGGCGTCATAGCTGTTCATCGCGCCGCCTTGGCGCGGATTGGTTTTAACCGCAGCGTAAACCATGCCTTCGATTTCAAAATCAATGCCATAAGGCAGAGTGCCCGTTGATTTGGCGATGATGTCATGGCGCAGCACTTTTTTACCAATTAGGCGCCACTCGCTCGGGCTGCGCAGTTCAATGTCTTTTATTGGTTCTATTGTGGCAGCTATGGGTGCAAGCTCGACATAGGACAGGGAAGTGCCATCGGGTAATTGCACCATGCCTTTTTCGGTTTTGAGCCGGTCAATCGATACGCCTGATTGCTGTGAAGCTGCCGCTTTTAAAGTCTCGCGCGCGACAGCGCCCGCTTGGCGTAATTTCTCATATGAATCGGGCACAGATGTTGAGCCGCCAGTAATTTGAAGGCCGAGAAACTTCATTGCGGCATCAACAAATGAGCGTGTGGATTCAGCTGCAAAGCTATCATCGGTAGGTCTAACGGGCGACGCCTCATCGGACAAAGCGGTGTTATAATAAGCAGGGTCCGGCATACCCGGATCGACTTTGATTTGATCAAGCTCAACATCAAGCTCTTCAGCAATCAGCATAGCTTGCATGGAATAGGTGCCTTGGCCCAAATCCGTGCGCGGCGTAATGAGTGTAATGCCGCTCGCGTCAATTTTCACATAAGGTGTGATGGCCGCTTCATCTTCTTTAAGTTGAGCGGTGAGCGGGTTTTGCGGATCGCGCTTATACATATAAGCGCCAAAGGCGACACCGCCTGCGATAGCCGTTGAGCCAATCAAAAATGTGCGGCGTGTGATGGTTTTGAGCTTGCTCATGCTGCACCTGCGCTCAGTTTTGAGGCGGCATCTTTTATCGCTTCGCGAATGCGCGGATAGGTGCCGCAACGGCACAGATTTGCCGACATATAATTGTCGATCTCTTCATCGCTTGGGTTAGCGTTTTGGTCGAGCAGGGCTGCGGCCGACATGATTTGGCCAGACTGGCAATAACCGCATTGCGCAACCTGATGATCGATCCAAGCTTTTTGAACGATATGAAGCGCATCAGGATTGCCAAGGCCTTCAATTGTCGTGATTTCACCTTCAACATCGCTTACACGTATGGCGCATGAACGCACGGCAACACCGTCAATGTGAACGGTGCACGCGCCGCATTGTGCGATGCCGCAGCCATATTTTACGCCTTTGATGTCAAGTTCATCGCGCAGCACCCATAAAAGCGGCATGTCATCTTCAACATCCACCGTCTCGGATTTTCCGTTAATGGTCAGCCGCATGGTTGGCTCCGCTCGTTTGAGGACGTTTTACACTATGATGAGTATATTGACCAATTGGGTAAAGTTTCAAGAAAATGCGCTGAATTAAGTTGGATTGAGTTGCAAAGATAAATTCAGCTCAAAAAATAGTGCATTGAAATAGCCAAAACGTCTGGCTTTAACGGCTTATGCTTGGCACATTGTGGCAAACAATTGGAGCCTTATATGTCTGAATCGAAAATTAAGCCTTGGACCGACGTTTCTGCGCATCTTGTGGATGTTGCTATGGGGCGAAAGCCAGCTGATCTCGTCGTGCGCAACGGCAAGTGGGTCAATGTTCATTCAGGCGAAATCATTCCCGCAACAGATATCGCGATAGCCGAAGGGCGCTTTGCTTATTGTGGCAATGATGCCAGCCATTGTATCGGGCCAAACACCAAGGTCGTGGATGCGCAGAACCGTTATCTGGTGCCGGGGCTTTGTGATGCACATATGCATGTCGAAAGCGGTATGGTGACAGTGACGGAATTTACACGCGCTGTTATTCCTCACGGCACCACATCGATGTTCATCGACCCGCATGAAATTGCCAATGTGCTCGGGCTTGCAGGTGTTCGGCTGATGCATGATGAAGCCGAAGCCATGCCCGTCAATGTCTATGTGCAGATGCCTTCCTGTGTGCCGTCTGCGCCGGGGTTGGAAAATGCGGGTGCTGAGCTTGGACCGGACGAAATCGCTGAGGCGATGGATTGGCCCAATATTATTGGGCTTGGTGAAGTGATGAATTTTCCAGGTGTCGCGGGCAATGATCCGGTTATGCGCGGCGCGATTAATGCAACGGTGCGCGCTGGCAAAACAGTCGGCGGTCATTATGCATCGCCAGATTTAGGGCTGCCATTTCATGGCTATGTGGCGGGTGGTCCAGAAGATGACCATGAAGGTACACGCGCAGAAGATGCGATTGCACGTGTGCGCCAAGGCATGAAGGCGATGCTGCGTTTAGGATCAGCCTGGTATGATGTGGCCGAGCAAATCAAAGCGGTGACGGAGCAGGGCGTTGACCCGCGCAATTTTATTCTTTGTACCGATGATTGCCATTCAGGCACGCTTGTTAAAGATGGTCATATGGACCGCGTGGTGCGCCATGCTATCGCGCAGGGGCTAAAGCCAATCACGGCCATTCAAATGGCAACGCTCAATACGGCTTCACATTTTGGTCTTGAACGCGAGCTTGGCTCGATCACGCCCGGTCGGCGTGCGGATTTTCTGCTTGTTTCAGATTTGGCAGAACTCAAAATTGATGCGGTTTACGGCCGCGGCATAAAGCTTGCAGAACAAGGCAAATTGATCGCAGATATTCCCGCTTACCCATATCCTGATAGTGCGAAAAACACGGTCAATCTGCTGAAAAACATGACCGCACAACGTTTCCATATTGATGCGCCGAGCGGTGCCAATGAAGTCAATGCACGGGTGATCGGCGTTATTGAAAACCAAGCACCAACGAAAGCGCTGGAAGCAACGCTCAACGTTAAAGATGGCATGGTTAAAATGGACCGCAAAAACGATGTTTGCCAGATCGCGCTGGTGGAACGTCACCGCGCCACAGGCGGCGTTACCAATGCGTTCGTCTCTGGCTTTGGCTACACAAAAGACTGCGCGATTGCTTCCACCGTTGCCCATGACAGCCACCATATCATTGTGGTGGGCACGAACCACGGCGACATGGCGATGGCGGTAAACCGTTTGGCAGCCGTTGGCGGCGGCGTGTGCATGGTCAGCCAAGGCGAAGAATTGGCGATGGTGGAAATGCCGATTGCCGGATTGATGAGCGATGAACGCGCCGAAATTGTTGCTGCAAAAGCCGACATTTTAACCGCCGCTATGCGCGAGATGGGCTGCACGCTCAACAATGCATTTATGCAGCATTCTCTGCTGGCGCTGGTGGTTATTCCCGAATTGCGTATTTCAGATGAAGGCCTGATCGACGTGCGCACGTTTGAGAAGGTGGAGCTTTTTGTTTAGGGGGGCGCGGGTATTGCGTTTAGCGTAACAAAAGATGTTCCGTACATTTAATTTTGCGACATCGAATGACAGCTCCGAGCCCCTAGTGGACATTTGTTGACTGGGTAAATATAGACAGCTAACGCAGAGGAATACTGGACTACGAAGATGCTTCATAATACCCTTTACCGACTTCAGCGTGGCCAAAAAAAAAGTTTGCTTATTTTAGGCATACTCTTTCTCAACCTTTCTGCCCTATGGTTGTATGCTGAGGTAGTCAAATGGTGGTTTCCAATGGAGCCACTTGTTGTCTTCGTCGGCGGGCTCACCACCCTTCTTGCAATCTATTGGCCTATCACAGCTTCGAATGAGGACGAACGAGTGACAGGTCGAATTCGATTCGATTACGAGACCAACAGCGGTAATTTCGAAATTGGAGAAAATACGTACGAGTTTACACTGATGTTCACTAAGGCATCGGATACCTCAATCCATATGTACCGAGATCCTTCGGATATTCAAAGAATAGCGCTGGCTTCCGATGTTGGACAAATTTCGGATATCAAAGATGTTAGTGTCTTCGATTTTACAAATCGAAGAATCACACCAACCGAAGGGCAAATTGTTTGTCTAGAAAACACAAATGGAAACTTTGCCTGTCTACAGATCCATGACATTAGAGACTCTAGCCGGGAGGATGAAGAAGACGAGGTCACGTTTTCTTTTGTTATCAACCGGGACGGCGGTACAGACTTCTCTTAGATGAGGCATCGCGATCGGCAGCTTTGTCCGCATTGCTGTCATTGAGAGTCGCAAAAACCATTCTTTTTGCAACGTGAAACTAACGTCATTAATATCAATGATTTAAATGCCGCCAATATTGGTCGCGAAACTAAAACATCATGGGGGGAGTGTTTGGTCAGAAAAAAATTCGAGAAGAAATGGGCGATAAGCACAATGAAAGCGTCACGTACCTAAACAATTATTGCCCAAGCAAATCTCTCAAATTTTCTTCAAGCGCGTGTTTTTCAAAGCCGCTAGATTTTTTCAGTTCAAGATAATCAGCCCACGCTTTTGCGCGGTCAATTTTGTCGGATTTTTTACCTGCCAGCATGACGTTCTTTGCCGTATATTCAATTACGTGACACATGTCGGCTCCGAGCCGCTGGCGGACATCTGCTGTCTGTCGAAGTCAGGAGATGTGCACAGACATTCGGGGCTCGCTTGTCTTGAACCATGCTTTTGCAATCTTGCCGTCTTCGATCTCATAAATGCAAACGACGTCGACCTCTCCCTTTCCCTCAAGAAAGGTTCGTGTGACCGTTTCGTGATCTATCACCACGTTTCCGACAACGATGCGATTGAGCAATTTACCGAACAAATCAGGCTCTTTGAACCGCTCGACATGACGCGCCTTGATTTCCTCAGCGCTTCCCGCAAGCAGAGTGTTGGGGAAAGAATAATACTGGCAATCAGGCGCCCACCAGAGCATGAATTCATCAATGTCACGCGCATTATAGGCCTCAAGCTGCTTTTGTACCGGCTGGGAAACCTCGTCCAAAATGGTGATCCTTTAAAATTGCCGCTGAAGTTATTGATAGCTTAAGCTATGTTCCGATGTTTGCAAAGTCCGCATTGCCGCCATTGAGAGTTGCAAAAACCATCCTTTTTGCAACAAGTTTTGCAGGCTAATAATATCAATCATTTGAGTGTCGCAGATATTGGTGGCTAAACTAAAACATCATGGGGGCGAGTGTTTGGCCAGAGAAAATTTCGAGAGGAGATGGGGCGATACGCACAATGAAAGCGTCACGTACCTAAACAATTATTGTCCAAGCATATCTCTCAAATTTTCCTCAAGCGCGTGCTTTTCAAAACCGCTGGATTTTTTCAGTTCCAAGTAGTCAGCCCATGCTTTTGCGCGGTCAACTTTGTCGGATTTTTTGCCTGCCAGCATGACGTTCTTTGCCGTGTGTTCAAGCGGGGTGAATTCGAGGAATTTCACCTCATAGCCAAGGGCGGTTAACATCAGCGCGCGTGCGGTGTCTGTTATCAGATCGGCTTGCCTGCGGCGCATTAGCGGGTATTGGTTGACCATATCAAATGTCGTGCCTGCATTGCCTATCTGGCGTGAAATTTCTGCCTGACAGCACGGCGCACAGAAGAAATATTGCATATCTGCACGTATACCCAGCGCCAGCGCATCATCGGTGGCGGTATCGCAGGCATGGAGCGCGATCAGAATGTCGACGTTTTTTGGTTGGTTTTTGTCAATGCGTGCATTGATGAATTTTAGCCCATCAAAGCCAACATCGCCAGCAATCTCATTGCATAGATCAATGACATTTTCTTTGATGTCGATGCCTTGGCCGATGGGCGTATGGCGCGCGCGTTCGGCCACATAATCATAGGTCGCAAAGGTCAAATAGCCTTTGCCGCACCCAAGATCGAGAATTGAAATCGGGTGATTTGCCGTTTCAACAAAGGTGCCAATGTCGCGATCAATGATCTCGACAAAATTCGCGATCTGGCGAAATTTTGGATGGTACTTCTTGATGATATGACCGCGCTGATCGGCAACTCCAAGGCCGTGCAAATAAGGTCGTTTTTCTGAAAGGACGTAATTTTTAGGCTTGTTATGCGTCTGCACCACATCGCGCATTGTTGCTTTGGCAGGGTAAAAGCTCGGCTCGCCTTTACGGTTTTCCGTATAGTGAAAATCTTTATCCTGCGTGAAAAGCGTGGCCGCGCGAAAGCCCGCATAAGGCTCGGCTTGTATCAGCGTGATAATAGCTTGTGGATCATAGTTTAGCGTTTCAGCATCACTTAAATGGCTGGCTTCATGTTTGATGATCTTCTTGGAGCCGCCCACCACCAAATCAAAGCTGGCTTTGAATTTATCGGCGTTTTTGGCTTTTGCAGACAATGTCACGCGTTTGAAGCTGGAATCCTGCAGAGCATTTTCCAACTGTTTTATGAAAGCTGCTTGTTGCGCGTTGCGCCAGATGTCACTCATCCGCAATGCTTTCGTGCAATTTCTTCAAACATATCAATACCAGTTTTCATAATGCTGTCGGGGAAATCATAATTTGAGGCGTGAAGCTGCGGGCAGTCTTCGCCGCTACCAAGCACGAATAAAGCTGTATTTCCTGCTGCGCTGAATGCGCCAAAATCTTCTGACCAGCGGAATGGCTTGTCGATTCTCACCATTGGTAATTGCAAGTTTTCCGCTGCGTTTTTGATGTTGGTCGCCGCCGCTTCATTGTTGTCGCAAGCAGCAAATTTTTCATCATAGCTGATGGAGGACGACAAGCCATGTTGCTCTGCATAGGCTTTGGCGCATTGGGCAGCGTTCTCAATCAGCTTTGCTTGCAAGGCGTCATTTTCAGCGCGAAAGGCCGCCATGAGTATTGCATCGCCCGGTGTGATGCCAAAGGCCGGTTCGCCTAAGCTCGCATGGCAAATTGTTACCAGCGCATGGTCTGGCTCAATGCCAAGCTGTGCGGGCAGGTTGGTCAATTCGTCAATCAATCCAATCAATGCTTTCATCGGTGATACAGCATCTTCGGGATGTGACGCATGAGAGGTTCGCCCGAACAGCGATATTTTTAAACCTTCTGACGCAAAGCACATCGGACCAGATTTTACACCAATATGGCCGAGCGGCATGCCCGGTAAATTATGCAAAGCGTAAGCAAAATCAGGTTTTATGGCTTTGAACTTTTCATCAGCGATAACGGCAGGTGCGCCAACGCCAGTTTCTTCTGCTGGTTGAAAAAGCAGCACAATGCGTCCGCGCGTGATGGGGTTTTTAGCTAAGCGCTGCGCAACGCCGATCATGATCGACATATGACCATCATGGCCGCACAAATGGCCTTTGCCTTCTACGGTTGAGCGGTAGGGCGGCTCACCTGTTTCAATGATCGGCAGCGCATCAAGTTCGCAGCGCAGCAAAATTGTTTCGCCCGCTTGCCCGCTATCAAAAATGGCGGCAACACCGTGCCCGCCTAGATCGGTGATGATCTGCGACGGATTGCATTCGCCAAGATATTTTACGATTCGGGTCGCGGTGATGCGTTCTTCGCCGGATATTTCTGGATGGCGGTGGAGTTCGTGCCTGAGGTCTATAAGATCGATCATGTTAGTCTCGCCAAAATGCTGGGCTTAGCAGAACCAATACCGTGAAGAGTTCTAGTCGGCCAAGCAACATGCCAAATGATAGAACCCATTTGGCGCTATCGGCCAGAGGCCCGAATGTGCCAGCTGGGCCTACAATCTCACCCAAGCCCGGTCCAACGTTTGAAATTGAGGTAATGGCAGCGGAGAACGAGGTAACAAGGTCTGCGCCGGTAAGAGCCACAAGAAGCGTGCCGATGCCAACGAGCAAGCCGAAGGTGCAAAAATACATGAGCGTCACAAACTGAACTTGCTCAGGGATCGGCATTGCGCCGCTGCGTACAGGTCGCACCGCATTGGGATAGATGAACTTTTCCAAAGCGCGGTTGATAACGCCGAAAAGCACAATCCAGCGCGATGCTTTAATGCCGCCTGATGTTGACCCTGAACAGCCGCCCATGAAGGTGGCAATAAGGAATACACCAGTCGCAAACGGTCCCCACAAAGTATAATCTTCGTTAGAATAGCCTGTCGTCGTTATGATGGAAACCAAATTGAACGTCGCATGAGAAAAGGCTTCGGTGCCATCCATGACGCCTGTGCGCTCTAGCTGAATGGTCAAAATAATTATGAAAACCATCGTATAGGTGAGGAAGAACATCACCTGATTGTCGCGAAACACATCAAACCGGCCGCGCAATGCCATAACGAGAATTATGGTGAAGGGAACCGCGCCAATGATCATAAATACAACCGCTATCCAATGGAGCTGGTCGTTGAAAATTCCAAAGGATTGATCATGGGTAGACATGCCGCCTGTCGAAAGCGTTGTCATGGCGTGGTTGATTGCATCAAAGCCGCTCATGCCAAAATAAGCATATAGAATGGCGCACAGTACGGTGAGCGCGGTGTAAATTAAAACAACGGATGTCGCATAGGTTGAAAACCGCGCGAAGGGGCGGTCATAGCGGTCTGACGATTCGATTTTGAAGAAGGACGAGCCGCCGATTTTCAAGAACGGAAGAATGAAAAGACCAAGCACAATCACACCCAATCCGCCGACCCATTGCAAAATGGAACGCCAAAGCAAAATGCCAGGCGGCATTGTATCAAGGCCCGTTAGAACCGTTGAGCCGGTGGATGTTGCACCCGATACAGCCTCAAAAACAGCATCGGCGAGAGAGATGTTTAGCGTGGATAGATAAAACGGCACCGCTGCACAGATGCAAAAGGTGATCCAAAGCAAATTGACGACAAGAAAGGTAAACCGTGTTGAAACAACAGGCGGACCAGAGCGCGTGGCGATGGCAATAAGCGCCGATATGCCGCCGATGCCAGCGGCAGAAGCTGCAAAAACTTTCCAGTCAGCATTGTTGTAATAGAGATCGACCAAGCCGGGGATCAGCATCATCGTTGCTAAATAGAAGGCAAATATCGCACTGATATGCAGTGCGTTTCGCAGCGTCGAACTATTCATATGAGCGCTTTGCTCCCGCAGTTTCGTCTCAATTGTGCTTTTTAGCTTATTACAGAACTGGCATTGTTAAGAAAGCGCCTATACACCGAGCGGTGAGCTAATGCATAGGAAATTGCAAAATCTGCGTTACGAAAGTCCGTTATGAGTGAATTTTTAGACAATGTTGCCACTGCCGCAGATGCGATGCGTGATTTATTCGCACTAACGCCGCTGCAGGAGAATGTATTTTTAAGCCAGCGCTATGATGCAAATATTTTGCTCAAGCGCGAAGATTTGTCACCTGTGCGATCCTATAAGATTCGCGGTGCTTTCAACTTTTTCCGCAAATGTCTGGCGACATCCAATCCTGCGAGTTTCGTTTGTGCTTCGGCTGGCAACCATGCGCAAGGCTTTGCCTATGTGTGTCAGTATTTTGGCAAGAAGGGCGTTATCTTTATGCCTGTGACAACGCCGCAGCAAAAGATTGATAAAACGCGCGCGTTTGGTGGTTCTGCAATCGAGATTCGCTTGATTGGCGATATTTTTGATCAGTGTTACGCAGCTGCCAATGAATATGCCAAAGATAATAATGCCATGATGGTGTCGCCTTTCGATCACCCTGACATTATTGAAGGCCAAGCAACGGTCGCGCATGAAGTGCTGTCACAAATGGCTGATGGCCAATCGATTGACCGGATACATGTTGCTGTGGGCGGCGGTGGTCTATCGTCGGGTCTAGCGCGCTACTTTTCCGATATGAAGCTTGCGCCGGAGTTTATGTTCGTCGAGCCGCAGGGAGCGCCGAGCCTAAAACGCAGTTTGGCAAAGGGCGAACGTGTTGATGTTGGTCATGTCGATAATTTTGTGGATGGCGCATCAGTTGCTCTGATGGGGGAATATCCGTTCGAAATTCTGAAACGGTTTTCACCCGATAATGTCAATCTCGTGCCTGAAGATCGCCTATGTTTGACGATGATCGAAATGCTCAATGTTGAAGGCATCGTGCTTGAACCAGCCGGAGCGCTGTCCGTTGATGCGCTTAAAGACGTTCAGCCCCATGCGATCAAAGGCAAAAACGTGCTGTGCATTGCATCGGGCGGTAATTTTGATTTTGAGCGCTTAGCCGAAGTCAAAGAACGCGCATTGCGCCATAGCGGCGTTAAGAAATATTTCGTATTGCGTTTGCCGCAACGCCCCGGCGCTCTGCGTGATTTTCTCAATCTACTCGGGCCCGACGATGATATTGCGCGCTTTGAATATCTGAAGAAATCTGCGCGGAACTTTGGTTCTATTCTCATTGGTATCGAAACCAAGGATGCCGGCAATTTTGCAGGCCTCATGGCGCGTATGACCGATAGCGGCATTGTCTGGCAGGATATTACCGATAATCAGCTGGTTGCAGGCCTGTTGATCTAAGCTTGATCAAACATGTTCGTGGTCGTCGGTGATGGGGGTATCTCCTGCACGTTGCCGGCGAGGCGGAATTTTTCCCGCGCGTGAGAGTAGCACAGCGAACGGCCGTGTGCCTTCAAACTCTGAAAGAATGATGACGAGAATCGCTGTGATCGGCACTGATAGCAATGCGCCCGCGATGCCCCATAATGTTCCCCATGTGGTCAATGCCACCAGAATAACAAACGGGCTTAAATTGAGTGTGCGGCCCATTAAGTTTGGTTCTAGAAAACTACCAACAAGCACTTGGCAAATTATGAGCGCTCCGGCGACGCCGATAATCCAAGTAGGATCGCCAAATTGGACGATGGCGATGGCAACTGGAAATGCAACGCCTAAAAATGATCCAACATAAGGGATGTAGTTGAGCAGTGCGATTAACACGCCCCAAAACGCAGCAAAATCCAACCCCACAAAAGCCATAACAACATAGCTCATCAAACCCAATATGAGATTGACGAGGGTTTTTGCAGCTAAATAATTGCCGATACGTTCGTTGATGATGGCGATAATATCGGCAATACGTGCAGCGGCGATAGGGTCATCGGTTAACTTGGCAAGTTTCCTTGTAAAGGTCACACGTTCGGCAAGCGCAAAACCTGTATAAACCAATACAACGAACACCGATCCTGCGAGTACAGATATTGATGTAATGGTCGAAGTGATGAGGCTTTGTAAGCTGATATCGCCCAAAACATCGCGGCGAATTGTCTGCCATGTGGGTTCGGTTTCTACTTCAAATTCTTCACCAATGGTGCGGGCAATATCCTGAATGAAGGTTAAGAGTTTTGCCTGATATGTCGGTGCGACGGCAATCAATTGGTTGATGTTCGATATGATCAAAAACACGAATGCTGACACGACCGCAACAATGACCAATATGGATATGAGATAACGGACCCAAGCTGGCGCAGAACGTCCGCCAATTGCTAAATAGTTTAGCAATTCGGCAAGTGCGATAATAATATAGGCCAGAATAATGCTGGCGATAATGGGAACTAAAACACTCTGCCCGATGCTCAGAACCCAGCCGATCATCAAAGTCATCGCGACACCATATACGGTGTTGCGAAACCGCTCATTGCGTTCATGTGGAAGCTGAGGCTCAAGCGGGGCGTTCATTATGTTTCTTTCTCCATCGCGTCTATTTTATGCGTTGCGCGATAACCGGCAAGTTAATCAATATATAGACTAATTTGCGACAATTTTACGTAAGCCTTTGGGATAATTTTAGGGCTTTGGTACATGCGTATATTATCAAAAACCTACGGTAGCCCTAAATAACCACTAATGCAGTGTTGTTACCCAATTGACGATAATGTCTGCCACTTCTTGGGTTTTGTTGGGTGACAAAGCATTTCCAGCAATCACGTGTTTGTATGGATCATCGGCACCGGTCACCGCATGTAGGCTGGTTTGACCGCCCCATCTATCCATGACTTGACTGGTCAGATGATGATCAATCACTTTGTCTTCGTTTGAATATATAAACAGTGCAGGCTGGGTGATTTTTTCATAGCGCAAAGTTTTGGCATAAGCGACGAGGGCGCCCATCGGCAAAATAGCTTTGGTTGGATATGTTGATGTCCAATATTTTTCATGGGCATCATTGACCGGCTCAAAGCTACGCTCTTTTCCTATGATTAAAGGAAGCCACTTTTCCGCATAAGGAAAGGTCAATAGCTCGCTACCTGCAGCCTTCACTTTGAAGTTCGGCGATATAAGGATGAATGCAGCCACTTTGTCTTTAAAAGATGGTTCAAGCGCTGCAACCGCTGCAAGTGTGGCACCTGTTGATGTGCCGATAACAACCACTTTCTCGCCAATGCGTGCGCCGATCTCAATGGCTTCGGCCGTATCATCCAACCAGTCTTGAGCCGTGGCTGTTCCCATTGCGGGCCCGCCTGCGCCATGCCCTTCAAGACGGGTATAAAATAAATTGGCCTTAAGCGCGGCAGCAGCAAGATCAGGTACGGGGCGAATTTCGCCTTTTGATGCTGAAAATCCATGAATATAAACCAAAGCGATTGGCGTTTTGGCCTTGGATGCCGGGTATGCCCAAACAATCTCTTTTACAGCTTGAGGAAGCACATCAGGATTAGCGCTTTCTGATTTGGCAAGATAAGCATCCAGATCGCCATCTAATGAAGCTGCATCGAAGCGAATATTGTCATTGAATGTCGCGCGCGGACCGAAAATAAACAGTGCCGCCAGAGCAATCGCAATGAGTAGTATAAAATAGAATACCATCTTTAATTTTCCGCGTTTTTTAGGCTTCGATGGTTGGGCTGCTGGTATTTGATTCATTAAATACTTCCTGTTTTCGCTATAACTAAATGCTGGAACTTGCGAAAGCAATTGGATAAATTTTGAACTAAAGTCACCTAATACTTGCGATTTAACCACAATGCCCTCATCTTATCGTTAGTTTAAAATTTTAAATTGAGTGAGGTGTTATGGCCGGATTTTTGAAGCGCTTATTTGGTGGTGGAGAGGATAAAACCTCCAATCCTGCTGATCTGCAGCCAAATGAAGTTTACAAGGATGTAGAAATCAGGGCCAATCCAATTAAAGATAGTAGTGGTCAATGGCGTGTCGCGGGCATGATTACTAAAAATATTGATGGAGTGAGCGCATCACGGAAATTCATACGTGCGGATCTTGTGCAAAATCAGGATGAAGCGATTGCTGCCAGTGTTAACAAGGCAAAGATGATTATTGATCAAAACGGCCCAAGTCTTTGGTATGGGGATGATAGTCAGCCGGTGTGATGATGAATGTTTATTTTATTATTTTTGGCGTAGTCGTTGTTTCTTGAGATTTTATACTTATACTTTATCAATACTTACCTCCAGTGAGATCAAAAATATTATGAATAAAGTGACAGTTACTGCAATTGTTGGTTCATGTGCAGCTTCTTTTGTTGGTGTCAGTCCTTCGGCGGCGCAGGAATCTAACTTGTTTTCCAATGTCAGCCTAGCTGCAGGGGGATTTGCTTCTGTTGCTCCTGTGTATGAAGGCTCTAATAAATACCGTGTTAGCGCGTTCCCTATTGCCTATCCGACCTTTGGCGACGGTAATGGTGAGCGTTCGCGGCTTACATTTCGCGGGATTGACGATGTACGTTATGCTGCCTTTCGCAAAGGTGGTTTCGATTTGGGACCCGTTGTGGGCTACAATTTTGGTCGAAAAGAAAGCCTTTCAACTGATTTGAACGGGCTTGGTGATGTGGATGGCGGCGTTGTGGCTGGTGCCTTTGCAGCTTATACTGTCGATGGATTTTCAGTAGATGCAGCTGCCTCAAAGCAGTTCACAGGTCTTGATGATAGTGGTTTTCTTGTGCGCTTTGGAGCAGGCTATGAAACGGCTGTTACCGATAGTTTGACATTAAGTCTTTATACTGGGACGACCTATGCTTCAGATGATTATATGGACAATATGTTCGGTGTAAGCTCAGCACAAAATGCTGCATCTGGATTGTCCGTGTTTAACGCCGGTGCCGGTTTCAAAAATGTCGATGTTAAGGCCGCCGCCAGCTATCAGGCGAGCGAGCAATTGAATTTACGTGCCAATGTTGGCTATTCGAAATTAATCGGTGATGCGGCCGACAGCCCTATATCTGTAACGAATGATCAATTTTCCGGTGGTTTGGGCTTTATCTACCAATTCTAGATTTTAGCATTTTTCGCTAGCCCAGCATCAATACCGACATTTGGTCGATCAATCACTTCGCGCAGTGCAAAGCTTGAGTTGATTTTTGCAACATGGGGAAGGGCTGTTAGCCAATCCCTGTGGATGCGCTCATAGTCCGCTAAGTCTTTAGCAACGACCCGCAATGTGTAATCATATTCGCCGCTCATCAGATAACAGACAACGATGTCGGGGCAGCGTTTCACTGCCGTTTCAAATTCGCTAAGCGTTTTTTGAAACTGACCTGAAAGTGATATGTTCACAATCGCCGTCATGTCATGGCCAAGTTCTTTGTTTGAAACACGTGCATAATAGCCGCGAATGACGCCGTTTTTCTCCAGCACATCTAAGCGTCTTGAACAGGCCGAAGCAGACAGACCTACTTTCTCGGCAAGGTTCGCATTGGCAAGTCGCCCGTCTTTTTGTAGCGCTTCTAAAATCGCGTAATCAATCGTATCAAGCTTCATAAACGCAAATATCTTTTGTTTCGTGTGCACTTCTTGCAATAAACAGCAATAATTGCATGTTTGCAAACCCAATTTCGCAAGGACATTGCGTGCGTTTTTTTTGTAAGGTACTTAGTAATAATACATATTAGAGGAGAATATTATGCGCGTTGGTTGCCCGAAGGAAATCAAGAACCACGAATACCGTGTTGGACTGACGCCTAGTTCTGTTCGAGAATATGTGGCGCACGGACATGATGTTATTATGGAAACAAATGCCGGTGCAGGCATTGGCGCTGGCGATGACGCTTATAAAGCAGCAGGCGCGAAAATTGTTGGCACAGCCAAGGAAGTTTTCGAACAGTCAGACATGATTGTTAAAGTAAAAGAGCCACAGCCTGCTGAATGGGCAATGCTTCGCGAAGATCAGCTTCTCTACACTTACCTTCACCTTGCTCCAGATCCAGAACAGACAAAAGGTTTGATTGACAGCGGCTGTACTGCGATTGCCTATGAAACAGTAACCGATGATCGCGGCGGCTTGCCATTGCTTGCGCCAATGTCAGAGGTAGCGGGTCGTTTGTCGATACAAGCATCTGCAACCGCTTTACAAAAAGCAAATGGCGGTAGCGGTGTTTTGCTTGGCGGTGTACCTGGTGTTCTGCCTGGCAAGGTTGTTGTCATTGGCGGCGGTGTTGTTGGTATTCATGCTGCTAAAATGGCCGTTGGCCTTGGCGCCGATGTGACTATTCTTGACCGCTCATTGCCGCGTTTGCGCCAGCTTGATGATATTTTCAACGGCCGTGTGAAAACACGCTATTCTTCAATCGATGCGCTTGAGCAGGAAGTTTTTGCTGCTGACGCTGTTATCGGTGCGGTACTCATCCCTGGTGCTGCTGCACCTAAGCTTGTAACGCGCGAAATGCTGTCCGGCATGAAAACGGGTTCTGTGCTTTGTGATGTTGCGATCGACCAAGGCGGTTGTTTTGAAACATCAAAAGCAACAACGCATTCTGAACCAACATATGTCGTTGACGGTGTTATTCATTATTGCGTCGCCAATATGCCCGGCGCTGTTTCGGTTACTTCAGCGCATGCGCTTAACAATGCGACACTGCAATATGGCGTCATGCTTGCCGATAAAGGCTTAAACGCGATTTTGGAAAACCATCATTTGCGTAATGGCTTGAATGTTCACAAAGGCAAAATCACCAATGCTGCGGTTGCCGAAGCACTTGGCTATGAAATGACAGCGCCAGAGACAATTCTTAAAGTCGCTTAACTCCCCAGTTGTTGTGACTTATTGAAACGCCGGATCATCTTTATGATCCGGCGTTTTTATTTAGCGTGTTATGAAATCTGTAATTCGGCGTAGCGTAACGCGCCGATTGCGCCAATCTTCTCGTTGAGTTTGAACCAATAAATCTTCTTCACCATAACCTATCGTTTCCATCGCTCTAGGCGAAACGCCAAAGCGGGTAAGCTGCCGTGCCAAAGAACGGGCGCGGCGCTCGGAAAGCGCAAGGTTTGAGGTGTTGCTGCCAACGGCATCAGTGTGGCCTTCGATAAGGAACACTTCGCGTGGATTGCGCTGCAAAATTCTATTCATCGCAACGGCAATACGCTCAACTTTCCAATATTGATCCTGAGGAATGCGATCTGAACCAAAGGCGAAATTAATAGACTGAATATTGACCGACGGCGCGATGCGGCGCAGTTCTGGGCGTTGTTTAAAAACGTTTGGTGAAACCCGTTTCGCAGGTGCAAGCCCCTTGGTTGGCGCTGATAGACTGCGCTCAATGGATTGTGCAGATGGTGTGGATTGTGCATGCGCAACAGATGTTACAAGGCTGGCTGCTCCAACCAAAGCTGCTAGGGCGGCGCGGCGGGAAATTACTTTTTGACGATCCAATTTAGAGCTCCTTAATTTGCTTTACCCAGATATTGCAAAATCAATATGAATTGGAGCTGAACGGATTTAATCGCTGGTTATGCCGCTGTGTGCAGCCAGATTTGCACATTCGCTGCCGCTCAAGGGACGCGCATGGCCTTTTGATTGACGGTAGGGTTTGAAACCTAGTTTTTGGTACAATGGCAAGGCTGCGGGATGATCAAGTGTGCATGTGTTGACGGTAACGCGGCTTGGATTTCCGGCCCAGCAAGCATCAATTGCATTTGATAAAAACCAGCGGCCCAAACCTTTGCCTGCACCGTGAGGCATCATGCCAAAATAGGCCAAGTCATTGGTGTCAGTTGCTGTTCGATTTACTTCATAGAACCCAGCTGGCGCGCCATCTAAATAAAGCACTGTTATTTCAACATTGGGATTGTGAATTGCTTCGGCAAGTTCCTCATCTTTGAGTCTCAAGCGCGTTTCCCAGCTCCAGTGAATGCCCACATTAAAATATAAGTAACGGTAGAAATGAAGCGGCATGTCTTTGGTAACAAGCAATGCTGCATTGATGTTTGATGGGCGCTGAGCATGTGTTTCAGGACGCTCAAACATTTCAAGATATGTTACTGTCGTCTCTAATGTTTTCATGTTTTTTTCGAGCTTAACGCCCGGACCAAACCAATTCATTTTAATCTCCAGTAACAATCGCTGTGTCTGGTTTGCTACCCCATTCGGCCCATGATCCGTCATAAAGGCGCGATCCTGCTGCATTGACGGATGCCAAGGCCAGATTGATCACGGCTGCGGTGACACCAGACCCGCATGTTGTGACCACAGGTTTGGATAAATCAAGGCCAGCCTCGGTCAATGTCTTTCGAAGCTCTTCGGTGGTTTTTAAATAGCCTTTGTCTGAAAGGTTACTAAACGGAACATTTATTGCCGCTGGCATATGCCCTGAGCGCATTCCAGCGCGTGGTTCTGCTTCACTGCCATCGAAGCGACCTTTGCCGCGGGCATCTGCTATCTGGCAGCTTACGTTTTGGACAATCTCATTCATTTCAGTGAATGTGACCACATTATCTGCGCTTGTTTGGCAGTCAAAAATTGTTGGCTGCGGGGTCGATTTTTCGTTCGTAACGGGGCGTTGCTCTGCTTTCCAATTATCAATGCCGCCATCCAAAACGAATACATTTTCAGCACCAAAATGGCGCAGCATCCACCAAACGCGCGGTGCTGTGAAAATGCCGGGACCGTCATAAACAATGATTGTCTTTTGGCGTGTCAGGCCCATTTGTCCTGCGAGTTGAGAAAATTTCTCAGGCGAGGGCAGTGTATGCGGCAGTCCACTATCGGCATCGACAACGCGTTCATGGTCAAAAAAGACCGCACCTTGTATATGCGCTTCGTCATATTCTGCGCGCGCATCCCGATTTTGAGCAGGCAGATACCAAGCGCCATCAATGATGGCGATGTCTTCGTCACTTAAATGTTCTTCAAGCCAATCGGCCGATACAATGAACGGACTTTGTGTCATGAAAGCAATCTCGCATTGAGTATGTAACATTTGGAAAATGTAACGCTGGAAACGTTCATTATTCCGCATTTGGCTTTTTTGAATATTGCAGCAAAACAATGCTGCTGCAAATGTTTGCTTGGATTTTAAGCCTTAAACATCATCCTCATAGGGCACGGCGATATCCACTTTTGCTTCCATCCATTCTGGTACGGGTAAGTCTTTCGAGCGCAGAAATTCAGGATTGTAAATCTTGGACTGGTAGCGATTGCCATAATCACACAGCATGGTGACGATAGTTTTGCCCGGTCCTAAATCTTTCGCCAGTTTCTTTGCGCCAGCAATGTTGATGCCAGTTGAAAGGCCCATGACCATGCCTTCTTCTTGCGCAAGGTTAAAGATGATTTCCAATCCTTCTTTGTCCTCTGCCTGATACGCGAAATCAGGTTTGAAGCCTTCCAGATTTTTGGTGATACGGCCTTGGCCAATACCTTCTGAGACCGAACCGCCTTCAGATTTGAGCTCGCCTTGCGTGTAATAGGCATAAAGGGCAGCGCCCATTGGATCGACAAGACCAATTTTTACGTCAGGATTTCCAGCGCGTAGTGCTTCCGCCGTTCCAACCAAAGTGCCGCCTGATCCACAAGCGCAGATAAAGCCATCAACTTTGCCATCTAAATCGCGCAAAATTTCAGGCCCTGTGGTTTCAATATGGGCTTGGCGGTTGATAACATTATCAAACTGATTGGCCCAGATCGCGCCGTTTGGTTCTGTTTTGGCAAGCGCTTCGGCTAGTCGCGCTGAAACCTTGATGTAGTTATTCGGATTTTTGTAGGGCTTAGCTGGCACTTCGACCAATTCCGCACCCATCAGACGCAGCGCATCTTTTTTCTCTTGGCTCTGCGTTTCAGGAATAACGATCACTGTGCGGTATCCAAGCGCCTTGGCCACCAAGGTCATGCCAATGCCTGTATTGCCTGCGGTGCCCTCGACGATGACGCCGCCCGGTTTAAGTTGGCCTTTTTTTTCTGCATCTCGAATAATAAATAAAGCTGCGCGGTCTTTGACGGACTGGCCAGGATTAAGAAATTCGCATTTGCCATAAATATCGCAACCGGTTTCCTCCGATGCGCGTTTTAGGCGTACAAGGGGCGTGTTACCAATGAGGTCGATGACGGAGCTGTGCATAGCGCAATCCTTTTATTGTTTTGACCTGCAAATTAGGGTTGCGCGTGCGTTCGGGCAAGTCAGAATTGGTTAGATAAACAACTGAAGATGATAAATATTTGCTTTGGCGCAGGGATATTAGAATTTTAACCTCAAAACTAATCCGATTTTGATTGCGGTGCGTAATAACAAAGTGGCTTAAGAAGTAAGTGAATGAGTCACAACAGGCTGATAAGATTGACACGTTCATATGAAGACGGGACGAGCATGACGATAGACTTTGACAATTTGGACGCGCTGCTTTCCGCTTATGTTGCAGGGAGCCTGCCTTTGCCCTTGCAAGTTATGATGGCATCACAGCTGCAATTATCCAATCAGCACCACGCTTTTGTTGCGGGCTTGGAGCGTGCGGCTGGTGCTGAGCTTGAAGAACTGTCGCCTGTACCGATTTTAAAACGCGATGAAACGCTGGACCGCATATTCAATAGCGATGATAAAATGCGTACTGAAATGAAAGCGCCTGTGCATTGCGATGTTATGCCGTCTGCACTGGTTGGATTTGTTGGACGCAGCGTTACTGATATTCCTTGGAAAACCAAACTGCCAGGTTTCAAGGAATTTGATTTGGGCAATGTAGATGGCTGTGATGTGTCCATGTTTTGGATACGTCCTGGTAGAACGGTGCCCATGCACACGCACGAGGGCAAAGAGCTTTCGCTTGTTTTGCAAGGTGCATTTACGGATGAGCGCGGTGCATTTGGACGCGGTGACATTTCGATTGCTGACGAGAATGTTGAGCATCGGCCAACGGCAGATATGAGCGCGCCGTGTATTGGCTTTGCTGTTACGGACGGGCCGCAGCGCCTGAGCGGATCATTAAAGCAGCGCATAGGTGACATTCTAGGCGCTTATTAAATTTCGCAAGATTTGGAACCAATCAGGCTCTCGCGGCGTAGTGCTGGGAGAGCTTTTTTATGGAAAACAATATGAACCTTTATCAAACTTCAGCTGGCGACGGTGTTGTGTGGATTACTGGCGCAAGTGGCGGCATGGGGCGCGAACTTGCGCTTCAGATGGTGCGCGAGGGATATGTTGTTGTTGGCAGTGCGCGCGGCGAAGATAAGTTAAAAGAGATGGAGGCAGAAGCCGCCTCATATAAAGGGCGTTTCCACGCGCTACCATGCGATGTGACTGACCGTGACAGTATGGCGGTTGCTGTTGAAGAGATTGAATCATCATATGGCCCCATTCGTCTAGCCGTGTTTAATGCTGGTAATTATTGGCCAACGGCAGGCGAAGCACTTGATATTGATGCTTTTCGCAAAACATATGAGATCAATGTTTTTGGCATGTTGAACGGGCTTGTTCCGGTGGTTGAAAAAATGAAGGTGCATGGCAAGGGGCAAATCGCGCTTGTGGCATCTGTATCTGGTTACTCTGGCCTACCAGCTGCGGCCGCTTACGGTGCATCAAAAGCTGCGATCAACAATATGGCGGAGTCTTTGAAATTCGATTTTGATAAAATGAATATTCGCATTCAGGTCGTTAATCCGGGCTTTATTGATACGCCGCTTACCGAGAAGAATGAATTTGATATGCCTGCTTTGATGCCCGTGGATAAAGCTGTGCGCCGAATGATCAGTGGTTTTGAACGTGGTGGTTTTGAAATTACTTTCCCGCGCCGGCTTACTTATCTGCTGAAAATTCTGCGTATGTTGCCGCATCGTGTTTATTTTTGGCAAATGAAACGCGCGACAGGTTGGAAAGAACGACCTTTGAACTTTGGCGATACGGCAGCAGCTAAAGTACAACGCAAAGTTTAATTGCTTTCGATTTTGCTGCGCAGTTCGCGCTGCATTTCTTCCGTAAGCGGAAAATTCCATATTAATGCGACTGCGCCCAGTTTAAGCAGGGCAGGTATCCATGCATAGATTACTGCAAGCGCACTTAACGATGTGTCGCTTTGCTGTGTGCTTATCTCTGGTTGAAAACCGAAAAGTCCAAGCAGTGGAAAGGCAAAGCCGACCGCCAGTGCCAGTGACATTTTTGTCGACAGGCTCCATGCTGCAAAATATGTTCCGGAGCGTTGCTCGCCCGATGCTGCCGTATCTATGTCGATGACGTCGGCCTGAATTGATGCGGGCAGTGACAAGTCAAAACCAACGAGCAAACCAGTCATCGCGCATATGAAGGCGAAAGCCATTACATCGCCATGTGATAGAAGCGGCGTGAACGCGAAAATGATCGTTGCTGCCAACATGCCGTAAGCCCAAGCGCGGTGTTTGGACGTGCGTTTTGCGATGAAGGCAGCCAATGGCACGCCCGCAACACCGCACATAAAGTATAAAAACAAAAGCGGTCCGCGAGTTTCTGGTGCGCCGAGATAATCAGACACGAAATAAAGAAAAAGCGTGGCTGGAATACCGTTTGCGAGGCCGTTGACAAAGAAGGCTGCGATTAATCGCAAAAACGGCCTGTTGTTTTTCAAATGCTGAATGCCTTCGGTAAAGCTTACCGCTTGCCGCGTATATTCGCGTGGCTCCGGCACTTTCCAAATGGTGAGGCTGCCCAGAAGCGGTAAGGTCAATGCGATGACAATGCCAAGCAGCGCCAGTCCGTGAAAACCATTGGCGTTGTGCGTGCCAATTGCGAAAGGCAGTGCGATTGCAATCAAGGTGCCGATAAGTGTTAAAGCTTCGCGCCAAGCTGTGATCGTTGTGCGCTTTTCATAATCGCCAGCCATTTCTGCGCCCCATGCGTAAAATGGGATGAGGCAGGCGGTGTAGCCAAAGGATAAAACAGCGCCCCAAAAGGCTAGATACCAAATCGTGGCCTCTATTGGCGGCCAGAAGATCATGAGTGCTGCAAAAGCAGTAAGGGGCAAAGAAAGCGCAAAAAGTGTTCGCCGGCGGCCAAAACCAACTCGCAATTTGTCTGCGCCATAGCCGATAAGCGGATCGTTGATGGCATCAATAATACGCACAAATAAAAGCGCTGCGCCAACGGATGTCAGCGATAGGCCAAGTGTTTCTGAATAGAATGTTGGCACCAATATATAAAGCGGTAGCGTGAGCGCGGCGAGGGGCATTGCAGGCAATGCATAGATGATGATGCGCGCAAGCGTGAGGTTGGAGCCACGATCTTTCAATGTGTGCAATTTCCAATTGGTGAATCAATACAGGATGTTGCGGTCATTTGTGCATAAAATGATTCAAGGTAGGTGGCGCGAATGCGCGCATCTTATTGTACACGTTCATAAACGACTTGGCGCACATCAATGAATTCCTCTTCAAAACCGGCTTCACAATAATAGAGATAAAACTCCCAAAGTCGTTTGAAGCGGTCATCGAAACCCATGGTTTTTAGAACATCCCAGCTTTGCCAGAAACGTTCGCGCCATTCAGCCAGTGTGCGGGCATAGTCACGTGCGAAAATACGTTCATCCTGCTTTTTCAAACCAATTTCGATAGGAAGTTGATCAAGCATAGAGGGCGGCGGCAACATGCCGCCTGGGAAAACATAACGTTGAATAAATTCAGGGTTTTCACGGTAGAAGGGAAATGTTTTCTCATTGATTGTAATGATTTGCAGGCCTGCTTTGCCGCCGGGCTTTAAGACGTCGCGTAGTTTTTCAAAGTAAGTGCCCCAATAGGCTTCACCAACGGCCTCGAACATTTCGATTGAGACAACTTTATCGTATTTTGCGCGCTCATCACGGTAATCTTGAAACTTGAATGTGACCTTGTCAGAAAGGTTCGCAGCGCGAATACGCTCCCGCGCAAAATCCAATTGCTCACGGCTGATCGTCAAGCCTGTAATTTTACAACCAATTTCACGCGCTGCAAATTCTGCAAACCCGCCCCAGCCGCATCCAATTTCCAAAACGTGATCGTCTTTTTTTATGCCCGTAGCCTTTGCAAGCGCACGATATTTAGCCGTTTGTGCTGATTGCAGATCATTCGCGCCGTCCTGATAAAGAGCGGAGGAATATGTCATGGTTGGGTCAAGCCAAGCGGCATAGAATTTATTGCCGAGATCATAATGTGCCGAAATGTTCTGTCTGGCTTTGGCTTTGGTGTTTCTATTGAGCCAATGGCGCAGCTTGCCAAATGCGGTCATTATTTTGCTGCTGCTGGCGAGGCGATTGCCCCACTCTTCATTGATGACAAACAAGCGCAGAAAGGTCGTTACATCAGGGCTAGACCAATCGCCATCCATGTAGCTTTCTGCCACGCCAATGGTTGCACCGCTCAAGGCGCGTTTTGGCAAGTTCCAATTATGCAGAACAAGCGCGGCGTTAGGACCTTCTTCGCGTCCTTCGATTTTAATCACACGGCCATCGGGCATCTGAATGGTCAACGTGCCTTTTGGTAATTGCAATGCGAGTTTAAGCGCAAGACGTGCTTTTACGGGCAGGCCGCGCGCGTAATTGCGCAAGTTTTCTGCGGTCAATGGCTCTGCAGAGGCCGAAAGATCATCCATGCTGTTTGTTGCGTGTGACATATCAATCTGTCTCGTTTCTTCTGTTTATAAAGTTATACAAATTATTCGGCAGGTCCAGTAATACGGTCTTTATAACTGACCGGATCGGGCGGTGTGCCTCTTGCGCGGTACTTTGCACCCTTGACCCAAAGCTTGAGTGCTTCCCAATGGATGCCTGCAACAACCTTTAACGTCATAAAGGGCAAACGAGCGACCTGACCAGTAAGCGCAAGCGTTGTGAAGGGCTTTGCCTCGCCGATAAATGTCGCTGATAAAAGCGGGTCTGTTCCGTCGGTTTCAAAAATGCGGAATTTGACCTTTTTGCCGGGCGGCGTAATGCGGAAATGATAGCGCATGCCCATATCGATAAAGGGAGAAACGTAGAAGATCTTGGTGCGTTCCTGCCGCAGTCCTGAGCTCGTAAGCTGTCCATTTTCGACCTTGCAGACATAGCTATGTCGCTCGCCAAATGTGTTGCGAACTTCGTAAATCACAGCGGTCAAATGATCGCTTGCATCATAACAAAAATACACGCTGATCGGGTTGAAAACGAAACCTAGAATACGCGGATAGGCCAGAAGAAGAATACGGTGAGGGCGATGCACACCTGCTTCCTGCGTCAATGCCGATGCATAATCGCGTAAGCTACGCTTTTCACCTTCAGGCAGGTGGTCACGCTCATAAAAGCTAATGAGGTTAAAGCGGCCAACTGAAAACAGCGAAGATAATGTGGAGGCATCTGCGAGCCTGTCTAGGTCAAACAAGCAATTGAAAACGCGGTAATTGAAGCGATGTCCAAACGGCTTCAAGCGCGCATGCATTACCTTGCCGGGATACAGTGTTGCTGCTTGTCCCGGCGGCGGGAACAGGGCTTGATTTGACATATTTTGCATATGCATATCCACAGTCTATTCGGCCGCAACGGCAATTGGAAGTGCATCAGGTAGCGCCGATCGCCAAGGCACATGACCGCCCAGCGCTTCAGCGGCCTCTAATCCGGATCGCAATCCATCTTCGTGGAAGCCAAAACCTGTCCAAGCACCGGCAAAAAAGATGTTGTCGTTGCCTTGTAGAAATTCAATTCGTTTTTGAGCATCAAATGCGGCTTGATCATATTGTGGATGGTCAAAGCTCCATTCGCCGAAGACTTTGGCTGGATCAGGTTCACGCGTTGGGTTGAGTGTTACAAAAAGCGGTTTTGAACTGTCGATATTTTGCAGGCGGTTCATCCAATAGGTGAGGCAGATTTCGCTTTCATCTCCATTGGCTTCTGTTTCACGCATATAGTTCCACGCAGCCCACGCTTTGGTGCGTTTTGGCATAAAGCTAACATCGCGGTGTAGGACGACGCGGTTCGGCTTATATTTAATGTCAGATAAAACACTTTGCGTTTCCAACGGCCCATTGCCAGCAGCAAGAATGGCGCGTGCTTGATCTGAATGGCAGGCAAATACCACGGCATCAAAATGTTCTATTTTGCCATTTTGATCGGTTAACGAGGCACTGCCATCATCATTGTTATGAAGCGCGGTGATTTGCGTGTTTAATTTTACGCTGTCGCCAAGTGTGCTGAGTAATTTTTGATGATAATTACGCGATCCGCCAGAGACCGTGCGCCATGTTGGTGGCTCTAGTTCAAGAAGGCGGTGGTTTTCAAAGAACTGAATGAAAGACAATGCAGGAAAAGCCAGCATTTTAATTTTGGGCGTAGACCAGATCGCTGCGGCCATTGGAATTAAATAGTCATCTTGAAACCGCTTTGAGAACTTTCTCTTGTTTAAATATTGACCGATCGTCATCGTGCCAAGATAACCGCTGTCACGGTCTTTTAGGCATTGCTTATTGAAGCGCACAACTTCGCGAAGCATCCATAAAAAGGACGGTGAAAAAATATTGGCTTTTTGAGAGAATACAGTGCTGAGGCTAATGCCGCACCATTCACGCTGACCGCCATTGAGCGATAGTGCGAAACTCATATTGGTTTCTTCAGATTTCACACCGAGAAAATCAAACAAAGCGCAAAGATTTGGATAGTTGCGTTCATTGAAAACAATAAAGCCCACATCCACAGCAATGGGTGTGCCGTCATAATCGACATCAACGGTACATGTGTGCCCGCCAGCGCGGCTTTCTGCTTCAAACAGCGTAACATCCTGCGTGAAGTTCAAAGACCAAGCTGCCGCTGCGCCAGAAATACCGCTGCCGATAACTGCAATTTTTTTGCGCGGCGCGGGTGTATTTATGTTCATCCGGTGCTCTTTCTCATGGTTTGGTATGCGGTCAAAGCTCGCTCGCGCGCAGTTTTGTGATCAACGACGGGGTTGGGATATGTATCGCCGAGGGTCACACCTGCATTTTTAAGGATTTTCTCGGGGGCATCCCAAGGTTTGTGTATGTATTTTTCAGGAACATCACGCAGTTCGGGGCAGTAAAGTTTCACATAAGTGCCAAGCTTATCGAATTTTTCGCCCTGCAGAATCGGATTGAATATACGGAAATATGGAGAGGCATCGGCGCCGGAGCCTGCAACCCACTGCCAGCTTGCCGTATTGGATGCGGGATCTGCATCTACCAATGTGTCCCAGAACCATTTTTCGCCTTCGCGCCAGTCAATCAGCAGATGCTTTACCAAGAACGAAGCAACGATCATTCTGACGCGGTTGTGCATCCATCCGGTTTGCCAAAGTTGGCGCATGCCTGCATCAACGATGGGGTAGCCGGTTTTGCCCTGTTGCCAAGCCGCTAAATGTTTCTTGCTGCTATTCCACGGAAAAGCATCAAACTGACTATTATAGTTCTTGTTCTTTAAATCTTCGAAATTGACCAAGAGATGGTACGCAAATTCGCGCCAGACGACTTCTTTTCGAAATGTCTCTTTATTCGGCGTATGGGTGCCATGCTTCGCATTCACTTCAGACCAGATTTGATAGGGTGAAATTTCACCAAAGGTGAGGTACGGCGATAATTTTGATGTGTCCTGCTTGGCAGGAAAATCACGCCCTTCTTTATAATCATTGATGGGCCCATCAAGAAAATCACCCAAACGCTCTAAGGCGCCTTGCTCTCCCGGTGTCCATTCATCTGAAATTCCGCCTGACCAGTCTGGTTTTGTTGGGAGCAACGCCCAATCATTAAGCGAATCGCTTTTTATAGTTTTGTTGTAGGGGTTAAGTGCTTGTGGCTTGGGGGCAGGGTCGCGAGGTTCATCCTTGCCCGACAGCGCACGCCAAAAGGGTGTGTAAACCTTATAAGGGCCACCCGAGCCTGTGCGCAGTTTAGTCGGCTCATGCAGTAATGCGCCATCAAAGCTGATTACTTCTATACCATCATTGGTCAGCTCGCTTTTGAGCTCTGTGTCGCGCTTGATGTGGCTTGTCGCATAGCGCCTGTTCCACAAAACGGTTTGCGAACCGGTATCATCGATTAAACTCTTGATGATTTTGTTTGGCGAGCCGCGCTTTAGAATCAGTTTTGCGCCAATGGCTTCCAATGATTTTGATAGTGCGATTAGCGAATGATGCAGCCACCAAAGCTGCGCACCGCCATAATGCGTTGTCTCGTCTGCATCTTCATCCAATATATAAAGGCAAATCACCTCTTGGTTGCTTTGCGCTGCCTTTAACAATGCGGCGTTGTCAGCAATCCTCAAATCATTGCGAAACCACACAATGATTGGGCCGTCTGGTAATGATGGATTCGTTGCGGTCGGCATAAGATCAGAGCACCCAAAGTTACATTAAAGTATTTGTTGTTTCTGCTTACGCAACGCCAGACGTTTTAGATCATTCAAGAATGTCGATTTATTGAAATATGCGCTGAAAAGAAAAACCGGCTGATGCGATTTGCATCAACCGGTTTTAATTGGCTCCCCGAGTAAGATTCGAACTTACGACCGATCGATTAACAGTCGATTGCTCTACCGCTGAGCTATCGGGGAATATCTTGCGATGAGCGCTCATAACAAAAGGTATTTTGTTTTGCAAAGGGACTTTTGAGAAAAAGTCACAATTTTTTTGTTTGATGCCAAAATAATGCTTTGAAGCGCGATAAATGCTGGCAGATCGAGACAGAAATTCACATATAAGCTTAATGCAAGATAAATCTGATCATTATTTGAAGCTGTTTGGTCGCTCCATACGCTTACCAAGGCGTCGCTTTATGCGCGTTTTGCTTGGTGTTGCATTGATTCTCGGCGGCATATTAGGCTTTTTGCCAATATTAGGCTTCTGGATGTTGCCGCTTGGAATATTCGTTTTGAGCCATGATTCTAAAGCTGCGCGGCGCTTTAGTCGTAAAATGGCTGTGAAAATAGGGCGTATAAAAGCCAATTTTCGCGCTAATCGTGATTCAAAGCAAAAATAATAGGTACAATAATGATTGCCCTGCTTGTCGTTTTAAAAACGCTCTGTTAACAGATGCCGCGATACGCAGTGGTATTAGGGCCTCGTGGCGGAGTGGTTACGCAGCGGATTGCAAATCCGTGTACTCCGGTTCAAATCCGGACGAGGCCTCCATTTTCTTATTGCTGCACACCGAAAAGCGCAGAGATCAATCGATGATGGAAAATTACACAGAACTTCGTCGCGCAATGGTTGATAGCCAGGTTCGCACAACAGATGTGACCGAGCTGCGCTTAATTGAAGCGATGTTCGAAATTCCGCGTGAGGCTTTCGTACCAGCAAAAACCAAGCCGCTTGCTTATATTGATGATGAAATTCTTGTCACATCGCCAGATGCAGCGCAGCCACGTTATCTTATGGAGCCATCGCCTTTCGCTAAGCTAGCGCAGATGGCTGATATTGGTTCGGATGATTTGGTTCTCGATATTGGTTGTGCAACGGGTTATTCATCTGCCGTATTTTCTAAACTTGCCGGTGCTGTAATTGCGCTTGAGAGCGACGAAGACCTTGCAAACAAGGCATCAGAGACTTTGGCATCGCTTGGCTTTGATAATGTTGTGGTTGTCACAGGTGATCTGAATGCAGGTTTTGCCGGTGAGGGGCCATATGATGTTATCTTTTTGAACGGCGCTGTTGATGCTGTGCCTGAAGCGCTTCTTGCTCAACTTAAGAGCAACGGCCGTTTGGCTGTGATTGAAGGGCGCGGAACAACAGCTTTTGCACGTCTTTATATTAAAGACGATGAAGGCGTTGTATCGAGCCGCAAGACATTCAATCTTTCTGCGAAAACTTTGCCGAGCTTTGTGAAAGAGCCAGAATTCTTATTTTAAACCCTAAGCTTACTGACATTGTGGTGCGAATTAACAACGGTTAACTTTTTAAAACTGTAAACACTGTGTCTATGACAATTTTGTAACTTGAGTTTTGCGTCTCAATTGTCTTATTGCCATCATACGGTTTTAATAAGCGTACTTATGTCAGATTGGGATTACTTATATGCGTCGGTCAATATTTTCAGCGGTTCTGACTTTGACTGTTTGCATCGCCTCAGCCGCGCATAGTGCTGAAACTATTCATGGCGCAATGGCGAAAGCCTACGAAAACAACCCTAGCTTAAACGCTGCACGTGCTGGTTTGCGTGCTGTTGATGAAAATGTACCGCTTGCAAAATCGGGCCACCGTCCACGCGTTCAAGCGACGTCCTCACTTCTTTACAATTTTTCTGAGGGCGCTCGCGGCTACAGCACTGCGAGCTTTGGTGTTGAAATCAACCAGTCAATTTTCGATGGGTTTGAGACACGTAATAAGATTAAAGGTGCGGAAGCTGGTGTACGTGCAGAACGCGCTAATCTTCTAAATACAGAGCAAAATACGCTTTTTGATGCGTCGCAAGCATATATGGATGTTTTGCAAAACCGCCAGATAGCTTCTCTGCGGGCGCAAAATATTGATTCGCTTAATGAGCAACTACGCTCTGAGCGATCTCGCTTTGAGGTTGGTGAAGGCACACGCACTGATGTTGCGCAAGCGCAAGCCAGTTTGGCTGCCGCTCGTGCGCAGCTTATTGCTGCACAAGCGCAAGTAAAATCATCCGAAGCAATTTACATGCAAATTGTCGGTACAGAGCCGGGTGCTTTGAAAACGCCAGCACCTCTTTCTAAGCTTTTGCCACGTTCTCTTGCGCAAGCAGAGCAAATTGCATTTTCAAGCCATCCTGCAATCGAAGTGCGCAATGCACTTGTTGATAGTGGTCTATTCAGTGTTAAGGCAGCTGAAGGTGCGTTTCTGCCACAGGTGGGTGTCAGTGCTTCTGTTTCGCGTAATTTATCATCATCTTCAAATTCTGGTCGCGTACCAAGCGCGCTAGACAGCTCATCTGAATCAACCACAGGCCGTGTCGGTTTGAGCGTGACAGTGCCTATTTATCAAGGCGGTCAAGCGTCTGCGACTGTGCGTAAAAGCAAAGAGCAGTTAGGCCAAGCACGTTTAGAAGTTGATGTGGCGCGTAATCAGGTTCGTGCGGCCGTTGTATCTGCTTACACGCAGCTTGAGGCGTCTCGTGCCTCTGTGAGTGCCAATCAGGAAGGCGTGAGCGCCGCCCGTCTAGCACTAAACGGCGTTGTTGAAGAGCGCAGCGTTGGCCAGCGCACAACACTTGATGTTCTTAATGCCCGCACCGTTGTTCTTAACGCCCAAATCGCATTGGTTCAGGCGCAGCGAAACCAAGTGGTATCAAGCTATGCGCTTGCTTCTGCCATCGGGCGCCTAAATGCCAAGCGTTTGGGCTTGAGTGTTGCCGTTAAAGACCCTGAAGAACACTATAGTGCTGTTAAAGATAAATGGTTCGGTTTGCGCACACCTGATGGTCGCTAACCGCTTTTACCGGCCACGGTAACCATTTTAACGGTTATTCTTGTGGGTTGTAGAATCAATTTCCCATCAGCGATTCTCATTTCCAAATCTATGCGCTAGGTTGATGTGTGATTCGGTACGCCGAATGTTCAGTGGATAATTGTAGAGTGGGTGACATGGCGCAGACCAATCCGGTGCAAGACCAACCTTCAATGGATGATATTCTAGCTTCGATTCGCCGTATTATTGATGACGGTAATAAAAAGTCGGACGTCACGACTATCGTTAAAGAAGCTGTTGCAAATGATGACATTACGCCTGCGCCAAGCGCACAGGTTGAATTGGTGTCCGCTGCCGATCTTCTTGGGGCAGAAGTTGCTGAGCAAACTGAAATTTCTGTTGATGATGCGTTTGATGAAGTTGGTGTTCCTGAGCTCGATAGTTTTCTGGAATCCCTTGATGCGAAATATGAAACATCTGAAACCAATGTGGTGCCGCTGGAAGCTGTGAAAGAGGCGGATAGCGTTGCGGAGCCTGAAAGCGTTGATGTTCAGACAATTGAACCGGCACAAAAGAAATATGAGCAGCGTTTTACGCATGATGACCGCACCGCTTTTGAAAAAGTGGGTAGCGCACTTGCGGCAAAAACATCTGATTATCAGCAAGTGACTGCTAATATACGCCCTTCAGCACCTTCATATATGCCCGAAACAAAACGCAATTTGGTTTCTGAGCAGGTAAAATCCGTTATTGGAAATTCATTTGAGAGCCTATCTGAAGCGCTGGCAAATGAAGCAGGGCGTGATCTGCCTGCCATGACAGAAGATTTGCTGAAGCCAATGCTTTCTGACTGGCTTGATAATAATTTGCCGGCAATGGTTGAGCGTTTGGTTCGTGCTGAAATTGAGCGTATTGCCCGCGGCGAGTGAATTTGCCGCCATGTGAACTGCTGGCCCTGTGTTGACAGCAGGGCTTCTATCCGATTTATCCAAGCTCATACTCTTTATGATAATTAGCCGTTGAACGGCGCGGATTTTTCGATGCTAGATAAGACTTTTGACGCGGCCAATGTTGAGCCGCAAATCGCCAAAAAATGGGATGATGCAAACGCTTTTGCTGCCGGAGCAGGCGCGCGCGAAGGTGCGGAACCATTTTCTATCGTAATTCCGCCGCCCAATGTTACTGGCTCCTTGCATATGGGCCACGCTCTTAACAATACGCTTCAAGACATAATGGTTCGCTACCAGCGTATGCTTGGCAATAATGTGCTGTGGCAGCCAGGTATGGACCATGCGGGTATTGCTACGCAGATGGTTGTTGAGCGCAAGCTGAATGCCGAGGGCAAAAAGCGTAACGATTTTACGCGTGCGGAATTCATCGAGAAAATTTGGGAATGGAAAGCTGAAAGCGGCGGCACGATTTTCAATCAGTTAAAGCGTCTTGGTGCTTCATGTGATTGGTCGCGTGAGCGCTTTACGATGGATGAAGGTCTATCAGAAGCGGTGCTCAAGGTTTTCGTTGAGCTTTATAATGAAGGCTTGATTTACCGCGGCAAGCGTTTGGTCAATTGGGACCCACATTTTGAAACCGCAATTTCTGATCTGGAAGTCGAGAACACCGAAGTTGATGGCCATATGTGGCATTTCAAATATCCTTTGGCGGACGATGCAACATACACCTATGTTGAAAAAGACGAAGACGGCAATGTGGTTCTTGAAGAGACGCGCGATTATATTTCGATAGCGACAACACGCCCAGAAACCATGCTAGGTGATGGTGCTGTTGCTGTTCATCCTTCCGATGAGCGCTATGCTTCTATTGTTGGCAAGCTTTGTGAAATACCTGTTGGACCGAAAGAACATCGCCGTAAAATTCCAATCATAACAGACGAGTATCCTGACAAGGATTTTGGGTCTGGTGCGGTTAAAATTACCGGCGCGCATGATTTCAACGATTATCAAGTTGCCAAGCGCAATAATATTCCTCTGTACCGTTTGATGGATACAAAGGCATCAATGCGCGCTGATGGCGATGCCTATGTTGAAGAAGCGGCGAAATCAAAAGCAATCGTTGAAAGCGGCGAGCTGCCTAGCGAAGCTGTTGTTGATGCGATTAATCTAGTGCCGGATGAATATCGCGGACTGGACCGCTTTGAGGCGCGCAAAAAAGTTATTGCCGATATTTCCGCTGAAGGTTTAGCGGTTATGACAACCGTCACGGTTAAGGACGATGAAGGCAATGAACGTGAGGAGAGTGTTCCTTACGTTGAAAATAAGAAGATTATGCAGCCGTTTGGTGACCGCTCTAAGGTCGTTATCGAGCCTATGCTGACAGATCAATGGTTTGCCGATGCGGAAACATTGGCTAAGCCTGCGCTTGCGTCCGTTAAAGAGGGTCGCACAACCTTTGTACCGAAAACATGGGAAAACACCTATTATAATTGGATGGAAAACATCCAGCCATGGTGTATTTCGCGCCAGCTTTGGTGGGGGCACCAAATCCCTGCATGGTATGGCCCTGATGACCGTGTTTTTGTAGCGAAAAATGAAGGTTTGGCGCTTGAGGCGGCAATTCAGCATTATATTTCTCATGAAGGGCCGTGGAAAGCTTGGGTCGAGAATAAGATTGAGGCATCTGAAACGCAGAGCATATTGCAGCGCGACCCAGACGTTCTCGACACATGGTTCTCATCTGCGCTCTGGCCGTTTTCAACGCTTGGTTGGCCTGAAAAGACCAAAGAGCTTGAGGCTTATTACCAAACGGATGTGATCGTTACCGGTTTTGACATTATTTTCTTCTGGGTCGCCAGAATGATGATGATGGGCAATCACTTTATGAAGGACGAAGACGGGCAATCTGTCGAGCCGTTCCATACGGTTTATGTTCACGCATTGGTGCGTGACAAGGACGGGCAGAAAATGTCCAAGTCCAAGGGCAATGTTATTGATCCACTGGAACTGATGGATGAATACGGCACGGATGCGCTGCGCTTTACGCTAGCGATTATGGCAGCCCAAGGCAGGGATGTTCGGCTCGATACTGACCGTATTGCTGGCTATCGCAATTTTGGAACCAAGCTGTGGAATGCGACGCGCTTTGCACAGATGAACGATGTTGCGCATGATCCGAATTTCAAACCGGAAGATGCTAAGCTGCCCGTTAACCGCTGGATTTTGACCGAGCTTTCACGTGCGGTCAAAGAGGTTTCAACGGGTATCGATACGTATCGCTTCAATGATGCTGCATCAGCGGCTTACAAATTCGTTTGGAACAATTTCTGTGACTGGTATTTGGAACTGCTAAAACCTGTTTTCCAAGGTGAGGACGAGGCGGCTAAAAAAGAGGCTCAGGCTTGCGCTGCCTATGTTCTCGACCAAGCTTACAAAATGCTGCATCCGTTTATGCCTTTTATGACTGAGGAGCTTTGGGGATTAACAGCTGCAAATCGTGAGACACTGATTTGTCATGCGCCTTGGCCTGAAGCGGCGTTTTCTGATGATGAAGCGGCTGATGAAATCAACTGGTTGATTGAGTTGGTATCGGGAATCCGTTCTGTACGTGCAGAGATGAATGTGCCGCCATCTGCCAAAGCGCCGTTGATTTTTGTTGATGCTGGTGACGTGACACGCGGCCGGATGGAGCGCAATGCTGCTGCTATTCAATGGCTGGCGCGGGTGGAAGCACTTTCTGTGGCTGATGTTGCACCAGAAGGCTCTGCGCAAATCGTCGTAGGCGAAAGCACAGCTTGCTTGCCACTTGGCTCGCTTGTCGATGTGGCGGCGGAAAGTGCGCGCATCGAAAAGGCAATTGGCAAGGTACGCGGTGACATGGCTAAAATTGAAGGCAAGTTGAACAATGAAAAATTTGTTCAAAATGCCAAGCCGGAAGTCGTTCAAGCTGAGCGTGAAAAACTGGCAGAATTCAAACCTACATTGGAGAATCTTGAGGCTGCACTTGCCCGCGTTAAAGCGCTTTAATGATTCGAGATTTCAATTTTGATGCAAAACAGGCCGTTGACGCTTACGTCAACGGCCTGTTTTTGTATGCTCAGCCGTAAAGATGTGTTCTTGTGACACAATTGCAACATATTGTTGGCGATTCAGCTCGAAATGAGGCTTTTTAAAGGGTGTTCAAGGGGGATGCGACGATTTCACCTGCTTAAATAACTTTTTTGTTACAATTCGACGTGTCTCATTTTGCCTCAATAGCGCTAAAAAGTGCCACCTTACGTAGCGTTTGGGCCTCAAAAACGGCACTTTTGGAAAATCTTCTTGAAGTAGTAACCTTATTTGAGTGAGATAGGATTAATTCGTTTTCTGGAGGGGGGCATATGTCTAGCTCAATCAATAAAATTATTCTCGGTTTCGCTGGTGCGACAATTCTTGCAACTGCAGCGAATGCAGGTGGCTTTAGCCGCGGCACAGCAGATACAGATATTCTGTATGAAGATGGTAATTTCGTGTCGCGTTCGTCTATGACGTTTGTGTCGCCTAAACAAAATCTTACTTCTCAAGGGTATGGCGCTTCAGAGTCTTCTGATTTGCTTGAAAGCTATGTTATTCCTAGCTTTGCGATGAAGTTGGAACCCGTTGAAGATATTGCTTGTGCTGGCACTTATACAACGCCATTTGGTGGTAAGTCTGACTATAGTGGTACAACTCTTGGGTTTGATGTGACTACAGCAAAAACAACGGGTTCAGTGAAACAAGATTTTGTTACGAATGAACTAGGGTTGACCTGTGGTGTTTCATTCAATGCCGGCCCTGGAAAATTCACAATTTTGGGCGGCGCATTTTATCAGTCTTTGGATTTTGAACAGCTGATTGGTTATAGTCCTAAACTGGGCGGACCGACGCTTGCTTTACGTCTCAGCGATCATGGTTACGGGTACCGCGTTGGCGCTGCTTACGAGATTCCAGAAATCGCATTGCGTGCGCAACTTATGTATCGTTCTGCTGTAAATGTAGATGCTACTGGCACTCTTGATATTTTGTCAGGTGGAACGGCGAATCCTTTCGCCACTGGTAAAGCTACTTTCCCGCAAAGTGTTGAATTGAAAGTTCAATCTGGTGTTGCACCAGGATGGCTTGTATATGGTGGTGTTAAATGGACTGACTGGAGCGTCTTTGATGTTCTTGAATACAATGCTACTGGCACACCAGCTTCCCTAAACTTCTTCTGGAAAGATGGTTGGACAATTAATGGTGGCGTAGCGCACCAACTCAATGATGCACTTGCCGTTACTGCTGGTCTGACATGGGATCGCGGTGTTGGCACCGGACACGACCTTCAAGAATCTGATGTTTGGACTGCTAGTGCAGGCGCGTCTTTCAAACCAAGCGAAAACGTTGAGTTCCGTGGTGGTGTTGGTTATTCTTGGTTCGGCGCAGCGTCACAAGACTTTACAGCCGGTGGTGGTGTTGGATCTTCTGTTCCAGCACCAGGAATTAAAACAGCAGAATCTGGTTCGGCAATTGGTGTGAACATCAGTGCAAAAATTAAATTCTAAAATCTAAAATTCAGATTTTTAAAAACCCGTCCTTGTGGCGGGTTTTTAATTTGTGCGGTTCTGTTCATTTTGTGATGATTCAGCAACAGTTTGGTTAGAACTATTGTTGTAAAGTTACGTGAAGGCGGTTTGCCGCGATCCCGCCACAAAGATTAATCAATTACGAAGACATGTGAAAACCGCATTTAAATGTCAGTGAAAAGATATTGAATGTTGGAGCGAATGATAGAAATTAAGATTGCTCACCTTAACGATATGGTGGAGCAGAGGAACTGAAGTGTTGCGTGGATATCTGATAGATAACCTGACCGTAATCAGGAATTTGGGCCATTATGCCAAGCTTGCCAGCCGGCCAGCGATGCTTGTGTGCTTTTGCGTAGGGCTCTTATTGAGCATACCTGCACATGCATTCGACCAGCAAGATGGTGCGGAGCCTACGGGCGAGCGCAAAGCTTGGACGACATTCAGATTTGGTTTTTCAGCCTATAAAAGCGGACGCAAAGACGAAGCTTTTAAAGCGTATAGCGATGCTGCCAAAGATGGGCACATTGGTGCGCGTTGGAAACTGGCAAAAATGTATGCTGCTGGCGATGGCGTTGAAGAAAATGATTTTGAGGCTTTTCAAATTTTACGCGGCATTGTGAAAGAAGGCGCTGAGCAAGGCAGCCGAGATTCATCTTTTGTTGCGGATGCTTTGGTGTCGATTGGCGCTTATGTACAGCGCGGTATCGCTGGATCGCCAGTGAAAGCTGATCCGGCACGTGCGCGTGATATTTATTGGCAGGCAGCTGCAAACTTCAAAGATGCTGATGCTCAATTCGAACTTGGTAAAATGTTTTTAAGCGGCGAGGGCGGCGCTGTTGATCCCCGCCAAGCGGGTCGCTGGTTTAATTTGTCCGCAAGTAAAGGCCATGCAGGATCGCAAGCCATGCTCGGAAAAATGATGTTTGATGCTGGCAAGACTGTTGAAGGCTTGGGCCTGATGACCGCTGCTTTGCACAATGCCGAAGAAGGCGATCGAGGCTGGATTAGAGCGATGCAGGAAGAAGCCTTTGCTGTTTCTTCTGAAGCGGATAGACGCACTGGCATCTCTTACGGTGATAGTTTAGCGCGCAATTAGTGCGCGGCAAAATTTGGTGTTCCTTTTATAATGAAGTCAATTTCAACGATGAGCGTTAGCACCAAGTTGAAAATGCTCCAACTTTTCGTAGCTGCTTTATTTACGCTCATCGCAAACGTATTTTTTCCAATTGGCGATATTGGTTTTGTCGTCTTCTTCGTGCCGATTATGTTCCTTGCAGCCTATCTATGGGCCGGAATTTTATTCTTCTTCGCTGATTTGATCTGGAAGCTTATTGCGAGACCGCAAGAGCGGCTGTTTGCCATCACCATGCTTGGATCAAGTGTTTTTATAACTGCGATGTTGGGTGCTGCATATTGGCTTATCAAAGATAGCCTTGGTATTGGCGGGACCATATTTTACGCGATCCTTGCCTATTGCGTGTTTTCCATAGTTCGCTGGTTTCGCCGCCATACGGCAAGCTATTACGCAGCGCTGGAATCCGAGCAGAGAAATGCGGAAAGCACGGATGTGGCCGCAGATAATAAAAGCCTTTAGCTAAAGCGCACAGGTATCGGCCAAGCTTGTTTTTCAAGCGAGCCAAGCGGACATTCTTGTTCTAGAATTTTCCATGACGTATTGTTTAAAACGCGGCTGCATGTCGCTAGAACATTACCAGAAGGCAGGTTTAAGCATACTGTTATGCCTTCTGGCACCGAGCGGTCTTTAAACCGGCAAGTACATTCACTTTTAGCAAAAGAAGTGACCGGTACGAGAGCCGTAAAAATGGCTGCAATAAGTACCAATCGTGTCGATGATAGCTCGTATTTCATTGAAATAGCCTCCCATCTTAGGATGGAAGGGTCTCACAGAACCTCAATTCGTGCAAGTTGAGCTTTATTCGTCGTCTTTGCGGGCAAAAGGATTGAGGGTCGGCATTGATCGATTTTGCCGTGTTGAAAACGTGCTTTTGGGCGTTTTATCTTTGTTGGGGCCCTTGTGATCGGCGGCTCTGATCGCGCCAATCGTATTCATGAAATGCGCGCTATCTTGCATATCGGCAAGGATCATATTGCCATGTGCGGCAGCCGTGCTGATCGTATCAAGGCGGTTGGTATCCATAAGCAAATGCAGCGCTTCTTGTTCAGATAGGCCTGAATTGGTCAGCGTTGCCATTGCAGCTTCCATGCCATGGGCAATGGCTTTGCGCATATTGGCAATGCCTTCACCTTGTAGCTTTTTAGACTCGCTTTCGGCCTGAGCAACGCCGACCAGCTCGATGCGTTTTGCATCGGCGATGTTTTGTGCAGCCTCTTTTTCGCGCTCGGACGCGATAACGCGGTTAAAGGCATCGCGCACTTCAACACTTGGTTGCGGCTCATCAATCAATACGTTTTCAATAGAGTAGCCATAGCGGATAAAGCGCTCCTGCAAGGCTTCCTGAACTTGCTCCTCAATGGCATCACGGTTTTGATAGAGATCGATCATTGTCATGCCAGAAGCGGATTGGCGAACATTGTTCAGCACATAGCTTGTGATCTGCTGCTCTGGGTCCTCAAGCTCGTAATGGGCACGTACGGCACCTTCAGGTTCAGAGCTGGCACGGTACTGGGCTTTGACCGGAAGCAACATGAAAGCATTGTCGGATGTCTTAACTGAAACATCCGCAGAAATTTCTTGTAGCTGTAGATTGATCTGAGCAACCATAATATCAATCGGCCAAGGCAATTTGAAGGTTAAGCCCGACATTTTCGCTTTAGGAAGAGGGCGACCAAATCGCTCGACGATGCTCGCACGCTTACCTGGCGTGATAACGATAATGCTCCAGATGATCAAAACTAAGAATATCAGGCCGGCAGGCATCAAAAACAGGGTGAGTTCGCTCATATCGCTATCCTAAAAAACAAAGCTTATTTTAATGTGGTGATAAACTGCAAAGGTTTCAATTGTGCGAATGCGGCTACTCAGCCAATGTTTCGCCTAAAATGGCGCCGCCAAAATAAGTGGCTAAATAGATTGCGACGACAATTATCGTTTGTATCGTACCGCGCGCAGAGCCGCGTGTTTGTATCAAATGCATCCAGATGCCGATCGGGAAAAACAAAAGAGCGGTGATAATCACGCATTTTCCAGGCCGTTTTTGTTTGAAATCAGCCGCATCCAAATAAAGCCAATAAACTACCAACACGGACATTATGAGCGTGTAGACTAAAATATATTGTTCAACCAGCTGTGGTCTATAGCCGTCAAGAAGCCCAGCTAGAAACATAACCGTCAAGATGACGCTGGCAAGGCGGTCCTGCTTGCGCCAATCGTTCATTAGAAATTGAGTTCGGCCGCAACGGGCACATGGTCGGACGGTTTTTCCCAAGCGCGGACGTATTTTTCGACATCAACACTGATCAATTTGTTCGCCGCCTCTGGCGAAAGCATCAAATGGTCAATGCGAATACCATTGTTTTTTTGCCAAGCACCCGCTTGGTAATCCCAAAAAGTATATGTTTCTGGCGCGTCGGTCACAGAACGCAGCGCATCGGTAAAGCCAAGATTGGCAAGACGGCGAAAAGCTGAACGGCTTTCAGGCCGAAACAGTGCATCGCCTTCCCAAACCTTTGGGTCATGGCAATCAACAGGCATAGGGATGACATTGTAGTCACCGGCAAGAATAAGCGGCTCTTCAAGCGCTAAACGTTCCTCTGCCCATGCTTCCAAACGGTCCATCCAACCAAGCTTATAGGGAAATTTTATGGAGTCAGCGGCGACGGGATTGCCATTGGGCAGATAAAGCGAAACCACGCGCAGGGCGCCATGCTGCGTTGAAACAACACATTCAATAAAGCGGGCTTGTTCATCGGCATCATCACCGGGCAAGCCGCGATTGACCTCATCAAATGGCAACCGCGATAAAATTGCGACGCCGTTAAAGCTCTTTTGACCGTGCGTTACAAGATTATAGCCCAGCGATTCGAACTCTTCACGGGGGAAGTTTTCGTCAATTGATTTGATTTCTTGAAGGCAAGCAATGTCTGGCTTTGATTGTTCGAGCCAATCTTTTGCCGTTTGTAGGCGTGCTTTAACGCCGTTGATATTCCATGTTGCGATTTTCATTAGACGCTGAAACTCGTGCCGCAACCGCAGGATGCTACTGCATTTGGATTTTTGATTTGAAAGCTTTGGCCGACAAGATCATCAACAAAATCAATGACCGAACCGCCCATATACACTAAGGAAAGCTCATCAATGAGGATGGTTGTACCGTCTTTTTCATAGACAATATCATCATCATTGCGCTCTGATGTCAGATCAAACTGGTAGGAAAATCCAGAGCAGCCGCCACCTTCAACCGAAACGCGCAAGGCGTTGTTGTCCGTTTCGTTTTTAAGCACTTTGGCAACGCGTGCAAATGCTGCGTCGGTTATCTGAACTTGTTTTGATGGTTCGTGGGCGGTCATGATTTGCTCCAATCTTCTCTATAGGTATGGACGCGAAGGGCGCTCGTCAATATGTGTAGGTTGAAACATGTTTGAGGCATGAACAAGGACAGGTTCCGGTGGTGCAGTTTGACGATATAGGGTTTGGCGGTGGATTACGCGCAGCTTTTGCGAGCAATCCTGAAAATTCCAAAGGAAGATTGGTGCCGGAGCGCGAAAGCCCGACACGTACACCCTTCCAAAGAGACCGCGATAGAATTGTTCATTCGACTGCTTTCAGGCGCTTAAAACACAAAACACAAGTGTTTTTTAGTCATGAAGATGACCATTATCGAACACGGCTAACGCATACGATTGAAGTGGCTCAAATTGCGCGGGCATTGGCGCGTGCATTTCGTTTAGATGAAGATTTGGCTGAAGCTATCGCGTTGGTGCATGATTTTGGCCATACGCCTTTTGGGCATACGGGCGAAGATATTCTTGATGAGATGATGGCTGATTTTGGTGGGTTTGATCATAATGCCCATGCGCTCAAGGTTGTTACCGAATTAGAGCATCGCTATGCGGATTTTGATGGTCTCAACTTAACGTGGGAGACGCTTGAAGGGCTTGTGAAGCATAATGGGCCTTTGCTTGGTGAAAACGGGCAATCGCTGGATGGTAAGCCGCTGCCGCGCGCTATCGAAAATTACAATGCTAAAAACGACCTTAAACTTGCTGACCATGCGAGTTTAGAGGCGCAAGTCGCGGCTATTGCCGATGACATAGCTTATAACACTCATGATATTGATGATGGCTTGCGCGCTGGGTTGCTTTCTTTTGATTTGTTGAAAGAAGTTGAACTTGTTGGTGAGCAGCTAGCGATTGTTGATGGCAAATATCCTGATCTTGACCAGACACGACGCGGCCATGAAACAACGCGCCGCGTTATGACTGTGATGGTTGAAGATGTGATCCGCACGGCTGGTGAAAACCTTAGCTTACTGAACCCTAAGTCTGTTGATGATATTTATAATGCCGGTCAGACAATTGTGACTTTTTCGTCTGTGATGAAAACGCGTGAAAAAGAGCTGAAGCGTTTTATGTTCGCAAATATGTATCGCCATGAGAATGTTTTGCGGGTTCGCACACAGGCTGAAGACATTGTTCGGGATCTGTTTAAGCGATATATGCAAAACCCTGCTGATATGGGCGGCGAATGGGCAGACCAAGTAACAAAACTTGATCAGCAAGCGCTGGCACAGCGCGTATCAGACTTTTTGGCTGGTATGACGGACAATTTTGCTATCGCGCAGCATCGACGGTTGTTTGACCAAACGCCCGAATTGCGGTAGCAGCGCCACACACAATTAACGCATTTGCGTTTCAAAATTTCAGGAATGTTGACATGAATATCTTTTCCGCGTTTCGCGAGCGGGTGATTACTGCCGTTGAAGGTCTCCAATTGGAAACCCGTGATGGTGGGGCATTGGAAACTGCACGTGTCAATGTTGAGCCACCGCGTGACCCTTCACATGGCGATATAGCGACCAATGCTGCGATGGTCATTGCCAAACAAGTTGGTGAAAATCCACGTGTGCTTGCAGAAAAAATTGCGAGCGCTTTGGAACAAGACGCTGATATTGTTGAAACATCAATTGCTGGCCCTGGTTTTGTCAATCTTCGTATTTCTAACGAATTTTGGTTGGCGCAGCTGAAATTGATGGCGAGCGAAACCGTTGAATATGGTCGCTCTGATATTGGCGGTGGCAAGAAGGTCAATGTTGAATTTGTTTCAGCGAACCCTACTGGTCCTATGCATGTTGGCCATTGCCGCGGTGCGGTGATCGGTGACACGCTGGCCAATTTGATGAAATTTGCGGGTTTTGACGTTGTAAAAGAATACTACATTAACGACGCTGGTGTGCAGATTGATGTGTTGGCGCGCTCTGTTATGCTGCGTTACCGCGAAGCGCTTGGCGAAGTTATTGGTGATATGCCGGAAGGCCTTTATCCCGGTGATTATCTTGTGCCGCTGGGCGAAGCCTTGGCGAAGCAATATGGCGAAGCGCTTAAAGAAAAAAGCGAAGAAGAAGCGCTCGCTATCATCAAGGATGACGCCATTGATGCGATGATGGCGCTTATCCGCGAAGATTTGGCCGCGCTTAATGTTCATCATGATGTGTTCTTCTCAGAGCGCACTGTGCATGACGACAATGGCGCGAAAATTAAAGCGGCTTTAAATGACATGACGCTAAAAGGTCATGTTTATCGCGGCACACTTCCGCCGCCGAAAGGTCAATTGCCTGATGATTGGGAAGACCGTGAACAGGTTCTGTTCCGCTCAACCGAAGTGGGCGATGATATCGACAGGCCGCTCGTTAAGTCTGATGGCTCGTACACATATTTTGCCGCCGATGTTGCTTACTTCGTTGATAAGTTTGAGCGCGGCTTTGAGGAAATGATCTTTGTGCTTGGCGCCGACCATGGTGGCTATGTCAAGCGGATGGAAGCTTTGGCACGGGCCGTATCTGATGGAACTGTCGATCTGACGGTCTTGCTTTGCCAGCTTGTGAAATTGCTACGTAATGGCGAACCTGTAAAAATGTCCAAGCGGGCAGGGCAGTTTGTGACCTTGCGCGATGTTGTTGATGAAGTTGGCCGCGATCCCGTGCGGTTTATGATGGTTTACCGGAAAAGCTCCGAACCGCTTGATTTCGATTTTGCTAAAGTGACAGAGCAGTCAAAAGATAACCCCGTATTCTATGTGCAATATGCTTCAGCACGGTGTTATTCTGTCTTTAGGCAAGCACGTGAGCAGATTCCTGGCATCTCGGCTGATCTTGAATTGCTTCACATGTTGGATGATGAGAGCGAAATTGCACTTGTGCGTAAATTAGCTGAATTTCCGCGTATTGTGGAATCTGCGGCTATGGCGCAAGAGCCGCACCGCGTTGCTTTTTACCTTTATGAGCTAGCAAATAGCTTCCATGGACATTGGAATAAAGGCAATGACAATGAACACTTACGGTTTGTTAAGGTTAACAATCCACAATTGACCTCTGCCAGACTTGGCTTGGTGCAGGGCGTTTTGAACGTGTTGCGCTCTGGTCTTGGAATATTGGGCGTGGACTCACCTGAAGAAATGCGGTGATATAAGCCACTTTTTGCCCATATTACGCTGGTATTGCGCAATTTAAGTGGAAGTTTCCACGGGTAAAGAGTTTAGGTGACCGCAATGATCGATGCAGCAACGCGAAGCGTTTCTCAAGATAAAACGAAAGACGTGGATATCAATAGTGATGATCCACTTTTCGAATTGTCACGCATTATGGGGTTTGCTGACGAGGAATCTCAATCTGATTCATCTCAGATTGATCCGCAAATTGATCTCGAAGATGCATTGCTTGCGGAGCTAAGTGTCGAAAATTATGCTGAGGCTCCGGAGGAACCTGTAGAGCCTTATGTGGAAGCGCCGGAACATATAGCGCCGACGGTTTCCTCTTTGGAAGATGAACTTGCTGCCATGTTGGGCGGTAATGTTTCTGTTGGCACTGAGGTGCCTGAATATGCGGCACAGGTTTCTGAAGAGCTTGCGCCTCTGGTTGAAGAGCCTGTATTGCATGAGCTTGAACAAGCAGCGCCCGAAGTCAGCCTAGATGACATGGACACTGAAGCCAGCTTTGCTGATATGGATGAAGAGCTTGAAGCTATTCAGCTACAAGAGGCAATTCAGCCTGCAATTCTTGATGATCGTTCATACGAAGAGCCTGCACCTTTAAGTGAGCCTGCGGATGAATATTTTGAACAATCTATTTCTGCAGAAGAAACCGCCGTTTCTGAATCTGTGGTAGCGTTTGATGATAATGCTCTTGAAAATGAGTTTGCGACATTTTTCAATGAAGATCTTGCAGAAACAAACACTGATGTTGCTCCAGAATATGCAAGTGTGCCCGAAGAAACAATGATTGTTGACGAGCCGCCATTGTCTCTTTCTGCGGCAGTTGATGAAAGCATTTCGCAGTTCGATAGCAATATCGAAGATAATTTTTCACTGCATTACGAAGAGCCTGTTGCACAAACTGATACTGCTGGCGTTCCAGTTTTGGACACGACAGATATGTCTGCTTTCAATGATGGCGGACCCGTGGCGATAGATGTTCCACAATTGCCCGATGTGGATTCGGAATTCTCTTCAAGTTTCGAAGACGATTTAGACATAGATTTTGATGAAGCATCGCTTGAAGTCGATGATAGTTGGCCTGCCACAACGGCAGCCGTTGCTGCAACGAGCGCAGTAGCAGGAGTATCTGCTCTTTTACGCCGTGCTGGTGAAACAGCGATGGCCAATGATGACGAATCCTTTGATGAAACACGATTTGAAGCTGAACTTGCGCGTGATATCGAATTTGTAAGCCATGATACCAGTAGTTTGGGCAATGCATCGCCGAATGCCTATGATGATGGTTTTGATGGTGCTGCAGCCGGTCCGCGTTATGACGAACCTAAAACTGTAAAACGCGGTCTTGTAGTTGCTGCCGTGCTTGGATGCGTTGCAATCGTTGGCGCAATTGGCATTTTTGCGCTTTCTGGCGGCGGAACAAATAGCGCAGATGGCCCCGTTCTGGTGAAAGCAAGTTCGGACCCTGTAAAAGTTGCGCCGGAAAATCCAGGCGGCAAAGAGGTTCCTAATCAGGACCGTGCTGTCTTTAGCGAGTCGAGAGGCGTGCCTTCGCAAGAAGAACTCGTTTCAACCTCCGAAGAGCCGGTAGATATCGCAGCTGTTCCAGAAAATGCATTACCAAGCAGCTTGAACGGCGAAGATTTGCAAAAGGGCGACGACAGGCTTGAGCCTTCTGCGCAGACTTCTTCCTCTAATGAAGCTGCACCGTTTGTTGTTGCGCCGCGCAAAGTGCGTACTCTTGTTGTGCGCGCTGATGGTACATTGGTTGAGCGCGAAGTCGTGCCAACACCAGCACCGATTGCACCACAAACACCTGCAACAGAAGTTGCTTCTGCTGACCAAGAACAATTGGGCGGTGTGCCTGTTGGTGAGGCGGTAAATGCTGAAAACAGCGCTGTTGCCGATGAGCTTGCTGCTACGCCTGAGCGACTTACGCAGAGTGAGCCTGCTGCAGCGCCAGCATTACCGACACGGACAGTTCAAACGAAAACGATCTCGCCGTCAAATATCGCTGAGCGTCCAAAAGATCAGCCGGTGAACATTGTCAATCCAGAGCCGACGCAAGTTGCAGCGGCTCCAACTGCGGCAACAGAAGCAGCGCCGACACCATATTCAGTGCAAATGGCTTCCTTGCCGACAGAGGCTGATGCCCAGCAATCAGCTCGCACATTGTCTAGCAAATTTGGCAATGTGCTTGGTGGCCGCGATCTTGTCATTCGCAAAGCCGTTATTGAAGGCAAGGGTACATATTACCGCGTTCGTGTTGGTGCCAATGATCGTGCTGAGGCCAATGGCTTGTGCGAGAGGATTAAGTCAGCTGGCGGCAGTTGTTTCGTAACACGCTAATTATCTGACCCAATTGGGCGGTGTGATGCCGCCCAAATATCTTTTAAAAAGTAAGGAATTGCCATGACCGATGCAAAGGCCATGATTGCTGGTTGCGCAACAATTGCGCTTACATCTGAAGAAATAGCAATGTTTGCCGAGCATAAGCCGTGGGGACTTATTCTCTTTGCCCGAAATATTGGCACAGCAGATGAGATACGCGCTCTGACGGCGCATTTCCGCGAGCTTGTAGGCCGCGAGAACGCGCCAGTTTTTATTGACCAAGAAGGCGGCCGTGTGCAGCGTATTAAAGCGCCGATTACACAAAACTATCCGTCGGGTGCTGCGTTAGGCGAAATTTACAAGAAAGACAAAAATGAAGGCATGCGTGTTGCCCGAATGATGTCCAAACTCCATGCGGCAGATCTTTTGCCGCTTGGTATCAATGCGGACTGTCTTCCTGTGCTGGATGTGCCTGTTGAAGGCTCGCACGATGTGATTGGCAATCGTGCTTATGGCCACACACCGCAAGCGGTTGCCGACATGGGGTTGGCGGCAGCAGAAGGCTTGCTTGAAGGCGGTGTTTTGCCCGTTATCAAACACATTCCGGGCCATGGCCGTGCACTGGTTGATAGCCATAAGGACTTGCCAATCGTTGATACAAGCGCGGCAACGCTTCGTGCGCATGATTTTGAGCCGTTTAAGCAGCTTAAAGATATGCCAATGGCGATGACGGCACATGTAATTTACACAGCCCTTGATGCAAAAGCGCCTGCGACCACGTCAAAATACGTCATAGAGACAATTATTCGCGGTGAAATCGGATTCAACGGGCTTTTGATGACCGATGATCTGTCAATGCATGCACTTTCTGGGGATTTCTGTGATAGAGCGCAGGCATCCTTTGCAGCGGGATGCGATGTTGTACTACATTGCAATGGTGCTATGCACGAGATGTTGCCGGTTTGCGAAGTGACACCTACATTATCAGGTAGGTCGTTAGATCGCGCAAATGCAGCAACAAACTTGTTGAAAGCGCCGCAAAGTGCCGCCCAAGAAACGGCGGCCCTTCGTGAAGAGTTCAATGCGCTGGTGAGCGCTTTCGCCTGATAATGCTCACTGGCTGATACGCCCCCAATGGGGCGTTGAAGGAAAGTGGCTGCATGGCACAGCAAAGTGCAAAGAAAACGGCTGACGGATCGCAAAATGCCAAAAATGGCAAAGCGGTGCCGATGGATGCTGTTTGGCAGGATGGTGGCCCTGAACGCCTTACCAATGAAGAAGCTTTGGTGGTTGATGTTGAGGGCTTTGAAGGTCCGATGGACCTTTTACTTCACCTTGCGCGCAACCAAAAAGTAGATTTAACGCAAATTTCTGTTCTTGAGCTTGTGCGCCAATATCTCACATTCATTGAACGGGCTAAAAAAATACGCATTGAGCTTGCTGCCGACTATCTGGTGATGGCTGCTTGGCTCGCGTTTTTGAAATCAAAACTGCTTATTCCAAAGCCTGCCAATGATGATGAACCTTCTGGTGAGGAAATGGCGGCGATTTTGCAGTATCGTCTGCAACGTCTTGAAGCGATGCGTGATGCAGCATCCAAGCTGGTTAATCGCAATAGGTTAGGGCGCGATGTATTTGCGCGCGGTATGCCCGAAACCGTTGTGCTGGAAAAACGCACTGAGTTTTCTGCGTCGCTCTATGATTTGCTTGCGGCTTATTCTGGCGGGCGCCAACGCCATGCGATGAATGATGATTATTCCATTGAGCGCCGTCCTGTGTGGTCATTGAAGGATGCGCGCACAATTTTGCAGCGCCTTGTTGGTGATATGAGCGACTGGACAGCGCTGGATAGTTTTTTCCTTGCCTATATTCCAACAGCAAAAGAGCGCCGCACTGCGATTGCCAGCGGGTTTGCGGCCAGTTTGGAACTGGTGCGTGAAGGTGTGTTGGAAATACGCCAAGATAAGCATTTTTCTCCGATCTATTTGCGCGATTCCGTTGCTGGTCCCAAACAGCCATCCGTTGAGGCTGCCCTATGATGGATGAAATGAACGAAAACGTGGAACCGCAAGCTATGGAAGATCACGATGGTGATATTTCATCTGACAATAATGATGCGGAAGCGGTGACAAGAGAAGCCATGCGTATGGCCGAAGCTTTGGTCTTTGCATCATCGCAGCCTGTTACAGAAAAGGCTTTGGCTGATCGTTTGCCTGATGGTGTGAAAGTGCGCCGTGTTATGGAAGCGCTTGCTCAGCTTTATGAAACACGCGGTGTTAATCTGGTGCATATTGATAATGCTTGGGCATTTCGTACCGCTGGCGATCTTTCGTTTTTAATGCAACGCGAACAAGTTCAGCAGCGCAAATTGTCGCGTGCTGCGCTCGAAGTGCTGGCGATTATTGCGTATCACCAGCCGGTTACGCGCGCCGAAATGGAAGAAATTCGCGGTGTTGAAACATCGAAGGGCACGCTTGATGTGCTTTTGGAGACAAGTTGGATCAAACTGCGCGGCCGCCGCAAAACACCGGGCCGTCCTGTAACTTATGGTACAACGCTTGAATTTATGGACCATTTTGGCCTTGGAGAAATTCGCGATCTGCCTGGAATGGAAGAATTAAAGGCGGCGGGGCTTTTGTCTGCACGTATGCCGGCTGGCTTTTCTGTTCCAATGCCGAGCATTGATCCTGATGCGCTGACTGATGATGAAGAAGAGTTGGGTGATATTGACTTGGAAGAACTGGGACTTTTAACGCCGCTTGCGCAAGATGATTGATCAAGTTTGATTGACATTGCGGGGCTTGTTAGGGCTATAAGCTGACTTAAGCAGTCAACTTCCCAACTCGAATGATAGTGAACGGCAAATAATGGTTTCGGCGACTTCTAAAAATGCTGCCCGCACGGGTGTATCATTTGCTGCCGAGCTTATGTTCCGTGATTTGCATTTGCATTATGGCGACAAGCACATCTTGCAGGGCATTGATTTGCACATCCAGCCAGGTGAAGTGATTTGTCTTCTTGGGCCGTCCGGTTCTGGTAAAACATCGCTATTGCGGGTTGCTGCAGGGCTTGAGCCACAAACATCCGGCGTTGTGGTGATGAATGGGCGCGAAATTGCCAGCGATAAGATATTCTTGCCGCCCGAAAAGCGCTCGATTGGATTGATGTTCCAAGATTTTGCGCTGTTTCCACATATGACGATATTGGACAATGTGCGCTTTGGTTTGACGACGATGTCTAAAGCGATGTCCAAACAGGAAGCGCTTAATGCGATCAGGCGTGTTGGGCTTGAGCATCATGTGAATTCTTACCCTGATGTTTTATCCGGCGGCGAGCAGCAACGTGCAGCGCTTGCGCGTGCTTTGGCACCGCGCCCATCTGTGATGTTGATGGACGAGCCTTTTTCTGGACTTGATACGCGGCTAAAAGATTCCATACGCGCTGAAACATTGGCTATTTTGCGGGAAACACGTGCGACGACCATTGTTGTGACGCATGATGCAGAAGAAGCAATGCGCATGGGCGACCGGATTGCATTGCTGAATGGCGGGCGGATTGTGCAAGTTGGCACATCTGGCGAAATGTACCGTGCGCCTCGCGATTTATTTGTCGCCAGTTTTTTTGCAGAGCTAAATGTTTTTGATGGTGTTGTTAAAGATGGCTTTGCCGACACGCCGCTTGGTATATTGCCAATCGCCGATAATGGTGAGGCGCGGAATGTAAAAATTGCCGTTAGAACGACTGGCATTGAAGTCAGTGCAGCTAAAAAGAATGATAATGGTGTGTTGGGCCGTGTCACGGCCAGACGCTTTTTAGGTGATTTCGAACAGCTGAGTTTAGCAGTATCTGGGGTTGATGAACCGGTGCGTGCGCGCATTCGTGCAGACGAACTTCCATATGATGCTAAAGACGTGGTTATAAAAGTTAGAAATAACGACATTATGTTGTTTGAAACTACGGGCGATAACGCTTAAATAATTTGTAAGATTACTTTTGGCAGTTTAATGCCATAGATCACAGTTTGGGAGAATGAGTCATGGGTATTACAGGTTGGTGGCAGTGGGTCATCGTTTTGGTGATTGTGTTGTTGCTATTTGGCCGCGGCAAAATCCCTGAATTGATGGGTGATGTTGCAAAAGGCATCAAGAGCTTCAAAAAAGGCATGTCCGATGAATCCGATGATGTAAAAGATGCTGCTGAAGATGCAGCTAAAACTGTAGAGCACAAAGCTGAAGACGGCGTTGAAGCTGTTAAAGCGTCTTCTAAAAAAGTGAAATGATTTCAACTCCAATCTGCAAAGCTTAAGCTATGCTGCCTGATTTTGGCTGGACCGAATTACTGCTTATTGCAATCGTTCTAATCGTTGTGGTTGGACCGAAGGATTTGCCGCGCGTATTGCGCGGGTTTTCCAAGACGCTAGGCAATGCACGTAAAATGGCTGGTGATTTTCGCAAGCAGTTTGACGATGCTTTGTCAGAAGCCGAGCTGGATGATCTTAAAACACTTGCTAGTGATGTGCGCGGTTTAGACCCGCGTACTAAGATCAAAGATGCGCTCAATCCGCTTAGCCAAGTTGGGCGTGATATTAATGATGAGCTTAAGGGCGTTGCAAAATCTGTCGATAAGGCTGCACAAGCCGATATTGAGGGTGAAGAAGCTGTAAACGCTCAAATTGATCGCGCTGAAACGAAGGCGACGGAACAAGCTGTCGCTACCGTAGATGCTGCACCTAAAAAGCAAGCACCTTCAAAAAAAGCGCCGGTTAAAAAAGCACCAGCGAAGAAAGCTGCAAGTACTAAGGCAGCCCCTGCTAAAATAGCTGCGCCTAAGTCTTCGCCAGCGGCAAAAACCAGCGCTGCAAAGTCAACAACGCGCAAAGCTGCGCCTAAAAAAACAACGACTAAAACAACTGCGCCAAAGGGTGAATCGTGAACGATAAATCCTTGAAAGATGAAGTCGAAGAAACCGCAGCGCCGCTTATCGAGCATCTCAAAGAGCTACGCACACGGCTGCTTTATTCTATTGCTGCATTTTTTGTAGGCTTCATTCTCTGCTACTCTTTCGCCACGCCCATATTCAACTTTCTCGTTGTGCCTTATACGGTTGCTGCAGGCTGGCTCGATATGGATTTGGAAAAAATCCGCTTCGTTTATACCGCGCCGCAAGAATTCTTTTTCACGCAGATCAAGATCGCCGCTTTCGGCTCGTTGGTCCTAGCGTTTCCAATCATTGCGACGCAAATCTATCGTTTTGTTGCGCCGGGCCTTTATTCTAATGAAAAATCTGCCTTTCTGCCGTTTCTAATTGCAACGCCTGTGTTGTTCTTGGTGGGGGCAGCATTGGTTTATTTCTTGATTATTCCAATGGCGATGTGGTTCTTTCTCTCGCTAGAGCAGCCAGCGAGCGCAGGGCGGGTGGCCATTGAGAACTTGCCAAAAGTGTCGGAATATCTGTCACTTATCATGACATTGATATTTGCGTTCGGATTGGTTTTCCAATTGCCCGTTGCAATGACTTTGCTCGGCAAGGCAGGACTTGTTTCATCTGCCGCGCTTGTTGATAAACGTAAATATGCGATTGTTCTGGCCTTTGTTGCCGCAGCTATTTTAACGCCGCCCGATCCGCTGACGCAGCTGGGCTTGGCTATTCCCACATTGCTTCTTTATGAATTGTCTATCTATCTTGTCAGAAGGGGCGAACGTAACCGTCCGTCTTATGATGATAGCGACGATGATGATGAAGAAGATGGACTTGGCGACACGCCTGCATCTCTCGAAGAAAAGTCTTAAATGTTAGAGCACTTCGTTTGAAATAGAGCTGCGGAAATTCTCTATCTATTTGCTATTGCGCAATTTCGGACGGAAAACCGGTGCCCACTTTTCCTGCAATTGCTCTAACCTCTTGACCGCTTCGTATATTTACGCGATTGACGGACCAAATTTGGGCGCGCTCATTTGCGTGCAATAAAGGTAAGATTATGCTTGATATTCGCTGGATTCGTGAAAACCCTGAAGCACTAGACGCTGGCCTTGCTAAGCGCGGTGCAGAGCCGCAATCAGCGGGTTTGATTGCTTTGGATGAAGAGCGCCGTGCGCATGTTACCAAAGTTCAGGAAGCGCAATCACGCCGTAATTCAGCCTCTAAGGAAATCGGCGCTGCTATGGGGCAGGGCGACACTGACAAAGCCGAAGCATTGAAAGCTGAAGTGGGCGAGCTGAAAAGCTTTCTGCAAAATGCAGAAGAAACCGAACGGCAATTAAATGCTAAGCTCAATGATGCGCTGTCTGTGCTGCCAAACATACCGCTTGATGATGTGCCGGAAGGCGCAGATGAAAACGATAATGTTGAACTGCGCAAAGTTGGCGGATTGCCGAATTTTGCCTTTGCGCCGAAGGAACATTTTGAGCTGGGTGAAGCGCTCGGCATGATGGATTTTGAAACAGCGGCTAAAATGTCTGGCTCACGTTTCACGCTGCTAAAAGGTGGGCTTGCGCGTCTTGAGCGCGCGCTTGGCCAGTTCATGCTGGATATGCACACAGGCGACCATGGTTATATGGAAGTCAATCCGCCGCTGATGGTGCGCGATGATGCGATGTATGGCACGGGCCAATTGCCGAAATTCACCGAAGATCTGTATCAGACAAAAGAAGGCCACTGGCTCATTCCTACGGCTGAAGTCTCACTGACCAATATTGTGAGCGGCGAGATTTTGGATGGTGAGACACTGCCACGCCGTTACACAGCGCTGACACCATGCTTCCGTTCTGAAGCTGGTTCTGCTGGCCGCGACACGAAGGGTTATTTGCGCCAACACCAATTTTATAAAGTTGAGATGGTGTCTATCACGGATGAGGATAGCTCAATTGCTGAACTCGACCGCATGACAAAATGTGCAGAAACGGTGCTTGAAAAACTCGGCCTTCCTTTCCGCACAATGATGCTTTGCACGGGCGATATGGGCTTTGGTGCGCGCAAAACGCACGACATTGAGGTGTGGTTGCCGGGGCAGAATGCTTACCGCGAAATTTCATCCTGTTCGACTTGTGGTGATTTTCAAGGTCGCCGCATGAATGCGCGCTACCGTGCTAAAGACGAAAAGCAGACTAAATTCATTCATAGCCTCAACGGTTCTGGCGTTGCGCTTGGCCGCGCTTTGATTGCGGTCATGGAAAACTATCAAAATGAAGATGGTTCTATTCGCGTGCCGGAAGTGCTTAAGCCTTATATGGGCGGACTTGAAGTTATAGCCGCATGAGAATTTTAATCACGAATGATGATGGTGTTAATGCGCCTGGCATTGCGGTTCTTGAGCGCATTGCACGCACATTAAGCGATGATGTTTGGATTGTTGCGCCGGAAACAGATCAGTCTGGTGTTGGCCATAGCGTTTCAATGAGCGAACCGTTTCGGCTGCGCAAACTTGCCGATAAGCATTACACGATCAACGGCACACCAGCCGACTGTATCATTATGGGCGTTCGCCACGTGCTTGATAAAGCGCCTGACCTTATTTTGTCTGGCGTCAATGCTGGCCATAATATTGCGCAATATGTAACCTATTCGGGTACTGTTGGCGGTGCGCTCGAAGGCACGATTATGGGCATCCGCTCTATCGCGCTGAGCCAGCATTATAATTATGAGCAAGATACGAAAACTGTTCCTTGGAACGTCGTCGAAGCGCTTGCGCCTGCATTGCTGAAAAAACTTGTTCAAGCCAAAATGCCTAAAGACACTTTGCTCAATGTAAATTTTCCGAGCTGTGATGTGAATGACGTCAAAGGCACACGTGTTACAGAGCAGGGCCGTATTGAGCACGGCTTAACGATGACAGAGCGGGCTGATGCGCGCGGCAAGCAATATTTCTGGTTGGGCTTTTTCCCAACAGATGCCGAGCCAAATCCGAATTCAGATTTTAGCGCGATTAATGATGGCTATATTTCGGTTACGCCGATCAAGCTTGATCTGACGGCGCGTGAAGTAACGCAGTCGCTTGAAGATTTGCTGAGCGGAAGTTGAGCTAAAGAATGAATAATAGCCCAATTGATCGCGAAGGTTTTGCCGCTTTTTTGCTGCGTATGCGTGCAGCAGGGCTCGATAACCGCAAACTGATCGGTGCATTTGAGGCAACCCCTCGGCGTGATTTTATTCGAAGCGAGTTTCACGGCGCAGCGTGGAGCAAAGGCTCAATCCCCATTGATTGCGGGGAGGCGATTGAAAGCGTGGATTTTCAGGCGCAGATTATTCATGCGCTGGATATTCAGCCGGAAAACCGTGTTTTGGAAATCGGAACGGGATCTGGCTACACCGCCGGCGTCATGGCAAGGCTTGCAAAGCGGGTCTATACGATCGAGCGCTACAAAACTTTGCACAACGCAGCACTTTCACATTTATCCGATCTGCAACTAACAAATATTGTTTGTTTGCATGGGGATGGCTCACGCGGCGCATCTGACGGACCTTTTGACCGTATCGTTGTATGGGCAGCGTTTGAAACAATACCGCGGCAATTTATTGAGCAGCTTGTTTCATCGGGCGTGTTGATCTGCGCCATTGGCTCTGCTGATGAGCCACAGGAACTGGTTCATATGACAAAAGTTGGCAGCCGTTTTGAGCGCCGCGATTTAGGCGCAGTGCGTATGCAGATGCTGAACCCGCGTATGCCTAAGAATTTATAATGTTCGTTTTTTAACCATAATTTTTAAAATTTAACCGTCGAGTAACATTAACAGAGTCTAATGACCTCTCATGTTAAAGGTTGCAGGACGCGTTATGAGTAAAAAATCTGCCAGCCGCATTTCGGCTCATTTAATCAAATCCGTATCTATCTTGGCGGTCGGTGCCTCTTTGGCATCGTGTGCAAGTGATACAGTTCGTTTTAATGACGGCTTTTATACCGGCGCTGTTCCTAAGCAGAGCGTGGGCGCGGTTCAAACACCATATCCTCAAGCTGCGCAGCAGCAGACTTATCAAGGTCAGTCGCAAGGCTATATCGCGCCGCAGGGTATTGATAATACCTATACTGCGTCTGTTAATCAGCAGGGGCAACGCATTCGCTCACGCGTACACGCACAAACACCGCAAGTTGCAAGGCCGCTCTTTGGTCAGCGCCAACCTGTTTATACGCAGCCGCAAAGTGCGCATACACAGCCTGTTGATACGACCTATACCGGCTCTATAAAGCCGCAAGCATCCGTCCAACGCCAAAACCTATCTGCGCCGCAGCCATTGCCAGTGAAAGCTGAACCGCAGGCTGCTGCAAAACCAGCGCCGACGGTGAGCACACCTTCTGCGCCGAGCCAAGTTGCCAATGCAGCGCCTAGAAAAGAAGGCTGGACAGCTGCAGGTGGTACTTATGTTACCATGCGCCAAGGTGAGACCGTCTATAATCTGGCAAAACGCTACGGTGTGCCGGCCAATGCGATTATGGAAGCGAATAATCTTTCTGATCCGAAAGGTGTCGCTGCTGGAACTCAGGTTATTATTCCAACCTATGTTTATTCCAGAACCGCACCTATGTCGACGCCAGACAATAATATTGCAGTGCGTTCTGCCAGCTCCAATATTGGCGGTCGCTCAGAGTTTCCAATGTCGATTGCACCGGTGCCCGACAAACGCCCGCAAGGTGTTCAGGTAGCGTCTATTGCGCCTTCCATGGCACAGGTAGCTTCGCCCGTTTCAAGTTCAGGCACATATGTCGTAAGTGCAGGTGATACATTGTCATCTATTGCGCAGCGTGCTGGCACAAATGTTACGGCGCTCAAAAATTTAAATGGCCTTTCCGGCGATAACATTCGTCTTGGTCAGAAGCTGATGATCCCAGGTGTTGGCGGCAATGCGGCCAGTGTTCAAACAGTTTCTGCGCCTAAGGACGTTCCTGTTGCGCAGCCAAAGGCTACGAATAAAGCTATTTCAACGATTGATTCATCCAGCACAGCCAAAGCGCCTGCTAATACAGGTGTTGATGCATTGCGCTGGCCTGTGCGTGGACGTGTTGTGTCCAGCTATGGTTCAAATGTTGGCGGTAAGGGCAATGATGGTATCGATATTTCTGTACCACGCGGTTCGGCTGTAAAAGCTGCTGAAAATGGTGTCGTTATCTATGCCGGTGACGGTCTAAAAGAGTTTGGTAAAACGGTACTTGTGCGCCACGGTAATGGCCTTGTGACTGTTTATGGCCATTTGGATAGCATCAATGTTGAACGCGGTGCCAATGTCAGCCGTGGTCAAAATGTTGGCTTATCGGGCATGACAGGCAGTGCAAAACAGCCGCAACTTCATTTTGAGGTGCGCAAAAATACGACACCTGTAAATCCAATGACATATCTTAGATAAGTAATTACAGATAACGATATTAAGCCGCCTTTTGGGCGGCTTTTTTCGTTTTAGTCTTTCAGTTTTTGGCCCAGTTCACCGGCAAGATTGTTGATGAATTGCCAAGCAACACGGCCAGAACGGCTGCCGCGTGTTGTTGACCATTCTAGGGCTGCGCGGCGCAGTTCATCAGCTTCAATTTTTAGTTCATGGTACGCTGCATAGCCTTTCACCATATCCAAATATTCATCCTGACTGCATTTGTGAAAACCAAGCCACAGGCCGAAACGGTCTGAAAGAGAAACTTTTTCCTCAACAGCTTCTGATGGATTGATCGCTGTAGAGCGCTCATTCTCAATCATGTCGCGCGGCAAGAGATGGCGGCGATTGGATGTCGCATAGAAGATGACGTTTTCAGGCCGCCCTTCAACGCCGCCATCCAGCGCAGCTTTGAGCGATTTATAGGATGTGTCATCATGATCGAAGGATAAATCATCACAAAACAGGATGAAACGGTGTTCGCTGTCACGGATTTGGACGAGCAGCGCAGGCAGCGCGTCAATATCTTCACGGTGAATTTCAATCAGCTTGATCTGTGTATCTTTTGTTTGTGCATTGACCGCCGCATGGGCCGCTTTGACCAGTGACGACTTGCCCATGCCGCGCGCGCCCCAAAGTAAAACATTGTTGGCTGGAAGACTGTTTGCAAAGCGCTGTGTGTTATCAAGCAGAATATCGCGCACGCGATCAACGCTTTTAATCAGGCTAACATCAACGCGGTTCACCTTGGCAACGGGGCTGAGAATATTCTTGGCCGCATCAAAAACAAAGCAGTCTGAAGCGTCGAGGTCTGACTTTGGTGCACTTTTAGGCGCCAGTTTTTCTACGGCCTGAATGAGTAGATCAAGCTTGGCGGAGAGTTCTGGGCTTAAAGTTTGAGCATCATTTGCCATTTTCGAGACTTTCAGTTGTTTTGTCGCGGGAAAACACGTTGGTTTTGGTTGCATTACAAGGGTTCGTGACTATATTCGCGACACATTTCAAGGTGCATTGTGCCTTGTTTAGTCTTGAGGAGCTTTTTTATGTTTATTACCCCAGCATATGCGCAGGGTGCGACTTCCATTGGTGGACCAGATATTCTGACGTCACTTTTGCCATTCGTTCTGATCTTTGTGATCATGTATTTTTTGATTATTCGTCCACAGCGTAAAGCTATGAAAGATCGCGCTGCGATGCTTCAAGCGGTTCGTCGTAATGACACAGTCGTTACAGGCGGCGGTATTGTTGGAAAAGTGTCTAAAATTATTGATGATAACGAACTGGAAGTTGAGATTGCGGCGAATACTAAAATTCGCGTGCTTCGCTCAATGATTTCAGACGTGCGCGTTAAAGGCGATCCTGTCGCTGCAAATGATGCACCTGTGAAAAGCGATAAAAAATAACCAAATCAAATATTTGCGCGCTTAGGCGCGTATTTTGATTCAACATACGCGAACATTATTACATGCTATATTTTTCTCCTTGGAAAACTGTCCTCATTTGGCTGACTGTCTTTGTCGGGCTAATGTTCGCCTTACCAAATCTTTATCCGAAATCAGTTTCGGATAATCTGCCTAGTATTCTTCCATCTCAAGCGATGACACTCGGTCTTGACCTTCAAGGCGGTGTGCATCTGCAATTGAAGCTTGATCGTAACGAGCTGGTCGAAAACCGACTTGAGTCGGTGCGTGATCAGGTTCGCCAACTCCTGCGTGAAGATAGTATCGGTTATACCGGCCTATCTGGCAAAGGGCAGACCGTCACTGTTCGTATTCGCAATGAAGGCGATGTTGAAGCGGCAATGGAACTGCTGAGCGAGCTTTCAGTCCCTGTTGTTGGTAACACTTTAACAGGCACCGCAGTTACTGAGGTTGATATTGCGCCGCGTGAAGATGGTAGCCTTGAACTTATTCTAACAGATGACGGTATTGATTACCGTATGCAGCAGGCGCTTGCGCAAACTGTAGAAGTTATACGTGGCCGTATTGATGAACTTGGCACAACAGAGCCAATCATTCAGCGCCAAGGTAATGATCGTATTATCGTTCAGGTTCCCGGTGCAGATGATCCTGAACGGGTCAAAGAACTAATCGGAACTACGGCCCGCCTGACATTCCAGATGGTTGATGTTGAAAATTCGGTTGAAGATGCCATCGGGGGCAGGCCGCCAGCAGGTACTGAAGTTCTTTACAGCCAAGATGATCCGCCAATTCCATATCTTGTTGAGACACGAGAATTGGTAACAGGCGAGAACCTTGACGACGCCGGTGTTTCGTTTGATCAAAACACCAATGAGCCTGTTGTTACTTTCCGTTTTGATGGAACTGGTGCACAGCGCTTTGGCCGTGCAACGACACAGAATGTTGGCCGTCCTTTCGCAATTGTTTTGGATGATCAAGTGGTGTCTGCGCCGCGGATTAATGAGCCTATTCTGGGTGGTTCAGGCCAGATTTCAGGCAGCTTTAGCGTTGAGGGGGCTAACAACCTCGCGATTTTGCTTCGTGCTGGCGCATTGCCGCTTAAACCAACCTTTGTTGAAGAACGTACCGTTGGACCAAGCCTTGGCGCCGATTCTGTTGCTGCAGGTGAGTTTGCCGGTATTGTTGGCGGCTTGCTCGTCTTGGTGTTTATGTTTCTTGCCTATGGTTTACTTGGCCTGATCGCGAATTTAGCACTCATTATCAACATTGTGTTGCTGGTTGCTGGTCTTTCCATTTTGGGTGCAACCCTAACGCTACCGGGTATTGCGGGTATTGTTTTGACGGTCGGTATGGCTGTTGATTCCAACGTTTTGATTTTTGAGCGCATACGCGAAGAAAAGCTGGCGGGACGTTCTCTTATTCAAGCTGTTGATATTGGTTTCCAGCGCGCGCTAACAACGATTGTGGATGCGAACGTAACAACGCTGATTGCAGCCTGTATCCTGTTCTACCTGGGTTCTGGCCCGATACGTGGATTCGCCGTTACGCTGGCCATTGGTATCGTTACGACTGTCTTTACAGCTTTCGTTCTTACACGCTGGATGGTGGCGTGGTGGATACGTAATCGCAAACCAAAAGCACTGCCTGAGGGGTTTGTTAAACTCGTTCCGGATAATACAAAGATCGGCTTTATGTGGCTGCGCCGCTTTACTTTTACAGGCTCTGCGATCGCTGTCATTGCCTCAATGGTTTTGTTTGCCACGATCAATATGAACCTTGGTATCGACTTTAAGGGTGGTTCACTTGTTGAAGTGCAGTCTAAAGCTGAGATTGCTGATACGAGCGATATACGTACTCGTTTGTCCGAACTCAATCTCGGCGAAATTCAAGTGCAGGGCTTTGGTTCGCCACAAGATGTTCTGATCCGCATTCAAAGTCAGGACGGCGGGGACAATGCTGAGCAAAGCGCATTGAACCTTGTGCGCTCTGAGTTGGAAGCTGACTACGATATAAGACGTGTTGAAGTTGTTGGGCCAACGGTATCTGGTGAGCTTGCGCAAGCTGGTACAATTGCCGTTTTGGCAGCACTTGGCGCTATTCTTATCTATATCTGGTTGCGGTTTGAATGGCAGTTCGCGCTTGGTGCGATCATCGCGACATCGCATGATGTGATTTTGACCATTGGCATGTATGTCATTACAGGGCTGGAGTTCAATCTGTCCTCAATCGCTGCGATTTTGACGATTGTGGGTTATTCACTCAACGATACCGTTGTTGTTTATGACCGTGTTCGAGAGAACTTGCGGCGTTATAAGAAAATGACATTGCCAGCGCTGCTTGACCTTTCAATGAATGAGACTTTGCCGCGGACAACGCTAACATCGTTGACAACATTGCTTGCACTTGTTGCGCTATATTTCTTCGGTGGTGAAGTTCTACAAAGCTTCGTTGCTGCCATGATTTTTGGTGTCGTTATCGGTACATTCTCATCAATCTTTGTTGCGGCACCTTTGCTGATCCTATTCAGGCTTCGCCCAGGTTCATTGGCCGAGAAAGATAAGACGGTTGATGCGGAAAAAGCTGCGACGGCAAACACTTCACCGATAGATTTAGGTTAAGTGTAAGCACTATGGCAAAAGGCATCGAAATTCGGGAAGCGCATTTTCCAGGCCGCGCGCAAATAGATGCCTATGGCAATGGCGGGTTTCGCTTTGCGGATATGTCGCATCGCGGCTCGGTATTGCTTTTGCCATCGGGCATCTATGGCTGGAAAGCTGAAACGATGAGCGATGTTACGATTGAAGCTTTGGCTCAAGTACTCGACGAAGCTGATAATATCGACGTGCTTCTTTTGGGATGCGGTGCTGATCTGTTGCGCATTCCTCAAGATGTTCGAGATGCATTGCGGGAAAAAGGCATTAGCTGTGACAGTATGAGCACTGGCGCTGCTGTGCGTACATTCAATGTTTTGCTGGCTGAAGAACGCAATGTTGCTGCAGCGCTTATCGCTGTTGAAAAAGCATAGTTTGCGCTGGTTGTTTATATGACCAAAACAGCAATTCTCAATCATTTGCGCGACATCGACCGCGAAGCCTATATTGCGACATTGTTTTTGGCCGAGGATAAGCGAGAGCCTGCCGCAGCGCTTTGGGCATTTAACAATGAAGTTGAGCGTATACGTGATCTTGTTTCCGAACCATTGCCCGGAGAAATTCGGCTGCAGTGGTGGCGCGATGCTCTCACTGGCGAGCGCAGCGAAGAGGGCGCGCAGCATCCCGTTGGTGCAGCTTTACTGTCTACGATCAATCAATATGACTTGCCGCGCCGTGCGTTTGATGCGCTGTGTGAAGCGCGTATCTTTGATTTGTATAATGATCCTATGCCAAGTCTGTCTGACTTTGAGGGATATTTGGGCGAAACGCGGTCCGTACTCTTTCAAATGCTTGCTCAAATTGTCAGTGGTAAAGCACCTGCAACGGGCGAAGCTGCGGGCCATGCCGGCATTGCTTACGGCGTTGCTAATCTGTTGCGCCTTATGGCGTTTCACCGTACACGCGGGCAGATATTTGTGCCCAAAGAATTGTTGCAGATAAGTGGTTTGACGAGCCAGCAATTTTTAGCACTTGAAGATCCTTCTAATGCCAATGGCCTTGTTCAGGCGCTTACATCGTTTGGCCGTGATCATTTGGCAAAAGCCGAAGCGGCAATTGCTGCTCTCCCCAAAGAGCAGCGCGGCGCGTTTATTCTTCTTGGCATATGTCAGCCGGTGTTTAAGCGGGCTGAAAAGCGCGGCGGTGATATCGCGTTAGAAACGTTCAGTATTTCGCCATTTACGGCGCAGTGGTATTTAACCCGTTACGCCGCAACAATTTAAGCACCGCGTTACAATTTGTAAAAGCGCAGCGGTTTTGAATTTTCACGTGCAACGATCTTTTTTGCTTCGAGATCCAGCTGAACGCATTTCATCCACCACCCAGCCGTTTTTCCTTCTGGAAACAATTCTTCTGGCAGTTTTGGCAAAATGGCTTGTTTCATCTGCGCTGCCGTTAGGCCGGGCGCAGTAGAGGGAAGTGAGGCAAGGAGCGCGGTCTTCATCGCTTTATATTTCGAAGCATCCACGCGGGACGTTTGCCCTGGAATATTTACATTTTCGACCGTGACCTTGTCGTCATCCATATCGTTTACTCCGCAGCTTGTTGAGCGGTTAGGCCGAGCCATTCACGAACAGCAATTTTAGCGCGTGCTGTGTAGGCTCGCTTTTTCGCTTGAGCTTTGTCTTTACCACGGAAACGGCCGACATGACCTTCTGGTTTTTGTATAGCGCCAGCTTCAAGCGGTGGAAACAGTCCAAAATTGACGTTCATTGGTTGGAATGAGCGTTTTCCGCTTTCTTCTTCGTGAGCAAGATGCCCGACGGTGATATGGTTTAGCAATGCGCCAAAGGCTGTTGTGACGGGCGGCAACACTGTTTTCTCGCCGCGCGATTCGGCCAAAGCAAAACGACCAGCAAGCAATCCCATTGCCGCTGATTCCACATAGCCTTCGCAGCCTGTGATTTGTCCTGCAAAGCGCAAGCCGGGGCGTGATTTTAACGTCAAATCTTCTGCTAATAAGGTCGGCGAATTGAGATAGGTGTTGCGATGCAAGCCGCCAAGTCGCGCGAATTCGGCGTTTTGCAGGCCCGGAATCATTCGCAAAATATCGCTCTGCGCGCCGTAGCGAAGCTTGGTTTGGAAACCAACCATATTATAGAGCGTGCCTAGCGCATTATCCTGTCGTAGCTGCACGACGGCATAAGCTTTTTCTTCAGGTTTGTGCGCGTTTGTTAGACCCATTGGCTTCATTGGGCCGTGACGCAATGTCTCGCGGCCACGTTCAGCCATAACTTCCACGGGCAGACAACCATCGAAATAGGGTGTGCCTTCCCATTCTTTGAAGTCCGTCGTATCGCCCGCAATCAACGCATCGATAAAAGCATTATATTCAGCTTCGTTCATTGGGCAGTTGATATAGTCTTTGCCGGTGCCGCCTGGGCCAACTTTGTCATAGCGTGATTGAAACCAGCAGATATCCATATCAAGCGAATCAAAATGGATTATCGGTGCAATTGCATCGAAAAAGGCGAGTGCCTCTGCGCCTGTTTCTTGCTGTATTGATTCTGCCAGTGCTGGCGCTGTGAGCGGTCCGGTTGCGATAATGGTTTGTTCCCATTCGCGCGGCGGCAGTCCAGTTATTTCTTCACGTACCAACTCAATATTGGGGTGATTGTTGATCTTCTGCGTGACGAGTTCAGAAAAACCGTCTCGGTCAACTGCAAGCGCTGAACCGGCAGGAACCTGAACTTGATCAGCGCAAGCGATAATCAAGGAACCAGCCAGCCGCATTTCATGGTGAATGAGGCCTACTGCGTTAAGATCAGAATCATCTGAGCGGAATGAGTTTGAGCAAACAAGTTCTGCCAGACTGTCCGTTTTGTGGGCTTCTGTGCCGCGCACGCCGCGCATTTCATGCAGTACGACCTTGCCGCCATTTTCGGCGATCTGCCACGCTGCTTCTGATCCGGCTAAACCGCCGCCAATGATATGAATAGGATTTTTTGTCATGCGCTCAAATAGCGTGAATGTGATCACGATTCAACATAACAAAACACCCGCCGGGGGAGGATCCTGCGGGTGTTTTTAGAGTCGTTCGCGTTTTCTGGGAGGAAAGAATGCGAACGGCTTATAGGCTGTACTTATCTCAACACAGCTTAGATTGTGTTGTTGCGTGCAGATTTCAATGCAATTTCATAAATTGCTTCGCGTTGGATGCCGACATCGGCCAACTCGCGGTTTGAAAGGCGGCGCAATTGATTTGCAGTGCGCTGTGCTGTGCGCCATGTGTTGAATGAACGTGCGATTGACATTTTCGTACTCTTTCTCGTGTTCTTTTAATCGTCTCTTGCTAACCAATATGGAGAAAGTTTCTGGTTTTAGAAGGCCTAATGCTGCATAGCACTTATGCAATATTGCAGCGCAGCATATGAATGGCATTCTTGAGGGGGGGGTACCACAAACAAAAACACCCGCCGGTGGAAGGACCAGCAGGTGCTTTATGTGTGAGGGTAGGTGGGAGGACCGACCCTCGGAAACCGCTTTTATTTGGGAGGAGAGAAAGCGGCTTCTATACTTAACGTTCTACGTTGTAAGACTGGCGTGCAATCGAAGCGATATCGCCACGGTTGATGCCTAAGTCGTTGAGTTCACGTGCTGAAAGACGTGAAAGTTCGTTGAAAGTGCGGCGAGCTTGGCGCCATGCGCTGAAAGAGCGTTTGATGTTCATTTCGTTATCCTGTCGTGATTATCACAAGTTTTCTTGTGTTTTTTAATTCTGTTGACCGGCATCTATGCCCGAATGCATCTTGTGACCAGAGCCAATTATGCATAGGTCTTATGCAATTGTGCATTGCACAATTTTGCCTTGTTTATTAACTGCTGATGAATGTGGTATAGGGCGCTAAATAGCTGAAAAATATATGGTTTGGAGCTAAATTGTCGAATCTTATTGAACGCCAAATTAAAGATTGGCAAAATCGTGGCGTAATCGATGCGTCCGTTGCTGATGTGTTGCGCAAAGATATTAATTCTTTCAGTGCGAATATACCGCAAAAATCAAACGCTAAGATGCGCACGCCAATGCGTCGATTTTCTTTTTTCCAAATTTTGATCGTTTTCGCGGCAATTTCATTCGCTGCAGGTGTTGCCCTCTTGATCGCATCAAACTGGGAAGCGATTCCGCGTCTTGTGCGCGCTGCAGGCGTTCTTTCTATTATTGCGCTCGGGCTTTTGGGCGGTGTTTTCGTGCATGGCCGGTTTGGTGCCAAATCGAAATATGCAGAAGAGGCATGTTATCTAATTGCAGGCGGCGCCTTTTTGAGCGCTGTCGCTCTGGTAGCGCAGATGTATCATATTTCAGGCGATGAGCGCAGTGCTGCGTTGCTTTATACAGCTGGGCTAGGATTTGGTGCTTTAGCTGTCCGCTCTCTGGTGTTGACTGGCGGCGCGCTGTTCTTCTGGGTCACATGGCATCTGAGCAGCCCTGATGGAGGGAATATATTCAGTCTGCCATTCTGGGTCTTTTATGCTGCGCTATGCGCCGTATTGCTGATTTCTCTTTTGCTGAAATCAAAACGGGCAACATGGATGGTTCTGTTCGCAGCTTTGGCAGGTCTGTTGCCGCTCGCAGCAGAGGTGGTGCAGTTTCTTGCGGACGTCGCTTGGTGGGTTCTAGAGCGCTTTTTTGATGGGGTTGAGTGGTTCTACAATTTGCCAGATCAAAACCGTCTTATTACGTGGTGCGTTTTGTTAGCGGCCATGAGTTTTGGATTGATTCTGCCAGATGCGAAAAAAGAGCGTGAAGCAGGGTTTTTACGACGCCACCGCGTGGGCTTATGTTTTACCATTGGCTGTATCGCTTTAATTGCGCTGCATGAATTTGTTGATCAAGGCTCGGTCTCCTTTGCGATTGCAGCTTTGGTGATCGGCTTTGTCTTGCTCACTCTTTATCGCCACGGCAAAGAACACAGACTTGTGCGCTATTGTTGTTACGCGGTTTTTCTCGTTGAGGTCTTTTTCCTTTATACTGTCACCATATCCTCAATGATTTCCACATCAGGCTTTTTGATGCTTCTTGCCGTGTTCCTAATCGGTGTCGCAACGTTTGTTTATCGCTTGGAGAAGCGTTTTTCAGCTGCCAGCACGCTTAAGGAGGAGGTTTAATTATGAATACGAACTCTAAAAAGCCTTTTCATCTTGCCGGTGCTTTAATCACGATTGCCCTCATGTGGGCGTCGGTTCTGTGGATGATTGAGAGCAGGGCATCTATCTTACGCGGCGGTCAGGAGATCGTTCTTAAAACAGAGCCCATAGATCCACGTGACTTTCTGCGTGGCCGCTATGTGCGACTCAATTTCGATATAAGCCGCGTGCTGGTTGAAAATTTTGAAGATATGTTTGCTGGTCAGAGATCAGAAGTTCTTATTGGCACACCGGTTTATGTCATTTTGAAAAAGAATGCTGCGGGACGAGATGAATATGTCAGCTTGCAGCTGCAAAAACCGGAATCAGGACGATTCATCAAAGGCAAAATACGAAGTGTTGGCCTTCGAAATGACGGAAATGAAGAGGGGTATTTGTCACTGGAATATGGAATCGAGCGCTTTTATGCCTCTGAAACCGTTGCTCCTGACCTGGAAAAGCGTATGCGGGACGGAGAAGTGACAGATATTATTGTTGCCGTTTCAGCAGACGGAATCCCGCAAATTAAGGCTTTAAGGCAAGGTAATCACAACTTTTTAACAGAAGTTTTCTATTAAGATGCTTTTTTGGTGATTTTCTATTTGATCACTGCGAATGCAGTGGTATAGGAGCCGCGACTGACCAAACGCCTCGGCGTGCTGGTATGCGGATATGGCGGAACTGGTAGACGCACTGGATTTAGGTTCCAGCGCCGCAAGGCGTGGGGGTTCGACTCCCTCTATCCGCACCAGCCGGGGTCAGTTTACCTGCGAGTGGAGCAGGTTCTACCAATGCGATTTACCCGGCGCATGGAGGTGGTAATAGACCTCGTGCAATGCCATGCGAAAAAAGAAGGTTATGATATGCAGGTCACTGAAACCCTCAATGAGGGCCTGAAACGCGAGATCAAGATTGTGGTGCCTCAGGCCGATCTTGAAGCTAAGCTGACCGAAAAGCTTGAGGACGCAAAGGGTAAGGTTAAACTGAATGGTTTCCGCCCTGGTAAAGTACCTGCGGCTCACTTGCGTAAAATGTACGGCAAGTCATTCATGGCTGAAACAGTCAATGAAATCTTGAACGATACACCACGCACAGTTTTGGCTGATCGCAAAGAACGCTCTGCAACACAGCCAGAAGTTCAAATGACAGAAGACGAAGCTGAAGCGCAAAAAGTGCTCGACGGCAAAGCCGACTTCGAATTCTCACTTTCTTATGAAGTTATTCCTGACATCGAAATCAAAGATTTCTCAGGCATTAAAGTAATTCGTGAAGTTGTCGACATTCCTGCTTCAGAAGTTGACGAACAGGTTTTGAAAATTGCTCAGTCTGCTGCTGAATACTCTGAAAAAGAGGGCAAAGCTGCTGATGGCGACCGCATCACAATGTCTTATGCAGGCAAAGTTGATGGCGAGCTGTTTGAAGGCGGTGCTGACGACAATGGTCAACTCGTGCTTGGTTCAGGCCAGTTCATTCCTGGTTTTGAAGAGCAGTTGATCGGCAAAAAAGCTGGCGACAAAACAGTTGTTAAAGTGACATTCCCTGAGGAATATCAAGCAGCTCACCTTGCTGGTAAAGACGCTGAGTTTGATGTTGAAGTGAAACTCGTTGAACAGGCTGAAAAAGTTGAGATCAACGATGATCTTGCAACAAAACTTGGTCTTGAATCTGCTGACCGCCTTCGTGAAGTTGTGCGTGAACAGATTGAAAGCCAATTTGGCGGTATGACACGCCAAAAGGTTAAGCGTCAGATTCTCGATCAACTCGACAAAATGTACCAGTTGGAATCACCGCAGAAATTGGTTGATACAGAATTCAACAATATCTGGACACAGATTACAGCTGAGCTTGATCAGGCTGGCCGTACATTCGAAGATGAAGAGACAACAGAAGAAGACGCACGTGCAGAGTATCTTGCTCTTGCTGAACGCCGTGTTCGTTTGGGTCTTGTGCTTTCTGAAATCGGCGAAAAAGCTGAAATTCAGGTTACTGAGCAGGAAATGCAACAGGCGCTTATGGCGCAGGTTCGCCAATATCCTGGTCAAGAAAAACAAATCTATGAATTCTTCCAGAAGAACCCAGATGCAGTTGCAAACTTGCGTGCGCCTATCTTCGAAGAGAAAACAGTTGATCATCTTCTAAGCCAAGTCGACGTGACTGATAAAACAGTTTCGAAAGAAGAGTTGATGGCTGATGATGAAGCGGAAGCTGAAACAAAGCCTGCAAAGAAAAAAGCAGCGCCTAAGAAGAAAGCTGCTGCAAAGAAAAAAGACGCTGAATAAGCTCTTTTAAATTGTTTATTTTATTGCCCGTTGAGATCATCTCAGCGGGCAATTTTGTTTGTGGCTGCATGTTGATTGTCGCGCGGAAGCTGAGTCATTTGAATCGCTTAGGCGCGATTCTTTAAGTGTTACATTCAGTGTTCTAGGTGCGCTTTTACTTGGAAGCTTTCCGGTATTGCATCTATCTGACCTGCTGCCGCGCTCAAAGCGCAACGCGCCATGATATGCGCAATGGCGAGTGTGATTTTAAAGCCGCCTGTTGCGACAATAATATCAGGTGCGTCAGGCAACATGCCAATCAATGGATCACGGCCAGCGGCGCGGGGTCTTATGCCGGCCCAGCGCTCTATGACTTGAGCATTTTCGAGCATTGGACATATGGCTTTTGCTTTAGCAATAACCGTATCGAGCTTTTCATCTGTATGCGCCGCATCGGTAAACTCACGTTCCGACGTTGAGCCGATTGCAACATTACCGTTTTCATGGGCAATGACATAGGTGCCACCATCATAAAGAATCGGCGATGCGACATTGATCTCTTGAGCAGGTTTAAGTAGCGCAGCTTGCCCTTTTACGCCCCAACCAAGTTTTTTCTCAGTGAGAGGCTGGAGCAGATCAAAACTTTCAAATCCGGCTGTAATGATTGTTTTGGCAGGCTGTATTTTTGTATCGTCGTTTAGAGTAATCGCGCCAGTATTTTCCACCGCATGAACGCGTGAGTGGGTCAATATTGTAACATTGCTAAATGTGCCCATCATAACCGTTAGCGCTTTGACGAGTGCACGTGGATTGATGCGTGCCGACAGATCATCGCTGTTGTAACCATGGGGGCCGATATCATTGAGCCAACCATCTGCGGGATTTTTATCGTGAACGGTCCAATCGAATGGCGAGACCCAATGTTCTTTGGCGCCTTGCGCCCAAGTGGTGCTCTGCTTGCGCTTTGCTTCATTGCCAATCGGCATAATGCGTCCGCAACGAAAGTAACCACAATCGACTTCAGAGCGCGCTTGCAAATTGGCAATCTGGTCGGGCAGGGTTGTTAGGCCATCAAGCTGGAATTGTTTCTTGTCGTTCCAGTTTATTGGCTGATGCGGCATGAGCGCACCAAGCAGGCCGTAGCTTGCGCCATGTCCCAGCTCATCCTTGTCTATGAGCAAAATGTTCTGGCCCGACAGAGCTGCATAATAGGCGGTCCACAGCCCCACAATGCCGCCGCCAATAATCGCGATGTCAGGTTTTAAACTGGAGGCTGGCAAATCGGATGCATTTTGATATGAAGTCATGATGGAAAACAATTTGCCCAGAGATGTTTTAGAGTTTCGTGAAGGTGATATGCCTTTTTCGACACAGTTTGGCGACCATTTTTATTGTAAAACAGATGGGCGGGCTGAGTGCGCGCATGTTTTCTTGGGCGGTAACAATTTACCCCTACGTTGGGATGATGGTGGTGATTTTACCATTGCAGAACTTGGGTTTGGAACGGGCCTTAATTTCCTGGAAACATGGCGGCAGTGGAAAGCGCATCGCAAGCACGGCGATGTTTTGCACTTTGTGTCCTTCGAAGCATTTCCAATGACAGAAGATATTATGGCGCGTTCGGTTGCTGCATGGCCGCAAGTGTCATCCGAGCAGGCTGAACTTGCGCGTATGTGGCCTGAACTTTCAACAGCTCCGACCGCTTGGGCTATGGATGAGCAGACTACGCTTACAATAATTGTTGCGGATGTTCTGGACGGTATGCGCAATTGGACTGGCAAAGCAGATGCATGGTTTTTGGATGGATTTGCGCCAGCGCGCAATCCGGACATGTGGTCGCTGGAATTGATGCAGGAAATGCATCAACGAACAAACGAAGGCGGCACATTTGCCAGCTATACTGCTGCGGGCTGGGTGCGCCGAAATTTGGCAGAAGCCGGATTTGATGTGATGAAAACATCAGGATTTGCCGGCAAGCGCGATATGATCAAAGGCGCTAAATCTTCTGCACAATCACAAGATATCCCGGAATAGGCGCGCCCTGTTCAAGACGCACTGTAATATCTTGAAAAAGTTCTACTTCTGAAAATCCTGCACGTTCACACATGGCCTGCAAATAGGTTTTAGAGTGCGCAAAGCGTTGGTTCGGCGTGATGTGCCAATCTTTGCCTTCCATCATATCGTAGGGAAGTGTTTCGGCGGAGAAAACAAGTTTAGCATTTGGTGCCGCATTGGCTTTAAGGCCATCAAACAAATCTTCTAATGCGCCAATATAAGGCAGTACATCGGTTGCAACGAGAAGATCGAAAGGTTGATGCTCAGGCGCCTCGCTTTTTGACCATTCTTGCAGATAGTGAACCGCCTCATTGACAAAAAGCTCGTCATAACAGGCACGTTCGTCTGCTTTGTCTATCATGTTCTCAGACAGATCAACGCCTGTTGCATGTACGCACATGTCGAGCAACATCATACCCGACAGGCCTGTTCCGCAGCCAAGGTCAAGCATACGCAGATAGGGCCCCGGTGCGTTTGCCGCTAAATATTCAGCAACTTGCATCGGCACGGCATATTGTAGCTGGCCGGTTAGAATATCGTCGAAGTCTTCGGCGTGCTGGTCAAACAATGTTGCAACATAGGCGTCTGGCGCTTTGAGCGGCGCTTCACCAAGCCCTAGCGAGGCAAGACGAACAGATGCGCCACACATATCTGCCGGATCCATAGAAAGGCACTTGGCATAGAGATCAGCTGCCTTTTCAGGCTGGCCCTCTTTTTCAAATGCTAATGCTTGATTGTAGGTATCAGCGAGTTCTTGTTCGTTATCAGACATAAAATTTTAACCGTTTTTGAGCGCAAGAATTTAACCATGGCGGTTAGCCAAATCGCAAATTCGACCGTGTATGTTCTCTTCAAGTCTTATGTGCAAGTGCGATCTTTTTAGGATGCGCTGTAACGAATAGGGAATGGTTATGGGTGAATTATTTTTGAATAACACAATGTCTGCAATGGCAAATAAAACGAAGCTTATGGATGGCGACGTTCTTCAATTGCGGCAGACTGTTTTTGCTGATGGCGTTGTTCAGCGGCGTGAGGCCGAGGCCCTTTTTGCTCTCGACCGTGCTGTGGCTGATAAATCCGATAGCTGGGTATCTTTCTTTGTGGAAGCGGTCACTGATTATTTGGTCGATGTTGAAGCGCCTAAAGGCTATATCTCCAAAGACAATGCACAATGGCTAATCCGTACCATATCTTCTGACGGCATTGTTGATTCGATTACTGAACTCGAAGTGCTGCTGCGCGCGATGGATAAGGCCAAATCGATGCCGCCTTCACTTTCTGCTTTTGCATTGAGTCAGGTTAAGCACGCTGTACTTGAGGGCGAGGGCCCGCTTGCGAAGGGGCGTTCATGCGTAAAAGGCGTTGTTACAGCTGCTGATGTCGCAATGTTGCGCCGCGTTCTTTATTCTTATTCAGGTGATGGCGCGTTGAGCATTAGCCGTGATGAGGCAGAAGTCCTGTTTGACATCAACGATGCGACATTTGACGCGGATAATGACCCAAGTTGGAGCGATTTGTTTTCAAAAGCGATCGCCTTTTCACTTATGGCTGCTGGTGGCCATGTGGCGGAATCGCGTGAAAAGGCCTTGGCGCGTGAAGAATGGCTTGCTGATGACAGTGTGAATGTTGGCGGGTTCTTTTCAAAGATGTTTGCGAATGGTTTGAGCGGTGTGCGTGATGCACTGGCTGCGCCGAATAGCCTTGAAGCCGTTTATAGAGCGCGTAATGAAACATTTGAGCGCGATAATAGGATTGCAGAACGCATTGATGCCGAAGAAGCTGCATGGCTGATCAATCGCATTGGACGCGATGGAAAATTTCATGAAAATGAATTGGCGCTCATCGCCTTTCTAAAAGCAGAATCGCATCATTTGCACCCATCATTAAAACCACTTTTGGATAAAGTCGCTTAAAGCGCTTAGACCAGCCACATTTGGCAAGCCGCGCATTACACAAGGTAATGTGCAGAAGGATTTGTTCGTTTGCATATTGCATTTTTGTTAATTGGCGTTCTGCTTTTGATGTGGCTTGTCATGTCGGCACCTGTTGGTATCCGCACGATAAAGCGGACATTTCGCGTTCATGCGCCTGCCGAAAAAATACGGGCCGCGCTGCATCCGTTTGGCAGTGATTTTACTTGGAATGGAGCGGTGAGCGCCGTTGAAAAATATTCTGCCGATAGCGGTAAGATGATCACGTCGCATGCTGACCGAAAGGGCAGTTTTATCGAACGCGATTTTGCGCTGTATCAAAGCGATAATGATCTTGAGTGGATGGTGTGGTTCACCAGCGATACATCGCTTGATCAATCATTTTGGCGCCACCACCGGATGGAAACCAAATTGCTTGCTGTCTCGCCGCATGAGACAGAAGTTCAGATAAGCGAAACGGATAGTTATAATGGCATCGCATTTTTAATCTTTCGCTATTTCTCGATGCGCCGCATGGCGCTCAAGCTTAAAATTTGGGGCGAAAAGGGTACATATCAATCTGGCGGACTGTTTGAGCGTCCATCGACACAAATTGTCATGGCTATGCTTTCTGCGCTTTTGCTTTGGCCAGTTTTCGGCCTGACGGGCCAAGGGTTTCTTTTGTCGGCCGCGCTCACACTGATTGTTGGCCTGCATGAACTTGGGCATATTGCAGCCTTTCGCATTATGGGGCACCGCACAGCGCGTATGATTTTTATACCGATTCTTGGCGGTATAGCGCTGGGCGGGCGGCCCTATGACCGGCATTTTGAAATTGGCTTTTCAGCTTTAATGGGCGCAGGCTTTTCAGCATTTTTGACAGCGCTTTTGATGTGGTCGCATCCCTTAATTTCGGAAATGAGCACAAAGCTCATTGCTGATTGCGTGGTTGTGTTTGCCCTTATGGGCGCGCTTTTTAATCTGGGTAATCTTATTCCTGTTTGGAAATTTGATGGCGGGCAGGTGCTGCGCCAAATTTTTAGAACGCCATATGCACAAGCGCTATGTGCATTTCTTCTTTTGGGTTGGTTGATGGCTATTGGCCATATCATTGGGTTGCCGGCGAATATGCTTATTATTTCAGGTGCAATTTTTTCACTGTTAAGCGTGTTTACGTCTAAGGGCGGTATAAAACCTAAAACGCCTTTGACCCCCATGAACAATAATGAACGTGCGGCCATACTTGCTGCCTTTGTTGCGGTATTCTCCATTCATTGTAGCGTGCTGGTCTGGAGCGCTGGCATTTTGTTTGCCTAAGGGGCGGTTGGTCCGAATTGGTTTTCAAACTCGCTTTTGAGTGCTTGATCAAGATCATCCATTGATACTGGCAGCCCTAGATCGACCAAACTTGTGACCCCATGAACTTTGATGCCGCATGGTACGATGCCGTCATAATGGCTTAAATCCGGCTCCACATTGATTGATATGCCGTGAAATGACACCCATTTGCGAAGGCGAATGCCTATGGCTGCAATTTTGTCTTCAGCGATTGTACCTGCAACGGGGCTTTTCTTCTCCGGTCTTTGAACCCACACGCCAACACGGTCCTCGCGGCGCTCGCCCTTGATGTTAAAGCTATCGAGTGTGCCGATAATCCACGCTTCGAGCGCAGAAACAAACGCGCGCACATCGGGTCTGCGGCGTTTTAAATCAAGCATCACATAGGCAACCCGTTGACCGGGCCCATGATAAGTGTGTTCGCCGCCGCGCCCTGTTGCAAACACAGGAAAGCGGTTTGCGTCGACAAGATCTTCGTCTTTTGCGCTGGTGCCAGCTGTGTAAAGCGGCGGATGTTCAACCAGCCATACCAATTCTGGCGCTGTGCCATCACGAATTTCGCCCACACGCTGCTCCATAAAGGCAACGGCCTCGTCATAAGGCGTAAGGCCATCTGCCACGCGCCATTCGACAGGCTTTTCATCCATCTCTTGGGCAAAGAAAGGCTGACCCGTGAGAAGCGCGCCGCGTTGGTTTTTAGGCTCTTGTGTCAAATTCATCTTCCCAATTTTTCCCGCCGTAGAAAATGCGGAGGATTGTAACGTTGGTATTGGACACGATAAATGCAATGGTCAATCGCTTTTCAAACCCGACAATGCGCAGGCCGGAACGGATAACATCGCGCATTTGGCCGCGCTCCGACGCAAAGTCGAATTCATTGCAATAGGTCTCAATGCGCTCGATATATCCCATTGCAACAGCAGGGCTGGCTTTCACGCTAATCCAATCATAGAGCGCAAACAGATCGCCGCGTGCTTCTGGCGCAAATTCTACGGTGCGTTGTTTCACGCTGGGCCTTTGGTTTTTTCATTGTGATGGGCGCGGATTTCATCAAACACAGATTTGGCAGAAAGCCCACGCGATGGGTCTTTCATCATCGCGTCATAGGCAGGGGCAACCTGTTGGTGTAGCCAGTTTTCAACGGCGCGGTCACGTTCTTGCAATGCGCGAAGTCCTGCACGCACAACCTCGCTCGCAGAAGCGTAATCGCCAGAACTCACTTTCTGGTCAATATAGGCCGCGTGTTCATCGGGTAGGCTGATTGTTCTCTTATCCATCGATTCATCCTCTCATTATTTATTTTATCAGAAGGTATGATTTAATCATACCGGAATAGTCCCCATCGTTTTATTAGCCCTGCGATAAAATTATCGCGACGGGGCCGTGCGATTTATAGCGATCGAAATGTATAATGTGCAGCACCAAGACATGGTGGCGCACGGCCGTTAAAAGCGGCGAATTTGCGCAAGCCGCCGCTGCTGTAAAGGGCAGAAGTTTGCGGATAATTGTTTGGGGTAAAACAAAGCCAGAGCCTCAGCCAATGGCTGGCGCTTGGCTTCAAACGGATAAGCAATCTTTTGACAGCGCGAAGCCTGATGATCACGGCCTTGATTGTTATTTGTCCATGCGGCTCAACGGGCAGGGAACCCGTTGCTTGCATAAAGCCGGAAGCAATCTGCAAATAATAGGCCGCCTTTTCGACTTTGAAAATGATGCGCGATACCCATTGCCCAATCCGGCATGGTAGTACGCGATTAGCACTCAACATTGCGGCGATCATCAACCAGCACCGCACGAGGCGCAAAAGCGCGGCGCGGTTTTTCTCTATGGCAATGGTTTTCGCTGCACTGGTCATCACCGCAGTGTGAATGTGTTTTGTGGTGGGTGGATAAGATTGGTGCATTAAATCCACACGCCGTCATCCTCGGCCTTGAGCCGAGGATCCATTCCGTGATGCTGACACTGTAATCATTCTTCTAGATCAAACACCTAAGCGAATTTCACGGAATGGATCCTATGGTCAAGCCATAGGATGACGGAGAGCAGCGTTTTATCCCCTCTCTTGCCAAAACTAAGGACTTGGCAAGCCAAGCCCAAGTTTTCGCTTTCTCTCCCACAAGGGGAGAGATAGGGAGCGCTGATTTTCCTCTCCCGCTTGCGGGAGAGGGATGTGAGGCTTCGCGCATTTGCGCGTTAGCCGCAACTGGGTGAGGGGAATTTGATGCGGAACGCCCTCATCCGTCTACTCGTTACCACTCGTATCCACCTTCTCCCGCAGGCGGGAGAAGGGAGGGGCAGCCCATCTTGTCGTCATCCTCGGCCTCCGAGCCGAGGATCCATTCCGTGATGCTGAAAGCAGAGAGGGGGTATCAATTCTTCTCATCGCTTGGTCTATGACCGTCAAACAGGTTATCGAACGCCTGAATTATCGTCACGGTTCAGAGGTGTTAGGGGCTGTTAGTGCTTCTGAAAAAGAGATGGTGCGGTTAGCAGATAAATTCAAAACCGTCGCTCTCGCCATTTGCTCCGCAATTGGCTGCCGCTTCTGCTGGCTAGTGTGGATAGTTCCAGCATTTCGCTCTCGCGAATTGCTGTTGGTGCGGTCGAGAAGACTCGAACTTCCACGGGGGTTAGCCCACAGCGACCTCAACGCTGCGCGTCTACCAATTCCGCCACGACCGCACTTTTTGCCAGTAAATTTACTGAACTTGGTAGAACCGATAAAGCATCGGTTGAGCGCGAATAGCAAAGCCTGAATGAGTGCACAAGGGAGCAAATTCTATTTTTTTGCGAAAGTAGCACTTTTCTCAATTTTCTAAGGGTTTACTCGTTTGCCACAACCGAATAAACGACGGGCATTAGATCGTGTCAGCGCTTCATTGAATCACTGACACGATCTAATTTTTATTTTATAGCAAGTCTTATCGGAAAACCGGTTCCCACTTTTCCGGACTTGTTCTAATCAACCACCCGCATTGTAGGCGGGACTGGACAGGAGAAGAAAATGTCTAATTTAATTTCCCTCACATTTCCCGATGGCTCAATCCGCGAATATCCTGCGGGCACAACTGGCCGCGATGTTGCTGAGGGCATATCCAAATCATTATCCAAAAAATCAGTCGCCATTGCGATTGACGGTGTTTTGCGCGATCTTTCCGATGAGATTGAGACAGGCTCGGTTGAGATTATCACCCGCAGCGATGAGCGCGCTTTGGAACTTATCCGCCATGACGCAGCGCATGTTATGGCTGAAGCTGTGCAGGAGCTGTTTCCGGGCACACAAGTCACCATCGGCCCTGTGATCGATAATGGTTTCTTTTATGATTTTAAACGCGACAAACCTTTTACAGAAGAAGAATTGCCGCTGATTGAAAAGAAAATGCGCGAGATTATTCAGCGCAATGAACCTTTCACCAAAGAAATTTGGACACGCGAAAAAGCCAAGCAGGTTTTTGCCGATAAGGGCGAAGATTATAAAATTGAGCTTATTGACGCTATTCCGGGCGATGAAGACCTGAAAATTTATTATCAGGGCGATTGGTTCGATCTTTGTCGTGGACCGCATATGGCTTCCACTGGCCAAATTGGTACAGCTTTCAAATTGATGAAAGTGGCTGGCGCTTATTGGCGCGGTGATTCTGACAATGAAATGCTAACCCGTATTTACGGCACAGCATGGGCTGAGCAAAAAGAGCTCGATCAATATCTTCACATGCTTGAAGAAGCTGAAAAGCGTGACCACCGCCGCCTTGGCCGCGAGATGGATTTATTCCATTTCCAAGAGGAAGGGCCTGGCACTGTTTTCTGGCACGGCAAGGGCTGGCGTATTTTCCAAGAGCTTGTTTCTTATATGCGCCGCCGTTTGGCCGGAACTTATGAAGAGGTGAATGCGCCGCAGGTTCTTGTTTCTGACCTTTGGGAAACATCAGGCCACTGGGAGTGGTACAAAGAGAATATGTTTGGTGTGAAATCCGCTGATCCAGACGCTGAGGACCAGCGTACATTTGCGCTCAAACCGATGAACTGTCCAGGCCACGTGCAGATTTTCAAGCATGGTCTGAAATCGTATCGCGATTTGCCCATTCGTATGGCGGAGTTTGGGGTTGTTCACCGTTATGAGCCATCGGGTGCTTTGCATGGCTTGATGCGTGTGCGCGGCTTTACGCAAGATGATGCGCATGTGTTCTGTACCGAAGCTCAGCTTGCTGACGAATGTATGCGAATCAATGATTTGATTTTGTCGGTCTATGAAGATTTCGGATTTGAAGAAATTACCGTCCTTCTTTCAACACGCCCTGAAAAGCGCGTGGGCTCTGATGCCAATTGGGACCATGCCGAAGAAGTCATGACCAATGTTCTGAAGGAAATTGAGGCCAAATCTGGCGGGCGTATTAAAACCGGCATTAATCCGGGTGAGGGCGCGTTCTATGGGCCTAAATTTGAATATACGCTGAAAGATGCGATCGGACGCACATGGCAGTGCGGCACAACGCAGGTTGATTTCAACTTGCCTGAGCGGTTCGGCGCTTTCTACATCGACAGCGATTCAGAAAAGAAACAGCCTGTCATGGTGCACCGTGCGATTTGTGGCTCCATGGAGCGTTTCCTTGGGATCATTTTAGAAAACTATGCGGGGCATTTCCCGCTTTGGCTTGCACCAACACAAGTCGTTGTTGCAACGATTACATCAGAAGCCGACCCTTATGCTGAAGATGTTGCCGAACAGCTGCGCGATGCTGGACTTCAGGTGATAACAGACTTCCGCAACGAGAAGATCAACTACAAGGTGCGCGAGCATTCGGTTGCCAAAGTGCCTGTGATCATTGTTATCGGACAGCGTGAAGCCGACCAGAAAATGGTCAATATTCGCCGGCTTGGATCGCGCGATCAAACACCGATGCAGCTTGATGAAGCGATTGCATCTTTGGTGGAAGAGGCAACACCGCCAGATGTCATGCGCAAGCGCTTGGCGAAAAAGTCATAATCTAACTGTCATATTTCGCAGTTAAGATAGAAGTGCTATTTATTGCGGGCCGCATTGTCGGCCCGTAATTTCTATGGGGCATATTCACATGAAAAACACGCAGTTTGCTGAATTGTCTTATGCGCGGCCAACGGACCCCTTGCTGAAAAGATGGTTTATACGGGCCATTGAAAATGCTTCAGGGCGTGAGCGACTTGCTGCACTCTACAGCTATTGGCGTGACGAGATTTTCGGCAAAGACGACTGTGTCTTCAATGCGATGCTGTCCTTAATCGATGTGGACTTTGTGCCAAAAGGGCAATGGCCGCCCAAGGATTTACCCGATACGCCGCTCGTGATGATTGCTAATCATCCTTATGGTATTGGCGACGGTATTGCTTTTTTGGCTCTGGCTGAGCAGCTTGGCCGTCCGTTCCGTATTGTTATCAATAATGATTTGATGAAAGTGCCGGAAATCCAGCCCTATTCATTGCCAATCTCATTTGAAGAAACCAAAGAGGCTGTGGCGCTCAATTTGCAAACACGCAAAGAAGCTGTGCGATTGTTAAAAGAAGGCGTCACGATCATTATTTTCCCATCGGGCGGTGTTGCAACAGCGCCAAAGGGGATTGGCCGCGCTGTTGACCTGCCGTGGAAAATGTTCACATCACGGTTGGTGCAAAGCGCGAAAGCATCGGTTATTCCGGTTTATTTCTCAGGTCAAAACGGGCGCTTTTTTCATATCGCCAGTCAGTTCTCGATGACTTTGCGAACGTCACTGTTAGTGCGTGAATTTTCTAAACGCTGCGGAAAACCAATCTCTGCTGTCATTGGTGAGACAATGACTTGGTCAAGCCTGGAAAAATTGGACGATAGAAAAGCGCTGCTTACACATCTTTATGATGCGGTGTTTTCCCTAGACCCTGAGAAGCAAATCAAAGTTAGTTCTTAATCCGGTTTTCTTCGGTTGCTTCAACACGGATCGTTTGATCGCGGCCGGAGAGAACTTCAATGTTCTTCTGGTAGATATTGTCTTTGTTTTGAGCAACGATTGTATATTCACCAGCAAGCAAGATCATGGTGGAGATGGCATTCACGTCTTCGCGAATAACATCGCCGGATGGTGCGACAACGGACCATGCTGTGTCTGCAAGTGGGAAGCCGTTTTTTCCGCGCACAAGGTTGAGCGTTACTTGCGCTGCACGGTGCTCAAGCGAAGCCTCTGTGGTGCGTCCTGCTTCAACCCGTAAATCGGCGCGTGTTACGGCGTTGATTGTGCCGTATTTGGAAACAACGTGATATGTGCCAGCATTGAGCCGAATGACTTTTCCAGCTGGTACGTCTGGCAGTATCAATTGATCATCATCAGTATTGCCGTTGCGGCTGAAAATATCAAAAGTCAGCTTGTTGCGGCGTACTTGACTGCCATCGGGTAGGGCAGCTTCTAGTTTTAAGCCGCCTGCATTGAGGACCAATGATTCGCGCCGTGTTTCTTTGGTGAGTGTGACGCGCGATGTTGCGCCGGCGCGGCCAAAAGCTGCGTGAACGAGATAATTACCCGGTTCAAGTTGAATACGTGCGCCGCCACCTTTTGCGACTGCGATGAGGGGTAGCTTGCCATCTGGGCCAACTTCCGCATCAAAAACGCGCCATACCATGCCATCAGCAAGAGGAGCGCCATCATCGGTCAAGCGTGCTTCCAGAAATAGAACGCCGCTATCTATGCCCTCAAGTGGGACTTTGCGATCTGCAGGTGCATATTTGGAAATGCCCGGCAGGGACAGGTCGCCCAGTGATTCATCTTGAGCATAGGCAGCGCTGGCTAAAGCGAGCCCAATAAATACAGCTGAAAATGATCTGCTCAGGAGTTTCACTATACGCAACTTCACTTTGCTTGTTGAATTCTATGTACTTATCGACCCTATTGCGGTGGCAATTTCAAGGCAAATCGCGCTAAAGGATGGGAAATTATTTGTTTGAAGCAAGGAAGCTGGGCATGTTCGGAAATAAAGAGGCGCTAGAGTTTCTCAAAATCAGGAAATCTGTTCCTTTGACCCAGCTAACCACGCCTGGTCCTGATGAAAAGCAATTGGCCGAATTGTTAGAGATTGCTGCACGTGTTCCTGATCACGGACGTATGGAGCCTTGGCGTTTTATTCTCTATCGCGGTTCAGCGGTTTTAGAGGCTGGGGAAGCTTTGGCGGCAATCGCATTGAAAAAGAATAGTTCAATGAGCGATGAGGAACTTCAGCGCGAGCGCAACCGCATCAACCGTGCGCCGATTGCTATTGGCGTTGTTTCCAATGTTGTTGACGATAGCAATATTCCTGAATGGGAACAGTTTTTATCTGCGGGCGCAGCAGCCATGAACCTTGTAACGGCAGCAACAGCGATGGGCTTTGGTGCAAACTGGGTCACAGGTTGGTACAGCGATAGTGCAGAAGGGCGGCGCATTTTAGGCTTGGCACCGCACGAAAAAATGGCTGGTATTGTCCATATTGGCAGTTATGACCGCGCTATTCCCGATCGTCCACGACCTGACGTCAAAGCGCTGACATCTGAATATACCGGCCCATATCAAGCGTCTTAGGATATAAATATGTTTTACCGCCTCGAAGATGGCCATGGGCTGCCGCATGACCCTTTTAAAGCAATTGTTGCACCCAGACCGATTGGCTGGATATCTTCGGTTGCCAATGATGGTTCGGTGAACCTTGCGCCTTATTCGTTTTTCAACGCTGTGTGCGGGAAACCGCCCATTGTTATGTTTTCATCGGAGCTTCGCAAAGACACGCTGGCAAATGTGGAAGAAACCCGCGAATTTGCGTGTAACTTTGTTGGAGAACCGCTTCTTAAAGAAATGAGTGCGAGCTCTGCTTCTTTGCCGCGCGGTGACAGTGAGTTTGACTTTGCACATATCGAGCAGGCTGCATGTCATGAAATTAAAGCGCCGCGCGTAAAGGCAGCTTATGCATGTCTTGAATGCAAGGTGATTAAAATCCTGAACTTAAAAGATATCAATGACGAGCCAACCAACGCTTGGACCGTGTTTGGTCAGGTGGTGGGTGTGCATATCGCTGAAGAGGTCATGACTGATGGGCGGTTTGATCTTGAAAAAGCAAAACCTGCGGCGCGGCTGGGCTATAAGGATTATGCCGTTGTCAGAGATATATTCGAGTTGAAACGACCAGACCAAGCGTAAAAGCACATCTTAATAGATATGGTAAACCAAACATAAACTATTGAGGGATACGGTCAGGCTCTACCGAGTATGGAGTCGCGTTTTGATTATTCAACATTTTCTTCAGTGGAAAGATTCGGCCAGTGTATTGCGTCGCCAATCAGCAGCCGCAGCACTCGGTAGAGCTTATTTACAATCCGATATGAATTTCGAGAATCGTTGTGCGGCCGAGGCGGCCATAACGATATTGCTTGAAGACCCATCGGAGAAGGTGCGCTATGCGCTTGCTGATGCTCTGTGCACTAGCTCCAATGCGCCAATGCAGGTTATTCGTGCGTTTGTTGATGATCAGTTTGATATTGCGAGCCTCGTTATTGCACGCTCGCCTATTCTACTAGATCGTGATTTGGTTGCGCGGGTTCGCACGGCAGAAGATCGCTTGCAGGTTGTGATTGCCAATCGGCCGCATGTTTCCAATATTTTGGCAAAGGCGATTGCAAGCCTTGGTAGTGCAGATGCATGCGTTGCATTGCTTAATAATTTCAATGCTGATGTGTGTGCCGAATGCCGCAAGCAAATTGCTGAGCGCCATTGTTCGGTCGCCAATGTGCGCGGCGCATTGCTTAAACAAAAACATTTAGAATCAGAAATTCGCCTCATGATCATGAAAGCTGCCGCTGATGCGATGGCACAATCAGGTCTATTTGGTGCGCGCAGGCAGGCTGGGATTTCCCATCACATTGTTCATGAGGCCCAGCAACGCGCATTGGTTCATATGGTGAGCAATAGCCGCGATGAAAATGCCGATACTCTTATCGAAAACCTTCGTCAGAATGGCGATCTGACAACACAATTGCTGATAAGAACAGCTTGCTATGGCAAGATGGATTTTGTGGCGCGTGTTTTGTCATCTTTGTCTGGAGAAACGCCAAGCCGTGTGACGTCAATTCTGGTTAAAGAGCGCACAAACCAACTGCGTGCATTGCTTGCAGGTGCTGGATTTTCAGATACCGTTCAGCCTGTGTTTGAATATGCGATTTCGCTTTGGCGCGATGTGGCGCAAGGTAAGCTTGCTGCTGGCGCGCAGGAAATTACACGCGAAATCATGGAGCGCTTCGAAGAAGAGGCTTCTGGGTCTACTCACATGGCGGCCAATGACGACATCATGTCATTGCTGCGTTCAATCTATCTGGATGCGATGCGTGACAATGCGCGCAAACATGCCGTCGCTTTAACGAAAGCCGCTTAAGCAAACACTTGAGGTTAAATATCCAAGTTTTTCGCGTATTCAGCGTGTTCTTGGATAAAGCGGAAGCGGGCCTCTGGCTTTGTTCCCATCAGATCGTCGATTGACTGCTTCGTGGCTTCTGCATTGCCTTCAAAAATATCAACACGCAAAAGCGTGCGTACTTTCGGGTCCATTGTTGTCTCTTTAAGCTGCTTGGCGAGCATTTCGCCAAGTCCTTTAAAGCGACTCACTTCGACCTTTTTGCCTTTGAATTCTGTTTCCATCAATTCTGCGCGGTGTGCTTCATCACGCGCATAAAACGACTTTCCGCCATTGCTTAGCTTAAAGAGCGGGGGAACAGCCATGAATAAATGTCCGTTGCGGATAAGCTCCGGCATCTCCTGATAGAAGAATGTGATGAGCAGGGATGCAATATGTGCGCCATCAACATCCGCATCGGTCATGATGACGATGCGTTCGTAGCGCAGGTCTTCTTCGCGGTACTTTGAGCCTGTGCCGCAACCCAGCGCCTGAATAATGTCGGCGATTTGCTGGTTTGCTGTAAATTTCTCACGGCCAGCCGAGGCGACGTTGAGGATTTTACCGCGCAGTGGCAAGATTGCCTGATTGGAGCGATTGCGTGCCTGTTTGGCCGAGCCGCCCGCTGAGTCACCCTCAACGATGAAGAGTTCTGCGCCAGCGGCTGAATTTTGTGAGCAGTCGGCCAATTTTCCAGGAAGACGCAATTTGCGCACGGCGCTCTTGCGGTTGACTTCTTTTTCCTGACGCCGTTTCAAGCGTTCGTCAGCACGGTCGAGAACCCATTCAAGCAGGCGTGTTGCTTCTTGCGGTGAGGCGGTTAGCCAGTGGTCGAAAGGATCGCGTATCGCATTTTCAACGATCTTTTGCGCCTCTACAGTGGCAAGCCTATCTTTCGTTTGGCCAACAAATTCCGGTTCGCGCACAAAAACAGACAGCATCGTTGCGCAGGACATCATCACATCTTCGGTCGTGATGATGGATGCGCGTTTAACGCCGGACAATTCGCCATAGGCTTTTAAGCCGCGCGCAATGGTTTGGCGCAGGCCAGCCTCGTGTGTGCCGCCCTCTGGCGTTGGAATGGTGTTACAATAGGAATGTACGAAGCCGTCATCTGTGTGCCATGTGACGGCCCATTCAACGGAGCCATGGCCGCCGCTTTTTTCTGTTTTTCCAGCAAAAATAGTTGGTGTAATGCGCTGCTCGCCCGCAAGCGTGGCTTCGAGATAATCTTTCAGTCCACCTGGAAAATGAAATACTGCTTTTGTAGGTGTTTTTTCGCGGTCTTTTTCTGCAACGAGACTTTCATCGCATTCCCAGCGAATCTCAACGCCGCCAAAAAGATAAGCTTTTGAACGCGCCATTTTGCAAAGGCGGGCAGGTGAAAACCTTATCTTGTCACCGAAGATTTCCGGATCGGGATGAAAGCGCACTTTGGTGCCGCGGCGGTTGTTAACGGGCCCGAGTTGTTCAAGGCCGCCTTGCGGAATGCCCTTCGAGAATGTCTGACGATAAAGCTGCTTGTTGCGTGCAACTTCAACAATCATGTCATCTGACAGCGCATTCACAACCGACACGCCAACGCCGTGCAAACCGCCAGAGGTTTCATAGGCTTTGCCGTCGAACTTGCCGCCAGCGTGCAAAATGGTCATGACGACTTCAAGCGTCGATTTGTTCTTGAATTTAGGATGGTTATCAACCGGAATACCACGGCCATTATCTGTAATGGTCAGATAACCATCTGCGCCCAGATGAACGTCGATAAAGGTGGCGTGACCGGCAACCGCTTCATCCATTGAGTTGTCGATGATTTCGGCAAATAAATGGTGTAGCGCTTTTTCATCCGTGCCGCCGATATACATGCCGGGGCGGCGGCGAACAGGTTCCAGACCTTCCAAAACTTCAATAGAATCGGCGCCATAGTCCTCAGACCCATCGTTTGATGGCGCGGCTAATGGTGCTTTTTGTGCCTTTGGCGCAGCCGGTTTTTCTTTCGGCGGCACGGGGGCTGATTTTGGTGGTTCTGAGCCGAAGAGATCATCCATTGTGGAAGCATACCTATCACATGTCACGAATCGTTTGTTACTATGGCACGGCGCAGTGTAGTTTGCGAAACTGGATAGGCGTTTATCCATGAAAAAATCAAGTAAAGAGCTCTCAATTTACGCAATTCCGGTCGTAAAACCGTTGCACACTTTTACTGGAATTTCTCTAAAATGCTTGCAGAACCTTAGCTGAGGTGTTCTATCGCATTTCCAATTGAGATAAGGAATTTTGTCATGCGCGATATTTTGAGCGAGTTGAAAGATAGCTTCGAATTGCCGGCCCCAGATCCGATGGGATCAGCCCAGCGTTCTATGCGTCCTCATTTGCCAAAACGCTTCTATAAAGAGGTGGCTGTGGCAGAAGCAGAGGGCGGATATATCATCAATCTTGATGAGCGTGCGGTAAAGACACCGAGCAAGAAAACGCTTGTCTTTAAAACGAAAGCGGCAGCTGAACATGTTGCGAAAGAGTTTTCATCGCAGCGCGATGTGCTTGATCCAAAGCTAATGCCTTGTTTTCGCTTGTCGAACACAGCTGCGGATGGCGTATCGCAGGATATGCAGGCCGTGAAAGAAGATATTTTGCGGTTTTGCGGAACGGATTTGCTTTGCTACCGTGCGGATACACCTGAAGAACTTGTTAAGCGCCAACGGGCCGTTTGGGATGGACCGCTTGATTGGGCAGAAAACCTGCTGTCGGCTCAGTTTACAATTATTGAAGGCGTGATTCATGTCTCGCAGCCACGCGAGACAATCGCAGCTTATGGCGCGCAACTAAACGCAATTGATGATCCGCTAACACTTTCAGCATTTCACTCCATGATGACGCTTACGGGCTCGGCTATTTTGGCTCTGGCAATTTATAAGGGGCATATGACTGCTGCTGAGGCTTGGACGGCATCATATGTTGATGATGACTATACAATCGATCAGTGGGGCGAAGACGATGAAGCAAAAGATCGCCGCGCTTATCGCTGGGCTGAAATGGATGCGGCTGACCGTATGATGAAAGCACTGCAGTAATCTGATTGTTTTTATTTCAGCCAGTTTTCGAGAAGAGTTTTAAATCAGCTGCATGCCGCGCATGCTGGCATGGCCTGATTTGCCAATAATGATGTGATCGTGAACCGTAATGCCAAGCGGTTTGATTGCTTCGATGATTTGCTTTGTCATTGTGATGTCAGCACGCGAAGGGGTTGGGTCGCCCGACGGATGGTTATGGACGAGGATGATCGCTGTGGCTGAAAGCTCAAGCGCACGTTTGAGCACCTCACGGGGATATACGGGCGTATGGTCCACGGTGCCTGTTTGCTGCACTTCATCGGCAATAAGGACATTCTTTTTGTCGAGGAATAAAATGCGAAATTGTTCTTTGTTTTCAAAAGCCATAGCGGCTGTGCAATAATCCAGAACCGCGTTCCATGAGGAAAGCACTTCGCGGTTTTGAACATTTGTTTTGATCATCGTGCGCGCGGCAGCAGCAACAATTTTAAGATCAAGCGCGGTTGCTTCTTTTACGCCTTTGACCTCCATCAACAAGGCTGGATCAGCGCCGAGAACTTCACCAAATGAGCCGAACCGTGCAATCAGGGCTTTGGCTATCGGCTTTGTGTCGATGCGGGGCAATGAGCGAAACAACAACATTTCCAAAAGCTCATAATCTGCAAGGGCCCGCTCACCGGCATTTGCAAATCGCTGGCGCAGACGATCTCTGTGGCCAGAATTGGGATTGGTTTTTGATGCTGATTTAGAGGTTTGAGCAACTGGGGCAGGAGTGATGGCGGGCTGCTGCGGGGTAGATTCAGCAAAAAACAGAGCCCGCTCGTCACCATCTTCGTTGTTTTGCACTGTCATTGCCGCCCCACGCTCAAATCATGCAGTAACCTAAGATGATAATCCGGGCCGGTCGAGACCATTTGGCGACAAAGTGAAAATTTCGCACCCATCATCGGTCACACCAATCGTATGCTCATATTGCGCTGAGAGGCTTCGATCACGGGTTACCGCTGTCCAGCCATCGCCAAGAACTTTAACGTGAGGGCGACCAAGATTGATCATCGGCTCAATTGTAAAGATCATGCCTTTGCGCAGTTCTGGTCCTTCGCTCACGCGGCCATAATGCAAGACATTGGGTGCGTCATGGAACAATTGTCCGATGCCATGGCCGCAGAAATCGCGCACAACTGAGCAGCGCTCAGCTTCTGCAAATTCCTGAATTGCAGCGCCAATTGCGCCAAGTTTTACGCCGGGCTTTACTGCTGCGATACCGCGCATCAAGCTTTCATGGGTGACTTCCATCAACCGTTCTGCAGAACGCTTGATTTCGCCAACTGGATACATACGAGAAGAATCGCCGTGCCAACCGTCCAAAACATACGTCACATCAACATTGACAATATCGCCTTCACGCAAGGGTTTGTCGTTTGGAATGCCGTGGCACACAACATGATTGATCGATGTACAGCATGATTTGGTATAGCCGCGATAATTCAAGGTCGCGGGAATGGCATTATTGTCCATGCCATATTCATACAGCATTTGGTCTATTTCATTGGTGGTGGTGCCGTTTTTGACCATTGGCGCAACCAGATCGAGCGCTTGAGCTGTCAATAAACAGGCCTTGCGCATGGCCTCAAATCCTTCTTCGCCATGAAGGCGGATTTGTCCGGTGTTTTTTAAAGGTGCGGTTGCCGCATCAAGATAATTGACCATCTACATGTCGCTTTTCGTTTATTCTGCCTGATTTGGCGATAATGGCTCGTCAATCGGGATCAATTTTTCTGGCACAATAGCCTGCGGGTTGATTTGACATCGAATGGCGTAAGCTTCAACCCCATTGCGCATTGCTGCGTCAAAAGCTTCACAATAGACCTTATCAAGATCGCGGCATAAATTGAACCTATCGCAATCTCCGCGCTGAATAAGATATATCATAATTGCGCGATGACCTTGAGCAACCATATCGGATAATTCGCCCAAATGCTTGGCCCCGCGCGATGTTATGCTATCGGGAAATTCTGCCAATCTGGCTTTTCGCATTAGGTGAACATTTTTAACTTCAACATAGGCACGGCCTAATTTGGCATCTTCCAGCAAAATGTCGATGCGGGAGTTTTGACCGTATTTTTGTTCTCGCTTGAGGGCGGCATAGTCACCCAAATTATTGATGAGGCCGTTTTTAATGGCCTCTTCGGCAAGTTTGTTAGGTAGGCCAGTATTGATTCCGACGATAATTCCATCGGCTTCGACCAATTGAAGCGCGTGGGGATATTTACGCTTGCCGTCATTGTTGACCGATAACCACACCTTGCTTCCGGGCGCAGTTAATCCCAGCATGGAGCCTGTATTGGGAACGGATGCCGTTATTTCTTGTCCGTCATCGAGGACAATATCTGCCAAAAAACGCTTGTAACGCTTGATGAGTTTTCCAGAAACGAGCGGCGGATCAAAATTCACGTCAAAGAGCCTTTATGAACGCACTTTGACATATGTTCCGGGCGCATCGCAAAGAGGCTTTAATTTGCTGCCGCCATGTTTTTTGCGCGCAGGAACTTCGGTGTCATCTTGCGTGCGAATCCAAGTGTTCCAGTGATCCCACCAAGAGCCTGCCGTTTCTTCTGCCTTGTCGACCCAATTGGCAAAATCACCTTCGACTTTACCGCCAGTCCAAAATTGGTATTTCTTTTTGGCTGGTGGGTTGACCACACCAGCAATATGGCCAGAGCCGCCCATGACATAGGTGACATCGCCGCCGAAGAATTTAGAGCCTTCAAACACGGAAAGAGCAGGGGCGATATGATCCTCTTTGGCAGCAAGATTGTATATTGGTATGGTAACTTTGCTCAAATCAACCTGCTTGCCGCCAATGCGCATTGTGCCTTGAGATAGCCTGTTCTCATAATAACAATTGCGAAGGTAAAACAAATGGTTAGTGCAAGCCATTCGCGTTGCGTCTGAGTTCCAAAAAAGTAAATCGAACGGGGTTGGCGCTTTGCCGCGCATGTAATTATTGACCATGTAAGGCCAGATCATATCGCCTGCGCGCAGCATGTTAAAAGCGGTTGCCATCTTGGAGCCTTCCAGATAGCCTTTTTTGTGCATTTGCTCTTCTAGCTTGCTGAGCTGCTCCTCATCCACAAAGACCTTCAAGTCACCTGCATGGGTGAAATCAACCTGAGTGGTGAAAAATGTTGAGGTCGCAATGCGCGTGTCGCCAATTTGAGCCATATAGCCAAGCGCAGTGGCCAAAAGTGTGCCGCCGACGCAATAGCCGATCGCATTGACTTGCTTCTCGCCCGTTGCTTTCTCAATATTGTCGAGCGCGAAAAACAGACCTTCATGAATATAGTCTGTCCAATCCATATTTTTGTGGCGCTCGTCGGGATTAACCCAAGCCATAACAAAAACTGTATGGCCCTGATCGACGGCCCATTTGATGAAGGATTTTTCTGGATTGAGATCAAGAATATAGAATTTGTTGATCCAAGGCGGACAAATCAAAAGCGGGCGTTTGAGAACTTTGTCTGTCGTTGGCGTGTATTGAATAAGTTCGATCAAATCACTGCGGGCAATAACTTTTCCCGGTGTCGTGGCAAGATTTTCTCCAACAACAAACTTTGATCCATCCACTTGGCGCAGTTTTAAATCGCCCTTGCCATCACGGATATCATCGGCCAGCATTTTCATGCCTTCGACAAGATTGGCGCCGTTGGTGGCGATTGTCTCTTTGAAAACTTCAGGATTGGAAATCATGAAATTCGATGGCGATAATGCGCCTGTTACCTGCTTTACGTAGAATTCGGCTTTATGCTTGGTGTGTGGGTCCAGTTCAGAATCCGCAACCAAATCTTCTGCCCATTGGGAGGTCACTAAATAAGTTTGTTTGAGAAAGCTGAAGAAAGGCTGGTTTGACCAATCTTCATCTTTAAAACGCTTATCATGTGATGCGTCCACGGCTTCAGGAACTGTCGAATCATTCAAGCGCTGTATTGAATTAGACCAGACATCCATAAAACCTGAAAACAGTTTCGTCTGTGCTTCGATGGCCCGCTGAGGATCGGAAAGCCAATATTCGGTTAGCTTGGAGAATGTGTTTGTTAGTTCAGACGTTGGATCGGATGCATCTTCAATACTGCCTTCTTCGCGGGGCTTGAGCCACTCAGAAGCTGCTTGGCCGGCAGCCTCGATCATTTTTGCAAGGTTTTTGCTGAATTCATCAGGATTTTTGACGACATAGTGTTCCAGCGCAAAGTGCTGCTTGGTGTCATCTGAAGTATTTTCTGACTTTTGCCCTTTTTCGGACATATATCACCCTTGATTGACCTTGGTTAATATCGGAAAGACGTTTAGCACCGTATTGTTCCCTAATCATGACACAATTAAAGGGATGTCGTATAGGGTGATCGACGTTTTGATTGCACAGTTTTACTTTTTGACGAACGGACAGGCTCATTATGATCAATATTTATAGAAGTCCGTTTCTATTGCTGCTTTTTTTGACTGCTGCTTGCACTGGTACAGGCAATATCAATAGTGCGGATGATTTGGGACTGACAGCGCGCAATCAAAGTCGTGCGCCATTGCCGATCAATGACCCGCTTTATTCGTCATTGCCCACTGGGCCGGTCAACACAGATACATATCCAAATTTTGGTGATCAGCCACAGGCCCGCATCGCAGCCAATTCTCGCTCTCAAAATGTAGCCCTGATGTCTCAGATGGAGGCCTTGGAAAATGCTCAGCGCAGCGGTACAGTATCGCCAGCTGTCTACCAGCAGCGCCTGCTGGCTCTTCGCAGGCTTGCCGCCCAGCACTCACCTGAAATGCTCGCGCGTATTGACGCGCGGACCTCGAATTGAATTTAATTTAGCGGACCCTCATTCTCGATAGAAAGACATCGATCGCACATGGAAGATTTTCATAAAACCCGCCGGCTGCCACCTTATGTGTTCGAACAGGTCAACAAACTAAAAGCCAACGCGCGTAGCGAAGGCCGCGATATCATCGATTTAGGTATGGGAAATCCAGATTTGCCCACGCCGCAACTGATTGTCGATAAGCTTATCGAAACGGTACAAGACCCACGCACCCACCGTTATTCCTCTTCAAAAGGTATTCCGGGATTACGCCGCGCGCAGGCCCAATATTACCAGCGCCGCTTTGGTGTGACGCTCAATCCAGACACGCAGATCGTTGCAACGCTTGGTTCAAAAGAGGGCTTTGCGAATATGGCGCAGGCGATTACCGCGCCCGGCGATGTGATCTTATGTCCTGATCCAAGTTACCCAATTCACGCTTTCGGATTTATCATGTCGGGCGGCGTTATCCGCTCCATGCAGGTTGAGCCTGATGATGGTTTCATGCGGGCGTTAGAGCGTGCTGTGCGGCACTCTATTCCAAAGCCGCTTGCGATAATTTTGAGCTATCCATCAAACCCGACGGCCAAGCTTGCGAGCCTTGATTTTTATAAGGAAGTTGTTGCTTTCGCTAAGAAGCACGACATCATTATTCTATCAGATTTGGCTTATTCTGAGATTTATTTCGATGATACACCGCCACCTTCCGTGCTGGAGGTGCCAGGTGCAATGGATGTTGCTGTTGAGTTTACCTCGATGTCCAAAACATATTCAATGCCCGGTTGGCGCATGGGGTTTGCGGTTGGCAATGAGCGACTAATCAGTGCGCTGACACGGGTGAAATCCTATCTGGATTATGGTGCTTTTACACCTATTCAGGTTGCCGCGACTGCTGCGCTGAACAGCGATGGCGCTGCTATTGAAGAAGTGCGGCAAACATACAAAAAGCGCCGTGACGTGCTTGTTGATAGTTTTGGTAAAGCTGGCTTTGATGTGCCGCCGCCGCCTGCCACGATGTTTGCTTGGGTGCCGATACCTGAGCAGTTCAAGCATCTTGGTTCGCTTGAATTTTCCAAATTGCTTATCGAGAAAGCCGATGTGGCTGTTGCGCCGGGTCTTGGCTTTGGCGAACATGGTGATGACCATGTGCGCATCGCGCTGGTGGAAAATGAGCATCGTATTCGTCAAGCTGCGCGCAGTATAAAGCGTTTTATGGGGCTTGCCGAAAAGAATTTACATAATGTGGTTTCGCTGGAGGCGCGTCGCTGATAAAGCGGCTGTGAATTCTCCAAAAGAGCGTCAAAGGTCTGAAAATGAATAATAGTTTGCGCGTGGGCATCGCCGGTCTGGGTACAGTCGGTGCTTCACTGGTTCGGGTATTGAATGAAAAGTCCGAACTTCTCATCTCACAGTGCGGTCGGCCGATAACTGTTACGGGTGTTTCTGCGCGCGACAAAACGCGTGATCGCGGCATCGATATTTCAAATTTACATTGGTTCGATAAGGCCGAAGACCTTGCAGTATCTGATGATGTTGATGTTTATGTCGAACTCATCGGCGGCGATGAGGGGCCTGCGCGTGCAAGCGTTCTTGCGGCCCTTAATGCTGGAAAACATGTCGTTACTGCCAACAAAGCGCTTTTAGCAAAACATGGCTTGGAACTGGCACGGGCTGCCGAAGCCAATGGTGTGGTTTTGAACTTTGAAGCGGCCGTTGCCGGCGGTATTCCGATTGTTAAAACAATGCGCGAATCCATTTCAGGCAATAATACCACCCGTCTTTACGGTATCATGAATGGTACGGCTAATTACATACTGACGCGCATGGAGCGTGATGAAATCAGCTTCGAAGAGTGCTTGGCTGATGCGCAGCGTCTTGGTTATGCCGAAGCTGATCCAACCTTTGATATTGAAGGCAATGACACGGCCCATAAGCTCGCTATTTTGACTTCCATAGCCTTTGGCACTGAAGTTGCCGTGGACGAAATTTATTTGGAAGGTATTTCCAATATTTCACTGGGCGATATTCAAGCGGCGCGTGATCTTGGTTACCGTATCAAGCTGCTTGGCGTTGCACATAAGACTGATACTGGCATTGAACAGCGGGTTCACCCGACTATGGTGCCGCTTACATCTGTTATTGCGCAGATTGACGGCGTAACGAACGCGGTTGCGGTTGAAGCTGATATTGTTGGCTCATTATTGATGTCCGGTCCAGGGGCTGGCGGTAATGCAACGGCTTCTGCTGTTATGGGCGATTTGGCAGATATCGCTAAATCACGCCCTGGGCATCAACAGGCACCTGTTTTTGGCCGCGCTGTTGCTGATTTGAAGCCTTATCAGCGTGCAGAAATTGAATCCCATGCAGGCGGTTATTTCGTGCGGATGGTCGTACACGACAAATCTGGCGCTTTTGCTGCAATCGCAACTGATTTTGCTGAAAATGATATTTCGCTTGAATCAATTGTTCAGCGTGAGCCGGCTCATTCAAAGGCGAGTGATGCGAAAACTGTCATCATAATCACGCATGAGACAACCGAATCAGCCATTCGCAAAGCTATTAAGTCGATTACGGAAGAGGGATATCTTGTCTCAACGCCGCAAGTAATTCGCATTGAAAAAGCCGAATAAGCAAATAACTTAATTCTAAATCGATTGAGTTTAACCTTGTCTGCAAACGGTGCTTTCAAGTCATCCCAAGGTGTGCTTTTCCCTATTCTAGTTTGTTAAAGCAGCATTCGTGCTGCCAATAATTGGATATTGATATGAATGATCGTCGCTCAACAGATGCTGGTTTGACACGCGAACTTGCAATGGAATTGGCTCGTGTAACGGAGGCTGCTGCGGTTGCCGCTGCGCGTTTGCGCGGGCGAGGCGATGAAAAAGCTGCCGATCAGGTTGCTGTTGACGCGATGCGTGCTGAACTTAACCGCCTGCCAATCCGTGGCACAGTGGTGATTGGTGAGGGCGAGCGCGACGAGGCGCCGATGCTTTATATCGGTGAAGAAGTTGGCCTCGGTCACGGTCCTGAAGTTGATATTGCGCTTGATCCTCTCGAAGGCACAACGATTTGTGCGAAAAACATGCCCAATTCATTGGCTGTAATTTCCATGGCATCTAAAGGCACGCTCCTGTTTGCGCCTGATGTGTATATGGACAAATTGGCAATTGGTCCGGGCTATCCTGTCGGCATCGTTGATATTGATGCGGACCCAGCCGACAATATAAGAGCGCTTGCTAAAGCAAAGGGTGTGCCTGTTTCTGAAATAACAGCCTGTATCCTTGATCGCCCACGCCATGCTGATCTTCTCGCGGCTGTTCGCTCAACGGGCGCTGCGGTGCGCTTGATTGGCGATGGTGATGTGGCTGGTATTATTGATACGACAGATCCAGAAGTGACGGGCGTTGATATTTATATGGGCCGCGGCGGTGCACCAGAAGGTGTTCTAGCGGCATCAGCGCTGCGCTGTGTTGGCGGGCAAATGCAAGGACGCCTTATCCTTGATACGCCTGAAAAGATTGCGCGTGCAGCCAAAATGGGTATTTCCGACCCAATGCGTGCTTATAAAATGGATGAGCTGGCATCAGGCGATGTTCTTTTTGCTGCCACCGGTGTTACCGATGGTAATATGCTCAAGGGCGTAAAATTTGCGAAGAATTACATTCAGACTGAAACGATTGTGATGCGTTCATCTTCGCGTACAGTGCGTGAAATTACAGCACGTCACCAAGATATTGAAAAATTCAACTGATATAGCTCAATCATTACGCTTGACGTTAAGCGATGACAGGCTGAAAAGCAGTCATGGCTCAGACATTTCTTGATATCGAAAATTCTGCGGGTGGGCGGCGCTGGATAGAGCGTTTGTCTGCACCGCAGAAAAATATTGCTTTGGATATAGCGCAAACCCATGGTTTGCCAGATATTTTGGCGCGGGTTCTTGCTGCACGCGGCGTTCACCGTGATGAGGTTAAGGAATTCCTTGATCCGACGATAAAAGCACTCATGCCAGATCCGCGCACAATTACTGACATGGAAGCTGCGGCAGCGCGCATTGTGCAGGCCATACAGGCTAAAGAAAAAGTAGCCATCTTCGGTGATTATGATGTGGACGGCGCTGGTTCATCGGCGTTGATGGCCCGTTATCTTGGCCATTTTGGTTTGCAGGTAGAAATCTATATTCCTGACAGAATATATGAGGGGTATGGCCCTAATGCTGCGGCCATGAAAGCGCTTGCAGAGCGCAATGATTTTATTATCACAGTCGATTGCGGAACAAATAGCGCTGAAGCATTTTCAGCCATTGATGATTCAGGCATTGATATTGTTGTCCTCGATCATCACCAAGTTGGCGGCGCATTGCCGGCTATTGTTGCTGTGGTTAATCCAAACCGTGAGGACGATATTTCGGGCCTTGGGCATTTATGCGCGGGCGGCGTTGTCTTTATGTCATTGGTTGAAGTGTCGCGGCAATTACGCGCTTCTGGTCGCAATGATCTGCCAGATTTGATGCGTATGCTTGATTTGGTTGCGCTAACGACGGTTTGTGATGTTGTGCCACTGATCGGGTTAAACCGCGCATTCGTTGCCAAAGGGCTTGTGACAGCGCGTCACCAAACGAATTTGGGCATAGCGGCATTGGCATCGGTTGCGAGCATCGGAGAGCCTATCAATCCGTTTCATTTTGGATTTGCGATTGGTCCGCGGATCAATGCAGGTGGGCGTATTGGCGATGCGTCGCTTGGTGCAAAATTGCTTACTGAAACCGATCCTGACCGCGCCGCTGAAATTGCAAAAGAGCTAAATGAACTCAATGCACAGCGCCAAGCGATTGAAGTTCAAATGGTGGAAGAAGCAAAAGCCGAAGCTGAGCGTGAATTGCAATCTGCATCGCCTCCAGCAATCATTGTAACGGCCAGTGAAAGTTGGCACCCCGGCATTGCTGGCCTCATTGCCTCACGGCTTAAAGATTCAACGCGGCGTCCATCCTTTGCCATTGCGCTTGGGCGCGATGGAAAGGGTACAGGTTCAGGTCGCTCAATTCCAGGATTTGATCTTGGTAAAGTCGTGCGCATGGCTGTTGAATCTGGTTTGCTCATTAAGGGCGGCGGTCATGCCATGGCGGCGGGTATTACAGTTGAGAAATCAAAACTTGGTGCGCTGCGCGCATTTTTTGATGATCAAGCCGCATCTGCCGTGCAAGAGCTGGTCAATACGTCCGAACAAAAGATTGATGGTGCGTTATCTGCGCGTGGTTGTAACATCACTCTCATAGAGCTTCTCAATAAGGCTGGACCTTATGGTGCTGGCAATCCAGAACCTGTATTTGTGCTTCCTCACCATATGGTCGCTTTTTCAAAACCAGTTGGGCAGGGGCATTTGAAAGTAGCGCTGCGTGCACAAGATGGGGCGCAGATTGATGCCATTGCATTTAGAGCCGTTGATAGTGAACTTGGCAAAATTCTTCGTGAAGGTAAGGACCGACCTATTCATGTTGCGGGTACTTTAAGCGCAAATCATTGGAATGGCCGTGTAACGCCGCAACTTCGTATCGTCGATGCGGCGATGCCTGTCTAAGACATTGTCGTTACAGATAATCGCTCAATCGGGTGCCAGCATTTAGATAACCAATTGGGTTGATCGGTTTGCCGCCTGAGCGCACTTCATAATGTAAATGCGGGCCCGTTGACCGGCCTGTGCTACCGGCTGCGCCAATTTTTTGTCCTGCAACAACGCGTTGCCCGACCTTGACATGAATACGGTTCAAATGTGCGTAACGTGTCGTCAAGCCGTTGGCATGTTTGATTTCAACCATATTGCCATAGCCGCCATTGCGGCCAGCTTTGACAACTTTTCCATTTGCGGCGGCGTTTATTCTTGTGCCCGTAGGTGCTCGAAAATCAATGCCGGCATGAAAAGCGCTTCGCCCGATGATGGGATCTTTGCGGTGGCCGAATTTACTGGAAATGCTTTTGCCCGGAGCAGGGTTTGCTATGGGAAAGGAGCGGACCGTTTCCTTTGTTTCTTCCAGCTCTTGAATGGCTTTGTTGAAAGAAACAATTTCGCTATCAAATATAGCGTCTAAATCTTTTGCATTACTTGGAATAAATGGACCGCCTGTACCGGTGGTCTCTAAAGCACGTATGGGCAGGCCTGCTTGACGTGCCGTGTTCACAATTTTTTCGCGTTGTTCAGCTGCTGCATCTGATAATGCCGCGATTTGTTCGATCTGGGTGCGCTCAATATCGTGTAGATCGCTTTTTACATCGGCGAGCTTTGTAAGGCTTGGTAATTCGTCTGCATCTTGTGCCGCAATTGATCCTGTTGTGATGGTATCAATGTTTGTCACGGACGTGCCGAAACCTAGCCTTGCTTGCTTGTTTTTCGTGCCGGGGCGTAGCTTTGGGACGGGCAAAGTTGATGCAGGTGACGCAGAAACACCAAGCTCTTTTGCACGCTCAAGAAGCGGTTCAATCATGCCTGATCTGCTTGCCAAAACGTTTTGGCGGCTGGCAAGCTCAGCAATCTTGCCTTCCATGAACTGCTGATCAAGCAGGCGATGAGAAGTGATCCGGTCTACTTGCCCGCGCAGTGACGCGATGCGGTCTTCATAAGCATGTTGAAGCTTTGCCTGACGCGCAACGGCTGTATTGAGGAGGTCATCACGCAGAATAAGATAACTTGTCGATAAAAGATAACCGACCGCCATAGCCATAAACAGTGTCGCAGCAAGACCAACGACCCAAGGCCGGATGGTGAAATGACGGATATTTTGACCCTGTGCAATGATTACAGTGTGGGGCTCTTTTCTTTTGCCGAATTCTTGGACCTTTTTCACTAGCAAACCTTGTTATATGCGTGAGCAGAAGACTTGATTACACTTTATTAGGGTTAATAAAGCGTTGTTTGCACTGTAAAAAGATTAACTTTAATTCGATTGGGAGAGCGCAAAGCACTATCCCAAAAGCTTATTCACTATCAGTTATTCAAGGCTGTTGCTTCTTGCAGCACTGCTTCGGCATGGCCGGCGACTTTAACTTTGCGCCAAATTTTTGCGATCTTGCCCGTTTTATCAATCAGGAAGGTTGAGCGTTCAATGCCCATATATTTTCTGCCATACATGTTTTTCTCGACCCAAACGCCATATGCATTGGCTAATTCATGGTCTTCATCGGCCAGTAATGTGATGCCTAGATCATGTTTTGCTTTGAATTTTCCATGTTTAACCACAGTGTCAGGCGAGACACCCAAGATGGTCGTGTTTTGATCTGCAAATTGTTCAAGAAAAGCTGTAAAAGCGATTGCTTCCTTCGTGCATCCTGGCGTGTCATCTTTTGGGTAGAAATAAAGAACGACTTGTTGTCCGTTTAAATCCTGAACCGACATCATGTTGCCGTTGTCTGCAGGCAGTGCAATGTTTGGGGCGTCAGAGCCCTCTGTCATTTCGTTCATGTGGATTCCTTCATTTAGCGTGAATTTCGATGCATACGATATAGGGTGGATAGGCCATAGTTCTACGGCGATTCGTTAATTCGCCGGGCACAAAACATTTCGGAATCATTTTGAACGAAAAAACTGACAATAATATTCGGAAAATGAGGGGCGGTGCTGACAAGCCTCTGCATGAATTGCCGTCTTTTGATGGGGCTAAGGGCCCCGTGCATGCGCCAATTATGGCACCGCGCCGTGTTCTTGCCCGTCGTTGTTTAATCGGGTTTTGTGTTTTTATTCTTGTTGCGATCGCTGCACTTATTTTAGTTGTGCGAAGCGGCGTTGTTTTACCTGTTGTGGAAAATGCTGCGGCGGATGCTTTACGCCGCGTTGTGCCTGTGACGATGGACGCCGAGGTCGGCGATACGGATGTTGCCGTTTTGTGGTCAAATGGTCTGGGCATCACATTCAAAGATGTCAAATTGACACGAAAGAGCGACCAGCAGCTCATGCTTTCTGCTGATGAGCTGACGGTTGGCATTCGCACACGCTCACTTATTAGTGGTAGACCCGAATTTTCATCCGTGCGTTTGCGCGGGGCAACATTAGATGTCAGCAAGTCTGAATTTGGTGAAACGCCGCAGCTTAAAATAAGCGATGCGCATGATAAATTTGAAGCCATTTTTGCGGCAATGGACAATGGTGTTGGCGGTCTTATCTCGCAGGAAGGCGGTATGCGTCTGCGTGCGGACAATGTCAAAGTTGTGCTGCGCGATAACCCGTATTCAAACAGGATAGATGTCGTTACGCTGAGCATGAAAGCAGAAAGCGGTCAGGCCGATTTTGACGGGCAATTTGTGATTGACGGCTATGATGTGCCTGTAAAAGGCAAATTGGTTCTGCCAAGATTGATCGACACAATCAGTGATGATGGTAGCGTGGGTGATACGCAGGAGCTAAGTGTTGAGGCCACCAATATGCCGCTTCCTTGGCGCCGGTTTCAGACCATGTTTTCCAAAATGGATGAGGACCGTGTTCCTGACAAGCGACATGAACCTATGCGTGGGCGCGCTTCGCTACATTTTGTCAATGCGCATGAAGTTGCGTCCGATATGGCCTCTATTGAAGCTTATCCGGAAAATATCTCATTTAAGCTCGATCATGATGATTATGTGCCCATAGAGGGTGCTTTGAGATTAAGCGCGGACTTTGCTTCTGATGCGATCACATTGCATACGGCGCCGTGGCTGGTGGGGCGAACAACTTTAGATTTGAGTGGCCGCTTTCGTGACCAACCAGACGCGACAGAAAAGAACGTCTACCAATTTGAAATGCTGGCCAATAATGGTGTTGCATATGCAAGTGATGCGAATGAAGAGCCTGTAAAGTTTGCAGCCAGAGCGCAAGGTTCATTCCTATTATCAGAGCAAATCATAAGTTTTACGCGTCTTGATATTAATTCGGACAGCGGAACAATGAACGGTGAAGGCGAACTTGCGCTAGAAGAAGAATATCCAACTGCGATCTTTACCGTTTTTGCTGATGACATGTCGGTTGCAGGGGTTAAGCAACTTTGGCCTGCTCCTGTTGCGCGAGGCGCAAGGCGTTGGGCTTTGGAAAACCTTGCTGGCGGCCGTGTCGTGAAGGCACGCTTTGATATTATCGAGCCTTTAAAGCGCCGTATTACGGGAACCTTGCTTGAACATTCAGGTGAAACCAGCGTTGAACTGGATGTTGAGGGCGTGGAATTTAGCGTCGTTGGCGACATCCCACCTGTTCGCAATGCCAGCGGTCATCTTTCCAGCGCCGATGGGGTGACGACGGTAAAAATTGACAAGGGATCGCTGTATTTACCGAGCGGACTTGAGACGAATGTTAGTGATGCGACATTGGTTTTAACCCTGCCAGATGGAACTGATGGGCGAATTGACGCAAATTTGAAGATGAATATGACCGGTGTTTCACGCGCAATCGGTGAGCTGGTTGCGCTAAAACCCATAGACGCAACACGCTTTTACAAGTTTAAACCAGCTGATTTGCTGGGCGATGTTGATGCGAATGTCACGGTGGATTTTGTTCTTGGGGAAGGCCCAAATACGCCAGCGCCAGATTGGAGCGTTGATCTGAAAGTCGCCAATGCCGGAAGCAAAGCGAAAATCGAAGGGCGTAACTTAAGCAGTCTTGACGGGCGTATCCAGATCGACCCTACGCGTGGAGATTTCGATCTTAAAGGCAATATTGATGGATTGCCTGCAGATATTGCGATGGTTTTGCCCTTCAACAATTCAGGCGTTAAAGCAAAACGCGACATCTCATTGGTGCTTAAAGATGCGGACCGAAAAAAGCTTGCTCCTGGACTTGATGAACTTTTAACGGGTACGACGCCGGTAAAATTCGGCGGCGGCAGCGGTTCACGCGTCAATATCGATTTAACAGCTTCCAAGCTCTCGCTGCCGTGGATTGGCTGGGCTAAAGGTTCAGGCATTAAAGCCAATGCCGTCTTTGACCTTGCTCAAAACGGTGGCGCAACGGCGCTCAAAAATTTTGATCTCAAGGGGGCTAGCTTCGGCGCGCGCGGCGATATCGATATTGATAAGAATGGTTTGCAGCGTGCACGATTTGGCTTTCTGCAACTCAATAAGGACGACAATATTGCGCTTGATGTAAAGCGCAGTGGCAAAGGGTACAGCGTTGCCATGAGCGGCAAGTCGCTGGATGCGCGCGGAATCATGCGCCATATTCGTGCAGAGGCACAGCGAACTGAGACATCTGAAGGGGCAATCCCCGTTGATATCACCGCGGATATTAAGCGCGTTACTGGTTTTCACGGCGAATATTTGACGAATATGAAATTGAGCATGATGGTGCGCGGAGGCACCGTCTCGCAATTATCCATTCGCGGTAACACCAAATCTGGTTTCCCTGTTTTTCTAAATCTTGATGGGGTTGGCTCCAGCCGGAAAATTAAATTGGAAGCGCTTGGTGCGGGAGAGTTTTTGCGATTTGCCGATATTTATACAAATGTGCGCGGCGGAACGCTGAACTTAAGCTTGAATGGCACTGGCCCTAGAACACTGAGCGGTAAGGCTGATTTGTTCGATTTCCGTGTATTCAACGAGCCTAAGCTTGCTACTCTTGTTTCATCGAAAGCCAATGGTTCACAGAGTTTAGAGCAAGCCGTAGATCGCAAGATAGACACGCAAGAAATTAAGTTTGAGCGCGCATCCGGTGATTTGATCTTTAGTCCGGGAAGGCTGGATATATCAAAAGCTGTGGCGCGCGGCCCGCTTGCTGGCTTTGTGATTGATGGCAAGGTTTTTGATAGCAAAAACCAGACAAGACTAACCGGCACATTTATGCCGGCCTATGGTTTGAACCGGTTGTTTGCAGAAATTCCAGTCTTAGGACTTTTTCTTGGCAATGGGCGTGATCGCGGGCTAATCGGCGTAACTTTCAAACTGTCGGGTAGTTTCGACAGTCCGCAAGTCACAGTTAACCCGCTATCGATCATTGCACCTGGTATATTCCGCTCGATTTTCGAATTCAGGTGAGCGGCAATTATACCGGCTTGATAAGAATATGACGTTTTTTACCCATCGATAGTTTGACTGTACCGTCGATAAGATGGCTGTCATTGATTGTCATCTTGTCATCGCTGACCGGATTGTCATTGACCTTAAACGCACCGCCTTTGATGCTGCGACGTGCTTCACCATTAGAGGCCGCAAGTCCTGCATTCACAAAAGCTGACAGAACGCCAATGCCGTCATGAAGTTCTGCTTTGGTAACTTCAACAGTTGGCAATGATGCTGCGGTTGCACCTTCTTCAAAAGTCAGGCGGGCGGTTTCGGCAGATTTTTCTGCTTCATCACGGCCATGAACAACGGCTGTTGCTTCCGTTGCGAGAATCTTTTTGGCCTCATTGATTTCAGAGCCACCCAGTGCGGAAATGCGAGCAATTTCATCAAGCGGCAGGCGGGTGAATACTTTCAAAAAGCGTTCAACATCCGCATCTTCAGTGTTGCGGAAATATTGCCAGAAATCATATGGCGAGAACAAATCGCCATTCAGCCAAACAGCGCCAGAGGCGGACTTGCCCATTTTCTCACCAGATGACTTTGTCAGCAAAGGCGTCGTGAGTGCATAAAACTGTTTCTGTTCCATGCGGTGACCAAGGTCGATACCATTGACGATGTTACCCCATTGGTCCGAGCCGCCCATCTGCATCACGCAGCCATAGCGACGGTTCAACTCAACAAAGTCATAACCTTGCATGATCATGTAGTTAAATTCGAGAAATGACAGGCTCTGCTCGCGGTCAAGGCGGGTTTTCACCGATTCAAAAGAAAGCATGCGGTTGACGGAAAAGAAGCGTCCAACATCGCGCAGGAAATCAACATATTTGAATTCCATTAGCCAATCAGCATTATTGACCATGACCGCATCGGTTGGACCGTCGCCATATTTCAAAATCCGGCCGAAAATCTTCTTGATACCAGAAATGTTTTCTTCGATCTTATCTGTTGTTAGCAATTGGCGCTGATCGTCGCGAAAAGACGGATCACCAACCATAGACGTGCCGCCACCCATCAATGTGATGGGACGGTGTCCTGTTTGCTGTAGCCAATAGAGCATTGTAACGGAAATAAGATTGCCGATGTGAAGACTTGTCGCCGTTGCATCATAACCGACATAAGCGGTTAGCGGCTCTCCGGTCGTGAGTTGCTTGTCCAAACCTGCTGGATCTGAAATCTGGTGGATGAGACCACGATCTTGCATGACATTGAGAAAGTCGGACCTGTAAGCGGACATGGTTTTCTATTCCGTGGTAATTTGGTAATTTATAAATTCTGCGGGGCGTGTAGCACCGTTTAAGACGCCTTTGAAAGTAATTCAATGCAACAAATCATCCGCGCAATCGGTCTTATGAGTGGAACATCAATGGATGGCATTGATGTGGCGCTTATAGAAACCGATGGTCTTGCCTATGTGAAACCATTAAACAGTGCTGTTTTGCCTTATAATGAAGACTTCAAAAAGCAGATTGAGCAGGCTTTGGCCGACGCGCAAAGCGTGACGAATCGGCAAGAACGGCTGGGCTGTTTGAATGAAGTTGAGCAGGCGATCACCGCTTGGCACATCTATGCGGTTGCGCAACTGGGTGAAATTGCTGATGTGATTGGCTTTCACGGCCAAACTGTTCTGCACCGTCCCGATGAAGGCTACACAGTTCAATTGGGTGATGGCGCTGCGCTTGCGCGTGAGAGTGGCATGCATGTCGTTTTTGATATGCGTGCCAATGATATGGTTCATGGCGGGCAGGGTGCGCCTTTGGTGCCGATCTATCATCAGGCGCTTGCTGCGCAACTTGATGAACAAACGCGACAAAACGGTGTTGGTTTTATCAATATTGGCGGTATTTCCAACGCGACCTTTGTGTTTGAAGGTCAAGACCCGATTGCGCTTGATTGTGGACCAGGCAATGCGCTGCTTGATCAATGGGTGCAAAGCGAAGCTAATATTCCATACGATGATGGCGGGCTTATCGCAGATAAAGGCGTTGCGCATGATGATGTGATCGAGCGTTATATGGGGCTGCCGTTTTTTGATCGCGAGGGGCCGAAATCACTTGATCGCGGCGATTTCACCTTAGAATATGTTCAAGGCATGGCGCTAGCGGATGGGGCTGCAACGCTGGCAAAGCTGACGGCGGCTGCGATTGCTAAATCAGCATCGGACCTAGATCAAATGCCGAAAACGCTCATTGTTTCTGGTGGTGGTGCGCGCAATGCGTCCATTATGCGCTATTTGAGCGAAATCATGGGCGATGCGGTTCATGTTGCTGCTTCGGATGCTTATGGTTTTAGCAGCGATATGATGGAAGCGGAAGCGTGGGCTTATTTGGCCGTGCGCTCTTTAAAGGGGCTGCCGCTTACATTTCCGTCCACCACCGGCTGTGAAAAGCCGGTGACGGGCGGTGTTCTTGCAAAAGCTATTTAAGCTTTTTGATAACTTCTGGGACCAATTCGCCGCGCAGACGCGCATCAAGGTAATCAGAACAGTTCTCAATAAGAGCGTCTTCTTGACCTTGGAAGAAGTGGTTTGCGCCTTCCATGGTTTTCTGTGTGATCAGAATACCTTTTTGAAGGTGCAGCTTTTCAACAAGACCTTGCACAGCTGTTGGCGGTGCAACACGGTCTTCTGATCCGTGAATAATCAAGCCTGATGAAGGGCAAGGAGCCAAAAATGCGAAGTCATAGGTGTTTGGCTGCGGCGCAATTGACATAAAGCCTTCTATTTCAGGGCGGCGCATGAGCAGCTGCATGCCAATCCAAGCACCGAACGAATAACCGGCAACCCAGCATGCGCGTGATTCAGGGTGTAGTGATTGTATCCAGTCTAGTGCGCTTGCTGCATCAGATAGTTCGCCAATACCATGGTCAAAATCACCTTGGCTGCGACCGATTGAGCGGAAGTTGAATCGCAAAGTCGTAAAACCGCGCTGCTGGAACATGTAAAAAAGATCATAAATGATCTTGTTGTTCATTGTTCCGCCAAACTGCGGGTGCGGATGCAAAATCATCGCAATAGGTGCGTGTTTATCAGCAGCTGGCTGATAACGGCCTTCAAGACGTCCGGCAGGGCCGTTGAAAATTACCTCAGGCATATAGTCTCCACATCGTCACGGGCGCATATCATGCTGTGGCAAATCATTTATTTGCGTTAGCTGTTCTTGATGGCGCGCGTTGATTGTTCCAAATAGAATGAATTGAACGCACTCTTAATGGGTTTGGTGTGCAAATTACAAGAAAATCCGACATTGATTGAGCAAACGATGGCAAAAACCGCCACATATCTGGATTATAACGCAGCGGCACCGCTATTAGATGAGGCACGTGCAGCAATTATTGATGCATTGGACGTCAATGCGAATCCCTCTTCTGTTCATGCCAGTGGGCGAGCGGCAAAGGCGATCATCGCCAAAGCGCGCAGGCAAGTTGCGGATTTGGTTGGCGCAAAGCCTGATCATGTCATTTTTACATCGGGTGCAACCGAGGCAGCGCAAATGTTGCTGACGCCTCATTATTCGATGGGGCGCTCGCCCTTAAAAGTTGGCCATCTATATGTCTGTGCCACAGATCATCCTTGCACATTGGCTGGCGGACAATTTGCAAAAGATGCTGTCAGCCTTATTCCGGTGCAGGCGAATGGCATTATAGATTTTGATGCGCTTGAAGAGAGCTTGCGCGCCCATGATAAATCGAGCGGCTTGGCGCTTGTTGTGTGTCATGCCGCCAATAATGAAACGGGCGTTATTCAACCATTTGCCAAAATTGGCGACATTGTAAAAGCAGCAGGCGGTATTTTTGTGCTTGATGCGGTGCAAGCTGTTGGGCGTCTTGATCTGACGATTGCAGATACTGGTGCGGACTATCTTATTTTGTCATCGCATAAAATTGGTGGGCCAAAAGGTGCAGGCGCAATTGTTGCGGCTTCTGATCTGGTAATGCCGATGCCGCTTATTAAAGGCGGCGGGCAGGAACGCGGGCACCGCGGCGGTACTGAGGCGGTCGTCAATATTGCTGGTTTTGGCGCAGCAGCTGAAAGCGCGAAATTTTCAAATGAACGGTTTAACGTGCTAACCGATTTGCAGAACCATTTGGAGCGTGGATTACGCAAAGCGCTGCCAGAGATAATTATTCATGGTCAAGTTGATGGTGCGCAAGCGCCGCGCTTGCCCAATACGACGTTTTTTACCGTGCCAAACGCCAAAGCCGAGACACTTCAGATTAATTTTGACTTGGCGGGATTTGCCGTTTCTGCTGGTTCAGCTTGTTCATCAGGCAAAGTCGGACGCAGTCATGTGTTGACAGCGATGGGCGTTGAGGGTGATGAGGGGGCGATTAGAGTCTCGTTTGGACATCTGACCACCAAAGCTGAAATTGATGCTTTTTTGGTTGCATTTGAGCAAATTCTGGCCCGAATGAAGCGCTAAACGTCATTTTTTTGTATCCGTGACAAAAAACTTACGGTTTTACTCAACTTTTTCTACTTTAGAACTTTTCAAATGTAGAAAAATGACTATTTCAACAGTACGGACTTTTTGCGCGGCGGGCACATGCCTATTTCGCGCGTACCCACACCATTTGAGGGAGCATTTTATGCCAGCGGTTCAAGAAACCATCGACCAGGTCGCACAGATAGACGTTGACCAGTACAAATATGGCTTCGAAACCATTCTTGAAATGGATATGGCGCCAATAGGTCTTTCCGAAGACGTTATTCGCTTCATTTCGGCTAAGAAAGAAGAGCCGGAATGGATGCTGGAATGGCGGCTTGATGCTTATCGTCGTTGGTTGACAATGGATGAGCCGGATTGGGCACGCGTCAGCTATCCGAAGATTGATTTCAGCGAAATCTATTTTTATGCAGCGCCTAAAGGCCAGTCTGGTCCAAAAACGCTGGATGATGTTGATCCAGAAATTCGCGCAACATACGAAAAACTTGGTATTCCGCTTGCAGAACAAGAACTGCTTGCTGGTGTTCAAGAACGCCGCGTTGCGGTTGATGCGGTTTTCGATTCTGTTTCGGTTGTTACGACGTTCAAAAAAGAACTTTCAAAAGCTGGCGTGATTTTCATGTCTATTTCGGAAGCCATTCGTGAGCATCCGGAGTTGGTGAAAAAGTACCTCGCATCTGTGGTGCCAGTATCAGACAATTATTATTCTGCGCTCAATTGCGCGGTCTTTACGGACGGCTCGTTCGTATATGTGCCAGAAGGCGTTCGTTGCCCGATGGAACTGTCGACTTATTTCCGTATTAATGCTGAAAACACAGGCCAGTTTGAGCGCACGCTTATTGTTGCTGAAAAAGGCGCTTATGTTTCCTATCTTGAGGGCTGTACAGCACCGCAGCGCGACGAAAATCAGCTTCATGCGGCTGTTGTTGAACTTGTGGCGATGGATGACGCGGAAATCAAATATTCGACCGTTCAAAACTGGTATCCGGGCGATTCCACAGGCAAGGGCGGTATTTATAACTTTGTGACGAAACGTGGCGATTGCCGCGGCGACCGCTCTAAGATTTCTTGGACACAGGTCGAAACGGGTTCTGCGATCACTTGGAAATATCCATCATGCATTTTGCGCGGTGATGATAGCCAAGGCGAGTTTTATTCAATCGCGGTTTCCAATGGTGCGCAGCAGATCGATAGCGGCACCAAGATGATCCATTTGGGCAAGCGCACAAAGAGCCGCATCATCTCAAAAGGTATTTCGGCGGGTCGTTCGCAAAACACATATCGTGGCCGCGTTTCGGCGCACCGCAAAGCAACAGATGCACGCAACTTTACGCAGTGTGACTCGCTTTTGATTGGCGATCAGTGCGGCGCGCATACGGTGCCTTATATTGAAGCGAATAATGCGACGGCACAGTTTGAGCATGAGGCGACAACGTCAAAAATTTCCGACGATCAACTGTTTTACTGCATGCAGCGCGGCATTCCTGAAGAAGAGGCCATCGCGCTCATCGTCAACGGGTTTGTGAAGGAAGTTATTCAAGAACTGCCAATGGAATTTGCGGTTGAAGCGCAAAAGCTTATTGGCATCAGCTTGGAAGGCAGCGTGGGATGATCCGTGTTGCCGTCATCCTCGGGCAAGACGAGCAAAGCGAGTTCGCAGAGCCGGGGATCCAGTTTTGCGGGTTCATAGGATGGTATTCCCAGTACATCCGAAATGATGCCTGAGGATGATGCGCTAAAAGGGAATTAAACGATGTCCGGTTGGGTTTACATCATGGCATCAAAACGGAATGGGACAATATACATTGGTGTTACTAGCGACTTGCAAGGTCGCGCTTATGAACACCGTAGTGGTCAGAATAAAGGTTTTACGGCGCGGTATAACTGCAAAAATTTGGTTTGGTATGAGCGCCATGACAACATTGTTGTTGCGATTGAACGAGAGAAGAAATTGAAGAAATTCAAACGGGCATGGAAACTGGACTTAATTGAAGGTTTTAATCCTGATTGGGAAGATTTGTACGAGAATTGTTATGTGCGCGATAATCCAAGTGATGAAATTCGCGGCAGAGTTTAAATTAAATAAGCTGGGCCTTACGGCTCTGGATTCCCGGTTCTTCGACTGCGCTTTGCTTGTCTTGCCCGAGAATGACGAAAGGATAAAAAATGTTAGAAATTAAAGACCTTCACGCGAAAATCGCTGGTACAGACACAGAAATCATCAAAGGCCTAAATTTGTCAGTGAAAGCTGGCGAAGTGGCAGCGATTATGGGCCCGAACGGTTCAGGTAAATCAACGCTGTCCTACATTCTGGCTGGCCGCGACGATTATGAAGTCACTTCCGGCAACATTCTTTTCAACGGCGAAAGCATTCTTGAAATGGACCCGTCAGAGCGTGCTGCTGCCGGTCTTTTCTTGGCGTTCCAATATCCGATGGAAATTCCAGGTGTTGCGACGATGCAGTTTTTGAAAGTTGCGATGAATGAGCAACGCAAAGCGCGCGGCGAAGAAGAGTTGAAGACACCTGACTTTATCAAGCTTGTTAAAGAGGCTGCTGGTGATCTTGAAATTTCAATGGAGATGCTCAAGCGTCCACTCAATGTTGGCTTTTCTGGCGGCGAGAAAAAACGCGCTGAAATTTTGCAGATGAAGCTGCTTGCGCCAAGCCTTTGCGTTTTGGATGAAACCGATTCCGGCCTTGATATTGATGCGTTGAAAATTGTGTCTGAAGGCGTCAATTCATTGCGTTCACCGGATCGCGCAACAATCGTCATCACGCACTACCAGCGCTTGCTTGATTATATCGTGCCGGACAGCGTGCATGTTCTTTCCAAAGGTCGGATCGTCAAAACGGGCGATAAAGAACTTGCTAAAGAGCTGGAAGCAAATGGTTATACGGACATCATCGCAGAAGCTGCGGCTTAACTGACGCGCGGTTTGCCAGCTTGCCCAATAGGCCTGCTGGAAACGATGAATTAGAATTTTAAAGGATAAGCCATGAATATTCAGGCTCCAATAAAACATACTGCTGCAGAAGAAGTGTTGTTCCAGTTCTGTGATGCAGCAAATGCCGCTGTTGCATGTTCTGAAGAAAGCCAAAAATTGCGTGAAGCTGCCGTTGCGCAATTACGCGATAATGGGTTTCCAACACGCCGTGTTGAAAGCTGGCACTACACTGATCTGCGTGCTGCGGTGAAGCAGTTGAGCACCCCCACTGGTTCTCGTGTGCCAACGCCATTGCTCGCAGGCTCTAAGGTGTTGTCCGCTGATACTCATATCGCAGGCGTTAAGATCGAACCTTGGAGTGCTGATAAAGCACAGTTCGCATCGCTTGAAAGCGATGATGCAATTGGTCAGATCAACACAGCATTGGCAACATGCGGCTCGATTGCGACCGTTGAGGCGGGCCAGACAATTGATACGCCTTTATCGATTGAAAATCGCGGTGCCCATGCGCGCAATGTTGTTTCTATCGGTGCTGGTGCATCTGCAACGATTATCGAGTCAGTGTCAGGTGATGACGGCTTTTCGTCTGATGTTACGTTGATTTCGCTCGCGGAAGGCGCAAAAGCAACCTATGTGGCAACTTGCGAAAAAGGGGCTGACGCAATCCAGCTTGGACAGTTGCGCGTCGCACTTGGCAAGGATGCCAATCTTGATATCGTTATTTTCAATGCTGGCGGCAGGCTCATTCGCCGTGAAATCATTGTGCTAGTTGAGGGTGAAGGCTCTAAACTTGATATTAAGGGCGTTAATCTGATCGGCGGCGATAGCCACATTGATGTGACGACTGTTTTGCAGCACACGGTGCCGAATACGGTTTCTGAACAATTGTTCCGCAATATCTCTACAGGCAAAGGCCAGGGTGTATTCCAAGGCCAGATTAAAGTGCACCAGATTGCGCAAAAAACAGATGCACAAATGGCGTGCAACACTTTGCTGCTTTCTGATGATGCAAGCTTTTCTGCCAAGCCGGAATTGGAAATTTTCGCAGATGATGTGATCTGTGCGCATGGCGCTACCGTGGCGGAGCTGGATGAAGATCATCTCTTCTATCTTTGCGCGCGTGGCATCACAGAGCGTACAGCACGTGCATTACTGGTCGAAGCTTTCGTTGATGAAGCGGTAGAGCAGATTGAAAATGAAGCACTGGTTGAGGCGCTAGAAACACGGATTGGCGCTTGGTTGGAAGCCAATGGCTAACCCGATTTCAGCTTTTTTTGCTTATCTTGCTGACAGTTTGAAAATTTTTCTACTGCCTGTGAGCACGATTGGTAAAGCCGCTGATCGCCAATTGCCCGCCGGTTCAGCGTTTGTTGTGCTGTTTCTATTGGCCGTTGTGGCTGGTGCTCTTCAGTTTGTTTTAGGGCAAATGCCCGGCGGGCTGGGCCAATCTGAAAGCCTTTCAAATGTGGCGATGCAGGCCGTTGCTTACGTCGTGTTCTTTTTGCTGGCGCTTGGACTTTTGTTTGCGTTGATTGTTAGCTTTGGCGGTAAGACAAGCATTGCGCGATTGTTTGCGGCCAAGCTTAGTCTTGCCTCCGCGGTTGTTGGCGCCTTAATATTCGGGCTGCTTGGCAAACTGATTATTGGCCTGTTGTTTTTAGGCGCAAGTGATGGCGTTGCTGGCGGTATGATTGTTCTTGGTGAGCAATTTGGTGCGATGGCGATAGGCCTCATCGTTGCTTTTTACACGATTATTGTTGCGCGTTTTGGTGGGCAGATATCATGGCCCAAAGCGGTGATCGTGGCTGTTGTACATTTCCTTCTTATGGTCGCTATAGCGACAGCTTATGGTGTGATTTTGCCAGACAGTAATCTACTCGTCGTTCAACCCGCATTGCAGATTTGAGACCTATATGGCTTATGATATCGAAAAAATTCGCGGTGATTTTCCAATTCTTGCGAGCCAAGTTTATGGCAAGCCGCTGGTTTATCTCGATAATGGTGCCTCAGCGCAAAAGCCGCGTCAGGTGATTGAAACGCTTACGCATACCTATGAGCATGAATATGCAAATGTGCATCGCGGCCTGCATTTTATGTCCAATGCGGCAACCGATGCCTATGAGGGCGCACGGGAAAAAGTACGCAAGTTTTTAAATGCGCCCACGGTGGAAGAGATCGTTTTTACGAAATCTGCAACTGAGGCAATCAATACCGTTGCCTATGGCTATGGTGTGCCAAATATTGGCGAAAGCGATGAGATTGTACTGTCAATCATGGAGCATCACTCCAATATCGTGCCATGGCATTTTTTGCGTGAGCGCCACGGTGCTAAATTGGTTTGGGTGCCGGTGGATGAAGATGGCGTTTTTGACATCGCCGCGTTTGAAAAATGCCTGACTGACAAAACCAAGCTTGTTGCCATTACCCATATGTCAAACGTGCTGGGTACGGTTGTTCCGATTAAAGAAATATGCCGTTTAGCGCATGAGCGTGGCATCAAGGTTTTGGTTGATGGCAGCCAAAGCGCTGTGCATATGCCGGTTGATGTGCAGGATTTGGACTGTGACTTCTTTGTTTTTACAGGTCACAAAGTTTATGGTCCTTCTGGTATTGGCGTTCTTTATGCAAAGCGTGAGCTGCTCGATACAATGCAGCCCTTTATGGGCGGCGGCGATATGATTGTCGAAGTGACGCAAGACAATGTTACCTATAATAGTGGTTTTCATCGTTTTGAAGCCGGAACACCGCCGATTGCTCAGGCCATCGGTTTGGGCGCAGCGCTTGATTATATGGAAAGTATTGGCCGCGCGGAAATCGCAGCGCATGAGCATGATTTGCTCACTTACGCCAATGAACAACTTGCGCATATAAATTCCATTAGAATCATTGGCAATGCACCCAATAAAGGGGCAATTATTTCATTTGAGATGGAAGGCGTTCACGCGCATGATGTTTCTATGTTAATTGATCGCTCTGGTGTTGCTGTGCGGGCAGGCACGCATTGCGCGCAGCCACTCTTGCAACGCTTCGGCGTAACCTCCACATGTAGGGCATCCTTTGGTATGTATAATACGCGCGGCGAAGTTGATGCGCTGGTGACTGCTTTGGATAAAGCGCGGACATTTTTTGAATAGGATTATGGCTCATGACTGAAGAAACAAAAACAGAAGTCGCAACAAGCGCCATTCCCAGAGATGAATTGGCGCGGTTGACGGATGATATCATTGCGGCTCTTAAAACCGTTTATGACCCGGAAATTCCGTGCGATATTTATGAACTCGGCCTGATTTACAAAGTCGACATCGAAGATGATCGCACTGTTAAGGTTGATATGACACTGACTGCGCCTGGCTGTCCTGTTGCTGGCGAAATGCCGGGCTGGGTGGAAAATGCCGTGCGCAGTGTTGAAGGTGTGATGGATGTTGATGTGGACATGGTTTTTGATCCGCCTTGGACGCCGGACCGCATGAGTGAAGAAGCGCAAATCGCCGTTGGTATGTACTGACAGTTACGCCTTGTAGATCGCAGCGGCTGTGCTTACATTTAGTTTAGTTGATAATGGAGAAATCCCATGGCTTTTGCCATAATGACTATGACGGATGCAGCCGCGATACGTGTTCGCGAGATTGTTGCCAATCGTGCAGACGAGGGCGCTTTAGGCGTTCGCGTTGGCATTAAAAAGGGCGGCTGCGCGGGTATGGAATATACCGTTGATCTCGTCACGGAGCCCAATGCTGCCGACGATCACATCACGCATGCAGACGCTAATGTGTGGGTTGATCCTGCTGCAATGCTTTACCTTTTGGGAACGCAGATGGATTTTGAAGTGACAAAGCTGCGCGCTGGTTTTGTTTTCAATAATCCAAATCAGTCTTCGGCCTGCGGTTGCGGCGAATCTGTTGAGCTTAAGCCTGCTGATTTGAAAGAATTGGCTGAAGCACGCGGACAGGTTTAAGTTTGGACGAAGATTTTCTTCGCGATTTATTTGCAAGCATAGCACCACTGTCATTTCGAAAAATGTTTGGCGGCCTCGGTATTTATACCGATGGATTGATATTCGCCGTCATTCTTAAAGGCGAATTGATGCTCAAGGGTGATGAGCATTGCTGTGAGCAGTTTGAAGCTGCCGGCATGACGCGCTGGACTTATAATAATAGTAAGTCGGGAAAAAAGGTTTTAATGCCTTATTGGTCAGCGCCAGAACAAGCAATGGAAAGCGCCGAAGATATGGCGCCTTTTGCTCAATTGGCATTTGCAGCAGCATTACGCGCCAAAAAGACGTAAAAGGGCGCTGTTTAGCGCCCGTTGAACATGAACGCAGGTATCGCGTCTTCAGCACCAAAGCCAGTTGATTGATTGTTATCATTATCAACTTTGTTTTTCTTATTATTACGGCGACGATCATTGTTTTTATCATCGTCTTTGCCCGTTTTCTGCTGGGCATTATTTTCTTTGATTTTAGTCTTGCGCTCTTCTTTCTCTTCGCTTGGCTTAGCTTCTGAGATTGGTTGCTCGACTTTTTCTTCAGTTTTAGCACCGCGTTTACGGCTATTGCCGCGTTTTGCGCGCTTAGGCTCTTCGGCCTCTGAAGCATCAATGGCATCGGCAACGCCGTCGGCCAGATCAATCCACTCGATCTTTTTCTCAATCAATTTTTCAATCGCATCGAGATATTTAGTCGCTGATTTTTCAACAAGCGAGAAGGCTTGTCCTTCACGGCCCGCACGGCCTGTGCGGCCAATCCGGTGAACATAATCTTCTGCATGTATCGGAACATCATAATTATAGACGTGGCTTACGTCTGGAATGTCCAAGCCGCGCGCGGCAACATCAGATGCAACAAGGATCTGGATTTCATTGTCTTTGAAACCTTGAAGCATTTGTGTGCGAGAGCGCTGGTCCATATCGCCATGCAGCGCGCCAACAGAAAAACCATGTTTTTCCAATGACTTCCAGACAGTTGCTACATCACGTTTACGGTTGCAGAAAACAATCGCGTTCTTGATGTTATCCTGACTTTTAAGCGCATCGCGCAAAGTCGCGCGCTTTTCATAGTCTTTGCCACCGGTTCTAATGAGCCGCTGTTCCACTGTGATTGCGGTTGTTGACGGTTTTGCCGTTTCAACGCGCACAGGGCCTTGCAAAAACTTATCAGCCAAGCGCTGAATTTCAGGCGGCATAGTCGCTGAGAAAAACAATGTCTGACGTGTGAACGGAATGAGCGAAACAATGCGCTCAATATCAGGGATAAAGCCCATATCCAGCATACGGTCGGCTTCATCGATCACGAGGACTTCAACGCCTGTCAAAAGCAATTTGCCGCGCTCGGAGTGATCCAGCAAGCGGCCTGGCGTTGCGATTAAAACATCTGCGCCGCGCTCAAGCTTCTTTTCTTGATCGCCAAATGAAACGCCGCCAATAAGAAGCGCAACGTTCAACTTGTGATATTTGCCGTATTTTTGGAAGTTTTCGTCAACCTGCGCGGCTAATTCGCGCGTTGGTTCTAAAATTAGTGTGCGCGGCATGCGTGCGCGGGCACGGCCACGCTCCAGTCGCGTTATCATAGGCAGAACGAAAGACGCTGTCTTTCCTGTTCCTGTTTGGGCTATGCCGCAAACATCTTTACCTTGAATCGCGTGCGGTATCGCACCTTCTTGAATCGGGGTGGGCTGGGTGTAACCAGCATCCTCAACAGCCTGCAATACTTTTTGCGAGAGGCCGAGGTCAGCAAATGAGACCAATGGAATTCCGTTTTGTTTAACAAAATCTGCTGCTCCCCGCATGGGCGCAGCTCATGCTTGGCGATAGGCAGTATCGACCGCAATGTCAATAAAACTATAGTAATTTCGAATGCTTCTGCTCAATTGACGCGTTTAAATGACATATTAGGCACATATTTTCACAGATGTCTAAAATGCGACTCAATATTTAAATTGTTCAGCAAGAATACGCTCATCCCAAGAATGGGAGGCATCAAACAGGATTGTGCTGCTTAAATCGCGTGCCTCTGACACCGTTACGCGCGTGACAGATTTCACTTCGCAATGATCTGCAACAGCGTTTACGGGCCGTTTTTCGCTCTCAATAACATCGAACTGAACCGTAACCTGATTGGGCAGCAATGCGCCGCGCCAACGCCGGGGCCTGAACGGGCTGACAGGCGTTAAAGCCAGCAGGGGGGCATCTATGGGAATGATAGGGCCTTGCGCCGACAAATTATAAGCGGTTGAGCCAGCCGGGGTGGCAATCATCAATCCGTCGCAGGTTAATTCTTCAAGACGTGTTTTGCCATCGACTGTGATTTTTAGTTTTGCAGCCTGATAGGATTGACGGAATAAAGACACTTCATTGATCGCCAAAGCTTCAGTAAAGCTGCCGTCAGCGCTTTCGGCCTTCATTCGCAATGGGCAAATGGTTTCTGACGTGGCCTCACTAATACGCTCGCGCAAATTGGTTTCGCTATATTCATTCATGAGAAAGCCGACCGAACCGCGATTCATGCCGTAAATTGGAATGTCCTGATCCATAAAACTATGAATTGTGGCCAGCATGAACCCGTCGCCGCCAAGGGCTACAATCACTTCGGCATCGTCTGCACTGCTTTGACCATAGATGGATGCAAGCAAATGTGCAGCTTCATCGGCTGATTCTGTGCCTGAAGAGACAAAGTGAAGCGCGTTGACCGCAGGTTTAATATTTTCGTCGCGCATTATTTGCCTAATTTCGCCAGAGTTAACTCAAAATCATGTGTTTTTTTGTAATTCAAACAAAATGATTTAGCAAAGGTGCACTTAAGGTCTTTACAGGCCGTGAAATTGTGCTATTTCGCGTCTCGTTGCCCCTATAGCTCAGTTGGTAGAGCAACTGATTTGTAATCAGTAGGTCCGCGGTTCGAGTCCGTGTGGGGGCACCATTTTCCTTTCAATGACTTATATAAAGTGCTGGGGTTGTTTCCATCTGTGAGGGACGCGTTTGGACATTACTCTTTAAGAAACAGTGGCTGACAAATATCAAATGTTATACCATGTGCGATGAACGGGCTTTATTTAGTGGTGTGAGTACTGTTCACTCATGGGGTCTTATTTATTAGCCCCAGTGATTATAATTAGTACCTAGATCAAGTAGTGATCTATGATGAGAGGCGGGATGAAATTAGCCATTTTTATAATTGCCGTTATTCCGCTTGTCGTAATCGGCGCTGCTGGATTGCGGCCTGAACTTGTCCTCGGTGGTGCTAATCTAACCGCAGCAATGGTTTGGAGCATCTCTGGAACGCTCTTTAGTTATCTCGGCTTTTGTTTCTCGGTTTATGCTGTCCTAGAGGTGAGGAATCTCTCAAACCGATATTTTGCTAAGCAGCGTCTGCCTGATATTAAAAAACAGCTTGATAAAATAACTCATAAGATGGCTCAGCCCAATCAATTGAAGATTCTTGATATTAGAGCAGAGCGATTCTTTTCTGAGATGGCGGTCGTAATGCGGCAATTGGGCAAAATAAAGGTAACCGAGTTTACTACAGTGCTTAAGCGGGCTGAGGAACACCACCAAGCAATAGAGGCGATGTTAATAAGCGCAAATTCATCGAATGACCTGGTAAACGATTCACACTCTTATTGGGAGCTGTTCAGAGCATTGACGGAGCTTTCGGATGAAATTGAGGCATACAACAAAGGAGTTCAGGCAAGCTTATGAGCTACACATCAGAGGACTGGCGCGTCGCCATCACTAATATGATCAAAAAGACATCCAAGGGAGAGATCACTTGGGAAGCAACAGACATGGTGAAATCTGATCCTTGGAGAGAGATTGATCGCTCGTTCAAGTGCGAACTCAAAGATAAGATATACGTTGTGTCGATGACTAAAAAAAAGAACTATTTTGAGGAAGACGAATACTACTGGCAAGCCGGTAATGAATTCAGCATATTTGTTCATAGGGAATTTGATTTTGAACTTCTTGCGTCAGCTCCCGAGGATTTGAATGTAGTCTGGCAACTTTATTCCATAGCGGAATCAAATTTTGCATACACCAAGAATGCTCTTGGTGATTTGTTAGACTGATTAGGCATAGGTGACCAACGATTCAAATTCTCGGTGGTGGCGTCGGTAGATGTTTCTTTGCTACATTATTTGCACTTTTGCATGATTAGCATTGGGGCATTCATGTTTCTAGTATTCTCGATCTAGCTTCTGTTTTCAGCAGCTAAGGCCAATCCATCGACAATCGCCGTAAAAGCATCCGCATGAAGAATAGGGATGTTTGGAAACTGCTTCGTGACCTTTGTTTTGACAATTTGCATGAGGCTCGAGCCGCCGACAAAAATGATCTTGTCAATTTTGTTGCTATCAAGCCCTGCCGATTTTACGGTCTCAGACGCTGTGGTGCTAATTTTTTCAGCGTAAGATGCCAAAGATTCATCCAGATTAGCCATATTCAACGGCACGTTTAATTGCGATTCGATAAAATCAAGATCGATAAAGGCTTCGGTTGTTTCATTGGATTTGATTTTTGCACGCTCAACGGCAAATGCAATATCGTGACCATGCTCTAGCTCAAGCACGTCTATCAGGCGGGCAAAAGTTTTCTTGTCGATCGCTTTTTTGTGCAAATCTTCGGCGAATCGCAGGCTGTCACGGCTGTATAGAGCAGGGATTTTTTCCCATGTCGCCAGATCATGAAATATATGGTTGGGAGCGGTCAATGTGCCGGCGCCCATATCCTTTTTGATGTCGCCGCCAAAGCCCAAAAGAGGCATGACGTGGTCGATATTCAGTGTCTTGTCAAAATCTGTTCCGCCGATGCGTATACCATTATTGGCCAATACATTGATGCCATTAGCGGTGCCTTCAAACAAACAAAAGTCCGATGTGCCGCCGCCAATATCGACGATTAATGCGATTTCCCCGATGCCAACGCCGCCATTTGCGATTGCGGCAGCTTCGGGCTCAGCCATAAAGCTTACACCTTTGAACCCAGCTTTTTCGTAACAGGCTTCCAAATCTGTGAGTGCTTGAGCGTTCTTCTTTTCATCGTCTGAATGAAAGTATACGGGGCGGCCAGAGAGCGCATAGTCAAATGATTGACCTGCTGCGTTTTCGGCGCGTGTTTTTATCTCGGTCAGAAATTGTGCGATCACATCAATGAAAGTAACGCTTTGGCCCATGAGATATCGGCGTTCATGCATTAAGGTCGTGCCAAGTACGCTTTTTAGCGCGCGCAGAAAACGTCCTTCTTCTCTGTTCACAAGGGCGGCATTCGCTTCGCGCCCATATAGAACTTGTTTGCTTTTGTTATCGAAGAAAATCGAGGTGGGCAGTGTCTTTTCACCATCTTCGATATGAAGCAGGACAGGCTTGTTATTAACCGCAATTCCTGCTGCGGAATTTGACGTGCCGAAGTCTATGCCGAGCACAGTGTTTTGTTCGAGGTTGTTCATGGATGTCACTTGCGCCAGCTGAATTAAAACAACGGTCGTTATCGGTTTAAGTTTAGATTCTCAAGTGAGTGTTTGCAGAAAAATATACAGCTGATAGACCAAAAAAATGTGTTGATCTGGAAAATTGTATACTTACCCACTTGATATACTTGAAACATGGTGCCTATGCTCAGTTTTTTCGCGATGAATATTGAATTGAATTTATTGCGAAACTCGCATTTGAGATCAACAAATTAAGAAAGTTCCCTATGCAAATTTCAAATTTCAAAACAGTGCTGAGCGGCATGGCGCTTGGGTGCATGATGACGGGCAGTGTTTTTGCTGCCACGCTAAATGTACACAATGGCGGCGATGCTAGCTCACTCGATCCACAAAAAGTGTCCGGCGATTGGGAGAATCGTATCGTTGGCGATATCTTTGAAGGTCTGGTAACTGAGGACACACATGCTGAACCAATTCCTGGACAAGCTGAAAGCTGGGAAATATCAGATGATGGCCTTACCTACACATTTAAATTGCGTGACGGTATTCAGTGGTCCGATGGTGAACCTGTAACTGCAGAGGATTTTGTATACTCTTTTCAGCGTTTGATGAATCCTGAAACTGCTGCGAATTATGCTTATCTTCAATATTCGATCAAAAATTCTGAAAAGATAAACAGCGGTGAAATCACTGACTTTAACGAACTTGGTGTTAAAGCGATTGACGATAAAACGCTTGAAATTACGCTTGAGCAGCCGACACCTTATTTCCTAGGTGCGCTTACGCATTATACAGCTTATCCTGTGCCAAAACATGTGGTTGAAGAGAAAGCTGGCGATTGGGTTCGGATCGATAACATTGTAACGAACGGCCCTTATAAGCCAACTGAGTGGGTGCCGGGTTCGCATGTTCTGACGACGATTAATGATAAATACTATGATGCTGACAAGCTTGCTATCGACGGCGTTAAATTTTTCACGCTGGAAGATCAGTCTGCTGCGCTCAAGCGCTATCGTGCAGGCGAGTTCGATATTCTAACAGACTTTCCTACCGACCAGTTTGAATGGATGCAGGAAAACTTGCCTGGTCAAGCGCGCGTTGCGCCATTCGCTGGTCTTTATTACTACGTCATGAATAACCAGAAGCCGCCTTTAGACAATGCGGATGTTCGTAAAGCTCTGTCTATGAGTGTTGTTCGCGAAGCAATTGGTCCGCAGGTTTTGGGCACTGGTGAAATTGCTGCTTATTCTTGGGTGCCGCCGGGCATGGCCAATTATGCAGAGCCTGCAATGGTTGACTGGAAAGATCTGTCACAAGCAGACAAAAACGCCGAAGCTAAAAAGCTTCTGGAAGGCGCCGGTTACAATGCTGAAAATCCACTAAAGTTGCAGCTGCGCTATAACACAAACGAAAACCACAAACGTATTGCTGTTGCGATTGCGTCTATGTGGAAAGCAATTGGTGTTGAAGTTGAGCTATTTAACACTGAAACAAAAGTTCACTATGCTGAACTACAAGAAGGACAGCTTGATGTTGCCCGTGCCGGTTGGCTTGCCGACTATAATGATGCGGATAACTTCTTGAATCTTCTCAAAGGCGGTATCGATTATAACTATGGTCGTTACCAGAATGATGAATTTGATAAGTTGTTGGCAGAAGCAAATGCGAATACAGATGCAAAAGAACGTGCTGCACTGCTGAAAAAGGCCGAGCAGATTGCCCTTGATGATTCAGCGGCTATTCCGATCTATTACTATCTGTCACGCAACGTGGTTTCGCCGAAAATCAAAGGCTTTGACGACAATGCTTTTGATATTCACCGCACACGTTGGCTTTCGATTGAAGAATAAGTTTCATCCTTAAACTTAGGCATGTTCGGTCATTTCGGTGACCGGACATGATTTCAAATATGCTCACTTATGCTTTTAAACGTACTCTGACCGCTCTGCCTGTGTTGTGGATTGCGATCACTGTTTGTTTTTTCGTTCTTCGCCTTGCCCCAGGTGGCCCGTTTGATGGAGAGCGGCCTATGCCGGCTGGAATCAAGGCCAATCTTGATGCACATTACAATCTCGATAAGCCGTTGATCCAACAATATGCGATCTATATCGGTGATGTGCTGCAGGGTGATCTTGGTCCATCCTTTGCAACCGAAGATTTCTCTGTTGCTGAACAGATTTCCATTGGTTTGCCTTATACACTCATTTTGGGCGGTGCGGCCTTTGTCGTGTCGATCGTGTTTGGTGTTCTTGCGGGAATTATAGGCGCGTTAAAACGCAATTCTTGGTCCGATCATACTTTGGCAGCGCTTGTGCTGCTGGGCTTGGTGATACCTAACTTTTTAATGGCTCCCATTTTGCAGCTCTTATTTGGTATTGAGTTGGCTTGGTTGCCTGTTGGCGGCTGGGGAGATGGCTCTTTGCGCTATCTTGTTTTACCCGTTGCCGTTTTATCATTTCCACACATTGCACGTATTTCACGCCTGATGCGCGGTGCAATGATTGAAGTTCTCGCCTCCAATTTCATCAGAACTGCGCGTTCGAAAGGGCTTGGCTCAACGCCGATAGTTATGCGTCATGCGCTGCGTCCTTCTTTGATGCCTGTCATGTCATATCTTGGGCCTGCAGCGGGCTATTTGCTCACCGGATCGCTGGTTGTGGAGCAGATTTTTGGCCTGCCTGGCATTGGCCGCTATTTCATTAATGCAGCGCTCAACCGTGACTATGGCATGGTGCTGGGAACCGTGATTTTCTATATGGTCATAATCCTTATCCTCAATTTGATCGTCGATCTTTTATATGCGTGGCTAGATCCACGGGTGAGGGCGCAATGATTTTACAATCTTTTAAACGCAACCTCTTTAAAGGTGTTGCAGATGGCGAAGTTTCTGGCCGCTCATTATGGCAAGAAGCAATGCTTCGTTTGCGCCGTAACAAAGCGGCAATGATCTCTTCTGGCATTCTGATCGTGCTTATTTTAGCAGCGTTAATTCTGCCATCATTTTTGCCCTACGGTTATGAAGATCCTGATTGGAACGCGTTTCGTGCGCCGCCTTCAATTGAGACGGGGCATTATTTTGGTACAGACCAAAATGGCCGCGATTTGCTGGCGCGCACGCTCTATGGCACCCGCGTTTCACTGCTTGTGGCACTGGTTGCCACCTTCGTGTCGATTGTGATCGGTGTGTCTTATGGTGCAATCGCTGGCTATATGGGCGGGCGAATTGACCAAGCTATGATGCGCTTTGTCGATATTATGTATGCGCTGCCATATATTCTGTTCGTTATTCTTCTCATGGTAATTTTCGGTCGCAATGTTTATTTGCTGTTTGCTGCAATCGGTATGCTCGAATGGTTGACGATGGCACGTATTGTGCGCGGTCAAACCTTGGCAATTAAAAACCGTGAATTTATCGAGGCTGCACGTGCGTCTGGACGCAGTTCTACGGCCATCATATTCAGGCATATTGTGCCCAATCTTGTTGGCCCTGTTGTGATTTATGCAGCGCTGACTGTGCCAGAAATTGTTGCCACAGAAAGCTTCCTTTCTTATCTGGGCTTTGGTGTTCAAGAGCCGCTTACTTCGCTTGGCACACTTATTACTGAAGGTGGCAGTGCGATGGAGGTTTTGCCTTGGTTGCTGTGGTTTCCAGCTACTTTTCTCATTTTATTGCTCTTGAGCTTATTATTCATCGGCGATGGTTTGCGCGATGCGTTTGACCCGAAAGATCGGTAATCAATCATGACAAAATTATTATCAGTACATGACTTGCATGTTGATTTTGCAACCGAAGACGGCACTGTTAATGCGGTTCGCGGGATTAATTGTTATGTCAATCCAGGTGAATGTCTGGGTGTTGTGGGCGAATCCGGCTCGGGCAAAAGCCAGACATTCTTGGCGGCAATGAACTTGCTTTCAAATAATGGTAGCGCACGTGGAGAGATAAACTTTAAAGGGCAAAATCTACTCGATTTGCCTTTGAAAAAGCTCAATAAAATACGTGGTTCTTCCATCTCAATGATCTTCCAAGACCCGCTGACATCGCTCACACCGCATATGCGTGTGGTCGATCAGATGCGTGAAGTCTTAAAGTTTCACCAGAAACTAAGTGGTGCAGAAGCCGATAAGAAATGTCTGGAGTGGCTGGAACGGGTGCATATTCCTGAAGCCAAACGCCGGTTGCGGCAATATCCGTTTGAGCTTTCTGGCGGTATGCGCCAGCGTGTAATGATCGCAATGGCGATGTTGTGTAATCCTGATCTATTAATCGCGGATGAACCAACGACTGCGCTGGATGTTACAATTCAGGCGGAAATTCTCGACATTATGGATGAGCTTCGGCGCGAGCAGGGCACTGCTATTGTCATGATAACCCATGATATGGGCGTTGTGGCGCGTATGTGTGACCGCATACAGGTTATGCGTTATGGCGAATATGTGGAGGAAGGCGCGGTTGATGATATTTTCTCCAATCCGCAGACTGAATATACCCGCATGTTGCTGGATGCGATGCCGCGTATCGATAAGCCTCGTTTTGAGCGCAAGCCGTCCGTTAAAGAGCCATCGAAAGACAGCTTTCTCAATGTTGATAATTTGAAAGTTGAGTTTGATATCTTTAACGGTTTATTTGCGCGCAAAAATGTTTTGAAGGCTGTTGATGGCATCAGCTTTGATTTGGCGAAAGGCGAAACGCTTGGCGTGGTTGGGGAGTCCGGTTCAGGCAAATCCACTTTAGCGCGCGCGATTTTGCGTTTGTTGCCGGTGGCATCGGGCGAGGTGTCTTGGCTTGGTGCTGATTTGATGGCCATGGGCAAAAACCAGATGAAAGACGCTCGGCAAGATTTGCAGATTGTCTTTCAGGACCCAATGGCGAGCCTCAACCCATCTATGACAATTGGTTCGTCGATCATGGAGCCGCTGCGTATTTTTGCGCCTCATTTATCAAAGGAAGAACGGCGCCAAAAAGTGGAAGCCATGATGGACCGTGTTGGTTTGCCAAAATCCATGATTAATCGCTATCCCCATGAGTTGTCCGGTGGTCAAAACCAGCGTGTGGGAATTGCACGTGCTGTCATTTTAAGACCTAAACTTGTGATTTGTGATGAGGCAGTTTCAGCGCTTGATGTATCCATTCAGGCGCAGATCATTGATTTGTTGCGGGATTTGCAAAAGGATATGGGGCTTTCCCTGATTTTCATCAGTCATGACCTTTCGGTCGTGCGGGAGATTTCCGACCGTATTTTGGTGATGTATCTGGGCAATGTGGTGGAGCTTGCAACGAGCGATGCGCTGTTTGAAGACCCGCAACATCCATATACGAAGCAGCTTATTTCTGCTGTTCCGATTCCCGATCCTGTTGTGGAACGCACGCGCAAGCGCCTTAAATTAAAAGGCGAATTGTCTTCACCGCTTGATTCTGCTGCACGGCTTCGTTTTATGCCGTCTAAATCAGAGAGTTTGAATGCTGCGCAAAAATCTGATTACCGTCCAAAATTGATTGACCAAGGCGATAATCATTTTGTTGCGGAGCACGATCCAATTGAAATGTTGCTAGTTGACGAATAATGCCGCGCTTTTCAGCAAATCTTGGTTTCTTGTGGGCGGAGCTTCCTTTGCCCGAAGCTATTGCTGCTGCAAAGGTTGCGGGCTTTGATGCTGTGGAATGTCATTGGCCTTATGATGTTCCAGCTGAGCTGGTCCGCAAAGCCTTGGGCGATAACGACATTCAAATGCTTGGCATCAATACACGCCGCGGCGATGTTGCGGCTGGCGATAATGGTCTTTGCGCATTGCCTGACCGTGTGGCGGAAGCGCGATCCGCGATCGATGAAGCAATCGATTATGCTGCTGCCATTGGTTGCTGCGCCGTTCACGTGATGGCGGGTTTTTCAAATGGGGCAGCTGCTGAAGACACGTTCATCGATAATCTTCAATATGCTTGTTTGCGCGCTGAGAAGCATGGCATCACAATATTGATAGAGCCGCTCAATAGGTTTGATGCACCTGATTATTTTCTATCGACGACAGATCATGCGATGCGAATCATCGAGGCTGTGGCCAAGCCGAACATCAAGCTCATGTTTGATTTTTATCATGTGCAATTGATGGAAGGCGATCTTGAAAACAAGATCGTAAATCTCTTGCCGCATATCGGTCATATTCAATTTGCTTCTGTGCCGGACCGTGGGCCGCCACAAAAAGGTGAAATTGATTTTGCTGCGCTGTTCGAATTGATCGATAATTTGGGATATAAAAGGCCGCTCGGTGCTGAATATAAGCCAAATGGTCCGACCGAGCAGACCTTTGAATGGTTGCGCCCTTATTTATCATAGCGCAAAACTCTTTTCTGCCTCACTTTTTACAAAGTTTAATGCGAGTTCACTTGAGAACAATAGTGAATAATTACGCGTCTAACAAAATCCTATCTATTCAAACCTTTATTAGAGGACTAGAGAGGCGCAGGAACCAAACAGCTCATTATGTGTTCGTAAAATTGGTTGCTTCAAATTTCAGGACTCCCATGCATTCTAATCTGTCTGATCGTAATTCATTGCGCCAATCGACTTTGTCTCGGCGCGGCTTTATTGCAGCTCTTGCTGCGACCACTACATTGGCTTTTTCAACGCGCGTTTTAGCTCAAGATAATGATGCTGAAGTCGAAGCTACGGCTCAAGAACCTTTTTCTTTTGCGATTCTTATCGATCAAATGAGGGAGCTATCTAGCCAAGATTATGTGGAGCCTACACAGTTAGGTCAGCCATTTAACAAGCTGAGCTATGATGATTACCGTAAGATTCAGTTTAATCCTAAGCATGCGCGCTGGAACGACGAAGCTAGTCAGTTCCAGTTGCATGGATTTCATCCAGGCTGGCTCTATCGTGAGACTGTTGCTCTTTATGAGGTCAATGAAGGCGCAGCGCGTCCGCTCAATTTCACGGCCCATGATTTCAAATATTATGACGGGATGAAAACAAAAATTGACCCAGATATGCAATTGCCCGGCATTGCAGGTTTCAGGATCAATAATCCGCTTAATCGGTTGGATAAATTTGACGAGCTGATGGCGTTTGTTGGTGCGAGTTATTTTAGAGCGCTTGGACGCGGCAATGCTTATGGCATGTCTGCGCGCGGTCTTAGCATCGATACGGGCCTATCAACCGGCGAAGAATTTCCCCGTTTTACCGCTTTTTGGGTTGAACGCCCAGCGGCGAATAGCGGTATCATCACACTTTATGCAGCACTGGAAAGCCCATCGGTAACAGGCGCTTATAAGTTTGTGGTTGATCCGGGTGAAGACACGGTAATGGACGTCGAGTGCAAACTGTTTTTCCGCAAAAATGTAAAACAGCTCGGCATCGCACCTTTAACCTCCATGTTCCTTTATTCTCACGTGAACCGTTCGGATTTTGACGATTATAGGCCGCAGGTTCACGATAGTGATGGCCTGCTTATCGAACGCAAGAACGGTGATAAGGCTTGGCGGGCGCTGTCAAACCCTAAGCGTTTGAGCCTTTCTTATTTCTCAGAACACAATCTGAAAGCCTTTGGCCTTTATCAGCGCGCGCGCGATTTTGATGAGTTCCAAGATGTTGGCGCGCGTTACCACGAGCGTCCTTCGGTTCGTGTTGAGTTGGTCGGCGATTGGCCCAATGGGTCGGTAAGACTGCTTGAGATACCGGCTAATATTGAGACCGATGATAATATTGGTGCTTTTTGGTCGCCAGACAAATCGCCGAAAGCTGGCGAAGAGTTGACGTTCGCATACCGGTTGCATTGGGGTGGCTTACCGCCTGAAATCAATGGTGATTTGGCTTATGTTGATTCAACGCGTAGCGGTGTTGGCGGTTTTTCAGGTGTGTCAAATCCTGACACGAATGTGCGCAAGTTTGTCATTGATTTTATCGGCGGCAACATTGCAAATCTTCCCTATGATCCTGACAAAGAAATGCCGATTAAACCTGTCGTGACGGCATCAGCCGGAGAGATTAAAAATGTCGTGTTGTCTAAAGTGTCTGGTAAAGATATGTGGCGACTTGTCTTTGATCTTGACTCAAAAAATGAACTGCTGCTGGAACTAACCGCGCATATTGCGGGTTATGAAAGTAAGTTAAGTGAAGTATGGCATTTCCAATGGACGCGTGAACAATGACCTCCCAAGTAAATCGTAAAAATACAGTTTCTGACATTCTTGAACAGGGTGCATTACCTGAGGCACCACTTTTTATGCCGCTCCAAGATTTGGAAAGACAACGTTCTGTTCTTCCACGTTTTAACTGGTTTGGGCTTATCGGTCGAAAAACAGCAAATGGCTGAATAAATGGCAGCGCATTATTCGCGCGCAACAACTCGTAAATTCCGTTTTGTTGCGGCATCGATCAGTATCATGTCGGGCGCAATTGCTGCGTTTCTTCTGCTGCAATTTAGTGCAGCAGACGGCTTGCGCTTGATCGATTTAGTGCTGTCTTTTTTAGTCTTTTTAACGACAATTTGGCTCTGTTGGGGCGCTGTGCTTGGCATGGTTGGTCTTGTTCGCTCTTTGGCAGCAAAACCAGTTTCATTTTCTGATGAGCCAATAAACAGCAAGACCGTCATTTTGATGCCTGTCTATAATGAAGACCCTGCCACATCTTTTGCCCGTGTTGCGGCTATGGATACGGCACTGGCTGAGACAGGGCTTCTTGATAGGTTTCATTTTGCTATTTTGTCCGACACGACCAATGACGAGGTCGGCGAATTGGAGAAGCTTTGGTTCGCAAAGCTGATTAAAACGCGCGATGCTGCAGGGCGTATTTTTTACCGTCGGCGCTTGCAAAACAAAGGCCGTAAAGCCGGCAATGTGAAAGACTTTATCGAACGCTCTGGCGCGGCCTATGACTTTGCTCTCATTCTTGATGCCGACAGTTTGATGGACGCTAACACGATTGTTGAAATGGTGCGCCGCATGCAGGCTGATCCAGAGCTTGGCCTGTTGCAAACACTGCCCAAAATCATCAATGCAAAGTCATTTTTTGGCCGTGCAATGCAGTTTTCAGCCAGCTTCTTTTCGCCAATCTTTGCGCGTGGCCAAGAAACGCTGCAAGGGGACGAAGGCCCGTTTTGGGGGCATAATGCGATGGTTCGTATTACTGCGTTCGCAAATTCATGTGGTTTGCCGGAACTGCCAGGTAAAGCGCCTTTTGGTGGAACCATTTTAAGCCATGACTATGTTGAAGCAGCACTTCTTGCGCGTGCCGGATGGCGGGTGCGGCTAGACTGCGATCTTGAAGGTTCTTATGAAGAAGGACCTGAAAATATGATTGAATATGCCAAGCGAGATCGCCGTTGGTGCCAAGGCAATTTGCAGCATGCAGCTCTTGTAGGTGCGCCAAGATTAAAAGCGTGGAGCCGGTTTGTCTTTATACAAGGCATAATGAGTTATATCGCGCCTGTTTTATGGGTCGCGTTTCTTATTGCCAATATTCAGGCAACTGCAACGCAGCCTAAAATTGATTATTTCCCGCCTGAAACATTGTTCTTCCCTGTCATACCGAGTGACTATACAAATAATGCGCTTGCTTTGGCCTTTGGCATTGTCGGTCTTCTTGTTTTGCCGAAAGTGCTTATCGTTTTTGGTGCTGTGCGCGAAGGACGTGCTGAGTATTTTGGCGGCGGTGTTAGTGCTTCTTGGTCAACCTTTGTCGAGCTTTTAACATCGAGTTTCAATGCGCCAATTATGCTTGCCTATCAGACGCGATCCGTATTTCAGGTCCTATCCGGTATTGATGGTGGCTGGCCTGCAACCAGCCGCGATCAACAAGCAATAACGATGCGCGAAGCCTATGATGCAAGTTATTGGATTTCACTTATTGGTATAGGGCTGTTCGTCGCTGTCCATTATTTTGCGCCATCCTTGATCTGGTGGTTAAGCCCTGTCGGCATTCCGCTTGTATGTGCCCCTTTTGTGATTTGGAAAACGGGGCAAAGTTTCGCATCGCCAACATTTCACGTTCCTACAGAATCTGAATTGCCCTCAATCGTTGTCACGCATAACCGCATTATGGCAGCTTGGGAAAAAACGGGGCTTATTGATATAAATTCTGATGAGGCCAAGCCTATGGATGATTCTAGTAAGGGTAAAGTGCTTGCCTAACTCTTCGAATTTAACGTCGGCCGCAAAATCTAACATCGGTACTGAAGCGGGTATTGTTGCAAACACAAAGACCAAGCGTGATCTTAGGCTTGATTTTTTTCGTGGTCTCGCGCTGTGCATGATCTTTATCAATCACTTGCCGAATAATTTCTATGAAATCTTCACCAACCGGAATTTTGGATTTTCCGATTCTGCAGAAGGTTTTGTTCTCATGTCCGGTATGGCCGCTGGTATTGCCTATGGTGCTGTGTTTGCGCGGGTATCGCTTTGGCGTGCTTTTGCAAAAGTGTGGGGTAGGGCGTGGCAACTCTACCAAACGCATCTTGTTATCACCGTTCTGGCGATTGGCATTGTTGCAGCAGGAGCTGTTCTGTTTGGCATAACCGACCCACTGTTCAAGAATAATCTGAAAGCGCTCTGGGGCACGCCTTTAAAAACGATTGTGGGATTTGTGTCGCTTGGGCACCAAATGGGCTATGTCAATATTTTGCCGATGTATATGGTTCTGCTTCTTGGTACGCCGTTTTTCATTTTAATCGGACGCAAACATCCTTATTTCTTGGCGCTCCTTTCCCTCGCTGGCTGGGCGTTAAGCGCACATTTTCGGATTAATTTGCCTGCCTATCCCAATGAGGGTGGCTGGTTTTTCAACCCACTTTGCTGGCAGTTGCTGTTTGTGTTGGGATTGTTGACCGGACTTCATTTGCGAGACGGCAAACGCTTTATTCCGTTCAACTGGCCGCTGGTTATAATTTGCAGCGCTTATTTGTTGATGTCACTTGTTTGGAAAGAATGGACCGTGTTGTCGAAGCTCGGCAATAATACTCTTAGAGATTTAAATCAGCTCGGATTTCCATTTTGGATCACAAGCTTTGATAAGACGTTTCTTTCACTGCCAAGGCTTTTGCATATCTTATCGCTTGCCTATGTGATTTCAGTTATCCCGCAAGTCAGCGCGATGTGCAAAACTAAGTTTGCAGCGCCTATTGTTCTTTTTGGTCAATATGGCCTTGCTGTTTTTGCGACTGGAACGGTGTTGGATATTGCGTTTCAGGTCATCAAAAATGGCGGCAAGGTGGATTTCGTATTGGATACAATCCTCATTGGCGGCGGTTTTATTGTTTTATATTTGGTGGCGTTCACAAAAAATGCGCTGGCTGTGCGTGCAAAATAACGTTGATAGCGACGAGAGTTATCTCTTGATCGAAATGCTGCGAAGTCTTGGGACCAAATAGGCAAAAACGCTATTTGTTATTGCTGATGCAATGATGACAATAATAGCCAGCATAGCTGCAAATATTGTAACTTTAATTGGGCCAGAAAGATTTATCCCGTTTAAATAGGGCAGGATCAATTTCATGCCGCCTGCGATGATGAACACATGCAACAGATAAATTTCATACGACCAATCGCCCAATTTTGTGAATAGTCGACTGTTGAAATTCAGCGCGCTTAAACCGGCATAAAGTGCAAATGCTGCCGGAAGTCCCCAAGTTAAGACACGGTGAGTATTGATCTCGGCCATCGTCATCAATTGCATGATAGCAAGGCTAGTGATCAGGATGGTGTATGCGAGGTAGCTCGGCAATGACTTGCCTTGCAAGCGCACGATATGAAAAACAGCGATACCGAAGGCAAATTCTAATATGATGAGGTCTGTATAAAACTGCATATAGCCGTTTTTAAAATGGATCAGCTGGCCAATAATCGCAATGAGACAGAGCAATGCAGCGGTTAAAGCCAATGACTTATCGCGGAACAATCCAACGCAGATTACGATAAGTGCGTAAAAGAACATCTCATAATTTAATGTCCAACCAATAACGAGTGTTGGTGTGCTGCTTAGCGGGTTTGCACCGTTGGGAATGAAAAACAACGAATGTATGAGTTGCCCGATATCGGCTGTCGTTGAGCCAAGCAAACTAGGTGCAACAGCGGCGATAAGAAACACAAACAATGTTGCGCTCCAATAAAGTGGCACAATGCGCCAAATGCGACTGTTTACAAAGTTTTTTGCATTGAATGGTTTTTCCCAAATTATCTTGGCCATGATGTAACCGCTGATAACGAAAAACAAATCAACGCCTGCTGAACCAACTTCATAGATCGCGGGCACATAATCATTACCGCTACCTTTGAGGTTTGCGACAATGTGGTAATAAAACACAGCCAAAGCTGCTAGTGCACGTAAATATTGGACTTGTAGTTGCATCGAGCAATCGCATCTAATTTTAGTTATGTTGGCCTTTATAAGCTTTAAAGGCTTTAGACAGGTTAACACTGAGACCAAGTGCTAACCTGGCAATCGCTACGGCTATTAAACATGCTTGTTGCAGATTTAAAATTTAGCTATCAAACGGTAAATTATACGGAGATTTTACGATGTGGTTTTCACGGGTTCTTGCTGAAGTTCTGGAATCACTCAATCTGGCAATTGGTGTCATAATTGTTTTGATGGGTGGCTATTTTGGATATCGAACAGCGTATTGGGCAGGTGAGAACCTTACATTTGGCGCAGGTCTTGGTGTTGTTGCGGGGCTCGTTGCCGCTGCTTTAGTGTGCGGCTTGATCGCGAACCTATCACTTATCGAGCAGCATCTGGCACTTATCGCGGATGATATCGAAGAGATGCGCGCGCGTGATGCTGGCGAATTGGATACTGAAAAAGATAGTTGATGCAAAAAAGCCGCACTCAATAAAGCGCGGCTTTTTAAAATAATTATCAGATTGCCGATTCTTAAGAAATTGGAACCAGTTGAATTTCAACGCGGCGGTTCTGTGCACGGCCTGAATCTGAGTTGTTGTCAGCAATAGGACGTGTTTCACCAAATCCTTGGACAGCAAAACGTTGGCCGTTCACGCCTTGGCTAGACAGGTAGCTGGCAACTGATTGTGCGCGGCGCTGTGAAAGAGCCATGTTGTAGCCGTCATTGCCCGTTGAGTCTGTGTGGCCATAAACGTCGATGAGTGTCTGGTTGTATTTTTTCAATACAAGAACGACCGAGTTCAATGTTGGGTAGAAGCCAGAATTGATCGAATCTTGATCGGTTGCGAATGTAATGTTCGACGGCATGTTCAAAACAATGTTGTTGCCAACACGGGTTACCGATACGCCAGTACCTTGAAGCTGAGCACGAAGCTCGGCCTGTTGGCGGTCCATATAGACACCAATGCCGCCACCTGCGAGCGCGCCAATACCTGCACCAATCAACGCATTACGGCGATCATCGCCGCCAGCCAATGTGCCAAGCGCTGCGCCGGCTACTGCGCCAATACCTGCGCCACCTGCCGTGCGGGAGATTTGCTGCTGTCCAGTGAATGGGTCAGTTGTACATGCAGCCGTAAACAGCAATGCCGTTAGAGATGCAGTTAGGATCGTGGATTTATTCATTATGTGCCTCTCGTGGCAGTGGGTAAGAATCTCAAGTTTAGGCATAGTACCAAAAAAGGCAAAAATGCGAAACCGCTGTATAATACTGCCTTATCAAGTCTTAATGCGTTCAAATTACGATACGAATATTTGTGTTTCGTTACTTTATTTGAGTTTTGTACGGGCAACATAGAGCGCTAATGCGGCTGCATTTGATACGTTGAGTGATTTAATGGCGCCGGGCATATCAAGTCGTGCAAGGGTAGAGACCGTTTCGCGCGTTTTCTGGCGCAATCCTTTGCCTTCCGCACCCAGCACGATGGCCAGCTTTTTACCCTGAAGTGATTCTTCAAGGATATTTGGGCCTTCCGAATCAAGTCCAACGGTTTGAAAACCCATTTTATTGAGCTCACCCAGTGCATTTGCCAGATTTCGTACTTCAATATGCGGAATCATTTCCAAAGCGCCGGAAGCTGATTTGGCTAATGTTCCTGATTCTTGAGGGCTGTGTCTGCTTGTTGTGATCAAAGCGCCTGCATTTAATGCGACTGCTGAACGCATGATGGCACCGACATTGTGCGGATCGGTTACTTGGTCGAGTACAAGAATCAGATCTGAACGCTCAAGGTCATTAAGATGTTTGGGGGCGAGGGGATCTGCCTCCAGCACGACGCCTTGATGAACCGCATCGCTGCCCACCTTAGCGTCGAGCACTTTTGGCGTTACGATTTCAACAGGAAAAGCCAGATCTGAAGGGCTTTCAACGTCCAGACGTATGAGCGCATTGTCTGTCGCATACATCGTATGGATGTTGCGCTGCTCGTTATCCAGGGCTGCGCGAACGGTATGTAGGCCGTAAAGATAGATTCGGCCTTCCGGCACGCGTCCTGCATCTTGATGCGGGCGTGGGCGAAATGTTTTAGGGTCATTTGGGTCAACACCAGCCTTTTTATCGCGAAACTGGCGGCGCAGTTTTGCGTAATGAGTGTCTCTTGGTGTTTTTGTGTTTTTGCTGTCTGTCATGGCGTCCTTATAGTGCCTTTACTTTTTATCGCCACACATTTGCACTGTTTAGCAAAAAAAGATGAAATTTCGTTGCTTTGAGCACAACTCCGTGTTGACACCGACGTCGACCGGTTTCATAAGGCGCCCGTTGCCTCATATTGCAACGACTTGACACCGCCAGATGGAGGAGTGTCCGAGTGGTTAAAGGAGACGGACTGTAAATCCGTTCGCTTAGCGTACGCTGGTTCGAATCCAGCCTCCTCCACCATCGGCGTGTCAGTTCGCTTCAGTACAAGCTTAACGCGGGTATAGCTCAATGGTAGAGCAGCAGCCTTCCAAGCTGAATACCCGGGTTCGATTCCCGGTACCCGCTCCATATTTCATGATTTCTATTCTTGCGTGTTCAACTTTCCCCTTGCGAAAGTGATGCTAACATCTTAAATCGCGGCGATAGCCGGGGCTTGCCCCAAAGTTTGAGCCACGAACAATAGGATTTGACATGGCCAAGGAAAAGTTTGAGCGCAATAAGCCGCACGTGAACATTGGCACGATTGGTCACGTTGACCACGGCAAAACATCACTAACAGCGGCGATCACGAAGTATTTCGGTGAATTCCGTGCGTATGACCAGATTGATGGTGCGCCAGAAGAACGTGCACGTGGTATTACGATCTCTACAGCTCACGTTGAGTATGAGACAGAAAAACGTCACTACGCCCACGTTGATTGCCCAGGCCACGCCGACTATGTGAAAAACATGATCACTGGTGCTGCGCAGATGGACGGCGCGATCCTTGTTTGTTCAGCTGCTGATGGCCCAATGCCACAGACACGCGAACACATTCTTCTTGCCCGTCAGGTTGGTGTTCCTTCGCTTGTTGTTTTCTTGAACAAAGTTGACCAAGTTGATGACGAAGAGCTTCTAGAACTCGTTGAAATGGAAGTGCGTGAGCTTCTTTCATCATACGACTTCCCAGGCGACGATCTTCCAGTTGTTAAAGGTTCTGCACTTGCAGCACTTGAAGACAGCAACAAAGAAATCGGCGAAGATGCAATTCGCGCTTTGATGGCTGCTGTTGATGAATATATCCCAACACCTGAGCGTCCTGTTGATCAGCCGTTCTTGATGCCTATCGAGGATGTGTTCTCAATCTCAGGTCGTGGTACAGTTGCGACTGGCCGTGTTGAACGCGGTATTGTTAATGTTGGCGACGAACTTGAAATCGTTGGCATCAAAGACACGCAGAAAACAACATGTACAGGCGTTGAAATGTTCCGCAAACTGCTTGACCGCGGTGAAGCAGGCGACAACATCGGTGCTCTTCTTCGTGGTGTTGACCGTGAAGCTATTGAACGTGGCCAAGTTCTCGTTAAGCCAGGTTCAGTAACACCGCACACAACATTTGTTGCAGAAGCCTACATTCTGACCAAAGAAGAAGGCGGTCGTCACACACCGTTCTTCAACAAGTACCGTCCACAGTTCTACTTCCGCACAACAGACGTAACGGGCGAAGTAACACTGCCGGAAGGCACTGAAATGGTTATGCCTGGCGATAACGCCGAGATGAATGTTGAGCTGATCAACCCGATCGCGATGGAAGAGCGTCTGCGCTTTGCTATCCGTGAAGGTGGCCGCACAGTAGGCGCGGGCATCGTTTCTAAAATTCTGAAGTAAGTCGTTACTATCAAGCAGATCGGGCGCGGCACACGCTGCGCCTTGATGCTTGAATGAGGAGCCAGTTAATGAACGGCCAAAATATTCGCATCCGCCTTAAGGCGTTTGACCACCGCGTACTGGACGCATCTACACGTGAAATCGTGTCGACTGCTAAACGTACAGGTGCTGGTGTACGTGGTCCTGTACCACTGCCGACACGGATTGAAAAATTCACCGTGAACCGGTCACCACACATCGACAAGAAAAGCCGTGAACAGTTCGAGATGCGTACACATAAACGTTTGCTCGATATCGTTGACCCAACACCACAAACAGTGGACGCGCTTATGAAGCTCGACCTTGCTGCTGGTGTTGATGTCGAGATTAAGCTGTAAGCACGGGATCGGAAGGACGAACCAATGCGTTCAGGTATTATTGCACAGAAGCTGGGTATGACCCGCATCTACACAGATGAGGGTGTCAACACACCGGTAACAGTTCTCCGCGTTGAGAACTGTCAGGTTGTTGCTCAGCGTACTGCCGACAAAAATGGCTACACAGCTGTTCAAATCGGCGTTGGCTTTGCGAAGCCAAAAAACGTTTCAAAAGCGATGCGCGGCCATTTTGCTAAAGCATCTGTTGAGCCAAAGCGTCGCTTGGCTGAGTTCCGCGTATCAGAAGACAATCTTCTGGATGTTGGCGCTGAGATCATTGCGAGCCACTTTGTTGCTGGTCAAAAAGTTGACTGCACAGGCACAACACAAGGTAAAGGCTTTGCCGGTGTTATGAAGCGTCACAACTTTGGTGGCGGCCGTGCAACACACGGTAACTCAGTTTCGCACCGTTCGCATGGTTCGACAGGTATGTGTCAGGATCCGGGCAAGGTCTTCAAAGGTAAGAAGATGGCCGGTCACATGGGTGCTACTCGTGTAACGACACAGAACCTCGAAATTGTATCAACTGATGAAGATCGTGGTTTGATCCTCGTTAAAGGTGCCGTTCCTGGCTCAAAGGGCGCATGGATTTTGATCAAAGACGCTGTTAAAGGCGCTCTTCCTGATAATGTTCCAATGCCTGCTGCGATCCGTGGTTCAGCTGCACCAGCTGCTGAGGGAGCCGAGTAATGGAAATTTCAGTAACCAAACTTGATGGCAAATCTGCCGGCAAGGTCAATGTTTCTGACGCTGTATTTGGCCTAGAGCCACGCGCTGATCTTCTTCAGCGTATGGTCACTTACCAATTGGCTAAGAAACAACAGGGCACGCATGTTACGCAAGGTCGTTCAGACGTTGCTCGCACAGGTGCCCGTCTGTACCGCCAAAAAGGTACTGGTAAAGCCCGTCATCACGCCGCATCTGCTCCGCAGTTTCGTGGTGGTGGTAAGGCACACGGTCCTGTTGCTCGCAGCCATGCGATTGACCTGCCGAAAAAAGTTCGTGCATTGGCTCTTCGCCATGCGCTTTCAGCTAAAGCTCAGTCTGAATCAATTATTGTTCTTGATGACATGATTAGCGATGGCAAAACCAAGTCTCTGGCTGCACAGTTTGAGGCACTGGGTTTGAAAAACGCATTGTTCATCGGTGGTGAAACAATCGATGCGAATTTCAAAAACGCTGCTGCAAACTTGGCGCACATTGATGTGCTCCCAATCCAGGGCATTAACGTATATGACATCTTGCGTCGCAACACTCTTGTGTTGTCGAAAGCGGCTGTCGAAGCTCTTGAGGAGCGTTTCAAATGACCGATTTGCGCCACTATGATGTGATCGTATCACCGGCTATTACAGAGAAAGCGACACTTGTGTCTGAACACAATCAGGTCGTCTTCAATGTAGCGCGTGATGCTTCAAAACCGGAAATCAAAGCCGCTGTAGAAGCCTTGTTTAATGTCAAGGTTAAAGCAGTTAACACTTTGATCCGTAAGGGCAAACTTAAGCGCTTCCGCGGCATTCAAGGCCGCCAGAGTAATGTTAAAAAAGCCATTGTGACACTGGTCGAAGGCCAGTCGATCGATGTTGCAACCGGCCTATAAGGGCGACGGGGTAATAGATTATGGCATTGAAGAAATTTAATCCGACAACACCAAGCCAACGTCAGTTGGTGATTGTCGACCGCTCTGGTCTTCATAAGGGCAAGCCTGTCAAAGCTTTGACACAAGGCCTTTCGAAGTCAGGTGGACGTAACAATATGGGCCGCATTACTGCGTACCAAAAAGGTGGTGGTCACAAGCGCACTTACCGTATCATTGATTTCAAACGTCGTAAGTTTGATGTTCAAGGTACAGTTGAGCGTTTGGAATATGACCCGAACCGCACAGCTTTTATTGCGCTGATCAAATATGATGATGGTGAGCTTGCTTACATCTTGGCTCCGCAGCGTTTGACTGCTGGTGATAAGGTTATTGCCGCTGAACGTGCAGACGTGAAGCCAGGTAATGCGATGCCGCTTAAGTCTATGCCTATTGGTACGATTGTTCACAATGTTGAACTTAAGCCAGGCAAGGGCGCTCAGGTTGCTCGTTCAGCCGGTGCTTATGCTCAGTTGGTTGGTCGTGATGCCGGTATGGCTATCCTTCGTCTGAATTCAGGCGAGCAGCGTCTTGTTTCTGGTACATGTATGGCAACAGTTGGTGCTGTATCTAACCCAGATCACTCAAATATCAATTTGGGTAAAGCAGGTCGTAGCCGCTGGCTCGGTCGCCGTCCGCATGTTCGCGGTGTTGTTATGAACCCTGTCGATCACCCACATGGTGGTGGTGAGGGTCGTACATCAGGTGGTCGTCACCCAGTGACACCTTGGGGTAAGCCTACTAAAGGTAAGCGTACACGCTCCAATAAGTCGACTGATCAATTCATCATGCGCTCACGTCACGCGCGTAAGAAGTAAATAGAGAGGAATAGCCACATGGCTCGTTCAGTTTGGAAAGGTCCGTTTGTAGACGGCTATCTTCTCAAGAAAGCTGAGAAGGCCCGCGAAAGCGGTCGTCACGACGTTATCAAAATTTGGAGCCGTCGCTCGACGGTTCTACCACAGTTCGTTGGTTTGACATTCGGTGTCTACAACGGTCAAAAGCACATCCCAGTGTCCATTTCTGAGGACATGGTTGGCCACAAGTTCGGTGAGTTTGCGCCATCACGCACTTACTACGGACACGGCGCCGACAAAAAGGCGAAGAGGAAGTAACCGATGGGTAAGCCTAAGGCACCACGCCGCTTGGCGGATAATGAGGCACGCGCAGTCACTAAGACAATTCGCGTTAGCCCTCAGAAGCTGAACCTTGTTGCAGCGCTAATCCGCGGCAAGAAAGTATCAGCGGCACTTGCTGATCTTGAATTCTCGCGCAAGCGTATTTCAGGTACAGTGAAAAAGACACTCGAGTCCGCAATTGCGAACGCTGAAAACAACCATGATTTGGATGTTGATGCGCTAGTGGTAGCTGAGGCTTATGTCGGTAAATCAATCGTAATGAAGCGTTTTATGGCACGTGGCCGTGGTCGCGCCAGCCGTATTGTTAAGCCATTTTCACACTTGACGATTGTTGTTCGTGAAGTTGAAGAGACAGAGGAGGCCGCGTAATGGGTCAAAAGATTAACCCAATCGGTTTTCGTCTTGGTATTAACCGCACGTGGGATTCACGTTGGTATGCTAACACTGGCGAATATGGTCAGTTGCTGCATGAAGACTTGAAAATCCGTAAGTTCATTGAAAAAGAACTTAAGCAGGCTGCTGTTGCTAAAATCGTTATCGAGCGTCCGCACAAGAAGTGCCGTGTGACAATTCACTCTGCACGTCCGGGTATCATCATCGGTAAAAAAGGCGCAGACATTGAGAAACTTCGCAAGAAGATTTCTGAACTGACTAACGCTGAAACACACCTCAACATTGTTGAAGTGCGTAAGCCAGAAGTTGATGCAACGCTTGTTGCTCAGTCTATTGCGCAGCAGTTGGAACGCCGTGTTGCATTCCGCCGTGCTATGAAACGTGCTGTTCAATCAGCAATGCGTCTTGGCGCACAGGGCATCAAAATCACTTCAGGTGGTCGCCTTGGTGGTGCAGAGATTGCTCGTATCGAATGGTACCGCGAAGGCCGTGTGCCGTTGCATACACTGCGCGCTGATATTGATTACGGTACTGCAGAAGCTTCAACAGCTTACGGCATCATCGGCATCAAAGTATGGATCTTTAAAGGTGAAATCCTTGAACATGATCCAATGGCTTCTGAGCGTCGCGCTATGGAAAACGACAGCCAGGGCGGTGGTAACAACCGTCGCCGCGAAAACGCTTAACGCGTCCTGGATTGGAGAATAGAAAATGTTGCAACCGAAACGGACTAAGTTCCGCAAACAGTTCAAAGGTAAGATCCATGGCGTCGCTAAAGGCGGTACGGACCTGAACTTTGGTGCTTACGGTTTGAAGGCACTTGAGCCTAACCGCGTGAATGCACGTGAAATCGAAGCGGCTCGCCGCGCGATTACACGTCACATGAAACGTGCTGGCCGTGTTTGGATCCGTATTTTCCCAGACACACCGGTCACTTCAAAACCGACCGAAGTGCGTATGGGTAAAGGTAAGGGTTCTGTCGATTATTGGGCAGCCCGCGTTAAACCTGGCCGTGTTATGTTTGAAATTGATGGTGTTCCAGAAGATGTGGCACGTGAGGCGCTTCGCCTTGGTTCTGCAAAACTTTCTGTGAAGACACGCTTCATTCAGCGCATTGGCGAGTAGGGAATATTATTATGAAACCTGCAGATATCCGCGCACTCACTGCCGATCAATTGGCAGAAGAACTCGAAAAACTGAAAAAAGAGCAGTTCAACCTGCGCTTTCAAGGTGCCACTAACCAACTTGAGAAGACAGATCGTGTTCGCCAAGTTCGCCGTGACATCGCACGTATTAAAACTATTGCCGGCCAGTTGGCCGACAAAGCAAAAGCTTAAAGGGACGACAAAATGCCAAAACGTATTTTGCAAGGTGTCGTTGTAAGCGACAAAAACGAGAAAACGGTTGTCGTACGCGTTGAGCGTCGATTTGCACATCCGCTCTTGAAAAAAACTGTTCGACGGTCTAAGCGCTATCAAGCGCATGACGAATCTAACCAAGTTAAGGTTGGGGAGCAGGTCTCAATTCAAGAGTGTGCACCTATTTCAAAAAGCAAGCGTTGGACAGTTGTTACCGCTTAAATTCGGTAACCTGTTTAATTTAGTTAGTTCCCGGTAATCCGGGCAAAAGAGAAACAAAGGCATCCAGTCATGATTCAGATGCAAACAAACCTCGACGTCGCTGATAATTCAGGCGCCCGTCGTGTTCAGTGCATCAAAGTGCTTGGCGGTTCAAAGCGTAGATATGCTTCTGTTGGCGACGTTATCGTCGTCTCAGTAAAAGAAGCTATTCCACGTGGACGCGTCAAAAAAGGTGATGTTATGAAAGCTGTTGTTGTACGCACAGCTAAAGACATCCGCCGCACAGATGGCAGTGTAATTCGCTTCGACGGCAATGCAGCCGTTCTAGTGGACGGTAAATCAGAACCAGTCGGCACGCGTATTTTCGGCCCAGTACCTCGCGAGTTGCGCGGTAAAAAGCATATGAAAATCATCTCGCTTGCGCCAGAAGTGTTGTAGGAGACTGAGTGATGCAAAAAATCCGTAAAGGCGACAAAGTCGTCGTACTCACCGGTAAAGATAAAGGCCGTTCAGGCGATGTAACAAAAGTAATGCCAAAAGATGGCAAAGCTCTTGTTGCAGGTATCAATATGGTGAAGCGCCACACACGCCAGTCGCAGACGAGCGAAGGTGGCATTATTTCAAAAGAAGCGCCAATTCAATTGTCGAATTTGTCGATTATTGATCCTAAAGATGGCAAACCGACTCGCGTTGGTTTCCGTATGGAAGGCGACAAGAAAGTGCGTTTCGCAAAACGTTCTGGAGATTTGATTGATGGCTGAAGCTAATTATGAGCCGCGCCTGAAAGTTCAGTACCGCGACGCAATCCGTGGCCAATTGCAAGAAACGTTTTCTTATAAGAACGTTATGCAAATTCCTGAGGTAACGAAAATCGTTATCAATATGGGTATTGGTGAAGCAACGAACGATTCAAAGCGTCCTGCTAAGGCTGCTGAAGAATTGTCTTTGATCGCTGGTCAAAAAGCGCAAGTAACTTTTGCACGCAATTCAATTGCTGGCTTTAAAGTTCGCGAAGATATGCCGCTTGGCTGTAAAGTAACTCTACGCGGCCAGCGTATGTATGAATTCATGGACCGTTTGGTCACAATCGCGCTACCGCGCGTACGTGACTTTCGCGGCCTGAATCCAAAAAGCTTTGATGGTCGTGGCAATTTTGCCATGGGTCTTAAAGAACACATCGTGTTCCCAGAAATCGACTACGATAAAGTCGATAACATTTTGGGAATGGACATTATCGTTTGTACGAGTGCGACAAATAATGAGGAAGCATTGGCTTTGCTTAAAGCCTTCAACTTCCCATTCCCGTCAAACTAACGGCAAGCAACACAAGGTGTATTCGAATGGCTAAAGTTAGCGCAATCGAGAAGAACAATCGCCGCCGTCAATTGGTGGACAAATATGCTGAAAAGCGCGCTGCGCTCAAAGCAATTATTATGAACCGTGACCTTCCAATTGAAGAGCGCTTCAAAGCGAACATCAAATTGGCTGCTATGCCGCGTAACGGAGCGAAAATTCGCATTCGTAACCGCTGTGAAGTATCTGGTCGTCCACGCGGTTTTTACCGCAAGCTACGTATGTCACGTATCGCGCTTCGCGATCTTGGCAGCACAGGCAAAGTGCCTGGCGTCGTGAAATCTAGCTGGTAAGGGGAGGCTCATATGTCGGTTTCAGATCCAGTCGGCGATATGCTGACCCGTATTCGTAACGGTTTGCACCGCTCTAAAGGCAGCGTTTCTACGCCAGCCTCTAAGCAACGTGCTCGCGTTCTTGATGTTCTTCAGTCTGAAGGTTACATCCGTGGCTATTCACAGGTTGAATATGGCACAGGCAAATCAGAGTTCGTTATCGAACTTAAATATGCTGAAGGCCAACCTGTAATTCGCAAGATCGAGCGTGTTTCCAAGCCGGGACGCCGTGTTTATGTTGGCGTTAAGTCAATTGAACATGTGGCAAATGGTTTGGGCATTTCAATTCTGTCAACACCATCAGGTGTTATGGCAGATCACGATGCTCGTGAGAAAAATGTTGGTGGCGAGTTGCTCTGCCGCGTATTCTAACGCGAATTAGAGCAATCCGAATTTAAGAACGGACAGGTAATAAAATGTCTCGTATTGGTAAAAAAGCGATTGCCCTTCCAGATGGTGTTACAGCCACGCTAGAAGGCAATATCGTTAAAGCTAAAGGCCCTAAGGGTGAGCTGGAATTCGTCGCCAATGATGAAGTTATTGTTGAGGTAAAGGACGGAGAAATCTCTGTTCAGCCGCGTGATAGCTCTAAAGTTGCACGATCAAAGTGGGGTATGTCCCGCACAATGATCCAGAACATTGTTGATGGCGTTAAAGAAGGTTTTGAGCGCAAGCTTGAAATCAATGGTGTTGGTTACCGTGCTACTATGCAAGGTAAAAACATTCAGCTAGCGGTTGGTTATTCACATGATGTTGTTTATCAGGTGCCTGAGGGCGTCTCTGCTGCAACACCGAAGCCGACTGAAATCGTGTTGACTGGCATCGACAAGCAACAGCTTGGTCAAGTCGCGGCTGAAATTCGTAAATTCCGCTCACCTGAGCCTTATAAAGGCAAGGGTATTAAATATGCGGAAGAGACGATCATCCGCAAAGAAGGTAAGAAGAAGTAAGGACCGCTATCATGGCTTCAAACAAGCAAGCAGTGCAGCGCCGCGCGCAACGCGTTCGCCGCCAGCTGAAGAAGGTAGGCAGCGGCCGCGTGCGCCTTTCGGTTTACCGCTCTTCAAAAAATATCTATGCGCAGCTCATTGATGATGTAGCAGGCAATACAATTGCTTCTGCCTCAACTTTGGATGCAGATCTTCGCAAGTCGCTAAAGTCAGGTGCTGATATTGATGCAGCATCTGCCGTTGGTAAACTCGTTGCCGAACGTGCTTCTAAAGCAGGCATCAGCGAAGTCGTTTTCGACCGTGGACCATATATTTTCCACGGCCGTATCAAAGCTTTGGCTGACGCTGCCCGTGAGGGTGGCCTAACGTTCTAATTTGAACGTAAAGCTGGACAGTTTTAGCCCGCTAGTTTAAGCGGGCTAAATTACATCTGTAGGGCAGCACTTTGTTGCTCTATTTTTGTTAAACCCCGTGCTTCCGGAAAAAAATAAGGATTAGGGAAATGGCACAAGATCGTGGCGGTCGTAACGACCGCAACAACCGCGAGGAAGTCGACAGCGAATTCGTCGACAAGCTCGTTCATATTAATCGCGTTGCAAAAGTTGTAAAAGGCGGTCGTCGCTTTGGTTTTGCTGCGCTTGTCGTTGTTGGCGACCAAAAAGGCCGTGTTGGCTTTGGTCATGGTAAGGCGCGTGAAGTGCCTGAAGCAATCCGCAAGGCAACTGAAGCTGCAAAGCGCGAAATGATTTTCGTTCCATTGCGCAGCGGACGTACATTGCATCACGACGTTAAGGGCCGTCACGGCGCTGGTAAAGTTGTGTTGCGTGCAGCACCTGCTGGTACTGGTATTATTGCTGGTGGTCCTATGCGTGCAGTTTTCGAAACTGTTGGTATGCATGACGTTGTTGCGAAATCTGTTGGTTCTTCGAACCCATACAACATGGTTCGCGCGACATTTGATGCATTGAAAAACCAAATGCACCCGAAAGACATCGCTGCTCAGCGCGGTGTTAAATACTCAACACTTCAGGCGCGTCGTCGCGATCTGATTGGCACCGAAGAATAGGAACGGTGAAACCGTCCTTAGGGACAAGTTTTACAGAGGAATTGCACTATGGTTGATAAATCCAAAGGCGCGACTGTCACCGTTGAACAGATCGGCAGCCCAATCCGCCGCTCAGCAGACCAGCGTCAAACGCTGATCGGTCTGGGCCTGAATAAAATGCATCGTGTACGCACACTGGAAGATACACCAGCGGTTCGCGGCATGATCCTTAAAGTCTCTCACCTCGTTCGTGTACACGACGAAGCTTGATAGACCGGAGTATTTGATATGAAACTCAATGAACTACGCGATAATGAGGGTGCAACGCACTCCAGAATACGTGTTGGTCGCGGTATTGGCTCTGGTAAGGGCAAAACTGGCGGACGCGGCGTAAAAGGTCAGAAGTCACGCTCAGGTGTGGCTATCAAGGGCTACGAGGGCGGCCAGATGCCGATCTATCGTCGCTTGCCTAAACGCGGCTTTACAAACATCTTTGCTAAAAACTTCAATGTCGTTTCTATCGAGCGTATTGAAGCAGCTATTGAAGCTAAAAAGCTTGATGCTAAAAACACAATTACTGTTGAAACATTGATCGAAGCTGGCATTTGCCGTCGTGCTTTGGATGGTGTTCGCGTTCTTGGTGATGGCGAAGTTAAATCTAAACTTACTCTTGAAGTGGCTGGCGCATCTAAGTCAGCGATTGAAAAGATCGAAAAAGCTGGTGGTAAGATTACTGTTACCGCCGCCGCTGCTTCGGAAGTTTAATCTATAATTTGCAGGAACGGCGGGCCATGTGCCCGCCTTTTTTGTTTGTACCAATGGTTTTATCCGTTAATCACGGTTGATGTCACTGACTTTGTGACTTGCACGTCGCGTCTCTTATGCCTATCTGGGGTAAATCTGCAGAGTCGACTTGTGACCGCGGAATAGCGAACCGGAGAATTCTATGGCCTCTGCTGCCGAACAATTAGCTTCTAATATGAATTTGGGCGCCTTCTCGAAGGCAACTGAGCTTAAAAAGCGTATTTGGTTTACGCTTGGTGCTCTGCTTGTTTATCGACTGGGTACGTATATCCCGTTGCCGGGTTTGAATATGGAGGCTTTTGCACAAGCTTTCCAAACCCAATCAAGCGGTATTCTTGGCCAATTTAATATGTTTGCCGGTGGCGCGATTGAGCGCATGGCGATTTTTGCACTTGGCATTATGCCTTACATCTCTGCATCAATTGCCATTCAGTTGATGACATCTGTTATTCCTCAGCTTGAACAGCTTAAAAAAGAGGGAGAGCAGGGGCGTAAGGTTATCAACCAATATACGCGTTATGGCACAGTGTTCCTCGCTACCCTGCAGGCTTATGGCATCGCTGTTGGCCTTGAGGGTGGTACTGGCATTGTTTCCGATCCAGGCTGGTTCTTCCGCTTCTCAACAGTGATTTCGCTTGTTGGCGGTACAATGTTCCTCATGTGGCTTGGTGAGCAGATTACAGCGCGCGGCATTGGTAACGGTATTTCGCTGATTATTTTCGCGGGTATTGTTGCTGGTATGCCATCAGCGATTGCTGGCACGCTTGAGCTTAGCCGTACAGGCGCTTTGTCGGCCGGCCTTGTGGTTGGCATACTCGTGCTTGCTGTCGCTATTATTGCTTTGATTGTTTTTGTTGAGCGCGCACAACGCCGCTTGCTGATCCAGTATCCGAAGCGTCAAGTCGGCAACAGAATGTTCCAGGGCGATACGTCGCACCTGCCACTAAAGCTTAACACAGCTGGTGTTATTCCTGCGATCTTCGCATCATCACTTCTATTGTTGCCTGCGACACTTGCTGGTTTCTCTGATACCAGCAATCTTCCTGACTGGGCGACAAGCGTTCTTGCTGCCCTTGGTCATGGACAGCCGCTTTATATGGTGTTTTATGCTGCTTTGATTGCGTTCTTTGCTTTCTTCTACACTGCGATTGTTTTCAATCCGCAGGAGACAGCTGACAACCTTAAAAACCATTCTGGCTTTATTCCAGGCATTCGCCCTGGTGCTCGTACAGCTGAGTATATCGATTACGTTTTGACGCGCATCACAGTTGTTGGTGCAATTTACTTGGTTTTGGTTTGTATATTACCCGAATTTCTAATAGCGCGCACAGGCGTACCGTTCTATCTGGGTGGTACATCATTGCTGATCGTGGTCAGCGTCACACTGGATACGGTCGCTCAGGTGCAAGGTCATCTTATCGCCCACCAGTATGAAGGCTTGATCAAGAAGTCTAAATTACGCGGGGGGAAAAAGCGTAGATGAGATTAATTCTTCTAGGGCCGCCGGGTGCGGGTAAGGGAACGCAAGCACAAAAGCTTGTTGAGGCTTACGGCATTCCACAACTTTCGACTGGTGATATGCTTCGTGCAGCTGTTGCAGCTGGCACCGAAGTTGGTCTTCGCGCTAAAAGCGTTATGGATGCAGGTAACCTTGTATCAGATGATATCGTGAATGCGATTGTATCAGAACGCCTTGAGCAACCTGATTGTGACAAAGGGTTCATTCTTGATGGATACCCGCGCACGCTGGTGCAAGCTGATGCCGTAGAGGATCTGCTTGCTGAAAAGGGCATGCCGCTTGATGTCGTGATTGAGCTATCCGTTGAAGACGAAGTTCTTGTTGAACGCATTGCTGGTCGTTTTACCTGCGCAAATTGTGGCGCTGGTTATAATGATACTTTGCAGCCTACGGCTAAAAAGGGCGTGTGCGACAAATGCGGTGGTACAGAGTTTAAACGCCGTAAGGATGATAATCCAGAAGCGCTAAAGACGCGGCTTATGGCCTATTATAAAGAAACATCGCCGCTGCTTGGTTATTACTATGCCAAAGGCATGTTGCAATCAGTTGATGGCCTACAGGCGATTGAGCAAGTGGGCGAAAGCATAAAAAAAGTTTTGGATGAGGTTTAATCCGAAACGATAGAAATCCATACAGTCGGTATGATTCGTGCATACCGGCTGTTGACAGTTGTTCACGTCAGGCTTATAGCCCACCGACTCCCTTAAAAACGCGTGAGTTTTGATTCCTGTTGGGATTGGTTTGCGTATTTGATAGCGAGCCTCGCAAGGGCCGGCCTCCACCGGACGCGAGCAACATAAACGCCATTTTGGCATACATGGAGTATTGAGCATGGCTCGTATTGCCGGGGTTAACATCCCAACACAGAAACGTGTAATTATCTCACTACAATACATTCACGGTATTGGTGCGCAATTCGCGAAAGAAATCATCGAGAAAAACAACATTGCGCCAGAGCGCCGCGTCAACGAATTGTCTGACGCTGAAATTCTCGGCATCCGCGAAACAATCGACCGTGACTATCAGGTTGAAGGCGACCTTCGCCGCGAAACATCTATGAATGTTAAGCGCTTGATGGACCTTGGTTGTTACCGTGGTCTTCGTCACCGTCGTGGTCTTCCTGTTCGTGGTCAGCGTACGCACACAAATGCGCGCACACGTAAGGGCCCAGCAAAAGCGATCGCTGGTAAGAAGAAATAATCATAAATTTTCGGTTTAGCCGCCGGTGCTACGGCGGCGCTTGAAATCAAAGGAACTATTAAATGGCTAAAGAAGCTGGACGCGTTAAACGCCGCGAAAAGAAAAACATTTCATCTGGCATTGCTCATGTGAATTCTACTTTCAACAACACAATGATCACAATCACTGATGCACAGGGCAATGCAATTGCTTGGTCTTCAGCTGGTATGCAGGGTTTTAAAGGCTCTCGTAAATCTACACCGTTTGCTGCTCAGATGGCTGCAGAAGATTGCGCTAAAAAAGCACAAGAACACGGTATGAAGTCTTTGGAAGTTGAAGTTAACGGTCCTGGCTCAGGTCGTGAATCAGCATTGCGTGCGTTGCAGGCTGCGGGTTTCACAATCACGTCTATTCGTGATGTGACAACTATTCCGCATAATGGCTGCCGCCCTAAAAAACGTCGCCGGGTATAAACCCGACCACGATGTGATTTGGGTGTCGTTAATCCAGCGATGCTCGATAAAAGACAGAGCGCTACGATTGGATGGTAGCGTTGTAGTTGAAGGAAAATGCTGTGATACAAAAAAACTGGCAAGAACTGATTAAGCCGAACAAAGTTGAATTCAAAGGCTCTGGTAAGAAAGTGTCTTTGATCGTTGAGCCGCTTGAACGCGGTTTTGGCTTGACTTTGGGTAATGCGCTTCGCCGCGTTTTGCTATCTTCACTTCGTGGTGCTGCTGTTACTGCTGTGCAGATTGACGGCGTTCTACACGAGTTCTCTTCCATTCCTGGTGTTCGCGAAGATGTTACAGACATCATCTTGAACATTAAGGAAATTGCGATCAGCATGGAAGGCGATGGCCCGAAACGTATGGTTGTGCGCAAGCAAGGACCAGGCGCTGTTTTGGCTTCTGACATTCAGACTGTTGGCGATGTTGAAGTTCTCAACCCTGACCATGTCTTGTGTACGCTTGATGAAGGCGCTGAAATCCGTATGGAATTCACCGTTGATGCGGGTAAAGGTTATGTTCCTGCTGAACGTAACCGTGCTGAAGATGCGCCAATCGGTCTTATTCCGGTTGATAGTCTTTATTCACCAGTTCGCAAAGTTTCTTACAAAGTTGAGAACACACGCGAAGGCCAAGTTCTCGATTATGACAAATTGCTCATGACAATCGAAACAAACGGCACTGTTTCAGGTGAAGATGCTGTGGCTTTTGCTGCACGTATTCTACAAGACCAGCTTGGTGTGTTTGTTAACTTTGAAGAGCCAGAAAAAGAAGCGCAGGAAGAACAAGTTCAAGAACTTGCATTCAACCCAGCTCTTCTTAAGAAGGTTGATGAGTTGGAACTTTCTGTTCGCTCTGCAAACTGCTTGAAGAACGACAATATTGTTTATATTGGCGATCTTATTCAGAAGAGCGAAGGCGAAATGCTTCGTACGCCTAACTTCGGTCGTAAGTCTCTTAACGAGATTAAAGAAGTTTTGGCATCTATGGGCCTACATCTCGGTATGGAAGTACCAACTTGGCCACCAGAAAATATCGAAGATCTCGCAAAACGTTACGAAGATCACTATTAATTTTTGAACTTACTCCGGCTGAGCCGGACAACTTAGGAGAAGGCTCATGCGCCACGGTAAATCAGGCCGCAAGCTAAATCGTACAAGCAGCCACCGTAAAGCAATGTTTGCAAACATGGCAGCTTCACTTATCGAACACGAACAAATCGTGACAACTTTGCCAAAAGCAAAGGAATTGCGTCCAATCGTTGAGAAGCTCGTTACTTTGGGCAAACGTGGTGATCTTCACGCACGTCGCCAAGTCGCGTCTTCAATTCGTGACGAAATTCAGACACGTAAATTGTTTGCTTCATTGGCACCGCGCTATGCGGATCGTCACGGCGGCTATTTGCGCATCATGAAAGCGGGCTTCCGCACAGGTGACAATGCGCCTATGGCAGTCATCGAATTCGTTGATCGTGATGTTGATGCACGTGGTGCGGGCGACCGTGCACGTCTTGAAGCAGAAGATCAGAACGAAGAAGCTGCAGCATAATTTCGCCTTTAAAAGCGATTTAAGAAGTAAGGGCCTTTCGGGGCCCTTTTTTCGTTCTATATTGGACTTGCTATAGTGATTTGCTCGGAGACAAGAATGCTTATTCGTTTTGTTGCTACAACTATTATTTTGGCGGCTGCTGCAATTGGCCCAAAGACTGCTCATGCGCAGAGTCCCGATAATAGCATCCGTGGTTTTCTCAACGAGTTATTTCAGCCCAATGAGCCTGAGCAAAATAGTGATGTGGCAGAACCGCAGGCTGAAACAACGTCAATCATGCGGCGTGTGCCACTTGGCCAAGGCGACATTCAGCTTTCCTTTGCGCCGCTTGTTGAAAAAACATCGCCTTCTGTTGTGAACGTTTATGCAGCCCGCAAAGTCGAGCAAAGACAGTCACCTTTTGCTGGTGATCCATTTTTTGAGCAGTTTTTTGGCAATCGTCTTGGGCAGCGCCAGCCACGTGTTGAAGCGTCGCTCGGTTCAGGTGTTATTGTTGACGGTGCAGGGCTCGTTGTAACGAACAATCATGTGATTGATGGTGCTGATGAGATCAAAGTGGCGCTTTCAGATGGCCGCGAGTTTGAAAGCGAAGTTGTGCTGCGTGATGAACGTTCTGACCTTGCTGTATTACGCATTAATGCAGGTGAAGATTTGCCTGCACTTAAATTTGCAGAGTCTGATCAGTTGCTAACAGGCGATTTGGTTTTGGCAATCGGCAATCCATTTGGTGTGGGCCAAACAATTACATCCGGTATTGTTTCAGCCGTTGCGCGTACGCGCGTTGGCGTGTCTGATTTTGGTTTCTTTATCCAAACAGATGCTGCGATTAATCCCGGCAATTCCGGCGGTGCTTTGATTGATATGACGGGTAATTTGGTTGGCATTAACACCGCTATCTTTAGCCGCTCTGGTGGCTCAAACGGTATAGGCTTTGCTATTCCGGCCAATATGGTGCGTGCGGTTGTGGCGCAGGCCAAAGGTGGCAGTGATGCATTTGAACGACCTTATATTGGCGCTGATTTTGAACCTGTTACGCCAGATATTGCTGAAAGCCTGGGCTTGCAGCGTCCATCAGGTGCTATCATTGCAAGTGTTGTTGATAAAGGACCTGCTGATAATGCGGGCTTGAAAGTTGGTGACGTATTGCTGGCGATTAACGGTCACCGGATCGAACATCCTGATGCGCTTGGTTATCGTTTGGCGACACTTTCCCTTGAGGAAGAAGCCGAGGTTGACGTCTTTTCACGTGGCAAGCTTGTAACTGTGAAAGTTAAACTTGCGGCACCTCCGGCTGAAGTTGCTGCGAGGACCTTGATCATCGAGGGACGTAGTCCGTTTGCTGGTGCAAAAATATCTGAGCCGACATCCCAGATTATCCGTAAGCTGCGGATACGCGGTGATGTTCGCGGTGTTGTCATTACAGATATTGAGCGTGGTTCAAATGCTGCGCGTTCAGGCTTTAGGCCCGGCGACATTATCGAAGATGTAAACGGCGAACAGATGAGCAGTATTGACATTGCTAAGGATGTTTTGAACGTTGATCGTCGTTCTTGGCGTTTTCAAATTATTAGAAATGGCCGTTCTATCCGTCAGTTTTTGCGGTATTAAATTGGCTGAACTTTTTGATACTGAAGATAAGCAGAACGCAAACAGTGGCGATTTAAATCGACCGCTGGCAGATCGGCTGCGCCCCAAAGAGCTTTCCGATGTTGTTGGTCAGGACCATTTAACTGGGGATGAGGGTGTTTTAACGCGTCTGTTTTCTACCGGTGGAGCAGGGAGCCTCATTTTATGGGGACCGCCCGGCACTGGCAAAACAACTTTAGCGCGTTTGATTGCTGGTAAGACAGATCATCACTTTGAGCAACTTTCTGCTATTTTTAGTGGTGTCGCTGATTTGAAGAAGATATTTGAATCGGCACGTTTGCGCCGTAGCAATGGCACTGCGACCATTCTTTTCGTGGACGAAATACACCGTTTTAACCGCGCACAGCAGGACAGTTTTTTGCCTGTTATGGAAGATGGTACGATTACCTTGATCGGTGCGACCACTGAAAACCCGTCATTTGAACTTAATGCTGCGCTATTGTCACGGGCGCGGGTGCTTACTTTAAAGCGCCATGATGAGGATAGTCTTTCACTTCTTTTGACCAAAGCTGAAGCGCTTATTGGTCGGCCTCTGCCCGTTGATGAAGATGGGCGCATCGCCATCATCGCTATGGCTGATGGTGATGGACGCGCAGTGCTAACACTTGCAGAAGAGCTTTATCGTTCAACATTGCCGGATGAGCGCATCGGTGTTGATGGTTTACGTAAAATTTTGCAACGCCGTGCGCCGCTTTACGACAAGGGCCAAGACGGTCATTACAATCTCATATCGGCCTTGCATAAGTCTGTGCGGGGTTCTGATCCGGATGCTGCGCTTTACTATCTTGCGCGTATGCTCGATGCTGGCGAAGATCCGCTTTATCTAGGGCGGCGCTTGGTGCGTATGGCGTCAGAAGATATTGGTCTTGCTGATCCGCAAGCGCTGCAAATTACGTTGGCTGCAAAAGATGCGTTTGATTATCTCGGCTCGCCTGAGGGTGAGTTGGCACTGGCGCAAGCGTGCGTCTATTTAGCGTCTGCGCCTAAATCCAATGCCGTTTATAAAGCTTATAAAGCGGCGCGTATATCAGCACAGCAATTTGGTTCATTGTTGCCGCCTAAGCATATTCTAAATGCTCCAACCAAATTGATGGGTGCTGAAGGCTATGGTGTTGGCTATCAATATGACCATGACGCACCGGATGCTTTTTCAGGGCAGGACTATTTTCCAACCGAAATGGGGCGCCAGAAATATTACGAGCCCGTCGAGCGCGGTTTTGAGCGCGATATTGGGAAACGCTTGGACTACTGGTCAAAATTAAGAAGACAGCGTGGCAGTTCTTGATAGCAGGTCAAATTGTAACCTTGCTGATTGAACGATCAATGCGTAAATGAAACACATAAATGAACAAGTGATGGTGCTGCGATGAATCGTGATACAAAAAAGCTTATCAAAAGCATGGCAATCGCCGCTATTGTATTGGCAATTCTATTTTACTTCATACCGTTGATTACGATTTTTTGGCTGATCTGCGGTCTGCTTGATATATCACGCAATAAAGCAAAGACCGGTATGATGTTCCGGCGCTATTTTAGCGGCAACGGATTGCTGACTTGGTTTTTATCGCCATTCAACCTGTTTGTAGATATTATTTCACCGCGCAATCCCGGTGTTCTTAAGCTTGAGGATTTGCCCGAAACACACCGTGCTGAAATAGATGATGTGCTGGACGTATTCCGCGCACAAAAAGATACAATTATCGCCGATATTGACTCTGTTTTTGGCGAAGGCCGACGCGGCATGTATGTGTATCGCTGGTTTGGTAAAAAGCAGATTGATAATGTGCCGGAATTGAACGGCGATTATAAATTTGTCAAAACAATTGCGGTTTCTGTGTTTAGCGGCAAAGAAAAGACAACGTGGCACTATGGTCCACACCGTTTGAGCTATCGCGTTTTGCTTAATTTGTCGCCGATTGAAACAGACAAAGTGTTTATCGAATGTCAGGGCAAAAAGAATTTCTGGCACGAAGACCCGCTTTATATTTTCGACGATACATTGTTCCATCGCTCTATCAATGATCTGGATGCAAGACGTTACGTAGTGTTTATGGATGTGGCGCGCCCAAGTTACGTGCCTGCCTTTATTGATGCTGGTTTGGCTTTTGTGTCATTTGTTGGCGGCCGCTTGAAGAAGTTCTTCTATAAAAATTGGAAGTTGATCGGGGCGAAAGCGAACTGATGCGTTATGTTTAGTTTCTTGCTCATTGGTATTGGCGGCGCTTTGGGCGCAATGCTGCGGCATGGCGTGAATGTGAGCGCCATGCGGGTGCTGGGCGCTGGATTTCCTTATGGCACCATCATCGTCAATATCGCTGGCTCTTTTTTAATGGGGCTTTTGATTGCATGGCTCGCGCGCCGCATGGGCGGTTCGAGCAATGAATTACGACTGTTTCTTGCCACCGGCTTTCTCGGTGGCTTTACGACATTTTCTGCATTCTCTTTGGATGCGGTTGTTTTGTATGAGCGCGGTGATATCGCTCAAGCAGGACTTTATATTGCGATTAGCGTTATCGTTTCGGTCGGCGCGCTTTTCGCCGGTTTGCTGCTTATGCGCAGCTTAGGTTAGGGAATTTTATGGCGGGCGTTGAAAATATTGAAGTTGACGGCGAAGAAGATGGCATGCGCTTAGACCGCTGGTTTAAGTCGCACTATCCAGGGTTAGGCTTCGGGCCGTTGCAAAAACTATTACGCTCTGGCCAAGTGCGGGTTGATGGTGGCCGTGTAAAATCAGATACGCGTCTTCAAAAAGGTCAAAGCGTTCGTATTCCGCCTATGCAGACGGATAGAGCAAGTGATGGCAATATGACGGCGCATTCCATTCGTAATACGGGTGATGCAGAAGCTATTCGCAAGATGACGTTGTTTGAAGATGAGCGCGTGCTGGTTATCAACAAGCCGCCGGGCCTTTCGGTGCAGGGCGGTTCAAATGTGCCGCGTCATATTGACGGAATGCTTGAAGCGCTTCGTAATCAGAAGGGTGAGAAGCCGCGTCTTGTTCACCGTCTTGACCGTGATACATCCGGCGTTCTGATGGTTGCGAAAACACGCAGCGCGGCTCAAAAACTGGCCGAATCGTTTCGTCACCGTGAAACGAAGAAGACCTATTGGGCACTTGTGAAAGCTGCGCCGCCGAAAACTGAAGGCACAATCAAAAGCTGGCTTTTGAAAAAGCAGACACCGGATGGCGACCGCATGGAAGTCGTTCGTCATGGTATTAAAGGCGCAGATCACGCTGTTTCAAACTACCGGATTATTGAGCGGATTGGCCAACGTTTAACATGGCTAGAGCTTGAGCCTTATACAGGGCGCACACACCAGCTTCGTGTTCACACCTTGCAGATGGAATGTCCGATACTGGGTGATCCAAAATATTTTGAAGATGATCCGAACTGGGATTTTCCAGGCGGCATTCAAAATAAATTGCATTTGCATGCACGGCGTCTACGCATACCGCACCCGTCAGGCGGTGCGATGATCGATGTCAGTGCACCAATGCCGCAACATATGGTTCAAAGCTGGAACCTCCTCGGTCTTGAAGAGGCCCGCGGCGATGAAATGGAAGACAGCTAAACCTTAAAGCTGGGATTTTAGTTTGGCCAACAAAGCGCGTCTTTGTTGGTCATTTGTGCTTTTGTCGAGTTTCTTGGTTAGCTCCACGACGAATGCTGCATAATCATTATGCCAATCGGTTTTCATCTCGCTTGTATCAATGCGCGGCGGTTTTGCGCCCAAAGATTCTACGCGGCCTTTAGAGGCGGGATCGCCAGCTTTAAGCGCGTAGCTTTCATCGAATTGCGGCATATGAATGAGTTCAGATTTGATGCCTTTTTCAATCAGCAGGCCTTTTAAAACTGCGCGTGCATCATCGTCGCCGTGATTGAGGAACAGTCCGCCAGCGATTGGCGAGCGTTCCAAAATCCATTCCAGCAATTCGCCCTGATCTGCGTGCGCTGAATAATTTCCGAGGCGGCGAATATCTGCCTTAACGGCATATTCTTGGCCATGAATGCGGACTTTTTCCGCGCCGGATGTGATCACATGACCGAGGCTGCCCGGTGCTTGATAACCAACAAACAAAATAGTCGCATTACGTTTCCATATATTGTTTTTAATATGGTGCTGAATTCGGCCTGCATCGGCCATGCCTGATGCAGAAATGATGATCGCACCACCTTTGATTTTATTGATCGCTTTGCTCTCATCAACGCTTTCAACAAGGCGGAAATCTTCATCACGGAAAAGCTCGCTATTGGCAATTTCGACATCATCAAGCGTATCAGCATGTTTGATGAAAACTTCTGTGACTTTTCGCGCAAGTGGCGAATCTAAAAATACGGTTGTTTGCGGCAGCTCATTTCGAGCAAGCAATACACCAATATCATGCAGAAGCTCTTGGCTTCGCTCAACAGCAAAAGCTGGAATGACAACATTGCCGCCTTTTTCTAAACCGCGCACCAATTCGGCTTTAAGCATTTCGCGGCGCTTTTCCAGCGTGTAATCATCGCGGTCACGGTCGCCATAGGTGCTTTCTGATACAATGTAGTCAAAGCCTGTTTCGCCGCCAGGTTCTGGGTGGAATACTTTTTCCTCTGGCCCAATGTCACCGGAAAACAAAATGCGCATTGTGTTGCCGTTTTCATCGGGAAATTTGATTTCAGCCGAGGCCGAGCCAAGAATATGGCCAGCATTCCAGAAACGGAATTCGATATCTTTGTGCGGTGAAAACCAATTGCCATAATCGACGGCTTCAAGCAGCGGGAAAACACCTTTTGCGTGGTCTTGTGTGTAGAGCGGCTCAACGGGATCGAGCCCTTTACGCGCGCGCTTGCGGTTTTCGCGCTCATTATTGCCTTCTTGAATGCGTGCCGAATCAAGCAGCATGAAACTCAACAAATCGACCGTTGGCGTTGTGGCGTAAATTTTGCCTTTAAAGCCATGTTTAATGAGTTTTGGCAAAAGGCCTGAGTGGTCGATATGAGCGTGCGTAAGGATGAGAAAATCAGCCTTAGCGGCATCGAAAGGAAAATCCTGATCGTTGAGAGCACGGACGGTTTTGTTGCCTTGAAACATGCCGCAATCAACAAGAAAGCTTGCGCCTGCTGTTTCTACCATGGAACAAGAACCGGTAACTGTGCCGGCGGCACCGAAGAATGAGAGCGTGGTCATAGTTGGGATATCCTTGATCATGTGAAAACGGCGGTATTTCTACCGCCGAGTTCTAATCGTTTATGTGACGGAGACAAGCTCAACATCAAAGACAAGGTCTTTACCTGCCAATGGATGGTTTGCATCCATTGTTACAGTCGTTTCATCAACTTCAATGATAGTCAGGTTGATGGCTTGTCCATCTTGGCCTGTTGCTTGAAGCTGCAAACCGACTTCGGTTTGAATTTCTGGTGGCAACTGGCTGCGCTCGACCTTTTGCACGCCTTCAGGGTGGTGCGGGCCATATGCTTCGGCTGCTGGAATTTCGATTGTTTTCTTCGTGCCAACTTCCATGCCGCGCATCGCTTTGTCTAAGCCAGGGATAACTTGTCCTGAACCTAATTCGAAAGTGAGCGGGTCGCGATTTTCAGAGCTGTCGAAGACAGTGCCGTCTGGAAATTTACCCGTATAGTGGATGTGTACGGTGCTGCCGTGTTCTGCTTCTGCCATAATAAATGCTTCTCGGGATAAAGTTCTGGGGAGCGTACTCACCCATTGGATAATCCGCCATGCGGCGGGATGTTCCCTTAACATAATAACCAAGAGCGTGATGTAAAGGTTTGAAGCCCAGCTTATCGTGCTTGTGCACCTTACAATGCCCAATGCGCTGCCTTGTGCGGGCTTTTTAAAGGCATAAAAAAACCGGCAACCATTGCTGGTTGCCGGTTTCACTTAAGAAATCGCTAAAATTAGAGCGAGTAGTACATGTCGAACTCTACCGGGTGCGGTGTTTGTTCGTAACGAAGGTTCTCTTCTCTCTTAAGCGCGATGTAAGCATCGATCTGATCGTCGTCGAATACGCCGCCAGCTTTCAAATATTCACGGTCTTTATCCAAAGAATCCAGTGCTTCACGTAGTGAAGTACAAACTGTTGGAATTGACGCCAGTTCTTCCGCAGGAAGATCGTATAGATCTTTGTCCATTGGTTCACCTGGGTGAATTTTGTTTTTGATACCATCAAGGCCGGCCATCAACATCGCTGCGAATGACAAATATGGGTTCGCCATTGGGTCAGGGAAACGTACTTCCATACGCTTGCCTTTTGGTGATGGTGTGAACGGAATACGGCAAGATGCTGAACGGTTACGTGCAGAATATGCAAGAAGAACCGGTGCTTCATAACCTGGAACCAAACGCTTATATGAGTTGGTTGATGGGTTTGTGAAAGCGTTCAACGATTTAGCATGTTTGATGATGCCGCCGATGTAGAACAAGCAAGCTTCAGATAGGCCAGCATATTCGTCGCCAGCAAATAATGGCTTGCCGTCTCTCCAGATTGACTGGTGAACGTGCATGCCTGTGCCGTTGTCGCCAAAGACAGGTTTTGGCATAAATGTTGCTGTTTTGCCGTAAGCGTGCGCTACGTTCTGAACAACATATTTGTAGATCTGTGTTTCGTCGGCTTTAGCAACCAGCGTGTTAAAGATCATAGAAAGTTCGTGCTGAGCAGCTGCAACTTCATGGTGATGCTTTTCAGTCGCAATACCCATTTCAGCCATAACTGTAAGCATTTCAGAACGCATGTCCTGACAGCTGTCGACTGGGTTTACTGGGAAGTAACCGCCTTTGTTTGTTGGGCGGTGGCCCATATTGCCTGTTTCGTATTCTGTGCCTGTGTTTGAAGGCAGTTCAGACGAGTCAAGCGAGAAGCCTGTGTTGTATGGATCTGTGTTGTAGCGAACATCATCAAAGATGAAAAATTCTGGCTCAGGGCCGAAATAAGCTGTGTCACCGAAACCGCCAGACTTAACATAAGCCTCTGCGCGTTTTGCTGTCATGCGTGGGTCACGGTTGTAGCCTTCGCCAGAAACCGGATCCAAGATGTCACAGATAATAACCATTGTGGACTGCGCGTAGAACGGGTCCATATGGGCTGAAGATACGTCAGGCATCAAAACCATGTCTGATTCATTGATGGCTTTCCAGCCGCCGATTGACGAGCCGTCGAACATAACGCCGTCTGAGAACATGTCTTCATCAACAACAGCAACATCAATTGTTACGTGCTGCAATTTACCGCGTGGATCTGTGAAGCGCAGGTCAACGAACTTTATGTCGTTGTCTTTAATCTGCTTCAGAATATCATTAGCGCTCATTTATTGGCCTTCCTTCTCATTTTAAGTTGGCTCGTTTTAACAACAGACGTTAAACAGCGTCTGCGCCGGTTTCTCCCGTGCGGATGCGCACGACCTCTTCGATTGGCGAGACAAAGATTTTGCCATCGCCAATGCGACCTGTTTGCGCCGCATTGCGGATCGCTTCTATTGCGGCATCGACTGTTTCAGACGTTACCACAACTTCGATTTTAACTTTCGGCAGGAAGTCCACGACATATTCTGCGCCGCGGTACAATTCAGTGTGGCCCTTTTGGCGACCGAAGCCTTTTGCCTCGGTTACTGTAATTCCCTGTAGGCCAACTTCCTGTAGTGCTTCTTTGACTTCATCAAGTTTGAACGGCTTAATGATCGCTTCGATCTTTTTCATTCAGGTGACCTCCGATAGATGTTGTCGCGTGCTATGCAAGGTGCGTGCCAGTTTGAATTTTTGGCTGAGATGAATATTGTGCCTCATTATTGCATCATAGGCGGCTTTTTAGGCTGCGCGAAGGCTCTTGGCAAACTGTCAATTTATCTGTGCGCTTAAACTTTGTGCTTGCTGCCTATAAAATGTGCAATGGCTTATTTTATAGGCAGTAGAGCATTTTGAGCTTGAGGTTCAATCTGCTTATTAAAATTGCGTGGCGGTTATTTTTTCAAGGGGCGGCGTTCAAGAAGTTCTTTCAAGAAGTGCCCCGTGTAAGAGCGTTCAACGGTTGCGATATGTTCCGGCGTTCCTTCTGCAACGATTTCGCCGCCGCCATCGCCGCCTTCAGGGCCAAGGTCGATAACCCAGTCCGCTGTTTTTATAACTTCGAGATTGTGCTCAATAACCACCATCGTGTTGCCGCTATCAACCAGCTCATGCAAAACTTCGAGCAGTTTAGCGATGTCATGGAAATGCAGCCCCGTTGTCGGCTCATCCAAAATATAGAGCGTTCGGCCTGTAGCGCGGCGTGACAATTCTTTAGCCAGTTTAATGCGCTGCGCTTCACCGCCCGATAGGGTGGTTGCTTGCTGACCGACTTTTACATAGCCCAAGCCAACACGGCGCAAGGTTTCCATTTTGTCGCGCACAGCTGGAACGGCGGCAAAGAAATCGACACTTTCATCAACAGTCATATCCAAAACGTCGGAAATTGATTTTCCTTTGAATTCGACCTCTAATGTTTCGCGGTTATAGCGTTTGCCGTGGCACACATCACATGTCACATAAACATCGGGCAAAAAATGCATTTCGATTTTGATGACGCCGTCGCCCTGACAGGCTTCACATCGGCCGCCCTTTACATTGAAGGAGAAGCGGCCCGGCTGATAGCCGCGCACTTTTGATTCCGGCAATTGTGCAAACCATTCGCGGATCGGTGTGAATGCGCCTGTATAGGTTGCTGGGTTTGAGCGCGGTGTCCGGCCAATCGGCGATTGGTCAATATCAATGACCTTGTCGATATGTTCAAAACCTTCAATGCGGTCATGTTCGGCAGGTACATCGCGTGCGCCATTGATGCGCCGTGCGGCAGCTTTGTAGAGTGTTTCGATTAGAAATGTGGATTTGCCGCCGCCAGATACACCGGTAACAGCGGAAAACACGCCGAGCGGCAATGTTGCTGTCACATTCTTTAGATTGTTGCCTTTGGCGCCGATGACTTTAATGCCGCGCTTTTTGTCAATTTTACGCCGCTCGTCGCGCATTGGAATGCTCAGCTCACCGGTCAAATATTTGCCGGTAAGCGATTTCTTATTCTTCATAATTTGCTTGGGCGTACCGCTGGCGATCACTTCGCCGCCGTGAATGCCGGCCGCAGGACCAATATCCAGCACATAGTCAGCCGTTAGGACTGCGTCTTCGTCATGTTCAACGACAATAACTGTGTTGCCGAGGTCACGCAGGTGGCGCAAAGTTTCAAGCAAGCGCGCATTATCACGCTGGTGCAGGCCAATGGATGGTTCATCAAGAACATAAAGAACACCGGTAAGGCCCGAACCAATTTGAGAGGCAAGGCGAATACGCTGACTTTCGCCGCCTGAAAGCGACCCAGAGCCACGCGATAGCGTTAAATAATCAAGTCCAACATCGACAAGAAACTTCAAGCGGTCACGAATTTCTTTCAAAATTCGGCCAGCAATCTCCATTTGTTTGTCGGTCAGGTTATTGGGAAGTTCGCCGAACCAATCATTGGCCGCGCGAATTGACATTTCAGCGACTTGGCTAATGTGCAGCTTATTGATTTTGACCGAAAGAGCTTCTTCCTTAAGCCGGTAGCCATTACAATGAGAGCAAGGATTGCGCGACATGTAGCGTTCAATTTCTTCGCGCATCCATGCAGAATCTGTTTCGCGCCAGCGGCGTTCCAAGCTTGGTATCACGCCTTCAAATGGTTTGCGGGTTTTGTAAGTGCGCAGCCCGTCATCATAAGCAAAGTCAATATTTTGTGTGCCAGTGCCGTAGAGCACAGCATCTTTGCTTTCTTGGGATAAATCATCCCACACATCGTTCATTTTAAAGCCGTATAATTTGCCGACCGCTTGCAATGTTTGTGCGTAATAAGGTGAAGGATTTGTGGATTTTGACCAAGGGGCAATCGCGCCCTTGTGCAAGCTTAGGCTTGAATTGGGCACAACCATGCCCGGATCAACACCTTGTTCGGTGCCCAAACCGTCACAATGCGAACAAGCGCCAAAGGGGTTGTTGAACGAAAATAAGCGCGGCTCGATTTCCGGTATTGTAAAGCCAGACACAGGGCAGGCGAATTTTTCGGAGAAAACCAGCCGTTCATGGGTGTCGTTTGCGGATTTGTTTTTGGCTTCTTTTTTCGTTTCGCTATCAGGAAGCGGTTTGTCGGCAAATTCTGCAATTGCCATGCCTTCTGTCAGGCTAAGGCACTGCTCCAAAGAATCGGCCAGTCGTGACTGCATGTCTTCGCGCACAACGATGCGATCAACAACAACATCAATGTCGTGCTTATATTTCTTATCAAGGGTAGGGGCGTCAGCTAATTCATAGAATTCGCCATCGATTTTGACGCGCTGATAGCCTTTTTTCATCAGCTCTGCGAGTTCCTTCTTATACTCGCCTTTGCGGCCGCGAACGATAGGCGCAAGTATAAAGAGCCTTGTGTCTTCTTCGAGCGCCAAAACCCGATCAACCATTTGACTAACGGTTTGGCTTTCAATCGGTAATCCGGTTGCAGGAGAATAAGGAATGCCAACACGCGCAAACAGCAAGCGCATATAGTCATAAATCTCTGTCACCGTGCCAACCGTTGAGCGCGGGTTTTTCGATGTTGTTTTTTGCTCAATGGAAATTGCAGGCGACAATCCATCAATTTGATCAACATCCGGCTTTTGCATCATCTCCAAGAACTGGCGCGCATAAGCGGACAAACTCTCTACATAGCGGCGTTGGCCTTCTGCATAGATTGTATCAAAAGCGAGTGATGATTTGCCGGAGCCTGAAAGGCCGGTGATGACGATCAATTTATCACGGGGTAAATCAACGTCGATATTTTTGAGATTGTGCTCGCGTGCACCACGTACGGAAATATATTTGCTGTCGGCCATCTTATAATCGCTGTTGTTGCTTCGATGAAGTCGAATTCACCCACCATGTAGGCCGTATTGCTGGCGTGTCGAGGTCGATGAAGTGAATCTTGACAGATTCGCTTCGCTTCAATAGAACAAAAATAGAACGTATGAAAGTCTGTGGACAGATTACATGTCACTGTTTTGCATCTATTCGATGCTTTAGTGTGTTTAGAAAGAATTCGAGTAGGAGTTTCTGCAATGGCAGGCAGCGTGAATAAAGTTATTTTGGTTGGAAATCTGGGCGCTGATCCAGATGTTAAACGCATGTCGAGTGGTGACCCTGTGGTCAACCTTTCGGTGGCAACGTCTGAATCATGGCGTGATAAGGCTTCTGGTGAGCGTAAAGAGCGCACCGAATGGCACCGTGTCGTCATTTTCAATGATCAGCTGGCAAAAGTTGCCGAGCAATATTTGAAAAAAGGCGCGAAGGTTTATCTTGAAGGCGCTTTGCAAACCCGCAAATGGCAGGATCAAAACGGTCAAGATAAATACACGACCGAGATTGTGCTTCAGCGTTATCGCGGCGAGTTGCAAATGCTTGACGGGCGCAATGAGCGTGATGGCGGCGGTTACCAAGGCGGTCAATCAGGTGGCGGCCAACAGCGTAATGTTTCGAATGATAGCGGCTATGGCGGCGGCAATCAGGGTGGCAACCAAGGCGGCCAATCATCTGGCGGCGGCGATTTTTCTAGGGATATGGATGACGAAATTCCGTTCTAGAATCAAACCTAGAAATGAAATTGACGTGCGCGCGGGAGGGTTTTCTCTTCCGCGCGATGCCGGTTTGCACTCGCGTGATTTGGTCGTCGGTGTCGCTCTTGCTGCGCTGGGATTAATATTACTCGCGGGGCAAGCGATTGCTGGGCAGGCCGATATTGTTGGTGTTGATGCATCACAAAGCTCAGATAAATCTTGGCGATTTAGTGTGACTGTCAAACATGATGATGCCGGATGGGATCATTACGCCGATAAATGGGCGGTGTTTGCACCAGATGGAACGATGCTTGGCGAGCGTGTGCTTGCGCATCCCCATGATAATGAACAGCCATTTACACGCTCAAAGAGCGGTATCCTCATTGATGAGGCTATTAATGTCGTCACTGTCAAAGCACATGATAAGGTTCATGGCTGGGGCAGCGATGCTCTCACTTATGAGTTGAAGCGATAGGGCTGTTTAGCTTGCCACAATCGCTTTAATGCCATCGGCAACAAACTGTACTGCTAGCGCAGACAGGATCACCCCCAAAAGGCGTGTGAGTACCGAGCGGCCTGTTTCACCAAGCAATTTGTCTACCTTTTCCGCCACAAGAAAAACGAAATAGGTCACAAGAATTATCAGGCCGATAATTAAAATAAGGCCTGCGCGTAAGGCGGGTGAGGAAAAATCGTTCGATAATAGAATGCCAGCTGAAATTGCACCCGGTCCTGCCAGAAGCGGAATAGCAAGCGGAAACACGGCAACAGAGCGCACCTGATCGGCCGTAATCGCCTTTTGAGCGGTTTCTTCATGCCGTTCCTGTCGTTTCTCGAAAATCATTTCAAACGCAATCCAGAACAGCAGCAGACCGCCAGCGACGCGGAATGCAGGAAGCGTAATGCCGAAAAGTGTTAGAATGCCAGATCCAGCAACGACAAATACAACCAATATGCCAAACCCCATAAGACATGCGCGCATGGCCACTTGTTTGCGCTGTGCGGTGTCCATGCCGCCTGTTACAGCTAGAAATAAGGGCGCTAGGCCTGCTGGGTCGATCGTAACAAGCAATGTCACGACAGCATTTACAATTAGGTCTAAGTTCATAGCGGGCCTATAGTCAGCGGAATCTTGATGCGTCGAATTTATAGTCGACAGCTATGTGTATCGACAAATCTGGTGAAATTCTACCGCTCAAGCAAAATCGTCTAAATAATCCGGCATCAGATTGTTTGATAAGGTCGGCGATAGAGCCATTTACCTGCTGTTTAACCGCGAGTTTGGTCCAACATTGCTTTAGAAAGAGCATTTAAGCAGCGTGACTGTCATCCATCGTGCGAGATGACGTGTTGAATGGTGGATAAATGCCCGTAAACCTTGGATGTTTGGTGTAAACGGGCTAACCTTACTCAATTGATTCTGAATTGAAAGTGGCTAGTTTTGAACGACAAAACACCGATCGATGGCAACGGCGGAAATTCCGGCATTGAACCTATCTCTATTATAGAGGAAATGCAGCGCTCCTATCTCGATTATGCGATGAGCGTAATCGTGTCTCGTGCGCTTCCCGATGTGCGCGATGGCTTGAAGCCTGTCCACCGCCGTATTCTCTATGCAATGCATGACAGTGGTTATCACTGGAACCGCAAATATGTGAAATCGTCGAAAATCGTCGGTGACGTGATGGGTAACTTTCACCCCCATGGCGACAGTGCGATTTACGATTCGCTCGTGCGTATGGCGCAGGATTGGTCTTTGCGTGTGCCGCTTGTCGATGGGCAGGGTAACTTTGGTTCGATTGACGGCGATCCACCTGCTGCGATGCGTTACACAGAATCGCGGCTTCAAAAGGTTGCGCATGAGCTACTTGAAGATATCGACAAGGATACTGTCGATTTTCAAGATAACTATGATGGCTCACGTGAAGAGCCTAAGGTTTTGCCTGCGCGCTTTCCAAATCTGTTGGTCAATGGTTCTGGCGGTATTGCTGTTGGTATGGCGACCAATATTCCGCCGCACAATCTGGGCGAATTGGTTGATGGTTGTATCGCGATGATCGACAATCCGGCAATTACTTTGCCGGAAATGATGCAGCATGTGCCAGGGCCGGACTTTCCGACCGGTGCTATGGTGCTTGGACGTTCTGGTATTCAGTCTGCTTATGAGACAGGCCGCGGTTCGATTATCATGCGCGGCAAAGCTGAAATTGAACAGCGCCCGAACGACCGCGAAGCAATTATCATTACTGAGGTGCCATATCAGGTCAATAAAGCGACCATGATCGAGAAAATGGCTGACCTTGTGCGCGATAAGCGCGTGGAAGGTATTTCTGATCTGCGCGATGAATCTGACCGTACGGGTTACCGTGTGGTTGTTGAGATCAAGCGCGATGCTAATGCGGAAGTGGTTTTGAACCAGCTTTACCGCTATACACCGCTGCAGACTTCGTTCGGCGCCAATATGGTTGCACTGAACGGCGGTAAGCCAGAACTTATGAATATTATGGACATGCTACGCGCATTTGTAGCATTCCGCGAGGTCGTTGTTCAGCGCCGTACCAAGTTCTTGCTGCGTAAAGCGCGTGATCGTGCCCATGTCTTGGTTGGTTTGGCGATTGCAGTGGCCAATATCGACGAAATTATCCATCTTATTCGTGTTGCGCCAAATCCGGCGACTGCGCGTGAACAATTGATGGAACGTCGTTGGCCTGCAAAAGATGTTGCGCCTTTGGTGGAACTGATTGCAGACCCGCGCCATAAGCTCAATGAAGATGGAACTTATTTCCTTTCAGAAGAGCAGGCGCGCGCCATTCTCGAATTACGCCTTGCACGCCTTACTGCGCTTGGACGTGATGAGATTGCCGATGAATTGAACACGATTGGCGTCGAAATTAAAGAATATCTTGAAATTCTGGCTTCACGTCAGCGCATTCAAGATATCGTCAAGGAAGAACTTGCTGCCGTTAAAGAAGAGTTTGGTACACCGCGCCGCACGCTTTTAGCTGAGGGCGGCCCAGACATGGACGATGAAGACCTCATCGCCCGTGAAGAAATGGTCGTCACATTCAGTCACGAAGGATATATCAAACGCGTTCCGCTCGATACGTATCGTGCACAGCGCCGTGGCGGTAAAGGTCGCTCCGGCATGGCAACCAAGGACGAAGATTTCGTCACACGTTTGTTCGTTGCCAATACCCATACGCCGATCTTGTTCTTCTCGTCGCGCGGCATCGTCTATAAAGAAAAAGTATGGCGCTTGCCGATAGGCACGCCAACATCACGCGGTAAATTCTTGCGTAATATGCTTCCGCTTGAAGCTAATGAACGTATCACTTCCATTATGCCGCTTCCTGAGGATGAGGAAAGCTGGGCTGAGTTGGACGTTATGTTCGCGACAACGCGCGGCACTGTGCGCCGAAACAAATTGTCTGACTTTGTTCAGGTTAATCGTAACGGCAAAATTGCGATGAAATTTGAAGAAGGGTCGGGCGACGAAATTCTATCTGTTCAGACCTGTTCTGAAGATGATGATGTGCTTATGACAACCGCGCTCGGCCAATGTATTCGTTTTGCTGTCACCGATATTCGGGTGTTTGCAGGGCGTAATTCGACAGGCGTGCGCGGCATGAATATTGCCAATGGTGATAATGTGATTTCAATGTCCATTCTTGGGCATGTGGACGCAAGTGCACAGGAACGTGCTGGTTATCTGAAACATGCAGCGGCGCTTCGCCGTGCGGATGTAGAAGATGAAGATGTGGCTGTAAGTACTTCTGATGATGAAGAAAATACAGTTGCAGCTGAACTTTCACCTGAACGTTTGGATGAACTTGCAGCACGCGAACAATTTGTGTTGACCATCTCTGAATTTGGTTATGGTAAGCGCTCTTCTTCTTATGATTTCCGTGTTTCAGGACGTGGCGGTAAGGGCATTAAAGCAACCGACACATCCAAGACCAAAGAGATTGGCCAATTGGTTGCGACTTTCCCTGTTGATAGCGATGACCAGATTATGCTGGTGTCGAACAATGGGCAGGTTATTCGTGTGCCGGTTGAGGGAATACGCTTTGCGAGCCGTTCAACTAAGGGCGTTACGATCTTCAAAACGCGCGATGGTGAGCGTGTGGTTTCGGTCGAACGTATCTCTGAACCTGCTGATGATGAAGCCGAAGACGGTGAAGTTATTGAGGGTGTGGTTTTGCCTGAAGGCGGTTCAGGCGGTACTGTTGAAGGTGATGCAGATTTGCCGGATGAAGCTTTACCGGGAGACGATGACTAATGATTGATGCAGCAGTGCTTTGGACTTTTGTTCTTGCCTGCGCAGCAATTGTTCTCGTGCCTGGCCCAACGGTTACGGTGATTATCGCCAACTCGCTCCGGTCAGGCTCTAAGGCTGGCTTTATGAATATTGCTGGCACGCAGTTTGGCCTTGCGATCATGATCGGCGTACTTGCCTTCGGTTTGCAGGCTGTCGTCTCTGTAATGGGTGAGATTTTTGATTACGTGAAGCTGTTCGGGGCAGCTTATCTCATCTATCTGGGTATCATGATGTGGCGTTCAAACGGCGCATTAGCAAACCCTGATGAGATGCGCACAAAGAAGCGTTCAATGAACGGCTATTTTTGGCAAGGATTTTTTGTAATCTGGTCAAATCCTAAAGCGCTGTTCTTCTTTGGCGCATTTATTCCGCAATTTATTGTCGCGGAGGGCAATGCCTCTGTTCAAACAATTATATTGGGCGGTATTTTTATGATTATCGGTGCCGTTGGTGACGGGATTTATGCGCTGGCCGCAGGCAGAACAGGAAGCTGGCTTACACAGTCCAATATCCGTTTGATTGAACGCATATCAGGCACTGCGCTTATTGGCGCTGGCATTTGGTTGGCTCTAACAAAGCGCGCTTAAATTACTTCAATTGCTTTTGGCGCATCAAAAGAGCAGCGGACAAGCCGCTTGTGATTGTTAAAAGCGCGATTGCGAAGGCAGCGGTATAAAGTGCGAACATTTTGCGTTCCTATTCTTACTTGTTTTGCGCGCCGCAACTGCTGGAGGCTCGTGCGGCGCATTTGTTGACTTGCTGATATAACGCCGGATGTGATTTAAAGTTGCATCATTTACGTACACAGATGCGTGTTCAGCCTGTGAGGAGGCATCATTGTTATTGAAACGAGCTATTCTAAAGCTTCTCTTCCTGACTGTTTTTACAGGCATTTTTACTTTTTCTGCGTCCGCATCGGCCAATATTGAGTGCCGCGCGGTTGATGGACGAAGCGGCGAAATATCAATGAATGTTGGGCGTTTGGATGTGCTGTCTGTTTTATCTGCACGGGTGACCGCTTTTGGCAGAACATGGTCCACACGCAATGGCGAAGGCACAACAATCATTGTTGGGCAAGCATTTCAGGATGATAACCGCATGCTGGTCGATTTTACCGATGATAATGTTGATGTTGTTCTTATTTCATTGCGCACGGTGCGTGTTTCGACCGAAGATGAGTATGGTGAAGCCGGAATCTTGCGTATCGGCAAAGCCGTCTATCCTGTTTTGTGTGAAAACGGTTGATTTACGACTTTCAAGCCAGCTGAAATACGGATAAATCAAAATCATGACAAAGCTTAGTATCGGTTTTTATTCAGGTTCCTTCGACCCCATTACCAACGGCCATATGGCTGTTTTGGAAGGCGCGCTCACTTCATTTGACCGCGTTGTCATTGGTATTGGCGTTCATGCTGTTAAAAAAGGCATGTTTGATTTTGATCAGCGCAAAACCCTTATTGAACAATCGCTAAGTGATTCAGCGCTCGATCCTAACCGTATAACAATTGTTGCATTTGACGGTTTGGTGGTTGATGCCGCTCGAAAAGCTGATGCACAAGTCATTGTGCGCGGTCTGCGTGATGCTTCTGATTTTGATTATGAAATGCAGATGGCAGGCATGAATACGCAGCTCGCTCCGGATATTCAAACAATATTTATTCCTGCAACAGTCGAGACACGCCCGATCAGTGCCACATTAGTGCGGCAGATCGCAGTCATGGGCGGCGATGTGTCGTCATTTGTACCGGCGCCGGTGTTGCAGGCGCTCAAAAAACTCAAATAAACAGGATATTTTTATGCGTTTAGGAAAATTCATTGGTGGCGCACTGGCTGCAATTACAATTGCTGCGGCATCCACAATTGCCGCTTTTGCCGCTGAACCAGAAAACACAATGGTTATCACCCTTAAATCGGGCGAAGTGGTTGTTGCCTTGCGTCCAGACCTTGCTCCAAAACATGTTGAGCAAATTAAAAAACTCGCGCGCGCTGGTGAGTATGACAATGTGGCTTTCCACCGCGTGATTGAAGGCTTCATGGCGCAAACGGGCGATGTTCAGTTCGGCGATATGGAAGATGGTTATAGCGCGGAACGTGCGGGCACTGGCGGCTCCAAACTTGGCGATATTGATGCTGAGTTCACAGACACGCATTTTAAACGCGGTGTTGTAGGCATGGCACGATCACAAAATCCGAACTCTGCTAATTCTCAGTTCTTTATCATGTTTGCAGATGGTGACTTTCTCAATGGTGAGTACACTGTTGTTGGTGAAGTTGAAAGCGGAATGGAGTTTGTGGACGAAATCAAGCGCGGTTCTGGTCAATCGGGCTCAGTTTCTGGCCCAGATCGCATGATCAAGGTTGAGATTGCTGCCGACAAATAATAGGGACATGTCACGAATGTTTTCATATCCCAAAACGAAGGAATAAAATTTGGCTTATAAAGATCCAGAAAATACACTCATCCTTGATACAACAAAGGGTGAAGTTGTTATTGAAATGCGTCCTGATTTGGCGCCTAACCATGTTGCGCGTATCAAAGAACTTGCCCGTGCAGGCGAATATGATGGTGTGGTGTTCCACCGCGTTATTGATGGATTTATGGCACAAACTGGCGATGTTAAATTCGGCAAACAGGGTGGCGCATCATTTGATGCTAACCGTGCTGGCATGGGTGGTTCAGACAAGCCTGATCTTGCGCAAGAATTTTCTGACGAGAATCACGGCCGCGGTGCTTGTTCTATGGCGCGTGCGCAGAACCCAAATTCTGCAAACTCACAGTTCTTCATCGTTTTTGATGATGCTAGCTTCTTGAACAAGCAATATACTGTTTGGGGCCAAGTCACAGAAGGCATGGACAATGTTGACCAGCTAAAACGCGGTGAACCTGTTCAAATGCCTGATTCGATTACAACAGCGAAAATTGCTGCTGATTTGTAAGCGGTTACTATAATAGCTTAATGGGCAGGCTTTCAGGTGATGGCCTGCCTTTTGCATGTTTGGACTTGCCTAATGCGCGTAGATGATTTTGATTTTGAGCTTCCTGAAAAGCATATTGCGCTGCGCCCAGCTGAGCCGCGTGACAGTGCAAAATTGCTTGTGGTCAAACCATCGGGCCGCATAGATTCGCAAGTCAGCGAACTGGTTCAGTTTTTAAAGGCCGGTGACTGCCTTGTTTTCAATGACACGAAAGTCATTCCCGCGCAGCTTAACGGTATTCGTGAGCGCGATGGTGCGCCCGGCGCTGAGGTTGGATTTACGCTTCATTTGCGCGGTGCGCCCGATAGCTGGAATGCTTTTGCCAAAGGCGCGAAAAAATTGCGTGTGGGCGATCTTGTTACTTTTGGTTCTGAACTGAATGCACATATTGCTGAAAAGCTAGATGGCGGTGAAGTGCGCCTTGTGTTTAATTGCAGCGGGCCGGAGCTTGATATGGCAATCATGGCCGTGGGCCATGTGCCGCTTCCACCCTATATAGCCGCAAAGCGCGAAGATGATGGCCGAGATTTAAAAGATTATCAGACGATTTATGCGCGCGAAAATGGCGCTGTGGCCGCGCCCACCGCCGGATTGCATTTTACCGACGAGCTTTTTGCCACGTTGGATAAGGCTGGTATCGGGCGTGAATTTGTAACGCTTCACGTTGGCGCAGGGACATTTTTACCTGTCAAAGTGGATGATACAAAAGACCACAAAATGCATTCAGAAATTGGCACGATTACTGGTGATGTTGCCGAGCGGCTCAATGCCGTTAAACAGGCTGGTGGCCGTATTGTTGCCGTTGGCACAACATCATTACGCTTGCTTGAAAGTGCGGCTAAAACGGATGGTAAACTTGAAGCGTGGCGCGGTGCGACAGATATTTTTATAACGCCTGGCTATAAATTTAAATTTGTCGATCTTTTGATGACCAATTTTCATTTGCCGCGTTCAACCCTGATGATGCTTGTGAGTGCTTTTGCAGGCTATGAAAATATGCGCGCAGCTTACGAGCATGCCAAGGCGCATGATTATCGATTTTATTCTTATGGCGATTCAAGCCTGCTTTTTCCTGAAGGTTCTGACGAATGACACAAAATTTTGGTTTCACGCTACACAATAGTGATGGCAAGGCGCGGCGCGGTACGGTTCATACGGGGCGCGGCGATATTCAAACGCCAGCCTTTATGCCGGTTGGTACGGTTGGAACAGTCAAAGGGCTTTATCTTAATCAGGTTAAAGATGCTGGCGCTGATATTATTTTAGGCAATACATATCATTTGATGTTGCGGCCAGGCGCTGAGCGTATGGACCGGCTTGGGGGCTTGCATAAGTTCATCGGATGGGATGGTCCAATCCTGACAGATAGCGGCGGCTTTCAAGTGATGAGCCTGTCTGCTTTGCGCAAAATGAGTGAAGAGGGCGTGACGTTTAAAAGCCATGTGGATGGCAAATTGTTCGAGATGTCACCGGAGCGCTCGATTGAAATTCAGGGGCTTTTGGGTTCTGATATTCAGATGCAGCTTGATGAATGTGTGGCACTGCCTGCCGATCACGACACGATGAAAAGCGCGATGGAATTATCTTTGCGCTGGGCAGAACGTTGTAAAGTCGCCTTTGGTGACCAGCCGGGCAAAGCGATGTTCGGCATTGTGCAGGGCGGCGATAATGTGAAACTGCGTGAGCAATCGGCACAGGCGTTGGTCGATCTGGACCTCAAAGGTTACTCGATTGGCGGCCTTGCTGTTGGTGAGCCGCAAGACGTTATGCTGTCTATGCTCGACGTTGTTTGTCCGATTTTACCTTCTACAAAACCGCGCTATTTGATGGGCGTTGGTACGCCGCAAGATTTGCTGCGCTCGGTTGCTCACGGTGTTGATATGTTTGACTGTGTCATGCCAACGCGCTCGGGGCGTCACGGTTTGGCATTTACAACACGTGGCCGTGTGAACTTGAAGAATGCGCGTCATGCCGAAGACAATCGGCCTTTGGATGAAGGCGTAAATTGCACAGCATCAAACACGTATTCACGCGCTTATTTGCATCACCTTATCCGCTCGAATGAAATGCTCGGCATGATGTTGTTAAGTTGGCATAATATTGCATATTATCAATACCTTATGGCGGGTATTAGAGACGCAATATCAACTAACAATTTTGCGCAATTTGCAGAAGAAACAGAAGCATGCTGGGCTGCTGGTGATATTGATGCACTTTAAGTGCCTTACTTAAAGTAGATGTTTAGGTCATGCCAGCTGCGCCTTTGCGCAGATTAACGGCATCGATTTTCCAGCTACCGTCAGGTTGTCGCTGCATGTAATATATTGCGGTCCAATCTGACCCATCTGGTGCGCGGATTAGTAAGTCTTGTTTGATGCGGCCTTCGGATAAATTATCAGTGTTTCCAAAGGCATAATTGCCGGGTCTTAAAACGGGCAAGTAGCCGCCTTCAACCATCGCCATGAACTGTTCCACCGTCGGGAATATGCCTTTGATATTGTCTGACGCGAATGAATAAGCCAGATCAAAATCACGTGCTATGAAGGCTTCCAGTTGATTGGTGATTATGCCGCGTGCTGCATTATTATCGGACTGCGCATTTGCCCTGGCAGGTGTGAGCAATAAAGCCAGCGCGAAAAAAGCGCTTGGAAACATATTCCTGATCATTCGCATTTCCTCCTATCATCATTATAGAATAGACGGGCAGGTGAGCAACTTAGTTTCAAATTGTCAGTTCATTGGTGCATGCGCTTGCGGATAGTTTGGAAATCGGGCAGAGCTTCATCAACATTAGAAAGCGGAAAATCGATGTCAGCAAAATTCTTTGATCATGCGGTTCTACCAGTCGAAAGTCTTGAGGTTAGCCGTGAGCGCTATCAGGCGCTTGGCTTTACTGTGGCTGCGGATGCGCGCCATCCTTTTGGTACAGAAAATGCCTGTGTTTTCTTTAGTGATGATACATATCTCGAACCGTTGGGCATTGCCCAGCGTGAGGATTGCGAAGCGACGGCAACAAAAGGAAACGTATTCACGAAGCTGGATCAAACGTATCGCTTCCGTGTCGGGCAAGATGGGTTCTCTGCTGTTGCCTTTAAAACCAATGATGCGGATGCGGACCATAAGACATTTCAAAAGCTGGGTATTTCAGCTGGTAAAAAATTATCTTTCGGTCGTAATTTCGTGGACGGTAATGGCAAAAAGGAGCGCGCATCGTTCAAGCTTTCTTTTGCAAGAGATGACCGTGCACCGGATGCTACTTTCTTTACATGTGAACGTATCAACACCCCCAATGTTGATCGCTCATCGCTGACCAGTCATGCCAATGGTGTTACCGGTATTAAAGAGATAATTCTAAGCGAGTTTGTTCCTTCAGATTTTCAATATTTTCTTCAGCCTGTGATTGGAAACCGAGACACGCCGTCTCATTCCTTCGGGATGGAAATCACATCGGCAAATGTGAATTTTAATGTGCTGACGCCGGAAGGTTTGACAGCGATGTTCGGCGCGACGCGTCAAACATTGGACCGCGGCCTTCGTCTTGAAGGGATCGTTTTTGCAGCAGACAAAAGCGCGCTGCTTGCTGCGCTTAAACAAGGCAATATCGAATACCGTGATTCAGGGCGTTATATCATCGTGCCAGCTGCCAATGGGCAGGGCGCGTTTTTTGCTTTTGAAGGCAATTAAGAAGGCGATTTAAAAATGAGTTCTACAGTCAATTCAGTTGTTAAAGCTGGTAATGTTTCGTTCGGCAATGCGCTGCCTTTGTCGCTTATCGCAGGTCCATGCCAAATGGAAAGTCGCGATCATGCGATGGAAATGGCATCTGCATTAAAAGAGATCTGCGCAGAGCTTGGTATCGGGTTTGTTTTTAAAACATCATACGACAAAGCAAATCGCACATCGATTTCTGGTCAGCGTGGCCTTGGCCTTAAAAAGGCGATGGATGTTTTTGCAGAAATTAAGACGAGCCTTGATTTGCCAGTTCTGACCGATGTTCACACGGCTGAACAATGTGCGCCGGTTGGTGAAGTGTGTGACGTTTTGCAAATTCCAGCATTTTTGTGTCGTCAGACCGATCTGCTGGTTGCTGCCGCTGAAACGGGCAAGGTCGTTAATGTCAAAAAAGGTCAGTTTCTTGCGCCGTGGGACATGACGAATGTTTTGAAAAAAGTCACAGATAGCGGCAACCCGAATGTCATGTTGACGGAACGCGGCGCCAGCTTTGGCTATAATACGCTGGTGTCAGATATGCGCGCGCTTCCTATCATGGCTGAAACAGGCGCGCCGATCATTTTTGATGCAACCCATTCGGTTCAACAGCCCGGTGGGCAAGGCACATCTTCTGGCGGGGATCGCCGTATGGTGCCTTATTTATCTAAGGCTGCTGTGGCTGTCGGCGTGGCGGGGCTCTTTATAGAGACGCACCAAGACCCTGATAATGCACCATCTGATGGGCCAAACATGATGCACTTAAAAGACATGAAAGCGCTGCTTGCAAAACTAATGGCTTTTGACGCTTTGGCGAAATCTGCCTGATTTATCAGGCGCAACGATAGGTTTGCGGCCGCTCGCTTGATTATGTCAGGCGCATGAAATCGCTCGCAGGCCTATTTTACTTTTAAACGGTCTCGTTTATGCAAAGACGAGATATATGACTTACGTATGATAAGGATTAAAAAATGACTGCAATTATCGACATTATTGGCCGCCAAATTTTTGATAGCCGCGGCAATCCTACTGTGGAGGTCGATGTTATTCTGGAAGACGGTACGCTTGGCCGTGCAGCGGTACCATCGGGTGCTTCAACTGGTGCTTACGAAGCGGTTGAATTGCGTGACGGTGGTAGCCGTTATGGCGGCAAGGGCGTTTCAAAAGCAATCGACGCAATCAACGGTCCTATCTTTGATGCGATCGGCGGAATGGACGCGACACAGCAGCGCCAAATCGATGAAACAATGATCGAGTTGGACGGCACAGAAAATAAAGCCAATTTTGGCGCTAACGCTATTCTTGGTGTTTCGCTGGCTGTTGCGCATGCCGCAGCAAACTATCTTGGCCTGCCGCTTTATAAATATGTTGGCGGCCCAAATGCTCGCATTTTGCCTGTGCCAATGATGAACATTATCAATGGCGGCGAACATGCTGACAACCCAATTGATTTTCAGGAATTTATGATTTCTCCGGTTGGCGCTGAATCTCTTGAAGATGCTGTGCGCATGGGTTCTGAAGTTTTCCACGTTCTTAAAAAGCGTTTATCTGTTGCTGGCCACAACACATCAGTTGGTGATGAGGGCGGTTTCGCGCCGAACCTTTCCAGTGCAATTGATGCGCTTGATTTCATCATGGATTCAATCAAGGAAGCTGGCTACAAGCCGGGCGAAGACATGTATATTGCACTTGATTGCGCTGCGTCTGAATTCTTTAAAGATGGCAATTATGTTTATAAAGGTGAGGGTGTTACGCGCACGCCATCTGAGCAAGCAAAATATCTTGCTAAACTTGCGGCTGATTACCCAATCATTTCGATTGAAGACGGCATGGACGAAGATGACTGGGATGGCTGGGCTGAGTTGACTGCCCTTATCGGTTCGACTTGCCAGCTTGTTGGCGATGATTTGTTTGTAACCAACACCAAGCGTTTGAAAACTGGCATTGAGAAGGGCGTTGCAAACTCCATTCTTATCAAGGTCAACCAGATTGGCACATTGTCCGAAACTTTGGATGCTGTCGAACTTGCGCATAAAGCTGGTTATACGGCTGTTATGTCTCACCGTTCAGGCGAAACCGAAGATGCAACCATTGCTGATTTGGCTGTTGCTACCAATTGCGGACAAATCAAAACCGGTTCGCTTGCCCGTTCAGACCGGCTCGCGAAATACAACCAGCTCATTCGCATTGAAGAAGAGCTTGGCAATTACGCGCAATATGCAGGCCGCTCAATTTTGCGGAAATAATAACTTCTGATCCTTATTAAAAAAGGCCGCGCTGGATTTTGCTCCATCGCGGCCTTTTACGTTTTGTTAGCTATGTTTTTTGGGTGAGGCTTAACCAAGTCCGTATACCTTCTGGATCAGTTATTACTTTCAGGTGTGTGTATGTGGACCAGACAATATAAGAGATCAAAACTGCGCGTCGTCGTGGTGCCAGTGCTGGCGTGCTGTTTGCTTGGCTATTTTGTATTTCATGCTGTCAATGGTACACTTGGTCTTAATTCAAGTGAACGCTATGATGCTGAAATATCAAGGCTCGGTGTTGAGCTAGCTTCGTTGGAGATACGGCGCAGCGAATTGCAAACGCGCACCAAGCTTTTAAGCGATGGATCGCTGGAGCGTGATTTGATTGATGAAACGGCGCGCAGGTCGCTTGGATTGACTCGTTCTAATGAACTCATAATGCTGCATAGCAGCAATTAACTTGATTTCAGTTAATTGCACTATTTTTCAAATAAAATAGCCACTTAACGTGTCCGTGTTATGCAAAAATGCCTCTTGCAACTCCTTTGCGCTGCGTTAGTGTTAATTCAGATAATAATGTAACGGGAGATCTTCATGGCAGCACGCGCGCGTAAATCTGCACCTAAGAAAGCGGTCGATCATGCTTTGCTTGGTTCTATTCCGGCACCTGAGCCGGCAAAACTTTCCAAAGATGAAGAGCTAAAGGCATATCGCGATATGCTTTTGATCCGCCGCTTTGAAGAAAAAGCGGGCCAGCTGTACGGTATGGGTCAAATCGGCGGCTTCTGTCACCTTTATATCGGCCAAGAAGCTGTTGTTACCGGCATCCAAATGAATATGAATGACGGTGATCAGATGATTACTGCTTACCGTGATCATGGTCATATGTTGGCTATGGGCATGGAAAGCCGCGGCGTTATGGCCGAACTTACAGGTCGCAGCGATGGTTATTCGCGCGGTAAGGGCGGCTCAATGCACATGTTTAGCCGCGAAAAGAACTTTTACGGCGGTCATGGTATCGTTGGCGCGCAGGTTTCGCTCGGCACAGGTTTGGCGTTTGCGAATAAGTACCGCGATAATGGTAATGTCTCTGTCTCGTTCTGCGGTGATGGCGCGGCCAATCAAGGTCAGGTCTATGAGAGCTTTAATATGGCAGCTTTGTGGAAGTTGCCGACAATCTATGTGATTGAAAACAACCGTTATGCGATGGGTACATCGACAAAACGCCATGCAGCGCAGCTTGATTTCTCAATGCGCGGTGTATCTTTCGGTATTCCTGGCATTCAGGTTGATGGCATGGATGTACGTGCGGTGAAATCCGCTTCGGAATATGCGCTTAATCATTGCCGCAATGGCGATGGTCCAATCATTCTTGAAATGATGACATATCGCTATCGCGGTCACTCAATGTCTGACCCTGCGAAATACCGCACCAAAGACGAAGTGCAGAAAATGCGTTCGGAGCAAGATCCGATTGAACAGGTCAAACAGCGTATTATTGCTGAAAAACTGGCTTCGGAAGATGATTTGAAAGTCATCGATAAGGAAATTCGGGAAATCGTGGTGGATGCTGCAGAGTTTGCGCAAAACAGCCCCGAGCCTGATGTTTCTGAACTTTACACCGACATTTTGCTTTAAGGGGAGATACCAGCATGCCTATCGATATTCTTATGCCTGCGCTTTCTCCAACAATGGAAGAAGGCAATCTGGCCAAATGGACTGTTAAAGAGGGCGACAAAGTCGGCCCCGGCGATGTGATCGCTGAAATTGAAACGGACAAGGCAACCATGGAAGTGGAAGCCGTTGAAGAGGGAACTATCGGCAAAATCGTTGTCGCCGAAGGGACTGAAAACGTTAAGGTCAACGCTGTCATCGCCATTCTGTTAGAAGAAGGCGAAAGCGCGGGCGATATTAATGCAGATAAATCATCTGCTGAATCCGAACCATCTGACGACAATTCAGCGCCAGCCAAGGATGACACTAAAGCGGCATCTGTTCCAGCCGAACCAATCGCTGTTGAACCTGCATCTGACCCAGATATTCCTGAAGGCACGAAAATGGTGCCAACAACGGTTCGTGTTGCTTTGCGCGATGCGATGGCGGAAGAAATGCGTGCCAGTGACGATGTGTTTGTCATGGGTGAAGAAGTTGCCGAATATCAAGGTGCGTATAAAATTACGCAGGGCTTGCTTGATGAGTTTGGTCCGCGCCGCGTTGTCGATACACCCATCACAGAGCATGGTTTTGCCGGTGTTGGCGTTGGCGCAGCGATGACAGGTTTGCGTCCAATTGTTGAGTTTATGACATTCAACTTTGCGATGCAGGCGATTGACCAGATTATCAACTCTGCTGCCAAAACACTCTATATGTCTGGCGGCCAAATGGGCGCACCAATGGTGTTTCGTGGTCCAAACGGTGCCGCAGCACGTGTGGGTGCACAGCACTCACAATGTTATGCTGCTTGGTATAGCCATGTGCCGGGCTTGAAAGTTGTCATGCCTTATACGGCGGCTGATGCAAAAGGTTTGCTCAAAGCGGCTATCCGCGACCCGAACCCTGTTATCTTCTTGGAAAACGAGGTTCTTTACGGCCAAACATTTGATGTGCCGGATATGGATGATTTTGTTTTGCCAATCGGCAAGGCACGCATTCATAAAAAGGGTAAAGATTGTACAATAGTTTCCTTCGGCATTGGCATGACCTACGCCATCAAGGCTATGGAAGCGCTGAGCGAGCAGGGCATTGATTGTGAATTGATCGATCTTCGCACAATTCGTCCGATGGATATTCCGACAATTCTGGAAAGCGTTAAAAAGACAGGCCGCTTGGTGACTGTTGAAGAGGGCTTCCCACAATCATCTGTTGGTGATTTCATTGCAAATAAAGTGCAACGCGAAGCATTTGACTATCTTGATGCGCCGATCATTTCGATCTGCGGTAAAGATGTGCCAATGCCTTATGCGGCCAATCTTGAAAAACTGGCATTGCCAAATGTTGATGAAGTCATTGATGCTGTTAAAGCTGTCACTTACGCGGGTTAAGGAGGTCTATCATGCCTATTAATATTACAATGCCCGCACTTTCGCCAACGATGGAAGAGGGTAACCTTGCCAAATGGTTGGTCAAAGAAGGCGACAAAGTCGGCCCCGGCGATGTGATTGCTGAAATCGAAACCGACAAGGCGACGATGGAAGTTGAAGCGGTTGATGAAGGTACGATTGCCAAGATCCTTGTTGAAGAGGGTACTGAAAACGTCAAGGTCAACGCTGTCATCGCGATTTTGGCTGAAGAGGGCGAAGATGCTTCTGAAGCTGCTAAAAGCAGCGGCGGTGCTTCTGCGCCAGCGAAGCAAGAGGCTCCTGCCGAAGTAAAAGCTGAAAGCGCTTCTGAGGCGCCAACACCTGCAGCCAAAACATCGGCGGCTGATTCTAAGCCACTTAGCGACGATAAGGGCGGTTCTGCTGGACCTGTGCCAACAAAAGACGGGAAAAAAGTTTTCGCCTCGCCTCTGGCGCGCCGTATAGCGAAGAACGAAGGTGTCGATATTACAGCTGTTTCAGGCTCCGGTCCGAAAGGCCGTATCGTCAAACGCGATGTTGAAGAAGCAATGGCTGGCGGCGCTCAGCCTAAAGCCGAGGCACCAAAAGCTGCAACAGCAATGCCAGTTGGCGCGTCTGCCGAAGCGGTGCTGAAGAACTTCGAAGAAGGCTCTTACGAACTCGTCAAGCACGACGGTATGCGCAAAACAATTGCCAAGCGTTTACAAGAATCCAAACAGACCATCCCGCATTTCTATGTAACGATGGATTGTGAATTGGATGCACTGCTTTCCTTGCGCTCGCAGCTCAACAAGTCTGCACCTGTTAAAGATGATAAGCCAGCTTACAAGATTTCCGTCAATGATATGGTGATCAAAGCGCTGGCGCTATCTTTGCGTGATGTGCCAGATGCGAATGTGTCTTGGACCGATGAGAATATGGTCAAGCATAAACATGCCGATGTTGGCGTGGCTGTCTCTATTCCAGGCGGTTTGATTACACCAATCGTGCGTTCAGCTGAAACCAAAACTCTATCTGCCATTTCCAATGAAATGAAAGATTTGGGCAAACGCGCCAAAGAGAAGAAACTTAGCCCAACCGAATATCAGGGCGGCACGACTGCTGTATCCAATATGGGTATGATGGGCGTGAAGAACTTCTCTGCTGTTGTTAATCCGCCGCATGCGACAATTCTTGCCATTGGTGCGGGTGAACAGCGTCCGGTTGTTAAAGATGGTGAGTTGACGATCGCAACCGTCATGAGCGTGACGTTATCGACAGACCATCGCTGTGTGGATGGTGCGCTGGGTGCAGAATTGCTCGGTGCATTCAAAAACTACATCGAAAATCCAATGGGCATGTTGGTTTAAACCATCATGACCACGGTTCTCGCATATGGCGACTCGCTCACTTGGGGTTCATGCCCCGAGACTGGCGGTCGTCATCCGGTCAGTCACCGTTGGCCTGATGTGCTTAGTGCAGCTTTGGGCGATGGTGTGACCGTTATAACCAATGGTTTGCGTGGTCGCACAACGGCTTATGATGAATATTTGGCTGATTGTGATCGTAATGGTGTGCGTGTTTTACCGACGGTTTTAAATACCCATGCGCCGATTGATTTGGTTATCATTTTGCTGGGGGCCAATGATATGAAACCTCATATTTGCGGTACGTCAATTGGCGCTTTGCAAGGTGTGCGGCGTTTAACGCAAATTGCTAAAAATCATATGCAAGGACTTTCAAACGGCCATCGCGCTAAAGTTTTAATCGTCGCGCCGCCGCCTTTAGTGGAAAGTGATGATCTTGAGTTTCGCGCTATGTTTGATGGCGGTATCGCCGAAAGTAAGAAGCTCGACGGCCTGTATGAGAAGCTTGCGAAAGATATGGATGTTGCATTTTTTGATGCTGGCACTGTGGCTGAGGCCTCTACATTAGATGGTGTTCATTTGGACGCCGAAAACACAAAGAAAATTGGTGCGGCACTCGCGCCCATCGTGAAAAAATTACTCGCGGTTTAAACCGCTTTGACACGGAGAAGCTAAAATGGCTGACAATAATTATGACGTGCTGATTATCGGTTCCGGTCCCGGCGGTTATGTAACGGCGATCCGTGCTGCGCAATTGGGCATGAAAGTTGGCATCATTGAGCGCGAGCATCTTGGTGGCATCTGTCTCAACTGGGGCTGTATTCCAACCAAAGCGTTGTTGCGTTCTGGCGAAATGCTGGATTATGCAAACCGCGCATCTGAATATGGGTTGAAGCTTGAAGGCAAAATGACGGCTGATGTGAAAGAGGTCGTTAAGCGTTCGCGCGGTGTATCAATGCGTCTTAATGGCGGTGTTGGTTTTCTGATGAAGAAGAACAAGATCGATGTGATTTGGGGCGAAGCCAAACTTGCTGGTAAAGGCAAAGTTACAGTTGGTAAACCGACTAAAAAGATCATGGAGCCACAAAACCCTATTCCTAAGAACATCAAAGGTGAGGGTGACTACACGGCCAAGCACATCATTGTTGCCACAGGAGCGCGTCCACGCGCATTGCCGGGCATTGAGCCAGACGGCAAGCTGATCTGGACTTATTTTGAAGCTATGGTGCCGCAGGAGTTGCCAAAGAAGCTCATCGTTATGGGCTCTGGTGCTATCGGCATTGAGTTTGCATCATTTTATAATTCTATGGGCTGCGACGTTACCGTTGTTGAACTCATGCCAAACATTATGCCGGTTGAAGACCCTGAGATTTCCGGCATAGCGAGAAAAGCGCTTGAGAAGCACGGGCTTAAAATTATCACTGAGGCGAAAGTCACAAAAGTCGAGAAGAAATCCAATTCGATCATTGCCCATGTTGAAGGCAAAGACGGTAAAGTGACGCCGATGGAAGCGGACCGGATGATTTCGGCTGTTGGTGTTCAAGGTAATATTGAAGGCCTTGGCCTTGAAGATCTTGGCATTAAAACTGATCGCGGCTGCGTGGTGATCGACGGCTATGGCAAAACCAATGTCGAAGGCATTTATGCTATTGGTGATGTTGCTGGACCGCCAATGCTAGCACATAAGGCTGAACATGAAGGCGTGATTTGCATCGAAAAGATTGCCGGTGTGCCAAATGTTCATCCGATGGAAAAAGACAAGATTCCAGGCTGTACTTATTGCCACCCGCAAGTTGCCTCTGTTGGTTTGACCGAAGCCAAAGCCAAAGAAGCAGGCATTGAAACTCGTGTTGGCCGTTACATGTTTAATGCAAATGGCAAAGCCATTGCGCTTGGCGAAGATAATGGCATGGTCAAAACGATCTTTAACAAAAAGACGGGCCAGTTAATCGGCGCGCATCTTGTTGGCGCAGAAGTCACAGAACTTATTCAAGGCTTTGTTATCGCGATGAACCTTGAGACGACGGAAGAAGAGCTAATGCACACGATCTTCCCGCACCCGACACTTTCAGAAATGATGAAAGAGAGCGTGCTGGATGCCTATGGACGTGTTTTAAATGCCTAAGCGTTCACGCCGCGGTATCATTCGCGGCGGTAATGCGCGTTGGTGGCAGTCAACAGGCTGGAAAATCATGCGCGTAAGCATCATATTGTTTATGGTGATGGGGTTTCTTGCTTCATTCGCCGCGATGCGCAACGGCGGTGTCACATTTAACGGTGTTCTGGTTGAAGGTTGGACTGGCGTTTGGTACGTGACTGGCATTACGGCGTGTGCAGGATTTTTATTTGGCGCTATTTGGCTGCTTTTATTTAAAGCAATGTCGATGGCATCGAAAAACTAGAAAGTTAGGTTGTCCGAATGGTTACGGTTCTCGATACAACAAGGCCTTCCGGCAAAATGCGTCACCCTGAAAAGGCGCATCGTCCAGATCAGCCAACACGCTTGAAAAAGCCAGACTGGATTCGCGTGAAAGCGCCGACATCGAAGGGCTTTCACGAGACAAATAAAATCGTTAAATCGCATAATCTTGTGACGGTTTGCGGTGAGGCGGGCTGCCCTAATATTGGCGAATGTTGGGATCAGAAGCACGCTTCCTTTATGATTATGGGCGAAATTTGTACCCGTGCTTGTGCTTTTTGTAATGTCGCGACTGGTATGCCCGGTGCGCTTGATAAAGAAGAGCCGGTCAATGTGGCAAAAGCCGTCAAAAAGATGGGGCTTAAGCATGTGGTTATCACATCTGTTGACCGCGATGATTTGGCCGATGGTGGCGCGCAGCATTTTGTAGAAGTTATTCAAGCAATCCGTGAATATTCGCCCGGTACGACGGTTGAAATTCTAACGCCGGACTTTCTTCGCAAAGAAGGTGCGCTTGAGGCTGTCGTGGCCGCTAAGCCTGACGTGTTTAACCACAATCTTGAAACGGTGCCTTCTAACTATTTAAAAGTGCGCCCTGGTGCACGCTATTTCCACTCAATCCGCCTTCTTCAGCGCGTCAAAGAGCTTGATCCTTCGATTTTTACAAAATCAGGAATCATGGTGGGGCTTGGCGAAGAGCGCAATGAAGTGCTGCAATTGATGGATGATTTGCGCATTGCTGATGTCGATTTTCTAACGATCGGCCAGTATTTGCAGCCAACAAAAAAGCACCATGAAGTGATGAGCTTTGTGACACCTGATGAGTTCAAATCATTTGAAACAATTGCTTATACAAAAGGCTTTTTAATGGTTTCGGCTTCGCCGCTTACGCGTTCATCGCACCATGCGGGCTCGGATTTTGAAAAACTGCGGGCGAACCGCGAAGCAAAGCTGGCCTCGATAAAGTAATATGCCGAGTTTTAAGACCACGCGCCGCGTCAATCACAGCGCAGATAAAATGTTTGCGCTGATTGCTGATGTGGAAAAATATCCTGAATTTTTGCCCTTATGTGAGGCGCTCAGTATTCGTGATATCCGCGAACGTGATGGCAAGCAGATGCTGGTTGCGGATATGAGTGTTGGCTATAAGGCAATACGCGAGACATTTACCAGCAGGGTTCTGCTCAATCCTGACGAGAGCCAGATTGATGTGTCCTATATTGATGGACCGTTCAAATATCTCGACAATCGCTGGACGTTCACCGATGTTGATGAACGCAGCTCTGATGTGCATTTTTATATTGATTATGAGTTTAAGAGCAAAATGCTTGGCATGGTTATGGGGTCGATGTTCGACCGTGCTTTTCGAATGTTTGCGGAGGCATTCGAAAAGCGTGCAGACGAGATTTATTCAGAGTCTTGATCTGGCTCTTTGTCGGGTGCTTCTTTTAATGTCTCAATCAAAATCATCAACGCGGTCATAACTGTTTCTGCGCGAATTGCATCGCGGCCATTATCGTCAAAGTAACGGCTGATCGTAAATGTTGGTGCCCAATCGCAGGCACAACCAAACCAGACGAGGCCGACCGGTTTGTCTTCGGTGCCGCCGCCCGGACCAGCAATGCCCGTTACTGAAATCGCAATGTCTGTTGAGCTTTTCTGCAAAGCGTTCTTTGCCATTGCTTCGGCAACTTCTTCGGAGACAGCGCCGGGGCCGCCTTCTTCAAAAAATTCTTCCGGCACGGACAGCATTTCGATTTTGGCATCGTTGGAATAGGTTACATAACCGCGATCCAAAACCTTGCTGGAACCGGGAATATCGGTGATCATGCCAGCGATTAGGCCGCCTGTGCAGCTTTCAGCCGTTGCGATTGTAAATCCACGTGCGGAAAAGTTTTCAACGACCTCAAGTGCAAGTGCGCTAAGCGGATTGTCGTGTGATGGGGTGTCATTCATGATTTTTCTCCATAGACAACACTCGCAGTTGCAAGCGCCATAATGCCTTCTTTACGGCCAATAAAGCCCATTGTTTCGTTCGTCGTTGCCTTCACCGAGCAGCGCTCTAAAGAAATGCCCAGTAGTTCACTTAGCTTCTCACGCATTGCCATACGGTGCGGTGCAATCTTGGGTGCTTCGGTTACGATTGTCACGTCAGCGTTCATGATTGTACCGCCGTTTTGCCGCACAATTTTGACAGCTTCTGATAAAAAGACATGGCTGGCCATGCCGCGCCATTTTTCATCTGTTGGCGGGAAATGATCGCCAATGTCGCCCGCGCCGCAAGTGGCAAGAAGCGCATCGGTTAACGCATGCAATCCAACATCTGCATCTGAATGACCCGATAGTTTTTTATTAAACGGAATATCAATGCCGCATAGAATAACTTTATCGCCGTCTTCAAAACGGTGAACATCATAGCCATTGCCTGTGCGCACATCGGGTAGAGAATTATTGTTCATATTTTCCTGTGCGGTAAAATCTTGAGGGTAGGTGAGTTTGATATTGGAGGCGTCGCCTTCTACAATGCGCACTGTCATTCCTGCCCATTCAAAGATTGCTGCATCATCAGTAAAATCAGAAATGGCTTGCGCGCTCGCTTTATCATGTAGGGCAAGAATAGTTGCAAAGGGAAAAGCTTGAGGCGTTTGTGCGCGGTGCATATCTTTGCGCGATGCTGTGCCAGTCACTATACCATCTGATACGGTTTTGAGGGTTTCTGACACGGCGATTGTCGGCAAAATTCCATCATTGGGATTTGCCCCAATTTCTTCGATAATCCGCAATAAAAAGTCATCATTCACATAAGGGCGGGCAGCGTCATGTATTAGAACATGACTGAAATCTTGCGCCATGTCACGAAGCGCCCGTAGGCCTGCATGCACGGATTCCTGCCGTGTTGTGCCGCCCGTTACAATTGTCATCTGCGCTGTATCAATATTGCATGTTGCTTGTTTGAGCAGCGCTGCATCATCTGCATGAATAACGAGAGCGGTGTTCGCCGCTGGTATAAAGTTTGCAAAACGTGATATTGTTTGTTCGATAACAGTGCTGGCACCGAGTGTACGGTACTGTTTTGGCCCGTTTTGCGTGCCTGCGCGCTCGCCGCGGCCTGCCGCCACAATCACCAGTCCCATTGAGTGTTGCAAATATGCTGACAAAATATCTCGTCCTAGTCGCAGGTTTCGTTGCTTGGTTTGGTTTGTTTAAAGTTTTGCGACCTTTATCATAGGTGGCTAATTGCGCAATTAGTCTATGTTGTATAAAGAATGTGCAGTCGATATAGCTGCTTAAAAAATGGACAATCACTTGACTGCACTCCTTCATGAACCGTTCCAGATTGGAAATGTCGCCGTTCGCAATCGCGTTCTGGCTGCTCCTTTATCTGGTGTGAGTGACTTGCCTTTCCGTCAGCGCACTTGGGCGGCGGGCGCAGGTATCGTGGTCAGTGAAATGATTGCGAGCCGTGAGTTTTGCTCTGAATCCGATGAGTCTGCACGGCGTGCTCTTTCTCATGATGCAGGTCCGGCAATGCTTCAGCTTGCGGGCTTTGAAGCGCACTGGATGGGCGAAGCGGCGAAAATCGCAGAATCAAATGGCGCGGAAATTATAGATATCAATATGGGGTGTCCTGCACGAAAAGTGACAGGAAAAGCATCTGGCTCGGCGCTTATGCGTGATCTTGATCATGCCATGACGCTTGTCAATGCGACGGTTGATGCGGTTCAAGTTCCGGTGACGCTCAAGATGCGCTTGGGCTGGGATGACGAAACAATCAACGCGCCAGAGCTTGCAAGGCGTGCGGTTGATGCAGGGGTGCAAATGATCACCGTGCATGGACGAACGCGCTGTCAATTTTATGACGGTGTTGCTGACTGGCGCGCTGTTGCGGCCGTTCGGGATGTGGTGGATGTGCCTTTGGTGGTCAATGGCGATATTGACGACCTTTCATCCGCGATTGCGGCCTGCGAGCAATCTGGTGCCGATGCTGTAATGATTGGGCGTGCAGGGCAGGGAGCACCGTGGAAAGCGGGAGACATAGCCAATGCGTCTGCTGGGCTTCCACAATTTACACAGGCACCATCCTTTGATGTCGCTGATTATGTGATCTCCCATTACCAAGCAATGCTTGAACATTATGGCGAGCATGTTGGCACGCGCCATGCGCGCAAGCATTTGGGTTGGTATATTGATGGTCTTTTGCCAAAGGCGCAGTCCATAACTGAGCTGCGCACAGAGATTATGAGATCTCATTTGCCGGAGAAAGTTATCCCGCTTTTGCGCGATGTTTTTAACTCAGTAGATCTTGAAAAATCGGAAGCCGCATAATGAGTCCTGCAAGTAAAAATGCCAGTCAGGCAGAGAATGCGCGGCGCGTATTAGATAATCTGCGTGATCCGGTTATCATGATCGATAAGGATAATTTGATCACTTTTGCCAATTTGGAAGCGGAGTATTTCTTCTCTTCGTCGATGGCAAATCTTGCTAATTTTAGAATTGATGAGTTTGTTGGTTTTTCTAATCCACTATTGACGTTGATAGATCAGGTGCGTTCGGCTCAATCGCCGACCAATGAGTACCGCGTGGACGTTTCATCGCCGCGGCTCGGACTTGACCGGATTGTCGATATTCATGTCACGCCTGTTGCCGAAGAAGATGGCGGGATGGTGATTGTTTTCCGTGAACGCTCAATGGCTGAAAAGTTTGATCGGCAAATGACACATCGCGGCGCTGCCCGTTCGGTAACGGGCTTGGCGTCTATGCTGGGCCATGAGATTAAAAATCCACTTTCGGGTATTCGCGGTGCTGCGCAATTGCTTGAAAGTGTTGTCAGCGATGAAGACCGCGCGCTGGCACAGTTGATCAAAGATGAGTGCGACCGGATTGTTCAGCTTGTCGATAAAATGGAAGTGTTTTCTGATGAGCGGCCGCTGGACCGTGATCCGGTTAATATCCATGTGGTTTTGGACCGCGTTCAGAAAATCGCTAAATCGGGGTTTGGACGGAATATAGAGTTCAAGCAGGATTTTGATCCATCACTGCCTTATATTGCTGGCAATCAGGATCAGCTTATTCAAGTGTTTTTGAACCTCGTTAAAAATGCCTGCGAGGCCGTTGCCAATGTGGAAAATCCAAAAATAAGATTGAAAACAGCGTTTCAACCCGGCGTTCGTCTTTCGATCCCCGGCTTGCATGAGCGCGTTTCTTTGCCGCTGGAATTTTCTGTGCAGGACAATGGTCCCGGCGTTCCAGAAGAAATTCAGAGCTATATGTTTGATCCTTTTATCACAACAAAAACAAATGGTTCAGGCCTTGGGCTTGCTTTGGTTGCCAAGATTGTTGGCGCCCATGGCGGCGTTATTGAATGCGATAGCCAGCCTGGAAATACCAAGTTCAAAATTCTAATGCCAACTGCGCCAAAAGCGCCGAGCTAAGGCTTTTAAGGTAAATGCAATGAACGGAACAATTCTAGTTGCAGACGATGATGCAGCCATTCGCACCGTGCTTAGTCAGGCATTGTCGCGTGCTGGCTATGATGTTCGCTTAACGTCAAATGCCTCAACTTTATGGCGATGGGTGGCTGAAGGTGAAGGTGACTGCGTGATCAGTGATGTGGTTATGCCGGATGAAAATCTATTTGATCTTCTGCCGCGCATGAAGAAAATGCGTCCAGATCTGCCTGTTATTGTCATGAGTGCGCAAAACACATTTATGACGGCGATCAGAGCTTCTGAAAACGGTGCTTATGAATATCTTCCAAAGCCGTTCGACCTTGTCGTACTCACTGCGATTATTGAGCGTGCGCTACAGGAAGCGCGGCGCAAACCGACTGATAGCAAGAGTGCTGCAGCAGAAAAAGATGAAGCCATGCCGCTTGTTGGCCGCTCGCCAGCGATGCAGGAAATATACCGCGTTTTGGCGCGCATGATGCAGTCTGATCTAACGGTTTTAATCAATGGCGAATCAGGAACTGGCAAAGAATTGGTTGCGCGTGCGCTGCATGAATATGGCAAGCGCAAAAAGGGCCCTTTTGTTGCGATCAATATGGCGGCTATCCCGCGTGATTTGATTGAGTCTGAGCTATTTGGTCATGAAAAGGGGGCGTTCACTGGCGCCCATAGCCGCGCGACAGGCCGGTTTGAACAAGCCGAAAATGGCACTCTGTTCCTTGATGAAATCGGTGACATGCCGATGGATGCGCAAACGCGTTTGTTGCGTGTGCTTCAGCAAGGCGAATATACGACGGTTGGCGGGCGCACACCGATTAAAACAAATGTGCGTATTGTGACCGCGACGAATAAAGAGCTGCGTAGCCTTATCAATCAAGGTTTGTTTCGCGAAGACTTATATTATCGCTTGAATGTTGTTCCGCTGCGCATACCGCCTTTGCGTGAACGTGTTCAGGATATTCCTGATCTGGTCAGCCATTTCTTGAAGAAAGTTCAAGAAGAGGGACTTGAAGAGAAGGTGTTGCTACCCGATGCGATCGCAGCACTTTTGCATCATTCGTGGCCGGGTAATGTGCGTGAACTTGAAAATCTGGTGCGCAGATTGGCAGCGTTATATCCGCAAGATGAAATAACGGCCGATATCATTTCATCTGAACTTCAAGACCCTGACAATGATAATTTGCCAGATATCGGCAATGCTGAAAACGGTAAAGACATCACAATCGCCCAAGCGGTTGAGTTGAATATGCAAAAATACTTCAATTCATTCGGCGATGGTTTGCCGCCGCCTGGACTGTATCACAGGCTTCTTTCCGAACTGGAATATCCGTTGTTAATGGCAACATTGACCGCAACGCGGGGGAACCAGATTAAAGCTGCGGATATTTTAGGCTTAAATAGGAACACGCTTCGCAAGAAAATCCGCGATTTAGGCGTTAGTGTTTTTAAAGGCCAATAAATGCGTTAAATAAAGTCTGGGAGTGGTCATTTATGTTGCAAAATAGCCACATTCTGTTGCACAATCGCCTCAGTATCACAGGGCTGGATTGAATCGCTAAATGGTCTCTCTCGACAAGGAAATGATGACACCGGTTGCCGGTCTTGCTCCGGGCAGGGCTGTGTTGCGTTACGGCTTCATTCTGGTGTTTGCGGCGGTTATTGTTGCGATTGCCTCTTTCGTTATTCTTATTGGTCTGACACCTATTCTGCCAGATGACACCGTCGCAATTACGGCTGTTATTATTAATGGTATGTTTGTTGCGGGTCTGCTGCTGCTTATCGGTATCGAACTAAAGCGCATTAAGGATGCGCGTCGTTACGGCCATGCGGGTGCGCGTTTGCATGTGCGTATCGTCACACTTTTCTCGATTATTGCTGCCGCGCCAGCTTTGGCCGTTGCTATTGTGGCAGCCATTACCTTGGATCTCGGTTTGGATCGATGGTTTGAAATCCGCACACGGACAATCGTGGAATCATCCAAAGAAGTCGCGGAAAGCTATATCAACGAAAATGCAATCAATTTGCGCGATGCCTCAATCAATATGGCGTTTTCGCTGGATAATCAGGTGCGCCTATTTAGGCTAGATCAACGCGGTTTTCGTAATTTTTTGACACAGCAAGCCAAAGGGCGCGGCATGTTGGGCGCATCGGTTGTGCGGCCTGATGGTAGGGTCATTCACAGCGCAGATATTGAAACAAGTCAGCCTTTGCCATTGCCGCCAGAAGATGCACTTGAGACAGCGAAAGATGGTGCGCCAGTGATTATTCCGCCCGGCGTGACCAATCTAGTGGGCGCGCTAATTATGTTGCGCGATATAGATAATGCAATGCTTTATACCGTGCGAAGCGTTGATGCTGATGCGCTTAATGCTGTTCGGTTGATGGAACAGAACAGACTGGAATACAGTAACCTTGAAGGTAACCGTCCGGTACTACAGCTTGCTTTTGCTATTCTTTATTTTGGGCTGACGCTGATCATGCTGCTTTCTGCAATATGGACCGGCATCGCTGTTGCGAACCGTATTGTGCGCCCGATTCGTCAATTGATCACAGCTTCTGATGAAGTGGCTGGCGGGAATCTTGAAGTGCGGGTGCCTGTTCGTGCCAGCGACGGCGATGTGGCGCATCTGGGCGAAACATTCAATGATATGATTGTTCAGCTCAAGACCCAGCGTAATGACCTTTTGACAGCGCGCGATACAATTGATGAACGCCGACGGTTCTCAGAGGCTGTTCTTTCTGGCGTGTCTGCGGGTGTTCTTGGCGTGAACCGTGCGGGGGTGGTGCATGTTGCCAATAGTTCGGCCGCTCAAATTCTCGTTGGCAATAATCAGGACATTATTGGCCGCCCGCTGAGTGATATTTCACCAGCGCTAGCTGATTCTTATGCGGACATGGTTTCAAATGACCGTGATGATCTTCGCAGGCAGGTGACTTTCATTGATGGCGCGGGACGTGAGCGCGTGCTCAATGTGCAACTGACACTTGAGCAAGAGCCTGCGGGCAGCGCAGAACATGGGCGTTCCGTCACAGATGTTTTAACGATTGATGATATTTCCGACCTCATGGAAGCGCAGCGCTCAAGCGCTTGGGCCGATGTCGCTCGGCGTATTGCCCATGAAATTAAAAACCCATTGACGCCTATTCAGCTTTCCGCAGAGCGTATACGCCGCCGGTTTGGCAAACAAATTGCTGATGAGGACCGAAAAGTTTTTGACCAATGTACAGATACGATCATTAGGCAGGTTGGTGATATTGGCCGTATGGTCGATGAGTTTTCATCATTCGCGCGCATGCCAAAACCTGTCATGGAAATGCAGGATTTGCGGACTGTTATCAAAGAAGCTGCTTTTTTAGTTGAAGTTAGCCGCAATGAAATCAAATTTGACCATGATTTGGGTGCAGAACCTTTAAAATGCCTGCTCGATGATCGTCTGGTTGGGCAGGCTATTGGTAATGTCATCAAGAATGCATCTGAAGCTGTTGAAAGCCGGATTTTTGAAGGACGGCTGGGTGATGAGCAGGGTCATATTTTGATCCGTGCTTATGGGGCAAGTGATCAGTGGATTCATCTGGATGTGACCGATAATGGGCGCGGATTTCCAAAAGCCAATCGCCAACGCTTGCTTGAGCCTTATATGACCACCCGAGAAAAAGGGACGGGGCTTGGTTTGGCAATCGTGCGGAAAATTATGGAAGATCATAATGGGCGATTAGAGCTTCATGATGCGCCGCTTGAGCACCATGAAGGAACGGGTGCCATGGTGCGCATGATCTTCCCAAAAAGCGAAGCTGTGTTTGATGAACAGGGCGAAAATATAACAGATAAAAACACGACAAGTGTGGAGAATTCAGTATGAAAGCAGATATTCTCATCGTCGATGATGAAGCTGACATCCGTGATATCGTATCAGGTATTTTGGAAGATGAAGGGCATGAGACGCGGACCGCTTATGATAGTGACAGTGCACTGGCGGCAATTTCTGACCGTGTGCCGCGCTTAGTTTTTCTTGATATTTGGATGCAGGGCAGCAAGCTGGACGGACTTGGATTGCTTGACGAAATTCAAGCGATGCACCCCGGGCTTCCGGTTGTCATGATTTCAGGTCACGGCAATATTGAAACGGCTGTGTCTGCAATTCGGCGCGGTGCATTCGATTATATTGAAAAGCCATTTAAGGTGGATCGCCTTATTCTGGTTACGGAGCGGGCGCTTGAAACAAGCTCAATGCGCCGCGAAATTTCCGAACTTAAAAAGCGATCTTCTGACTCTGAAGAGCTGCTTGGTAATTCTGCCGCGATGATGAATTTGCGCCAAAGCATTGACCGTGTCGCGCCAACCAATAGCCGTGTGCTTATCAAAGGACCAACAGGCGCAGGAAAAGAGCTTGTCGCACGGGCAATCCATGCTGCTTCATCGCGCGCTAGAAGTTCGTTTGTGTCGATTAATGCGGCTGCGATTACACCAAGCCGGATGGAAATTGAGCTGTTTGGTACAGAACCAGATGGTACGGAGCGAAAAGTTGGCGCATTAGAGCAAGCGCATGGCGGTATACTTTATCTTGATGAAATCGCTGATATGCCGCTTGAAACGCAGTCTAAAATCTTGCGCGTTCTTGTGGAGCAAGAGTTTGAGAGGGTAGGCGGTGTCAGGCGCGTTAAAGTGGATGTGCGTATTATTTCATCGACTGCTTTTGATTTGGAAGCATTGATTGAAGAGGGCAAATTCCGCCGCGATTTGTTTAACCGGCTGGCTGTTGTGCCTATCGAAGTGCCGCCATTAACCGCGCGGCGCGAGGATATTGATGTTCTTGTTCAAGCTTTTATGAAGCAAATATCAGCTCAGACAGGTATTCGGACGAAAATCATTGATGATGATGCGATGGCTGTTTTGCAAGCGCATTCTTGGCCGGGTAATATTCGTCAATTGCGCAACACCATTGAGCGGATCATGATTTTGACTCGCGATGAAAGCGATGAAATTCCGATCACTGTCGGTAAATTACCTGCGGAACTCAGTGATAATTTACCCAAGGCGCCAACTGAGTCAGATACACACATTATGTCATTACCGCTGCGCGAAGCACGCGAGCGCTTTGAACGTGATTATTTGTTGGCCCAAATATCGCGTTTTGGCGGTAATATTTCACGGACGGCTGAATTTATTGGTATGGAGCGCTCTGCACTACACCGTAAACTGAAGTCTTTAGGAGTTTAAACGCCCATGCGGGTTATTATTTGTGGCGCTGGACAGGTCGGTTACGGTATCGCGGAACGATTGGCAGCCGAGGACAATGATGTTTCTGTTATTGATACGTCTGCAGCGTTAATTCAGCGTGTGCGTGATACGCTCGATGTGCGCGGCTTTGTTGGGCATGGCGGCCATCCGGATGTGTTGGCTGCAGCTGGTGCTGACGAAGCTGAAATGATCATTGCGGTTACGCTGTATGATGAAGTGAATATGATTGCTTGTCAGGTTGCACACTCGCTTTTCGATGTGCCAACGAAGATCGCCCGTATTCGTGCGCAATCATATCTTCAAGACCAGTACCGTGACATGTTCAGCCGCGATAATCTTCCGATTGACGTGATCATTTCGCCAGAGCGTGAAGTGGGCGAAGTCGTGTTGAAACGCATCGCTCTACCCGGTGCAACGGACGTTGTTCAGTTTGCCGATGACAATGTCACTATGATGGCGATTGAGTGCCGCGAAGATTGTCCCGTTATTAATACGCCGCTTAGCCAGTTGAGCGAACTTTTCCCTGATCTTGGCGCAACGGTTACCGGTGTGTGGCGTAATGATAAGCTTTTCATTGCCAAATCAAGCGACCAACTATTTGCAGGTGATCTTGTCTATGTGATTTCTGTCAAAGGACAGGTGCGCAGAACGCTTGCACTGTTTGGCCACCAAGAAACACAGGCGCGCCGCATTGTATTTGCAGGCGGCGGTAATATCGGCCTTTATGCTGCTTCCCGTTTGGAAAAGTCGGCCATTAAAGCCAATTTGAAGATTATTGAGGCAAACCGCACCCGCGCGGTTGATGTTGCTGACCAATTGCTTCGCACCATCGTGCTACATGGCAGTGCACTTGACCAGCAGATTTTGCGCGAAGCAGATGTGCAAGATGCCGATCTTATGGTTGCGCTTACCAATGACGATCAGGTCAATGTTTTATCGTCGGTAATGGCCAAAAGATTGGGCTGTAAATCAACGATGACTTTGATCAATGATTTGTCATATCAAAACTTTACAGCGGCGCTTGGTATTGATGCGCAAATTAATCCGCGTGCCGTAACCATATCGCGCGTTTTACAACATATGCGCCGTGGCCGTATCCGTCAGGTACATTCTGTTCAAAAAGGTCAGGCGGAAGTCATCGAAGCGCAAGCTTTGGAAACGTCGCCGCTGGTTGGCAAACCCTTGCGGGACCAAGATCTGCCTGAAGATGTGCGCATCGGTGCAATTTACCGCGATGGCGTTGTCATCAAACCGGACGGTGACACAATCGTAAAGGCAAATGACCGTGTTGTCATGTTTGCCAAAACTACTGCTGTGAAGAGTGTCGAGCAGTTGTTCCGCGTAAGTCTTGAGTTTTTCTAAGCCCTTGGAAGGGAAATAAAATGTCGCGTATTGCTTATGTCAATGGATGCTATGTGCCGCATAACCAAGCGGCTGTGCATATTGAAGATCGTGGCTATCAGTTTGCTGATGGCGTATATGAAGTGTGTGAAATTGCGGATGGTTATATCATTGATATGACACGGCATCTTGCGCGTCTTAACCGCTCTTTGAGCGAGCTTCAAATGGCGTGGCCGGTCGACAAAAAAGCCTTCGTGCGGATCGTCAAGGAAGTGGTTATACGCAACCGCGTGCGCAATGGTCTTGTCTATATTCAGGTCAGCCGCGGTGTGGCTAAGCGCGACCATGTTTTTCCGGCATCTAGCGTTAAGTCGGCGCTGGTTATCACAGCGCGCAGTAGCGACCCTGCGCAAGCAGATTTAAAAACTAAAAATGGCGTTGGGGTTATCACTGTTCCAGAAAATCGCTGGGACCGTGTTGATATTAAAACGGTTGGTCTGCTGCCCAATGTTTTGGCAAAGCAAAAAGCAAAAGAGCAGGGCGCTGCTGAGGCATGGTTTGTCGATGAAGATGGCATGGTGAAAGAGGGTAGCTCCACAAATGCGTGGATCGTCACTCAAGATGGAACGCTAGTGACGCGTCCTGCAGATCATGGCATTTTGCGCGGGATTACCAGAACAACAGCCATCGATGCAGCGGAAAAACTAGGCTTAAAAGTCGAGGAGCGCCACTTTTCTGTGGATGAAGCAAAAAATGCACGCGAAGCATTTATCACGGCTGCGACAACAATATTAATTCCTGTTGTATCTATTGACGGTGATTCTGTTGCAAATGGGCATGCAGGCTCAATAACTGAGCAGCTACGCATTCAGTTTCGTATCGAGGCAGAAAAAACATCTGTCTATAGGTAATGCAGTAGGCAGTTTTTTCTAATAAAGGTCTGCAATTGACGTTGACGTACTGGTTATAATTGAAAATATGCTTATACATGGGCACCTTGAGGTTACGAGTTTGATTGCAAGCTCATTTTACACGGTAAGAAAATGGCAGATAGATCACAAAACTTACAGGACCAGTTTTTAAATTCGGTCCGAAAGCAAAAAATTTCACTGACAATTTTCCTCGTAAACGGCGTAAAGTTGACAGGTGTTGTTACCTCATTTGATAATTTCTGCGTTCTGTTGCGTCGTGATGGTCATGCGCAGCTTGTTTATAAGCATGCCATTTCAACAATCATGCCGGGTCAGCCTGTGCAAATGTTTGAAAGTGAAACGGCTAATCAAGGCGACGAATAATCGGCTTCACATTTGATGATATTGATGGCGACGATGACGACGCCAAAGGACCTCGCGGATCAATCGATCACGCGGTGGAGCCAACACGCGCAATTGTCATTGCGCCGGATATCAGTCAGAGAAATCAGGCAAAATCTACTTTTGCAAGCGGTGCTATCGAGCGTAGCGCTGCTGAAAGACTGGTCGAAGCGGAAGGTTTAGCGCTCGCGATCGATCTGGTTATTGCGCATTCTGCTGTCATTAATGTTGCAAAACCACGCCCCGCAACCTTGCTTGGGTCTGGTAAAGTCATTGAATTAGCGGAAATCGTAAAGGCTGAAAACGCGAAATTGGTCGTCATTGACCATGCGTTGACACCTGTTCAGCAGCGTAACCTTGAAAAAGAGCTGCATGCTAAAGTGGTTGACCGTACAGGTCTTATTTTAGAAATTTTTGGCCGCCGTGCGCGAACAAAAGAAGGCTCCTTGCAAGTTGAGCTCGCGCATCTGAATTATCAGCGTGGCCGTTTGGTCCGCTCATGGACACACTTGGAGCGTCAACGTGGTGGTGCTGGCTTTTTGGGTGGCCCGGGTGAAACGCAGATTGAGGCTGATAGACGGCTTCTGCGCGATAAAATTAAAAGCCTTGAGGTTGAGCTTGAAGCTGTGCGCCGCACGCGCACGCTTCACCGTGCCAAACGCAAAAAAATACCGCTGCCTGTTGTTGCTTTTGTTGGTTATACCAATGCGGGAAAATCCACGCTTTTCAATCGTTTAACCGGCGCAGATGTTCACGCAGAAGATATGTTGTTTGCAACGCTAGACCCAACATTGCGGCGCGTTCAATTGCCTGGTGGTACGTGGATTATTTTGTCCGATACGGTGGGCTTTATTTCCGATTTGCCAACACACCTCGTTGCGGCCTTCCGTGCGACGCTTGAAGAAGTGCAGGAGGCAAATCTCGTGCTGCATGTTCATGATGCCGCCGATAGCGCTGTATCCGCTCAGGCCGATGATGTGCGGCAGGTTCTGAAAGATTTGGAAATTGCTCCTGAAGACACATCTCACATCATTGAAGTGTGGAACAAGATTGATGCTCTTCTGCCTGAAGACCGTGAAGCGATACAAAAACGCTTGGTTCCGAGTAAAGGCGATACGCTCAATCAAGTTGCGGTGAGTGCGCTTGATGGTACGGGACTGCCGGATTTACTCGCGCTTATTGAACAAAAAATTGCTGGATCGCTTGTTTCACGCACTGTAGAAATTTCACCTGACCATTTTGCCGACGTTGCTTGGCTTTATGAAAATGGCATTGTGCGCGGCCGTGAAGCGCTTGACGATGGTATGATTGTTGTGCGTGTGGATTTGACGCCTGAAAACTCTGAAGCCTATGATCGAAGGACTAAAGGTTAGGATATGGCTGCGCAAGAAATCGAATTTCCTGAGTTTTTTGATAGTCTTGATGAAATTTCGCCGCCATGTGCTGCGACCTCTCTCATCGGCCATGAAACGGCGATGGAACAGATATTTTCAGCAATAACTGGCGGTCATCACGCATTGATATTGGATGGTGAGCAGGGGATAGGGAAGGCGAGCGCTGCCTTTCTTACTGCAAATGCTGTGCTTGGAAATGTGCCGCTTGATGATGTTCAAGCACTTTATCAATGCGATGAAAACACAGGCACATATCGCCAGATTGCACAGAACGTGCATCCCAATATGCTCTATTTAACCCGCCCTAAAAAAGATGATGGCAAGGGATTTAAGACGGTTATTACTGTTGATGAAGTGCGCCGTTTGCAGCGCTTCCTCGGCATGACGTCTTCGGCTGGTGATAAGCGTATTATCATTATCGACAGTCTTGGCGATATGAATCGCAACGCTGCCAATGCTGTTCTGAAATTACTTGAAGAACCACCTGTAAATACATTGTTTTTACTTGTTTGTCATGGCTTGGGTGGAATCTTGCCAACCATACGCTCGCGGTGCCAAGTGGTGCGGTTTCAACCGCTTGATAATGAGCAGGTAAAAACGGTTTTAAATGTTGTTGCGGGTACACTTCTTGATTCAGATCAGATTCCGCAGCTTACTGCCTTGTCCGGTGGCTCTGTCCGTCATGCGTTGTTAATGGCGCTTAATGGCGGGTTGGAGCTGAAAGAGAATCTCGATCTGTTTTTAACGTCAGTGCAGTTTGATACGGCACGCGCGCATAAACTTGCAGAAGTTGCAGGAGCGCGGGGCAGTGATACACATAATATTTTGCTACGCCAGATGATGTTTGAGTCCATTCAGCAAGCGGCGATACAGGCTGCTCATAATGGCAATGTTCACCGTGCTGCGCAGATTGCACGGTTTGACGAAGAGTTTGGCGAGCGCGCACGTATGGCCGATGGTTTTAACCTCGACCGCAAGCAAGAATTTCTCATCATGGCCAACAAGGTTCATGCTTTGCTGCATACGGCGTAGTTTAGCGCCTAACCCATGATTTGAGCGCTATTGCCGTGTTGATGTGAGGACTGCGTCAAATATCTCGAAAAATTTGAACAAGTTGCAATTTCAATTCGGGACAATTTGTTCTAAAGCTCCGCTACAAATTTCAATACGATCAGATTGTAGCTTATGAGCGATAAATTCTTCATCACGACGCCAATTTTCTATCCAAACGGTGTTCCGCATATCGGCCACGCCTATACTGCGATTGCCACGGATGTTCTCGCACGTTTCCAGCGCCTTGACGGTAAAGATACCTTCATGTTGACCGGCACGGATGAACACGGGCAAAAAATGCAGCGTACAGCAGAAGAGCGCGGAATTACGCCGCTGCAATTGGCTGATGAAAATGCTGCTGTATTTCAAAAGATGGTTGAGACATTTGGCTGTTCGCACCGTGAATTTATTCGCACGACCGAAGACCGTCATGCCAAGGCCGCACAAGCGCTTTGGAAAAAGATGGAAGCCAATGGTGATATCTATTTAGACACTTATGGCGGCTGGTATTCTGTTCGTCAGGAAGCCTATTTCGACGAAGCTGAAACTACGGTCGGCGAAGATGGTGTGCGCCGCGAGCCGCTTGGCTCTGAAGTTGAGTGGGTGGAAGAGGAAAGCTATTATTTCAAGCTTTCTGCCTATGGTGACAAACTAATAGAATATTACGAAAAGCATCCTGATTTTATTGCGCCGCCTGAGCGCCGCAATGAGGTGATGAGTTTCGTTAAAGGTGGTTTGCGTGATTTGTCTGTTTCGCGCACGACATTTGATTGGGGCATTCCTGTTCCAGGCAATGACGATCATGTCATGTATGTTTGGGTTGATGCGCTGACCAACTATATTACAGCAGCAGGTTATCCGGACGAGCAGGGCGCTGATTGGAGCTATTGGCCTGCGACCCATATTATCGGCAAGGATATTATTCGTTTTCACGCCGTTTATTGGCCTGCATTCTTAATGTCGGCAGGTATTGAATTGCCGAAACGAATTTACGCGCATGGCTTTCTTTTCAGCAAAGGTGAAAAGATGTCGAAATCAGTTGGCAACGTGATTGATCCGTTCGAACTGGTTGATGAATTCGGTCTCGATAAAGTCCGCTATTTCTTCATGCGAGAAGTGCCGTTCGGCAATGATGGTTCCTATAGCAATGATGCGATCATTACGCGCACCAATGCTGATCTTGCTAATGGTCTTGGTAATTTGGCACAGCGTTCATTGTCTATGATTGCTAAAAACCTCGATGGTGTTTTGCCAGAGCCAGGCGCTTTACAGCCTGAAGACAAGGCATTGATCGGCCTATGTGTGCCAGCTTTGGAAACAGCGCGTGCAGCGATGGACAAACAGCAAATACACAAAGCTCTCGAAGCTGTTTTTGATGTTGTTACCGCTGGTGATCGCTATGTCGATACAATGGCGCCGTGGGGCCTTAAAAAGACCGATCCTGAACGTATGGCGACAGTACTTTATACGGTTGCAGAAACGGTACGCCGCATTGCCATTATGTGTCAGCCAATCATGCCGGAATCAGCCGGTAAATTGCTCGATCTTGTGGCTGTGCCAAACGATCAACGTAATTTCTCTAATATAGAAGACGCACTTGTTGGCGGCATATCATTGCCAAAACCGGAAGGTGTTTTCCCGCGCTATGTGGAGACAAAAGCCTGATGCCTGCACTCGTTGACAGTCATTGCCATTTGAACTTCCTCGACTTTGCACCAGAGCTAGATGCGGTTGTTGAGCGTGCACGTAGCGCTGGTTTGGTGCGTATGGTGACCATATCCACGCGTGTGCATGAGTTTGATAAGATACGCGCCATTGCTGATGCTTATGACGATGTGTACTGCTCGGTTGGCACACATCCGCACAATGCCGATGAAGAGCTAGACGTGATGACGAGCGATCTCGTGGCGCATGCTGCGCACCCCAAAGTTGTTGCGATTGGCGAGGCGGGGCTTGATTATTTTTACGACAATGCACCTGTTGAAGCGCAAAAGATTGGCCTTATTCGCCATATAGATGCAGCACGTGAAACCGGATTGCCTTTGGTTATTCATGCGCGTGCGGCTGATGATGATATGATGCAAATCTTGCGTGATGAAACCGCTAAAAATGGTGCGTTTCCGTTTGTTCTTCATTGCTTCTCATCGGGCAAAGCGCTTGCCGAATGCGGTGTTGAACTTGGCGGTTATGTATCGTTTTCAGGTATTTTGACATTCAAAAACAGCCAAGAAATTCGCGATATCGCCAAAGACATTCCGCTTGACCGCATGCTTGTAGAAACCGATGCGCCTTATCTTGCGCCGCCGCCACACCGTGGTCAGCGTAATGAGCCAGCCTTCGTCGTTAATACAGCCAAAGTGCTCGCTGAAACGCTGGATGTGCCTTTTGAGGCCATCGCTCAGCAAACGACGTCAAATTTCTATAATTTATTTTCCAAGGTGCCACGTCACGATGGTTGATAAAGACGCAAGATTGCAAGTGACCATCTTAGGATGCGGTTCATCGCCAGGCGTGCCGCGCCTTAATGGTGATTGGGGCAACTGCGATCCAAATAACACTAAAAACAATCGTTTGCGCGCTGCGGCTCTTATTGAGAGAATTGCGGAAAATGGCGATAAAACAGTTGTTTGCGTCGATACTGGCCCTGATTTTCGTGCGCAGATGATTGCGGCCCAAGTTCAGCAATTGGATGGGGTTGTTTATACGCACGCGCATGCAGACCATGTGCACGGTATTGATGATTTGCGCACATTTGTGATCATGCAAAAACAACGCATGAATATTTACGCTGATGATTTGACGGCTGAACGATTGCGCGATGGTTTTGCCTATTGTTTTGAGACGCCTATTGGCAGTTCTTATCCGCCAATTTTGCACCCGCACCGGATTGAACATGATGTGGCATTTACAATAGATGGAGCAGGGGGCGCATTAGAGTTTGTACCGCTTGTGCAGCAGCATGGCAGCATTCATTCTTTGGGGTTTCGAATAGGTGACTTTGCCTATTGTTCCGACGTGTCCGCTTTTCCAGAAGCAACGCTTGAAAAAATGACTGGTCTTGATGTGTTGATCGTCGATGCCTTGCAATATCGTGAGCACCCAAGCCATTTATCGCTGGAACAAAGTTTGCAGATTATCGAGCGTTTAAAGCCTAAACGCGCATATTTAACGCATATGCATATTCCGCTGGACTATGAAACTGTGCTGCGCGAAACGCCGGATAATGTAGAGCCTTGTTATGATGGGTTGATCATAAAAACATCATAACGCGTTGATTTTCCTAGTATTTGATGGGAATATTTTCGTATGCCGTTCATTGGATCAGCTTTTGCCGGCCATTTGAGAACGACACGCTTTTGCGCATGTTTTAGCGCAACTTGCATTAATTCGACAGCATCGTCATCGGTCCCAACGATTTCGCGAACTTGGCGCAGCTCACGCTTGACCAGAGCCGAGTTTTTACGCGGAGGATGCATCGGATCGATTAAAATAGACTCACATTTTAGCTCAGGCAAAACGTCTTTAGCATCTCCTTTAATAAGCGTCATACGGCCAATAATGTCTCGGAACTCACCACCTTCTTTCAATGCGCGTTCCATGCCTTGAGCCAATAAAGCGTGCATTTCTTGCGAGCGTTCAATCATTGTAACGTGCGCGCCGAGCGACGCTAACAAGAATGAGTCACGGCCCAAACCAGCCGTTGCATCGACAATTGTGGGTGTAATGCCAGAACGGAAACCCATTGCTTTGGGCAGATCCTGTTTTCGTCCGCCGCCAAAACGAAGCCGATGAGCGACAGCGCCACTGACGAAATCTACCTGCAACTCTCCAATATTCTGCGTCATATGTGGCTTATCGCTATTTTCGTATGCTTCAAATTAGCCAATGACTTAACCCATTTGATGCAAATTCCAATTGCTTTTCTATATGTCGTGTTGATTAAAGTGAGGTTTGGAGCTTGTGTATATGCGTTACCTATCCAAGATAGATATACATATTAGTTCCATAATCTATCTTATGCGACAGTTGTATGTAGTGGCAACTTACAGATGCGACAGTTCAGCAAGGTAGACATGCGACACTCCAAGGCTTCCCTTTTGAGAAGTTTTGCAGGACCAACGCATGG
>NZ_JIAX01000009.1:0-458143 GCF_000620605.1 Ahrensia sp. 13_GOM-1096m
GGAACTCGTAGCTAATGTGATGGAACAGACGTCAACCTGTCCTGTGTCGCATTTCTAAATTGCCCAGACCGATGCATCTGTATCTTGCCCTAACATTGTATGTAGCGCCCATTTAGTAATGTCTCACTTTGAATCGTGCAGAAATTGTTGAGACTAAACGTCTTGATGCCGCACTTGAGGTGGTCGCAGCTATGCAGGCTGAACGTGATGTTAAACGCAGTGGCATTGCACCTCGAAGAACTGGGCAAACGGGTCATATGTTTTGATGTTCGGGATATACGGTATAGGCATATTGCTTTATCAAGTTATGATGAACCTAAACCTTATATAAAGACATCCATAAATTGAGTATGATTGAGACTTACCCTTATATAGTACATACAAACAGAGAATTAGAACTTATGTTGAAAGGCACGAAGCCTTTATCTGTGTTTTGTGTGGATAATATCCAAGGCAAAGAACAGTTTACAATTGAGATGGCGCAATCAAATCAAGACTTTAATAGCCATGTTGAAGCTGGAACGTTTTTCATGGATCGGATGAAATTAACGGAAACACGCCAAAGTGATGGTGTCGTTTTTGTTTCTGACTACTATGCATATACTTTAGTGGGAGAACGGTGGCGAGCACCGGCATATTTTGAACTTACGCGAATGTTGAAACAAAAACGTTGGTGTCAAAATCTCGAACGGTTTGAGGGTACTTTGTTGGGGTATACCGAAGAACAGAATAACTACCATATCAATCAAAAATATCCTGATAGCTGTAGCCAGAAAATGAATAACGGCTGAGGAGGCTAAAGCGAAGTGGTGCCATCCTCCCGTATCGGCGGGTACATTGGCTTTGACTCTTGCGGTCACGCCCATGCCCTGACCCGCCTCCACTAACTTGTGAAGTCACCAAGTGAGACATTTCTATTTAGCCCAAGGAGAGCCATTTCTAACTGGGTTTGACATTGTATGTAGCTGCAATACCCTGATGAATAAACGTAAGGATACTGATGTCAAAGAGCGTGAAACGTGTCGAACAAGCCATCCTTGATCTAAAGCTTGGTGCTTCAGTGCAGCGAATGCCAGAAACAACACGAACGGCAAAAGATGCTGCTGTAGCGTGCGATTGCAGTGTTGGGCAGATCGTGAAGTCCATGGTCTTCGAAGGTGTGGATACCGGTACGTTGAAGCTGCTTCTTGTCAGTGGCCAGCACGATTTTGATCTCAATAAGGCTCCGGAACTGTTTGGAGAACCATTGATGAGAGCCGACCCGAAGCGTGTCCGTTCAGAGACAGGTTTTGCAATTGGCGGTGTGTCGCCCATTGGCCATTTATCTGAAACAGAGACATGGATGGACGACAAGCTTTTGGACTATGAGATCGTTTGGGCAGCAGCGGGTGCGCCAAATGCTGTTTTCAGTGTTTCTCCTGCGGATTTGAGAATGGCCACGAAGGCTAAGACTTTTAAGATTGCCTGATTTCAATTGTTGATTTGAGCTCCCTCTCCTGCTTTTGAGCAAGCGTCACAAGAAGTTCGTCTAGGCGTTCCAATGTAGACTTCGATCACTAAGTTTCAAATTCTACATAATGGACGTTTGGGTTGACCCGTTGTTCAGGTCGATGAACTTGAGATTTTCATGAGAATGATCCCTGCCAAGATTAAAGCGCCAGCAGTCAATCGCATCGGTGTCACACTTTCTCCAAGTACCACGATGCCCACAATGAATGCGCCAACTGCGCCAATTCCTGTCCAAATGGTATAAGCAGTGCCCAATGGCAGTGAGCGCATTGCAATCGAAAGCAATGCAAAACTAGCGATCATTGTGATGATGGTGATCGTGCTGGGCACAAGCAGCGTAAAGCCTTCAGACTTTTTCATGAAGAATGCCCAAACGATTTCGAACAGCCCTGCCAATACCAGATATATCCAAGCCATTTTATACCCCTTAATTGATGGGGTCGTCCCCGAATATTTCTGATAAGGCGCAGGTCGTCCTGCGCGTCCTCATCATAAAAATGAATATTTAAATATTCAAGATGGTGTATGGTTTTAGCGGCGATAAGCCAGAATAAACCCAAAAGGCGGCCTTTTATATATCTTTGGATGATTTGCGCATCGTCGTTGCATCTAATTGTATTGTTTTTTAAGGGCCGTTAAAGATTGCTCAGCAAATAATTCTTTGGAGAATAAACGTCCATGACACAATCAAGCACTTTGAATGTCGCTGCTAACCCGCTTAACCTTCAACAAAGGTCCCTCGCCTGGCAAGTAACTGCCGTAGTCCTCGGTACGGTCTTTCTCGCGGTTTCTTCATATATCGAAGTGCCAATGGTGCCTGTTCCAATCACAATGCAAACATTCGCTGTCGCATTGGTTGGCGCTCTTTATGGCTGGCGCTTGGGCGCAATCACAGTCACAGCTTGGCTTGTTGAAGGCGCAATGGGTTTTCCTGTTCTTGCAGGTGGCGCGGGCGGTCTTGCTCATTTTGCAGGTCCAACAGCTGGCTATTTGTTTGCCTTTCCAATTGCTGCTGCGGCCGTTGGCTGGCTCGTTGAAAAAGGTTGGAACGGCAACCACTTGTTCCTAGCGTTTCTCGCTATGCTCATTAGCAATGCAATTTGCTTGGTGCTTGGCGCGACATGGCTGTCCTTTATGATTGGTGCGGAAAAAGCGATTGCTTTTGGCGTAACACCATTTTTGTTGGGTGCAGTGCTTAAATCAGGTTTGGGTGCAGCCACACTTAAATTCGCCACATGGGGCAGTGCTCGTCAACGCACATGACCGTTAGGCTTCGCTCACACCACCTCCTCTGCCTGCTTACCTATGTGGGCAAAGGATATAGCGATGCATTTATCGAAAATTACGATAAGATTGCAGAGCGGCTTTGTGATGGCGAAGATATTATAATCGTTGCGGGGCCAGATGATATTTGCGCCCCGCTTCTCGATGACACTGATGCCCATTGCTGGCGAGACAGTGTCGTTTTGCGCGATAAAGCGGCGGCCACAGCACTGACTGCAGAGCTCGGCACACCTGTTGAGGTTGGCGCAACGATTTCTCTTGAACCTTCAGCTTTGCGCAAAATGCGTGATGGCTTTGCCAAAGGCACAGTCAGGCAAGCATGCACCGAATGTGAGTGGTATGATTTGTGTACGAATGTCGCAGCATCAAATTATGAAAATGCCAAAGTCGACAGATAAAACTCAGACCGCTTTTGACGGCTTTTTTGTCTGCCTGAGTGCGAAGCCAATAAATCCAGTCGCGAGCAAGAGTGCCAAGCCGAATAGGCTTAAATGGTCGGGTACTGTGTCAAAAATGATGATTCCCAAAATAGTGGCAGAGAGCAATTGCACATAAACAAGCGGTGCTAGCCGTGATGCATCTGCCATTTTAGTTGCAGTTACATATAATAAATTTCCAATGGCTGAAAATGCTGCGCTTAAAAAGACAAGCATGCCTATATTAAAATCAATCTGCGGCGTTGCAGGAATTCCCCACGGTGCCAAGAGCACAGCACCAACGACAAGATTTGATAAAAGCAGGCTGCGTGAATTTGACAAATGGGAGAGCCATTTAGTTGAAACCAGAAAGCAGCCATAAAGCAGGCCAGCAGTGACAGCCCATACATGGCCGATTGTTAAACCAAATCCTGGCTTAACGACAAGCAACACACCGCAAAACCCGACAAAAAGAAGCGCTGTTCTTGTGCCCGATATAGGCTCTTTTAAAAGCCAGCCTGCTAGAAAATAAGAGATAATCGGCCCGATGAAAAATGCTGCGAAAACATCGGCAATGGGCGTCGTTGAAAGTGCGGTTAATATGCACACCACGCCAAGCATTAGAAAAATGCCGCGGAGCCAAATGCGCCAGTCGGTCATGATTTTAAAATCAAATTGGCGTCCTGCATAAGCTGCAATGATTAGAAGTGACCCAAGTGCAAAGCGGCTCCAAGCAACAAAAACCGGTGCAATAGCCCCCTGCTGCGTCATGCCTGATGTCATCCATTTGCCTGCGGTGTCACCGGCAGGAATAAACATCATGCCAAGGGACATTATGAGTGCGGCTTTGACCAACATTGTTTTATTCATCAGATGCCGCACGCTCACGCTGTTCTTGTAAAGCGCATTTTTGCCACATCAAAAGCAACTTTCACAAGGTCCATTAAACCTCATTCAGTACGCTCACAGCACATTGTAATGGCAAGCCCCATAGGTCTTTGGACAAACTGCGTTAGGGCGTGACAAACGCGTTAATTTCGTCAATCTAAGGATATGGAACCTTCAAATGATATAAAGCGTCTCATCGACATTATGGCGCGTTTGCGCGATCCGCAAAATGGCTGTGCTTGGGATGTTGAGCAGACCTTTGAAACAATTATGCCTTACACGATTGAAGAGGCTTATGAAGTTGCTGATGCCATTGAACGCGGCGACATGGATGATTTGGCAGACGAGCTTGGCGATCTGTTGTTGCAAGTCGTCTATCATGCACGGATAGCCGAGGAAGCAGGCTTGTTTGCCTTTGGCGACGTTGTTCATGCGGTCACAGACAAGATGATCCGCCGCCATCCGCATGTGTTTGGTCCAGAAAATACCCGCAGCATGACAATGGCCAAAGGTATGTGGGAGAAGGTCAAGGCGCAAGAAAAGGCTGCCAAAGCACAGCGACAACTTGAATCGGGCGCAATTGAGAAGCGCCCCTCTCTGCTGGATGATGTGCCACGCGTGCAGCCATCGCTGATGCGTGCTCTTAAAATGCAAAAGAAGGCCGCGACAGTTGGTTTTGATTGGTCCGAGGCGGAGCCTATTCTCGACAAGATTAGTGAAGAGATGGATGAGCTGCGCGAAGCAATGCAGAGCAAGGATCAGTCACATATTGCCGAGGAATATGGTGATCTTCTTTTTGCGATGGTCAATCTGGGTCGTCATCTGGGCATTGAGGCAGAGACAGCGCTTGCAGGAACGAATTTGAAATTTAGCAGGCGGTTTGCATTCATCGAAGATCAATTGGAGCAACAAGGCAAACCAATCAAAGATGCCAGCTTGGATGAGATGGAAACGCTTTGGCAGTTGGCTAAAACCGAATTGAAGCCTTTATAGGCCGCTCTTGGCTTTATCTTTGTTTCGAGCATCGTGCAGGTCAAAACCAGCTTCGATTAAAGCTGCCTGTACGATTGACCAAATTTGATCAGCGATTTCTTCGACGGTGCCTGATGCATCAACAACTTTGCAGCGTTCCGGTTCGGCTGATGCAATTTTTAAAAATGCTTCTCTGCGTGCTTGATGCTTTGCCAGCGTTTCGCGTTCAAAGCGATCAACATCAACATTGTCGTCTCGTCGTTCTGCTGCACGTGCCAGACCAATCGCAGGGTCCATATCTAAGATGAGCGTAATGTCAGGGCTTGTTTCATTGATTGCGACACGTTCCAGTGTTGATAAAAAGTCCTGATCTAAATCGTTGGATGCGCCCTGATAGACACGTGTTGAATCCATAAAACGGTCAATGATGACCACATCACCGCGTTTCAATGCTGGCTTAATGACGCTCTCGACATGGTCAAGGCGCGCAGCTGCAAAAAGCAATGCTTCCATTTGAGGGCCAAATGGTTCTGCGGCCGCTTTATCGAGCACGACATGGCGCACAGCTTCTGCACCTGCTGTGCCGCCCGGCTCACGCGAGATCGTTGGTGAGAAATCCAGTTCGGCTAAGCGCTGGGCAAGTTTGCGTATCTGCGTGGTTTTGCCAACGCCTTCGCCGCCTTCAAAGCTAATGAAAAAACCGGACCGTTTTCGTTTGTTTGTATTCTTGCTCAATTCTTGATCCAGCCAATCGCAAGTTCAGTGATCGCATCAAGCGCTTGTCTGTGAATTGGACCTTTGGCAATAGATTCAGCTGTAAACAGTGGTGCTTGTTGCGCCAATTGATCACCAATATAGACTTTCAAAGTCGCGATTTCGACGCCTTCTTCAACCGGAGATGCGATTGGTCCTTCATAGACAATGCGCGCTTTGAGTTTATCGCGATTTGTCAGCGGCACTAAGATCGTAACCTTGTCATGGGTCTTTAATGGGACATGAAGCTGCGCACCGCCATAAAGACGTGCCTGCCCTATGACTTCGTCCTTATTAAACAATGTGTAAGGCTCAAAGGCACGAAGCCCCCATTGAAGCATGCGGCGTGATTCTTCTGCGCGATCTCGATCACTCTCAAGGCCGCTCATGGCGACGATTAAACGGCGACCATCTTGCTTAATGGAACCAACGATTGCGTAGCCTGAATCTTCTGTAAAGCCTGTTTTAAGCCCGTCAGCGCCAATACCCATGTTGATCAATGGATTGCGGTTGCGCTGCCGTATCTTGTTCCAAGTGAATTCCGTTTGAGAATAATATTTGTAATATTCGGGATATTCCCGCTGAAGATGCAGCGCCAATTTTATCAAATCGCGCATAGAGGTTTTTTGATCTGTATGCGGCAAACCTGTCGAATTGTAGAATATAGAATCTGTCAGACCGATCTGTTTCGCGCGTTCGCTCATCAGGCCTGCAAAAGTTTCTTCTGATCCCGCCATCCCTTCCGCGATAATGATGCAGCCATCATTGGCAGACTGTACAATGACGCCTTGAATCAAATCTTCTAATGGAATGGAGGATTTGAGTTCTGCAAACATCGTTGATGTGCCCGATGGTGCCCCGCCTGTGCGCCAAGCGTTTTCGCTAACATAAAATTCGTCTGTTAGGCTCAGTCGGCCGGTTTTTAAGGCGTTAAAAACGACCTCCATCGTCATCAATTTGGCAAGTGATGCGGGCGGTATCTGTTCAGCTTCGTTTTTTGCGAAAAGAATAGAGCCTGTTTCAACGTCAATTAGCATTGCTTGTTTGGCGCGCGTTTCAAACAATTGCGCATGCGCCCCCGTAGAAACGGCAAAAAGCATGATTAAAGCGAGTGAAAGTGCCGCAACAAGCCTCTGCAAATGGCTGTTTGACGTTAGGAAACTAGATTTAAGTGAAGTAATCATAATTAATCAGGAACACTCTGAAGCACAGGAATGTCCCTTGTAGCGCGTGCCAGATCAGCATTGCAAATATCAATTTTAGTTTTGGTTAGTTGCGCGCGTTCATGCGTTTCCAAAGAAGGCTGGCTTTTTCGGTTTTATAAATGTCGAAAGCGGCACTAACGCGCTGTGTTGCGTAGGCAGATACAGGCACATGCGGGCGCGGTGCTGGTATATTCGAGCCAGATGCTGTCAGAACATTTGCATCAACGCCCGGCAAAGGCATAATCGGATTTCCGGGCAGTCCTTGCATAGAGGCCATCAAATAATCATCATCGCGGCCGTGCAATGGTGCTGGTCCGACATATTCGACTTTCACTTGAGCTGTGCCCAGAAGCGTGTAGTCCAAGATTTCGGCCGCGCGTTTTGAAAGATCGATTACGCGGTCGTTGGAAAATGGGCCGCGATCATTCACACGAACAATAACGGAATGACCATTTTTAACATTTGTTACACGGGCATAGCTCGGCAGCGGCATAGTTTTGTGTGCTGCCGTTAAATGGTTCATGTCATAGACTTCACCATTGGCTGTTTTGCGTCCGTGAAATGCTTTTCCATACCAAGAAGCACGCCCAAATTGAACTGGCTTTGGGGTTTCCGTCGGATGGTAGCGTCGGCCTTTTACAACATAGGACGAGCCGATTTTCAGATATCCGCCGCCCCTCGGTAATTTGGTGCCGGTTGCAACACGTGGGCTGGCAGAAACACCATAGGCGCTTTCGGTGAAGTTTTCTTCACCTGAAGTTGCGCCATTGTCGATTGCGCCGGGCGTTGCAAAGTCAATCTTTGTGCGCGGCGTACCGGATTTCGTGCCAATATGGGACGTGGATGATGTACACGCAGACAAAACGGCGCTGCCCAATATAAGGCATGCCCAAGATTTGATTCTATTTTTATATAATTTGTCCACCATCGATGGTTGGCATACACAAAAGCCTGTTTTTAGCCAAGTCTAAAAGACCACAGCTTAAATCACATTTTCTAACAGGGTTATTTTGTTATTAATGAGCAGCCATGCGCGCTTTATCCGTCTAGTCGCCTTCGCAAACTCATTTCAGTGCTCTCTTGGTTCTATATTCCAATGGAAATTTACCGCCAAGAGAATGATTCAAATGAATATTTTGCCAAATAAGAGGCTTTTAAAAGCCATGCCGCTCAATTGTTTGCCTGCATGTACTGTGTTGGTAAGCAAAATGATTCTCCAAAATGCGCTGGCCCCTGTAATTTCATTCAACATATGTCCGTTCAGTTGCGCATATTGGCAATATTTACGCCCTTAACACACTCCGGATCCTCTGGATTTGAAGAAAATCAAAAAAATCTTGCATCAATGGCGGATTGATCTTGCGGTCATCGAATTGTCATGCCATTAGGAGCGCGGTTTGGAGGGGTGGCCGAGCGGTTTAAGGCACCGGTCTTGAAAACCGGCGTGCGTGAGAGCGTACCGTGGGTTCGAATCCCACCCCCTCTGCCATTTATTTGGCAAACCAAAATCAAAGCGTCCTTCGGGGCGCTTTTTTTGTGCAATTTATCCATTGTGTGCAATCGTCCCGTTTACGCCCCGTAAAAGTCTGCCTGCTAAACAGGTTTGAATGTTATAAATGGTAGGAACGCAATATGCTAAGTAGCATTAGAACCGGCGCTTGGATTGATAAAGACAGATTGCTTTTCTATCCGGCAGTGATCGTCGTGTTTACGATTGCTGCAATGACATATGTGCTTGCTTCCAACGGGTGGATGTTGCCCAGCGGTGCACCTTATGGTTCTGACTTTATCAGCTTTTGGACTGCTGCGCGTGAGGCTGTTGCGGGCAATCCACTCGTTCCCTATGAGCGCTCATTGTTCGAGCCAGCTCAATTGGCCTTATTCCCCAAAAGCGTTTACTTCGCCTTTTTCTACCCACCGCATTACTTGATGTATTTAATGCCGCTTGGTGGACTGTCATATTATGCAGCTTTTGCGCTCTGGATGGTTGCAACATTTGGGGCTGCATTTTGGGTGCTTGTTCACATCGCAGGAAAACCCAAACATTTGTTTTTGCTGGCGCTCGCCTTCCCTGCAACTTTTTTGACAATCTCACATGGACAAAACGCGTTTCTTTCTGCGGCTTTGTTTGGCGGCGGACTTCTTTTGCTGGAGCGACGCCCCATTCTCGCAGGTGTGTTGTTCGGGCTTTTAACATTTAAACCGCAATTAGGTTTGCTTATTCCTATAATTTTACTCGCTGGCGGTCATTGGCGCGTGATTATTTCTGCCTGTGTCACGCTTGTTTTATTGATGCTTCTTTCAGCTCTTGTGTTTGGCATTGAGGTATGGGGATCGTTTTTTGCGCAGGCAGATTATGCCGTTTTGACAATGCGCGAAGGGCTCGTGAGCTGGGCAAAAATGATCTCTATTTATGCTGGATTACGCATCTTTGGGTTCGGTGATTCTATTGCCAGTATTTTGCATTGGCTTATCGCTGCCTTTGTCGCCGCGGTTACATTCTGGGCATGGTTGCCGCGCAACAAGGTTGATCACAGCCTTAAGAAAGCGCTGGTTTTAACGGCAGCTTTAATCGTGACGCCTTTCGGGCTTAATTACGATATGTTTTTGCTGGCACCGGCTATTGCTTTTGTTGTTGTGCACGGCATGGAAGCAGGTTTTATGCCTTATGAAAAATCAACATTAGCGCTGATATATTTCTCACCGATATTTGTTTTACTATCCATGGCAGGCGGCTTTTCACTCGCGCCAATCTTCCTAATTCTAATGTTCGCTCTGATTTTAAGAAGCATGCGTTCTGACGCCAAACATAACGCAGCAGAAGCAGTTTTATAGCGGCCAAATAAAAAGGCGCCGCACTTACTGCGACGCCTTTAAAATCAGATATATCTAAATCTTATTGCGGCAACTTATCGTCAACGCCCTTGATGTAGAAGTTCATGCCCAACAATGTTCCAACATCGGCTTTGTCGCCTTCTGCAAGCCATTCAGAGCCGTCTTGCTTTGTGATTGGGCCTGTAAATGGCTCCAATTCGCCAGACTTGATTTTCTCTTCAGTTTCTTTTGCCATCGCAGCGACATCATCAGGCATGTTGGCATATTCTGCCATGACAACATTGCCTTCAGCCAAGCCGTGCCACACATCCTGTGATTTCCATGTGCCATCAAGCACTGCACCAACGCGCTCTACATAGTATGGCGCCCAATCGTCAATAATCGCAGTTAGCTGTGTTTTCTTGCCAAATTCGATCATGTCTGATGCTTGACCAAATGCTTTAATGCCACGCTCTTCTGCAACTTGCATCGGTGCCGTTGAGTCTGTGTGCTGTGTGATAATATCAACACCTTGGTCGATGAGTGATTTTGCTGCGTCAGCTTCTTTGCCTGGGTCGAACCATGTGTTGGCCCATACAACTTTCACTTTGAAATCTGGGTTTACAGATTGCGCGCCCAACATGAATGAATTGATGCCGCGTACAACTTCTGGAATTGGGAAAGAGCCAATATAGCCTGCTTCACCTTTTTCAGACAATTTAGCTGCGATCTGGCCCTGAATGTAACGGCCTTGGTAGAATTTAGACGAATATGTCGCCACATTTTCTGTGTCGCGCTTGTAGCCTGTTGCATGTTCAAATTTCACATCAGGAAACTTTGCAGCAACCTTGTTGGTTGGGTCCATGTAACCAAATGATGTTGTGAAAATGATGTTACAGCCCGACCGTGCGAAACGCTCAATGGCGCGCTCTGCGTCAGCACCTTCTGGAACGCTTTCTAGGTAAGCCGTTTCAACTTTATCGCCATAGGCTTCTTCGACAGCCAAAAGACCTTGGTGGTGCTGATAGCTCCATCCGAAGTCGCCAATTGGTCCAACATAGATAAAGCAAGCTTTAGCATCGGCCGCCATCGCGCTGCTGGCGAATAAAGTAGCTGCTGCTGCTCCCAAAATTGTTTTTGTAATTTTTTTCATTTCAAACCTCTGTGGTATAATTTCATTTTGTATCAGTGCCTTACGGTTGCGGCTTTTGCCCTACCCCGTCTATCTCTTACCGATCAGGCACAAATGGCTTGCCCAGCGATGCTGGTGTGTTTTTCATCGTCATGCGCTTGTTCGTGGAAATCAAGACCAGAACGATAATTGTTGCGATATATGGTAAGGAAGAAAGCAATTGTGAAGGAATTGCAACACCTTGCGCCTGCGCATGGAACTGAGCAATCGTAACCGCGCCAAATAAATAGGCGCCTGCAACAATGCGAAGCGGTCGCCAAGATGCGAACACCACAAGTGCCAGCGCAATCCAGCCGCGCCCTGCGGTCATGTTTTCTGTCCATTGCGGTGTGTAAACCAGCGATAGATGCGCGCCAGCAAGTCCGGCGCAGGCACCGCCAAACATAACGGCCATGTAGCGCACTTTTAGCACATTGATGCCGAGCGCATGGGCCGATGTGTGATTGTCACCGACAGAGCGCAGCGTTAGCCCTGCCCGCGTTTTGAAGACGAAATACCAGATGGCAATTGTGAGCAAAATTGAAATGTAAAAAATCAAATCTTGAGCAAATAATAATCTGCCTATCACAGGAATATCGGAAAGAAACGGAATTTCGATAGCCTTGAGCTTAATGCCCGGTAATCCGATAAAGTTTTCGCCAATCATGCCCGATGCGCCAAGCCCTAAAAGGGTGAGTGATAGTCCCGTCGCAACTTGGTTGGTCGCAAGTGACAGCGTCAACACACCAAAGAGCAGCGAGAACAGTGCGCCGCAAATGATGGCCGCTAATAAGCCAAGATAGGCAGAACCGGTAATTTGCGCTGCGCCAAAGCCAGTAACAGCGCCCATAACCATCATGCCTTCTACACCGAGGTTGAGAACACCGGAACGCTCCACAACGAGTTCACCAAGCGCTGCAATTAAAAGCGGCGTCGCGGCTGTTGCGATTGTTAAGAAGATAGCTATCGCGATTTCAGGGGTCATAATGCCGCCTTTCCGCGCATGGTTTTGACGATTTTTATTTTGTAGTGGATGAGCGTGTCACAAGCCAACACTGAAAAGAGTAATAAGCCTTGGAACACTGCTGACACCTTATTGGAGACACCAATCGAAATTTGTGCTGCTTCACCGCCAAGATAGGAGAGCGCGAGAATAAGCCCTGCGGCGATGATACCGAGCGGATTAAGCCTTCCTAAGAAAGCAACAATAATCGCAGTAAAGCCGTAGCCAGGCGATATAACGGGACGTAGCTGGCCAATTGCGCCCGATACTTCGCTGATGCCCGCTAGTCCGGCAAGACCACCTGCAACAATGAATGCGGTGTAAATCATTTTGTTTTCGGAAAATCCTGCAAATCGCCCTGCCCTTGGGCTAAGGCCAAGCACACGCACTTCAAAGCCTTTGAGCGTTTTGTTCAAGACGAACCACATCAACACAGCGATAATAATGGCGAAGGCAAAACCCCAATGGGCGCGGCCAGAAGCAAACCAGATTTCTGGTAAAATTGCGTCTGCGTGAAAGCTACGTGATTCTGGAAAATTAAAGCCTTCTGGATTGCGCCAAGGACCACGCACCAGCCAATCTAAAAACAATTGAGCAACATAAACCAACATGAGGCTCGATAGAATTTCATTGGTGCTGAATTTTGCTTTCAGAAATGCGGGTATTGTCGCATAGGCGGCACCGCCAATAACGCCCATGATTAGCATGAGCGGCAGCACCATCGGGCCTGTAAATTCAGGATATAAAATAGGAAGTGCGGAGCCAAATATACCGCCTAGAATGAATTGCCCTTCGGCGCCAATATTCCAATTATTTGATAAAAAACAAATGGATAGCCCCGTTGCAATTAAGATGAGCGGCGCAGCTTTGATCATCAGCTCATGGATTGACCACATGTCGGTCAATGGCTCTATAAAATAGGAATAGAGCGCAGCTGTTGGCGATTTTCCAAGCAGCAAAAACATAATTGCACCAAGCGTCGCTGTAATTGCGAGCGCGATTAAGGGCGATGTGAGGCTAAAAATTGCCGAATGTTGAGCGCGTTTTTCAAGTTGAATACGGATCATGCCGCTTGCCCCGCATTTGCACCGCCCATCAAGAGCCCCAATGTTTCCCGCGTGACGGTGGATGCTTGTTGCGGTTCAGACATTTGCCCTTCGGACATAACGGCAATCCGGTCGCACATTTCCAACAATTCATCCAAATCTTGACTGATCACAACCACCGCTGAGCCAGATTTTGATAAATCGATCAATGATTGGCGGATACGGGCCGCAGCACCAGCATCAACACCCCAAGTGGGCTGGTCGACGATCAACAATGATGGTTGGCGATCAAATTCACGACCCAGAATGACTTTTTGTAAATTGCCGCCTGAAAGTGTTCCTGCATCTGGGTTTTCTCCAGATTTGCGCACATCCATTGCTTCTACAATACGCGACAGCGTTTTTCGCAAAGCACTTGGTTTGGCAATTTTCAACATACCGCCGGAAAGATAGACATTCGCATCGCTGGCATGGCGCGACAGCAAAATATTGTCGGCTAAAGATAAGGTGGCGATCGCGGCATGACCAAAACGCTCTTCTGGCGAGAAAGCTGCCCCAGATTTTCGGCGCTCATTGATTGTTTTATGGCCGATAGGATCATTGCGCAATGTGATCATCGCGGCATCTTTTTGCATCCGCTCGCCTGACATGGCTTCGAACAATTCGAACTGGCCATTGCCTGCAACACCTGCAATGCCAAACACTTCGCCTGAAGGAACGTCAAAGGAAATGTCCTTCAGCGCCGTTGAAAATGGCCCCGTTGGTTTCTGTGAAAGATTTTTAACAGACAGCACAATTTCGCGGTTCTTGTCTGTTTCATCAGCGACTTTGCGTATGGTATGGATGCTTTCACCCACCATCATCGCGGCAAGGCTTGAAGGCGTTTCGTCCGCTGGAATGCAATGACCAACCACTTTGCCGTGACGCAGCACTGTCGCGCGGTCGCATAGACGTTTTACTTCGTCTAGCTTGTGCGAAATATAAAGGATCGATTTGCCTTCACTGCGCAGCGTTTCCAGTGTTTCGAATAAACGGTCTGATTCCTGCGGTGTGAGCACCGATGTTGGCTCATCGAGAATGATCAGATTGGGTTTTTGCAGAAGACAGCGGATGATCTCGACGCGCTGACGCTCGCCGACGGACAGGTCGCCAACCATTGCCTCTGCATTGATAGAGAGGCCATATTTGTCCGCAACACGTTCAGCTTCTTCAGAAACTTTTGACAATGGTGTCGAGGCATCCAATGAAAGTGCAATGTTTTCGGCAACACTTAATGAGTCAAAGAGTGAAAAATGTTGGAAGACCATTCCAATGCCGAGTTGTCGCGCAAAAGAAGGCTTTGTGATAATTTGTGGTTTGCTGCGCCATAGGATTTGGCCGCCATCTGGTTGTAATGTACCGAAGAGCATTTTGACAAGGGTTGACTTGCCAGCGCCGTTCTCGCCTAGAAGTGCGTGAATCTCGCCTTCGTCAATATCGAAATCAACGCCGTCATTTGCTTTTAGTGTTCCGAAAACCTTTGTCAGATTTTCAACTGCTAAGAGTTGTTTTCTTTGCGCAATTTCTGATGCAGCCACACATGCTCTCCCTATCCCAAGCTACTTTAACCAAGTCTTGCACACACGCAATACGCATAAAAGCTCAAAAGACTTTTCCCCAAGCTAGATTGTATTTAAACGTAAAATTTAATGTGCGGCATCATGCCGGTGGACACTGCGCCGCTGCTGCACCATTTTAAACGCAGTTGAATAATGATGGAATAAGATACCATGTCCCATTCAAGTGCAGATATCGTTGTTGTTGGCGGCGGCCCCACAGGCATGGCTGCCGCACTTAAATGTGCCAGCCATGGACGCAGTGTCATTATTCTTGCGCCGTCGGGCTCACATGTTGATAGCGATGCGCGCACCACAGCACTTATGGTGCCGAGTATTGATCTCATTAAAGCCATGGGCGTTTGGAGTGACTGCGCGCCTCATGCTGCGCCCTTGCGCACATTGCGTATTGTCGATGATACCAAGCGCCTGCTACATGCGCCGACAACCGACTTTAAAGCCGAAGAGATCGGCGAAAATGAATTTGGCTTTAATATCCCCAACCGGATATTGAATGCAGCTTTGCAAAAAGCGATTGATGGCACGCCAACTATTCAGCAAATGGATATTTCCCTGAGCGCCGTTCACTACAGTGAGGATGCGGCAGAGCTGACATTGTCAGATGGAAATAAGATTACAGCTCAACTTGTTGTGGGTGCTGATGGCGCGCAATCTATCGTGCGTCAATCGGCAGGTATTGATGTTCGCCGCTGGGATTATCCGCAAACAGCGTGCGTTATGGCGTTTGATCATGCGCGCAGCCATAATTTTGTTTCATCTGAGTTTCATACTGTAGAAGGCCCGTTTACGCAGGTCCCTCTTCCTGGAAAGCGATCAAGTCTTGTGTGGGTTAGAAAGCCTGAAGAAGTGCAAACGCTCATGGCAATGGGCGATGATGAGCTTTGCCTCGCCATTGAGAAGCAGATGCAATCCATGCTTGGGAAAATCAGTAACCCGACCAAGGTTCAGGCTTGGCCGCTATCGGGTTCATTGGCGCATCAATTTGCTAAGCGCCGGTGCGTACTTGTTGGTCAAGCAGCACATGCTTTTCCGCCAATTGGCGCGCAAGGGCTTAACCTTGGTTTTCGCGATGTTGAAGATTTGGGCGCAGCTTTATCAAGCGAACCTAAGGATGCTGGCGCGAGCAGTGTGACAAGCCATTATGATCGCAAACGCCGCACTGATATTTATTTGCGTACTGGCGCGGTTGATTTACTCAACAGATCATTGCTGAGCGGGTTTGTTCCGCTTCATATGGCGCGTGCGCTGGGCATGGGCGCGTTGAAATATGGCGGCCCTCTTCGCGGTATTTTTATGCGCGAAGGCATTAAGCCGGGCAGCAGTTTTTCCAACGTCCTAAGCAGCTTGGTGGATAAGCGAAAAGCAGTGAGTAGTCCAAGTTAAGTGATTATCTTTACAGCGGAATTAAGTTGTTCTTTGCCAGATAAAGCAGTGCCGTGACTGTAAATACAGACAAAACGGTGGTGATAAGCACCATTGCTGACGCGCGTTCCACCCAGATATTATATTGCTGAGCGATAACAAAGACATTGGTTGCGCTTGGCAGTGCTGCCAAAAGCATTGCGCAATAAACCCAAATTGGCGGAAAATCGCCGATTGAAGTCACCAATATATATACGATTATCGGCTGTATGATGAGTTTCATCGGGGCGATAAATATCGCTTCTTGCGGCACACGTTTTAGCGGCCTGAGTGCGAGCGAAACACCCATGGCAAATAGTGCGCAGGGCGCAGCTGCATTGGCAAGATAATCAATCAATGTGCCGATGGCTATTGGCGGCTGGACTTCAAATATAGCGGCTAAAACACCGACAATTGTTGCCAAAATGAAGGGATGTAACAAAATGCGTTTTGCAACCTGCCCAACGAGTTGAAGCTTGGAGATATTTTGGTCGCCGCTGCCTGACAGTGCCATGAGCAAGGGCGCTAAAACAAAGTGTAATGTGTTATCAAAACAAAAAATTAGCGCGACAGGCACAACAGCAGCTTCGCCAAATGCCAGCAAAGCTAGGCCCGGTGCCATATAGCCAATATTGCCATAAGCACCTGCAAATCCCATAATCGCACTTTCGGCGACATTGCCTTTGCTGCGCCAAATGCCGAGCGCAAAGACCAATGAAAAAGCGATATAGGTGGAAAATGTCGTTGCTAGAATGTAACGCCACTGCGTTAATTCTTCGATGGGCGTCTGCGACAATAGCTTGAAAAACAATGCAGGCAGCGCAATATAGATGATGAACGTATTCATCCAACCAAGCGCTTCAAGCGGCTGTTTGGTCAAGCGTGCAGTTGCAAATCCGAGTGCTATCAGGCCAAAAAATGGCAGTACAAGCGCGATAATGCTTGCCATTATTGTTCCTCACAGACGAAAATACGGGCTATTTAAGGCTTAAAGCGCGCGCAGATTGATGGTCAAGCCCTTGAAAAGCCCGATTGAACAGGTCATTTAAACTATATGGGTAAAAGAGCTACAAAAATTGTTGAAACACGCTATGCAATCGGACAAGTCGTCAAACATCGGCTCTATCCGTTTCGCGGAGTTGTTTTTGATGTTGATCCGGAATTTGACAACACCGATGAGTGGTATGATTCAATTCCTGAAGACGTGCGCCCTTCAAAAGAGCAGCCTTATTATCATTTGCTCGCCGAAAATGACGATTCTGAATATGTCGCCTATGTTTCAGAGCAAAATTTGGTGCTGGATGAATCAGGCACGCCCGTTCGTCATCCGCAAGTTGAAGAGATATTTGACTGGAACTCTGAAAAAAACCGTTACATGACGCGCGACAATTTCGGACACTAAATGTTTGGGTGGAGGGCTTTTATAGCCCCTCACCGGCAGCAATCTTTTTAATCGCCATTGCCAATGTTTCTGGCGCTTGCGCACCCGAAACGCCGTATTTTCCATCAAATATAAAGCACGGTACGCCGCTCACACCGATTTGTTGTGCGTGGTCGATGGCTTGTCTCGTTTCCAAAAGACCATCTTCAGATTTTAATCTTGCGGCAATTTGCTTTGCGTCCATTCCAGCTTCAATCGCAATTTCGGTCAGAACAGCATGGTCACCGATATTTTTGCCATCTTGGAAATAGGCTTTGAACAGCAATTCGACCATTTGATTTTGCGGTTCATCGCCTTGCTGACCAGCCCAAGCAATTAAACGGTGTGCATCAAGTGTGTTGGGAGAGACTTTTATGGCATCAAAGTCGAAATCTATCCCCTCACCCTCGCCTGCTTGCTTTATCGTCTGGTAAAACTTGTCAGCATTTTCTTTTCCGCCAAATTTATCGGATAGATAAAGCTGTCGGTCTTTGCCCTCTGGCGGCAATGTTGCATCCAGCTGAAACGGCAGCCAGTTAATCTCGACACTAATATTCGGATCGGTATTTTCGAGTGCTTTTTCAAGTCGTCTTTTGCCGACAAAGCACCAAGGGCACATAACATCTGAAACGATGTCGAGTTTTACAGTATTTTCCGCAGCGCTCATTCTTCGATCCACCATGTTGGTAATTGGTAGCCGTATAGAGGGCTGTAATCCGGCTGTTTGATGCGTGATCTATGCGCCACGCGTTTTTCGCTGAGGTGGTATAGTGGGATCACATAATGTCCCGATATCAGTAAGCGATCATAAGCGCGCACGGAGGCTGCAAAATCTTCGCGTTCACGCGCATTCACAAGTGCATCAATCATCGCGTCAATGCCTTCAGATGAGCCACCGGAATAGTTAAATGTGCCTTCAGGTTCGACAGATTGTGAACCCCAACGCCAGATTTGTTCTGCGCCGGGTGACAGAGATGCCGACAGTGCACCTGCAACCATGTCATAATCCCATGTCTGGCGGCGCTTTTGAAATTGTGCATCATCAACAGCGCGAATGCCAACATTGATGCCTACGGCTTCAGCCGTGCGCTGATACGCCAACACCATGCGCTCGATTTCACTTTGTGATGCACCGGCGACACTGCCGATAAGCACTTCAAACGACAATTGCTTGCCGTCTTTCATCATCTTGCCGCCTTCAATTATGTATCCAGCCTCGCTGAGCTTTTTAACCACATCACGCATAATTTTGCGATCACGGCCCGAACCATCCGTTTTAGTTGGCGCATAGGTGCCATCCATAACACTTGGCAAAACATCACCCATGAAAGGTGCAAGTAGCTCTTTCTCTTTGTCATCCGCAGGGCGGCCAAGAGCAGATAGTTCTTTCGAATTTTGCCAATAGGAGCCAGTACGTGTGAAACGATCATTGAACAGGTTTTTGTTGACCCATTCAAAGTCAAACAGCATGGACAATGCTTCACGCACTTCGCGCTCTTTAAAAATTTCACGGCGTGTATTGAAGAAAAAACCAACCATCCGCTCAGGTTCATCGGATGTGAATGTGGATTTTATTATTTTGCCTTCGCTGACAGCTGGAAAATCATAATTGTTTTCCCATTTTCCTGGGTCCGTTTCAGGATAGATGTCAAACACACCTTTCTTGAAAGCTTCGAATTGCGCTGTCGTATCGCGGAAATATTCAACTTTGATTTCGTCATAATTATCGACCCCAACTTTTGATGGGATATCTTTGCCCCAATAGTCAGGGTTTCGTTTATAAGCGATGCTTGTGCCCGGTTTCACTTCACCCACCAGATATGGCCCGCTGCCAATTGGTGCTTCAAGTGTAGATTGCTCAAATGTTTCAGGGTCAATGGCGTGTTTTGGCAGAACAGGCGTTAGGCCAATAATGAGCGGATATTCACGGTTTGATTTTTCATTGAAGGTGAATTTAACTTTGCGCTCACCGGTTTTTTCAATCTTTTCGATACGGGCCATTCTACCATCATAAGGTGGGCGGCCCTTCTCGGTTAAGATTTCATAGGTGAAGATAACATCTTCTGGTGTGACAGGCACACCGTCAGACCATTTTGCATCTGCATTAAGCGTAAATTCGATCCATGTGCGCTCGTCGTCGGTTTCAACCTTCTCGGCTAGCAATCCGTACATGGTAAACGGTTCATCGTAATTGCGTTGAAGCAATGATTCATAAACAAGATTGCCGAATTCTGGATCCCATATGCCTCGCGCAGTTGTGCGCATGCTTTTTAACACAAAGGGGTTGAGGCTATCGAAAGTGCCAACGACACCATAAGCCATGGAGCCACCCTTAGGCGCATCTGGATTTACATATTGGAAGTGTTTGTAATCAGCGGGTAATTGTGGCTCTCCATGCATTGCAATGCCATGTTTAGGCTCGGCGACTGCGAATGAAGTTGTTGCAAGTAATATGGCGCCAACAGCTAAGCAGCTTTGAAATTTAGCAAGCAAAAGGTCTCTCCCAAGGCTGGTATTAATGAGTCGTAACACTATCATTGTGCAATTGTGCCGTCCAACCCAAGCGATAAATTCTATCAAGTCTATTTGTGGGGCTGGAAATTACGTGTCCATTTGTGTAAACGGGCGAGAACAAATGACATTTTGCGGCCTTATTTCAAGCCCAGAGCGTCGAGAACACAATTTGAAGTATCTAAAAGGACAAGCTCGCTTATGCGTTCACTCATGAATAAAACAGTTTTCGGTTTTGCTGCCCTCGCAGCTACTTCCATTATGACGCCTGCATCTGCACAAGATGCTGCTCAACAACAGCCGCAAGGTTGGTTTAAAGTATGTACTCAGCAAGGTGAAAATAACATCTGTAATGTACAAAACATTCGCCAAGCCAATACTGGCCAGCTTTTGACAGCCGTGAACCTCATCCAGATCACAGGTAAAACAAACCGTGCTCTCTTCCAGATTGCCGTTCCAACTGGCCGCGTTATTCCAGCCGGTGTTGGCATGCAAATCGACGGTGGCACAGCCAAGAAGATTAATTACTCAATCTGCTTGCCAGACCGCTGTGTTGCTGAAGCTCCATTGACACCGGAATTGGTTGCTTCTTTGAAGCGTGGCGGTGAATTGACATTGACGACTGTTAATTTCCAAAACCAGCCAAACCCAATCAAGATCACTTTGGAAGGTTTTACATCAGCATTTGATGGTGAGCCACTAAAGCAGTCTGAATTGCAAGATCGCCAGCAAGAACTTCAAGCTGAGATCGTAAAGCGCCGCGAAGAATTCCAGAAAAAGCTCAAAGATGAGCAGGAAAAAGCGAAAAGCGCGCAGTAAAAACTGCTTAAGTTTCTTTATTAAAAATCAAAGCCGCTGGATAAAACCAGCGGCTTTTTTGTATTTAGTTGTTTGAAGCTTCTGCGATTTTGGCCAGCTTATTGATGATGACCGCTGCCCCTTTGAGGCGTTTTTCTGCACTTGGCCAATCACGGGCAAAGACAATCGACTGATCCGGACGGATACGGGCCAAAGTGCCCTGCTCGCCAATCCATTTGACAAGACCTGCCGGATCCACAAACGTTTTCTCACGGAATGTAACAACTGCGCCTTTTGGCCCTGCGTCAATTTTCTCAACATTAGCCTTGCGGCAAAGTGCTTTGATATAAACGATTTTCAGTAAGTGCTCGACTTCGCTTGGTAGCGGACCAAAGCGGTCGACCATTTCAGCGCCGAATGCATCAATTTCCTGCAATTCTTCAAAATCACCAAGGCGCCTATAGAGCGACAAACGCAATGACAGGTCAGCAACATAGCTTTCCGGTATCATGACTGGTGTACCGATTGTAATTTGCGGCGACCATTCAGATGATTGCGGGCTGTTATCGCCTTTGAGTTCTGCGACCGCCTCTTCCAGCATTTGCTGATAAAGCTCAAAACCGACTTCTTTGATATGGCCGGATTGTTCATCGCCAAGCAAATTGCCCGCACCGCGAATATCCAAATCATGGCTTGCCAATTGGAAGCCAGCACCAAGCGTGTCCAGTGATTGCAAGACTTTAAGGCGGCGCTCAGCATTTTTCGTCAGCGTTTTATTGACCGGAAGCGTAAACAGCGCATGGGCGCGCAGTTTCGAGCGGCCAACACGTCCACGCAATTGGTAAAGCTGTGCAAGGCCGAACATATCGGCGCGGTGCACGATCAATGTGTTTGCAGATGGAATATCTAGTCCCGATTCGACAATCGTGGTTGCTAAAAGCACATCGTAAGAACCGTCATAAAACGCGTTCATGACATCTTCCAGCTCGCTCGATGCCATTTGGCCGTGGGCGATTGCAACGCGCAGTTCTGGAACATCGCTTTCGAGAAAAGCTTTCACATCAGCGATATCTGAAACGCGTGGGCAGACATAAAAGCTTTGGCCGCCGCGATATTTTTCGCGCAGCAACGTCTCGCGAATAATCAGCGAATCAAACGGCGACACGAAGGTTCGCACCGCTAAACGGTCAACGGGTGCCGTTGTGATAAGCGACAATTCGCGCACGCCCGTTAGCGCCAATTGCATGGTGCGCGGGATTGGTGTTGCCGATAGGGTCAGCACATGAATGTCTGATTTAAGCTCTTTTAAACGCTCTTTATGTTTCACACCAAAACGCTGCTCTTCATCGATAATAAGCACGCCAAGATTTTTAAAGCTGATGGTTTTTGCTAGCAGCGCATGGGTGCCGATCACGATATCAACAGTGCCGTCCGCAATGCCTTTTTTCGCTTCAGACAAAGCTTTGGAGCCTGCAAGCCGTGATGCATGCGCAACCTTGATGGGCAGGCCAGCGAAACGTTCAGAAATTGCTTTGTAATGCTGACGGGCAAGCAATGTCGTTGGTACAACAACCGCGACCTGAACGCCGTTCATGGCACCTAAAAAGGCTGCCCGCTGTGCAACTTCTGTTTTGCCAAATCCAACATCACCGCAAACCAAGCGGTCCATGGGTTTTCCAGCGCCTAGATCATCAATGACGGCATCAATGGCGCTCTGCTGATCTTCTGTCTCATCATATGGGAAACGTGCTGCAAATTCATCATAAAGACCATCTGGCGAGCGCAATATTGGCGCATCGCGCATTTGGCGTTCAGCGGCAATGGCAATGAGTTCCCCTGCCATCTCAAGCAGTTGCTTCTTAAGCTTGGCTTTGCGTGATTGCCATGCGCCGCCGCCTAGGCGGTCAAGCTGTGCTTCTGCGCTATCCGAACCGTAGCGCGATAAAAGCTCGATGTTTTCAACTGGTAGGAACAGGCGATCATCGCCGTGGTATCTAATTTCGAGGCAGTCATGCGGTGCGCCCGTCACATCAATGGTTTTCAGGCCTGCAAAGCGGCCAATACCGTGATCAACATGAACAACCAGATCGTCCACATTTAGCGATGCGACTTCGGAGATGAAATCAGAGGCGCGTTTTTTGCGGCGGCGGCGCACTAATCTGTCGCCCAAAATGTCCTGTTCGGCTAAAACAATTGTACTTGGTGTTTCAAAACCGTGTTCAATATTTAATACCGCAGTCGCAGTGACACCATTTTGAACATTGGCAATATCTGATGCGCGCTCAATGGGCTGAAAACCGCCCAGACCATGCTCTTCTAGTATCTGGCGCAAACGGCCAAGTGAACCGTCCGACCAACCGGTCAGCAGCGTGCGCTTATTATCTGCGCGACGATCTGCAATATAGCGCGCCGCAATTTCAAAGACATTTAGATTAGGCGTGGCGCGTTCAGCTGAGAAGTTACGGCCAGTTTTCGCATCTAGCGATACAATTGATCGTGTATCGCTTTCCGGCTCATCAAAAGGGGTGATGTTAATGCGTGTGCGGCCTGTTAGGCTGGATTCAAATTCACTCTTACCGACATAAAGCAGATCAGGATCAAGTGGTTTATAAGGCGTGCCCTGCCCACTTTTAGAATTTTCCAATGATGTTTTGCGCGAATCATAATGGTCATCGACCTGCGCTCTGCGCTCTGCAATCGAATCCTTCGCCAGATGCTCAAAAATGATCGGCGCGTCATCTAAAATTAACAGCGGTTCGTCCAGCACCTCATAAAAAAGAGGCAGCCAGTGCTCCATGCCAGCAAAACGGCTTTGCGCTGTAATGGCTTCATAAAGTGCATCGCCGCGCTGTGTGGCGCCAAATGTCTCCAAATAACCCGATCTGAAACGTGCAATCGTCTGCGCGTTGAGCGTGACTTCGCTCATAGGTTGGAGCGAGAATGATTTAAGCTGTGTAATTGTGCGCTGTGTTGCGGGATCAAATGAGCGAATTGTTTCCAGCGTATCGCCAAAAAAGTCCAACCGGACAGGTGCATCGCTGCCTGGTGCGAAAAGATCAAGAATACCGCCGCGCACAGCAAATTCACCAATTTCGCGCACAGTGCTAACCCGCTCAAAGCCATTGCTTGAGAGTTTGCGCGTGATTTCATCCATTGCGATAACGGAGCCGGGTTTGGCCGAAAACATCTGCTGTGCGACAGATTCAATCTTTGGAACGCGTTGCAAGACGGCGTTGGCCGATGTGATGATAATAGCCGCTTTGGGCGTTTCTTTTAACGCACCAATTGCTGCCAATGCCATCATGCGCTGCGCTGAGACTTCTGCGCTCGGTGACACGCGGTCATAGGGCAAACAGTCCCAAGCGGGAAAATTGATGACTTTCAAGTCCGGCGCTTCAAACGCAATAATCTGCGCGAGCTCAGCCATATGTGCGCCATCGCGCGCTACATAATAAACGGGCGCTTTGAGCGTCTGCGCATATCGGGCAGCAAATAGTGCTTCTATGCCATCAGCGGCATTGGCAAGTGTAACCTCGCCTGCATCTTTGGGAATATGCGGCAGGTCGAACAAAATAGCTTTATCGTTCATGACAGATCTATTTTATGAAAAGCACAAATTTTGTGAAACACAGGCGTGTTAAATTCGTCAGGCACTGGGCCTTCGCCTGTGAACCATTTGAAAAGATCACGGTCGAGACTATCCATCAAATCTTCAAGAATTGTCAGATCTGATTCTGATATATCGTTGATATGTGCATCGGCGTAACCGCCCAAGATCATATCCATCTCTTTCATGCCACGGTGCCAAGAACGAAATCGTGCGCGTTTGCGCCGTGCATCAAGTGATATTGCTTCGGTCATGCCTTGCCTTTAATTCGCTTTGATATGCTTTTTTCAATCTTTGCTAGAGTTGGCGGTATAACGCTACACTATTGGTTTGTCAGCCTTGATCTGTCAGCAATTTCGAAACAAAGATAAGTCATGCGCCCTTCTATTCTCGATCCATTGTTTGCACCCGTTACCACGCTTGAGGGCATTGGTAATAAAGTGGCTATTCTTTTGGGCAATCTGCTGGGTAACAGTGGAGAGCTTAATGTGCCGCGCGTAAGTGCCTTGGCATTTCATTTGCCGCACTCTTTGATTGACCGCCGCTCGCGCCCGGGCATTGCCTTTGCTGGCGGCGGCATCGTTACGCTTGCGCTTTATATTGACCGGCACCAGCCCACACCGCGCGGTCAGCCGCGTGTGCCATACCGTGTTTTTGGACATGATGAGACAGGCGAAATCAGCCTCACGTTTTTCAGAGCAAAAGGCAATTGGCTGGAAAATGCGCTGCCTGTTGGTGAAAGAGTCATCGTGTCTGGCCGTGTGGAATGGTTCAATGGTCGCGCTTCTATGGTGCATCCAGACTATATGGTGCTTGAAAGTAAATCGCATGAATTGCCATTAGTTGAGCCAATATATGGACTTACGGCTGGTCTTTCATCTAAAGTGTTACGAAAAGCTGTGACGCAATCTGTAGAACGCGTACCAGAAATGCCCGAATGGATTGACCCAACTCTTCTGGCGCGTGAACAGTTTCCGCCATTTAAGCAAGCACTTGAGACATTGCATAATCCTGATTCGGAGGCTGATCTTGCGCTGGATACTTTGCCGCGTCAGCGCCTTGCTTATGATGAATTGCTGGCAGGACAGCTCGCGTTGGCTTTGGTTCGCAAAACGATGAAGCGCAGTGCCGGACGTAAATTGGCTGGCGACAACACCATAAATCAGCGCGTTCTTGAGGCATTTCATTATCCGCTTACCGGTGCGCAAAAACGGTCAATTGATGAAATCAAAAAGGATATGGCGTCTGACGAGCGCATGCTTCGCTTGCTGCAAGGTGATGTTGGTAGCGGCAAAACGATTGTGGCTTTATCTGCGCTTAGCACTGCCGTTGAAGCGGGCACGCAAGGAGCTTTGATGGCACCAACTGAAGTGCTGGCGCGCCAACACTTTGCGACGATTAAGCCGATTGCAGAGCGTGCAGGCTTGCGCGTCGACCTGCTCACGGGCCGCGAAAAAGGTGTCGTGCGCCGCGATTTGTTGGCTGCGCTGGCTGCTGGCGAGCTTGATATTCTCATTGGAACCCATGCGATTTTTCAAGAAGGTGTTGTTTTTAAAGACCTTGGCCTTGCCGTTGTGGATGAGCAGCACCGTTTTGGCGTTCACCAACGCCTGCTCTTGGCGTCTAAAGGGCAAGCAACGGACATGCTGGTTATGACAGCAACACCGATACCGCGCACATTGGTTCTTACGCATTACGGCGATATGGATGTTTCACGGCTTGATGAAAAACCTGTTGGCCGCAAGCCGATTAAGACGGTTGCGCTGCCGCTTGGCCGGATTGAAGAAATTACCACCCGTATGGGCGATGCGATCAAAGAGGGACAAAAAATCTATTGGATTTGCCCTCTTGTGGAAGAAAATGACGATCTGGATCTGACTTCAGTGGAGCAACGGCACAAAGAACTGAGTAGCCGCTTTGGCGGCGATGTTGGACTTGTTCATGGGCAAATGAAGGGTGCAGAAAAAGACGCTGCAATGGCTGCGTTTAAATCTGGCGAAACGCGTATTCTTGTTGCAACAACGGTTATTGAAGTTGGCGTTGATGTGCCTGATGCAACGATTATTGTGATTGAACATGCGGAACGCTTTGGCCTGTCGCAATTGCACCAGCTGCGCGGCCGTGTTGGCCGCGGCGATCAAGATTCCAGCTGTTTGTTACTCTACAAAGATCCGCTCGGCGAAACATCGCGTGCACGCCTAGAAGTGATGCGGCAAACCGAAGATGGGTTTCGCATTGCTGAAGAGGATTTGCAGCTTCGCGGCGAAGGTGAAGTTTTGGGCACACGGCAGTCCGGAATGGCAGGTTTTCGCTTGGCACGAATGGAAGCGCATGGACATCTTTTGGAGATCGCACGCGACGATGCGCGGCTGATAATCCACAATGATCCAAAGCTGGAAACGCAGCGCGGCCAAGCGCTACGCACCCTGCTCTATTTGTTTGAGCGCGATAGCGCGATCCGGCTTTTGCAAGCAGGTTAGGTTTTCTTTGATGCTTCTTTCATCGCTTTGATACGCGCGCGTAATTTTACAGCCAGACCCAGTTTGGTTTCTTGACGTGCGCGGCCAAAACCAACGGCATCTACTGGAATATCATTCGTGATGACCGAACCTGACGCGATATAGGCATTGTCGCCGATTGTTAATGGCGCTACCAATGAGGAGTTGGAGCCGATAAATGCGCCCGAACCAATCGTCGTCTTGGCCTTATTCATGCCGTCATAATTGCAGGTAATTGTGCCTGCGCCGATATTTGCGCCAGCACCAATAGAGGCATCACCAATATAAGTTAGATGATTGACCTTCGCCCCTTCGGCAATGTCAGCATTTTTAACTTCGCAGAAATTGCCAACCTTAGCCTTTTCGCTCAAATTTGCCCCAGGCCGGAGGCGCGCAAAAGGTCCAACTTCGGCATTTGTGCCAATTTGAGCACCTTCCAGATGGCTAAAGGCACGAATCCTTGCGCCTTTATCAATGCTTACTTTCGGCCCGAAAAACACATTAGGTTCGATCACAACACCAGATTCGATTTTAGTGTCATGATGGAAGAAAACAGTATGCGGAGCGGTCATGCTGACCCCGTCTAGCAAATGTTTCTCGCGTATGCGCTCTTGCCAAATTTGCTCAACATTGGCCAGTTCTACGCGATTATTAACGCCAAGCACATCTTCTTCAGATGCAATCATTGCTTCAACATGCAGCCCTTGAGCATTGGCAACAGCAACAGCATCGGTCAGATAAAATTCACCCTTGGCATTTTTATTGTCGATCTTATCCAGCAGCCCGCCAAGTTTGCGGCCGTTAAATGCCATCAGCCCGCCATTGCAGAACGTAATTGCACGTTCAGCTTCATTGGCTTCTTTTTCTTCGACAATAGCGGTTAACTGACCCTCTTTGACAACCAAACGGCCATAACCGAATGGATTATCCGTTTCAAAGCCGATCACAACGACGTCGGCACCAGCTTTTAGTTTTTCACGTGCGTCAGCCAGTGTTTCAGGTTTTACCAATGGCGTATCGCCAAACATAGCGATGACATCATCAAAGCCTTCATCAATAACGCTGCGCGCTGCATCAACGGCATTGGCGGTGCCTAATTGTTCTTTCTGGATACATGTTTGCGCGTCCACACCGTGCGACTTCAGCGCCTCGTCAAGCAGTTCTGCGCCGTGCCCTGTCACAACCGCCAGCCTGTCCGTACCAGCTGTTTTTGCAGCATTGATCGCATGCATAACCATTGGTAGACCGCCAACAGGATGAAGCACTTTTGGCAAATCGGATTTCATGCGCGTACCCTTGCCTGCTGCAAGGATGATTGTGAGGCATTTTCGCGTCATATGGACGGCTCCATCGGTCGGATAGTCAATTATGACCATCATTTATAGGTGCGCCTTGATTTCATGGCAGGACACATAGCGCAAGATATGGCTTGAAGAATATTGTGTTGCGTGAGATTGCGCTAGAATGAGCACACAGTCTTCTTCAAATTGGTTCCCGATCATCGTGATGATCCTTGCGCCGGTTGCTTTCTCAACGAATCTTATTTTCGGGCGTTATGTTGCACCGGAATCGGACCCTTTTATATTGGCATTTATTCGCTGGGCGTGCGTTGCGATTATTCTTTTGCCATTTGCTATTAAAAGCGGCGGTGCGCAAATGGTGCGTTTAATGCGAACTGAGTGGCCCTTCTTCTTGTTTTTGAGCTTTTTGGGCATGGGGATTTCTGGCAGCGGCGTGTATTTAGGCCTTCAATCGACAACCGCGACCAATGCAACGCTGATTTATTCCACAGCGCCGATTCTCATCATTCTGCTAGAGCGTGTGTTTGCGGCACGTAAGTCCAACCCACGTGAAGGCTTGGGAATCGCCGTGGCATTTGTGGGCGTTGTTATTATTGTGGCTAAGGGTAGCTTTAATACGATTGCGCAGTTTGCGTTTAACCCTGGCGATTTGCTGATTGCTTTGGCCGCTTTGTCATGGGCTGGATATTCCATCCTCTATCGCTCTGAGCGCTTTAGCGGAGTTTCCAGTGTTACGCTTTTCGGGATAATCGCTATTTTCGGCGCGATCATCAACTTACCCGTTGCAGCCTATGCTTTTTATACAGGCGCGCAATTGCCTCACTCGGCTTCTGCATGGAGCGCTGTGGCAGGGATTATTGTTATTTCATCTTTGATTGCGTTTTCAGCTTATCAATATGGGGTGCGCGCGCTTGGTGCATCCATTGCCGGATTGTTTATGTATCTGATGACGCCTTACGGCGTGCTGATGGCAGTGATCTTTCTTGGCGAAGAATTGCTACCATTTCACATCATTGGCATTATTTGCGTCATGGTCGGCGTAACAATGGCGACTTTTCCCAAATCCATGCTTGATAAGTTTAAGCGAAAAGCAGCTTAACCAAGGCGTCCGAGCGCTGGAAACTCTTCAAGCAGCCAAAAGGCCATGCTTTGCATGCCGCCGGTCAAGAACAACACGCCGGCAATGATCAGAAGAACGCCCATTACTTTTTCGACCAAACCCATTTTGCTGCGAAAACGGCTCAAGAATCGCATGAATGCGCCAGAGAACAGTGCTGCAATTAAAAACGGGATGCCGAGACCTGCTGAATAGACCGCCAGCAGCATTGCGCCGTCTGCTACGCTGTCCTTTGCGCCTGCGAGCGTAAGGATTGGGCCGAGCACGGGCCCGATGCACGGTGTCCAGCCAAATGCGAAGGCAAGGCCCATAATATAAGACATGAAGGGATTGGCTGGTTTTCCTTGCGCTTGAAACCGTGCTTCGCGCGATAATATCGACAAGCGGAAAACGCCAAGGAAATTCAAGCCCATGATAATGATCACGACACCGGCCGCGATTGCCAGTTCTTGCTGATATGCACGCAAAAAGCCGCCGATCGTGCTGGCCCCTGCTCCAAGCGCCACGAATACGGTTGTAAAGCCTAAAACAAAGGCAAGCGAAGCGGTGATGAGTGCGCCGCGTATGACGATGGCTTTTTTCTCTGCCGCCTCACCGCGAAATTCATCCACAGTAACGCCGGCCATGTAGCACAGATAAGGTGGTACAAGCGGTAAAACGCATGGTGATAGAAATGATAAGGCGCCTGCACCCAGTGCCGTTGCGTAAGAAATGTCCAGTGCCATGCAGCTTAATCCGTGTGATTCTCTAATTTAGGGCTTAAGCGGCTTATTTGGTTTGTTTACAAGGTGGTTAAACCGCGCACCCTTTGAAATTAGGGGCACAAATAGGCTGTAAAACGATCACAAGCCAATCACCATTTCGCGTGTGTGGAAAAATACTGAATTTTTCTACATTTCAACGCAAAAACGCGGTTGACCGCGCGATAATGTATCCCTATACCTCGCGCCGACCAGAAGGATATTTTCTGATTTATCCAATCAAATTTGGTTTCCCTTTTGGGAGCGCGTAGCTCAGTTGGTAGAGCAACTGACTTTTAATCAGTAGGTCCAGGGTTCGAATCCCTGCGCGCTCACCATACTCTCTCATAAAATTACATTGATGAATGTTTGAGTGTTTCCATTGAGTTCGAATGGAATGCTAACGCGTTCTAATGTTTGCTTTGCGGAAACCTCAAATGCGTCCTCAGTAAACCTTTTATGGCTTAATTGTCCATTTTATCCGCGCTTTAGAGTTGTTTTGGCGTCTAGGTAGTAAATATCCCCGCTCAATCTTTTGTTATTAATACTAATACGCGTTATATTTATTCATGCGTTTTAATTCTATGTGTTTATGTTAACTTATATTAAATATAGTTCGAATTAATGCATAATTATATTAATCAGTATTTGATAATTTATATCAAACCTGTTTTATATTTCCGCCTGCGTTTGCGGAGCCTCATGACCACCCAGAAGCTCTACTTAATAGTAAGTACTTGGCATCTCTTAGCGCCATACCTTGCTTCTAAAGCTGCTTAAAAAGCGAAGATGATGGAAGCGTCATGATGGGCGGTCTGCACGCAAATTTTCTTGGGCGGGATATCTGCAGCTAAATAAAAGCGGGAACCACCGACATGATTTTAGTAACAGGCGCAACAGGTAATGTCGGCTCGAAATTAGTGCGGCGGCTGACAGACAAGAACATCGCCTTTAAAGCGCTTACACGCGATCCAGTGGCAGCAAAATCAGCATTTCCTGACGGTACGCAGATTGTAAAAGGGGATTATACAGATTTGGGCAGCCTCAAAGAGGCAACAATGGGTGTTGAGGCTGTCGTCCTCATTTCTCCTGCGCATCCCGATATGGTTGCTCACCAAACAGCTATTATTGATGCCGCGAAAGCCAATGGTGTAAAAGACATCATAAAATTGTCTGTTCTTGGCGCGAATCTTGGCGCGCCTATTCGACTTCCAAAACTTCATGCGCAAATAGAGATCTACGCCCTAGACAAAGGTTTGCGTGTCACAACAATACGTCCCAATCTTTTCATGCAAGCTCTGTTTGGCAATCAGGATAGTATTTCATCGACGGGAAAGATTTATGCCCCTGCAAGTGATGGCGCTATTTCCTTCACAGATGTTCGCGATATTGCCGATGTATTTATCGGCGTGATTCGAAAAGAGGCTTTGCGCGGCCAGATTCACGAAATTACTGGTTCCGAAGCACTGACTTATGCGCAAATCGCCAAGAAGATTGGCAAGGTAGCTCGCCATAATGTTGAGCATGTTGATGTGTCCGAGGACACCGCGCGCCAATCCATGCTGTCTATGGGGATGAACCCATGGGTGATTGAAGCCTTTCTTGAGCTTTTCGGCATTTATCGTGCTGGATATGGCGCTGCTATTCATGCGGACAACATTGCCAAAATAACGGGATCACCTGCCCGTAAATTTGATCAATTCGCGTTCGACTTCAAAGACAAATTTGCACTGCGTGTATAATAAATTCTGGCAAAATGAGCCTTATTATAGGCTCAAAAGTTGCGTAGGCATGATCTCCAACACCATTTAAATCGCGAGATATTCATTTCGTAATTGCTCATTCTCAAGCACGTCTTTAGCAAGGCCATCATATACGAGCGTTCCTGTGTCGAGAATAAGTGCGCGGTCAGCGAGTTTGAGTGCGGCAATGGCATTTTGCTCTACCAGAATGGTTGTCATGCCCTGATCGCGGATAATATTGAGGGTTTTTTCGATCTCCTGCACGATCACGGGTGCAAGGCCTTCGTAAGGCTCATCGAGCAACAACACTTTGATGTCACGGGCTAGCGCGCGCGCAATGGCCAGCATTTGTTGTTCACCGCCAGAAAGCGTTACACCCTCCTGTTTACGGCGTTCACCCAAGCGTGGAAACAGATCATATAGGCGCTCAATCGACCAGCCGATTGGTTCAACAATTTGCGCCAACTGCAAGTTTTCTTCGACAGTCAAGCCGGCAATAATGCGCCGATCTTCTGGCACAAGGCCGATACCGGCAACCGCAGCCTGATGGCTTTTCATCTGGTGCAGTGGTTTATGGTCGAGCCAAATTTCGCCGCGCCGAGCTTCGGGCGAATCGAGCCTTGCTATGGCTCTAAGCGTTGACGTTTTGCCTGCACCATTACGGCCCAGAAGAGCGATAATCTCGCCCTCATGAACGTTAAAGCTCACACCTTGAACGATGTAGCTCTCGCCATAATATGCATGCAGATCGTGAACAGACAGATAGGCTGGCGCCGTTGCAGCATGGTTGGCGTTTTTATCAAATTCCGGCATCGCGTTCATTACCTATAACCTTATTGTCAAATTGAGTGTGTCTGGCTTTAAGCCGCTGTCTCACCCAGATATGCTTCTTTTACTTTTGGATGGCCTTTGATTTTTTCAGGCGTATCCTCAACCAGTGGCCTGCCCTGCGCGAGTACGGTGATGCGCTGTGCAAGCGAGAAAACCACGTGCATATCGTGTTCGATAATTACCATAGTTATGTCGCGGCTGGCTTTGATTTCTTTTAAAAGCTCGATTGTGTTGTTTGTATCGGCGCGTGCCATGCCGGCCGTTGGCTCATCCAGCAGCAAAAGTTTTGGCTCTTGCACAAGACACATCGCCATTTCCAACCGGCGTTTATCACCGCGCGACAATGCACCCGACAAGACATCTTTCTTATCGAGCATATTCACATCATCGAGCATTTTTTTAGCCGTCGCCATGACGTCCGTTTCATTGCCGACGGTGCCAATTGCATTCATTCGAAACGAACCATCGCGTTTTGCAAAACACGGAATAAGCACGTTTTCCAACACGCTTAGATCACTGAAAATTTCAGGTGTCTGAAAGACGCGGCTAATGCCCAACTGGTTGATTTGGTGCGGTTTTAAGCCGAGCACTGGTTGACCATCAAAAGTGACCGAACCTGTGTCTGGTGCTAGTTTTCCAATCAGGCAGTTAAGCAGTGTCGATTTACCGGCCCCGTTTGGACCGATAATCGCGTGAACCGTGTTTTCTTGAATGTCCAGATTAACATCGCCCAGCGCTTGAAGACCGCCGAAGCGTTTATTGACGTTTTTAACTTCGAGAATACCCACGTTAAATCCCCCTATTCGGCTGGTGTTGCTGGAGCGGACAGGCCGCCATTGGTGTCTTTGGGCTTGCGCTTGAACATTGCGCCAATGCGTTGCCCGCCTTCAACAAGACCGCCAGGCAAGAAGATCACGACCATCATGAACATAAGACCTAGAGTGAGGTGCCAGCCCTTACCAATGAATGGGTGAACGATCGTGATGAGTAAATCTTCAAGACCATCTGGCAAAGCTGAGAACCATTGATGCAGAATATTGTCATTGATCTTGGAAAAGATGTTTTCAAAATATTTGATAAAACCTGCGCCAAGCACTGGACCAATCAATGTGCCCGCGCCGCCAAGAATAGTCATCAAGACCACCTCGCCTGATGCGGTCCACTGCATGCGTTCAGCACCTGCAAGTGGATCCATTGCCGATAGAAGCCCGCCAGCCAATCCGGCATACATGCCCGAGATGATAAAAGCTGCAAGCGTATAAGGCTTAGTGTTCAATCCGGTATAAATCATGCGTTGTTGGTTTGACTTCACCGCCCGCAACATCAAGCCGAATGGAGAGCGGAAGATGCGGATAGACAGGTAGAATGCTAAAATCATGATGATCGCGCACATGTAATAGCCAACGTTAAACTGGAAATCCCAGCCGCCAACCGTCAGTGTTTCTGTTGCGCGCATTGGCAAACCGAACAAATGCGGTGCATTTGGCGCGCTGGCTGATTGCAACCATTGCGGATCACTGGCGTAAACTTGCAAACCGGTTTCACCATTGGTGAGGTTAAAGGCCGGATTTGAAAGTACAGAATAAGCAATCGCGAATGACATTTGCGCAAAAGCAAGTGTCAAAATCGAGAAGTAAATGCCTGAACGCCTAAGACTGATAAAGCCGATCGCAACCGAGAATATGCCAGCCATAATGACGGAGAGCAAAATTCCTGGCACAACATTGTAGCTGAGCAGTTTGAACATCCACACACAGCTATATGAGCCAATACCTAAGAACGCAGCGTGACCAAAGGATAGATATCCGGTCAAGCCAAAGAGAATATTGAAGCCGATTGCGAAGATGCCGAAGATAACAAATCGTTGCATCAGGTCTGGGTAACCGGCATTGAACTGCGCCAAGGCACTGTCTGTCGGAAACGGATTTAAGATGAATGGTGCGAATAATGCCAGCACCATGACAATGAGAAGGAGGTTTAGATCCTTTTTATGTAGCCCCAACATGAGCCTATTCCTCCATAACGCCTTTGCGCCCCATGAGACCGCGCGGACGGGTCAAAAGCACAATAATAGCAACGAGATAAATGATAATTTGGTTGATTCCCGGCAGCATATTTGATGCCCAAGTTGTGGACGCAAAACTCTCCAGAATGCCGAGCAGGAAGCCTGCAAGAACGGCGCCCGGCAGTGAGCCCATACCGCCAACCACAACAACAACAAAACTAAGAACCAGAAAGTCCATACCCATATGGTAATTGGGTGAATTGATTGGCGTGTACATAACACCAGCCAGACCTGCGACAGCGGCGGCAATACCAAACATAATGGTGAAGCGCTTATCGATGTTGATGCCCAAAAGGCCAACAGTTTCACGGTCTGCCATGCCTGCGCGCACGACCATTCCAAATGTTGTAAATTGCAAGAAACAAAATACGGATGTGATGAGTACGCCAGCAAAGGCGAAGTAGATCAGACGCCAATATGGATAGATGATCGAGCTGCTTTGCATGCCGATCAAAGCGCCAAAGTCCAATGAGCCTTTAAATGCATCAGGTGCAGGCATTGGAATTGGGTTTGCACCAAAGAAATATTTCACAATTTCCTGTAGGACAATTGCTAAGCCAAATGTCACCAGAATCTGGTCGGCATGCGGCCGCTTATAAAAGTGCTTAATCAGGCCGCGCTCTATCGTAACGCCTATCAAAACCATGATCGGGATGGCGAATATTATTGATAAGGGAACAGACCAATCAATGATCCAAGCGCCAACCTCAGGACCAAACCAATCGCTCACATAAGGCATTTTCACCTTAAGCGGATTGCCTAGAAAATCAGTTTTTGTCTCATCGATTACAACATAGCTGATTTGAAACAGTCTTGATATGGTTACAGCGCAGAATGAGCCGAGCATGAAAAGCGCACCGTGGGCGAAGTTTACAACGCCAAGTGTGCCGAAGATCAAAGTCAAGCCAAGCGCAATAAGTGCATAGGCGCTGCCTTTGTCTAACCCGTTTAATATTTGAATAATGAGGGCGTCCATTGAGAGACCTGTCAAAGTGCTTGTTCAAAAGGGAAAATACAGTTCATCAAGGGGCCGCGCGGAAATATCCACGCGGACCAAAATGTAGAACTCATGGCCTAAGCCATTAAGTCTTATGCGCCTGGGTTACATTTACCCATGTCGCGTCCAGCGAAATCAGGGTGATCCAGTGCATACTCAACTTGAGCACGTGGTGTGATTTCCACAACTTCGAGCAAGTCGAACTCTGATGTTGGGTTTTCTTTACCCTTCACAACGAGAACGTCTTTAAAGCACTGGTGGTCGCCAGCGCGGTAAAGTGTTGCACCATTGCCCATGCCGTCAAACTCAAAGTCTTCCAAAGCTTCAGCAATGCCGCACGGGTTAAATGTGCCCGCACGTTCAGCAGCATCAGCATAAAGAATTGCTTGAACATAACATGTGTGTGCAGCCTGTGATGGCGGGTAGCCAAACTTTTCGCCAAAGGATTTAACGAATGCTTTTGAGCCTTCGTCTGTCAAAGACCAATGCCAGTTGGTTGAGCCAAAAATGCCTTTAGCAGCTTCACCAGCACCACGCGCCATCAGGCGAGAATAAAGTGGTACGATAATTGTGAAGTCTTTGCCGTTAACCTGCTTATCACGAAGGCCGAACTGAACAGCCTGTGTGAGCGAGTTCACCATGTCACCGCCGTAGTGGTTCAAGATGAGCGTATCGGCACCAGAGTTTAGAACGGGTGCGATATAGGATGAGAAATCGCCAGCACCAACGGGGGTTTTAACGGTCTCAACCGTTTCCCAACCAAGAGCCTCGGTATAGGTTTTCATCGAGCTTTCTTGTGAATAGCCCCATGTGTAGTCAGCTGTTAGGTGATACGCTTTACGGTCTTTACCGTAAGCTTTCTCTAAGATTGGGCCTAGCGCCGCACCAGACATTTCAGTGTTGAAGAAGTGGCGGAAACCGTTGGCTTTGCCGTCTTTACCAGTTGTGTCGTTTGAGTGTGTCAAACCAGCCATGAAGATAATGCCGGCTTCTTGGCAAAGACCTTGAACGCCAATCGCAACACCTGAAGATGATCCACCAGTGATCATAACAGCCTTATCTTTTTCGATAAGCGAACGTGCGGATGAACGGGCTGCATCTGTGTTGGTTTGTGTGTCGCCTGTTACATATTGTACTTTTTTGCCGAGAATACCGTTACCTTTGAGGGCTTTTGATGAGAATGTGTTCATCATGCCGCCGTCGCCAACACCGTTTAGATGCTCGACAGCCAACTCATAAGCACGAAGTTCGTCTAAGCCTTCGTCTGCATAGGCACCTGTTTGAGGTACGTTAAAACCGAAAGTAACGGTGCCGCCAGTTGGTGCATTTGTGTAACCTGCCTGCGTTTGTGCAAAAGCAGGTGAAATAATCGTAGGCATTGCCAAACCAGCGCCTGTAGCAGCCGCTGCCTTGATCAATCCACGACGTGTAAATTGAAAATTGGACATATAGTTCCTCCCTATGTTCCGCCATAACCCCTCCCGAGTTACAGCAGGCTAGATTCGTAGCCTTGGATGGAAGAAACCGCATTTCTAAAATAAAATCTATGCGACTTACGTTGTGGTTAGTCGCATTTTAACCACAAAAGTGCCGAATTGCGCCCGATCAGAGAACTGACAAGGCGCAAAATCAGTTAAACGAGCCTGCTTTGTTTCAACGCAGCTTCAATGAAACTGGAGAATAGCGGATGTGGCTCAAATGGGCGTGACTTTAATTCAGGGTGATACTGAACACCGATAAACCAAGGATGCACGTCTGTTGGATATTCGATGGTTTCCGGTAGTAAGCCATCAGGTGACATGCCAGAGAAGATAAGGCCTGCCTCTTCCAACTGCTCTTTAAAGTCCAGATTGACTTCGTAGCGGTGGCGGTGACGTTCGCTCACATCGTTTTTGCCATATATTTCAGCAATATGGCTGCCCTCTTTCAAAGGATGAGGATAGGCACCAAGGCGCATTGTGCCGCCAAGATCGCCAGCTTCTTCACGCTTTTCAAGGCGGTTTCCCTTGAGCCATTCCGTCATGATGCCAACGACATTTGTACCATTTTCATTGGTGTCAAATTCGCTGGAGCGTGCATCTTGAATGCCTGCCAAATTACGCGCAGCTTCAAGCACGGCCATCTGCATGCCGTAACAAATGCCGAAATATGGCACTTTATGCTCGCGTGCAAATTGTGCCGCTTTGATTTTGCCTTCTGCACCCCGTTCGCCAAAACCACCTGGTACGAGAATACCATGCACATTTTCGAGATGCGGAGACGGATCTTCTGATTCGAATACTTCTGATTCGATCCATTCGAGTTTTACACGGGCGCGATTCGCGATGCCGCCATGCGTCAACGCTTCCATCAGCGATTTATAGGCGTCTTTCAGGCCTGTATATTTGCCCACAATAGCAATTGTGACTTCCGCATCAGGGTTGTGAATACGGTCAGATATATCGTTCCAAACATCCATGCGTGGCTGCGGCGCAGGCTCAATGCCAAATGCAGACAGAACTTCTTGGTCAAGTCCCTCTTCATGATAGGCTTTTGGCACATCATAGATGGATTTCACATCAAGCGCCTGAATAACGGCTGATTCGCGCACATTACAGAACAAAGACAATTTACGACGTTCAGACTGCGGAATTTCGCGGTCTGCGCGCACAAGCAAAATATCCGGTGCGATACCAATTGAGCGCAGTTCTTTAACAGAGTGCTGCGTTGGCTTTGTTTTGAGTTCGCCCGCGGCCTGAATCCACGGCATAAGCGTTAGGTGCACATAGACAGCATTGCCGCGTGGCAAATCATTGCCCAGCTGGCGAATGGCTTCCATGAATGGCATCGCCTCAATGTCACCGGCAGTGCCGCCAACTTCGCACAACACAAAATCATAGTCATCATTGCCTGCCAGCACGAAGTCTTTGATTTCATTGGTAACGTGCGGAATAACCTGTACCGTTGCACCAAGATAGTCGCCGCGGCGCTCTTTGGTGATGATATCTTGGTAGATTCGGCCCGTGGTGATGTTGTCTTTCTGATTGGCCGAGCGGCCTGTAAAGCGCTCATAATGACCAAGATCAAGATCGGTTTCAGCCCCGTCATCGGTGACAAAAACCTCACCATGCTGATAGGGCGACATCGTGCCCGGATCGACGTTGAGGTATGGGTCCAGCTTTTTAAGCCGAACGGAATAACCCCGCGCCTGTAAGAGTGCGCCTAAAGCTGCAGCTGCAATACCTTTTCCAAGGGAAGAAACCACGCCACCAGTAATAAAAACATATCGTGCCATGGGAGTTAACGCTTAAAATGGTTTGTGTTGTTTGGCAAAGAAAAAATCAATTCTCAAAAAAAATGCCGGTGGAAAACCGGCATTTAAAAAAGTGTTTCGTGAAAATTATTCCGTTGGTACGGAGGAACCGCCTTCAGGAGCTGTTTGTGCGCCGCCAAGTTGATCAAGAATGCCGCCCTCTGTCGGGACACCACTTTGTGATTCAATTGGTGAATTACCAATACGGTCCAAAATATCTGTTGGGTTCGTGCCGTAACGGCCAACCACGCCCAATGCTACAGACGTAAAGAAAAACGCTGCGCCAAGGATTGCAGTTGTGCGGGTTAGCGTATCAGCTGCGCCGCGTGCGCTCATCATGCCGCCGCCACCGCCGCCGCCAATGCCTAGACCGCCGCCTTCAGAACGCTGAAGGAGTACAACGATCACCAGCGCGATAACGACGATCAGGTGAATGACTATAAGGACGTTTTCCATAAACTTATTCCGTTAGATTTCCGGCGCGTCCATACATGCTATATCCAAGCATGCCAAGGCGTAGCGGTAAGATTTATCGCAGATTGCGCTGACTTAACTGTTTGGTACTGCGTCACAGATGGCTAGAAAATCATCAGATTTCAAGCTCGCACCGCCAATTAGACCGCCATTGACGTTCTTTGTACGCAGAATTTCGGCTGCATTGGAAGGTTTTAGTGAGCCGCCATACAAAATGCGCATGTTTTCGCCTTCAACGCCGTAACGTTCTGACAATTTTTGTCTTATGTGCGCATGCATGTCTTCAATGTCGTGGTTTGACGGCACTAAGCCAGTTCCAATGGCCCATACTGGTTCGTAAGCAATAATTGTGTTTTGGCTGTTTGCATCTTTAGACATTGAGCCTTCTAGCTGCGTGCTGACGATTTCCATCGCCCGGCCCTCTTCGCGCTCTTGGCGTGTTTCTCCCACACAAATAATCGCGCACATGCCTGTTTCATAGGCCGCCAAAGACTTCTTAAGCACGTCCGTATTTGTTTCATCATGGTCAGCCCGGCGTTCAGAATGGCCCAATATAACATGGCTTGCGCCTGCATCTTTGAGCATGTCAGCCGAAATGTCGCCGGTATGTGCGCCGGATTGTTCAAAGTGACAATCTTGTCCACCGAGTAAAAGCGATGTGCCGTTGCATAGCCGCGTTCCGCGCTCAAGCATCGTTGCTGGCAAGCAAATCAGACCATCAAGTTTATCGGTATGTTTGCTTACACCCTCAGCAATTGTGCGTAATGCGGTTAGCCCGCTGGTGACGCCGTTCATTTTCCAATTGCCTGCAATGAGTGGTTTTGGAGTAGTAGCCATCTTTATTTTCATCCAATTATGGGCATTATTTTGCCTGTTTAGCGCAATTTATTGATAGCTAGCGTGTTTGTGATCAGCTTTAAAGCCCGAACCTCCTTGCTTCTGGCGCAAAGCATTCATAAAAGCATTGAACCAAATCAATTCGCTAGAGGTTTAAATGTTAAGTACGCTGCGTGATGCGTCCAAGGGCTGGGTTGCTAAAATATTGTTGTTGTTGCTGGTGCTCAGCTTTGCCGTTTGGGGCATAGCCGATCAACTGAATGGCAATATTGGCGGCACGACCGTTATTGAGGCTGGAAATACCAAAGTAACGGCGACCGAGTATCGTCTTGCATATGACCGACAAATTTCGGTTCTTTCGCAACGCCTAGGGCAGCGCATCTCAAATGAGCAAGCGCGCCTGTTCGGTATAGACGGACAAGTTCTTGGTCGTTTGGTCGGCGGTGCTGTTTTAGATGAGCAAGCCCGTGTGATGAAGCTTGGCCTCTCCGAAGACCGTCTTGCCAGTTTGATTGCCGAAGATGAAGCGTTTCAAGGTTTGAGCGGCCAGTTTGACCGCGGACAGTTTCGTGCTGTGCTCAACAATGTTGGCATGCGTGAACAAGATTACATTGTCAGCCGCCAGCAAGCTGCAATACGTCAGCAAGTCGCTGAAGCTGTTTCAGATGGCATGACAGCGCCTACAACATTCCTTGATGCATTGTTTCAGTTTCAGGGCCAGACGCGTGATGTGCAATATATTTCCATTGATGAGCAAAGCTTGGCTGAAATCGAAATGGCCGATGATGAAGCTTTGAAAGCGTTTTTCGAAGAAAATAAAGCCGATTACCGCGCGCCAGAATATCGTACATTCAAAGTTGTAACACTCACGGCGCAAACGCTTGCTAATCCAGATGATATTGCAATGGATGATGTGCGTGCTGAATATGACAATAATCAAGATCTGTATTCGACACCTGAAACACGCACTATTCAGCAGCTCGTTTTTGACGATAAAGAAGCTGCTAATGTTGCGCGTGAGCGTATTCTAGCTGGTGAAACATTTGAGGCAGCTGTTGAAGCTGCTGGCCGTTCAATGTCTGACGTAACGCTCGGTACGTTTTCTAAAGCTGATGCGCCAAGCACTGAAATTGGCGAGGCTGCTTTCGAACTTGCATCAACAACTGATATTAGTCCGGTGATTGATGGCCTGTTTGGACCAATTCTTATTCGCGTGTCGGAAATCATAAAAGAAGACGTTAAACCCTTCGCTGCTGTTAGCGATGAAATTCGCCGTGATATGGCGCTCGTTGAAGCGCAGGATATTTTGCTAAATGTTCATGATGGCTATGAGGATGCGCGTGCTGGCGGCGATTCGCTGGATGAAGCAGCTTCAAAACAAAAGCTTGAGGTCACAACCTTTGAATTGGTTGATCGCCAAGGTTTGAACAATAATGGCCAATCAGTCGATATAGGCGATGAAAAATCAGCTATTATCCAAGCGGTTTTCGAAGCTGAAGAAAATACTGAAAATCAGCCGCTTAATGCGGGACGTGATGGCTTTATTTGGTACGAAGTTACCAAGGTTGAAGAATCCCGTGATCGTGATTTCGATGAAGTCAAAGACCGCGTACAGGCCGATTGGCTGATTGCGGAAAAATCCAAACAATTAAGTGCAGAGGCAGAGCGCCTTGCATCCGCAATCCGCGATGGCGGTGATATGAACGCGCTTGCAGCGGAAAAGTCATACCCTGTTGAAAGCAAATTTGGCGTTGCGCGCAATGCTGATGATGCCGATTTTGGTAATGCGGGTGTGGGTGAAATTTTCGCCGTCGGCCCGCAAGGTGTTGCCGTTGCAGAAGCTGCGACAGGTAATCGCCGTTTGGTTTTCAAAATACAGGCGATCAATACTCCGCTTGGAAATGGTGAAACGCTCTCAGATCAAGAAACAGCAGCTGTAAATAGTGCTGTTGGCAATGATCTCCTCGACCAGCTTGTTGGCCGTTTGCAGAATGAATTTCCTGTTTCCATCAATCAATCAGCAATTCAAGCTGCGCTCCTTCAATGACCGGGCGCAGACTTAAAACAGATATTTAATTGAGAAGAATATGAGCGGCCTAAAACCTATCATCGCAAAAGTGGCAGACGGCGCTTCTTTAAGTGTTGAAGAGGCCCGTGAAGCGTTCGGTATAATGATGTCTGGCGATGCTACGCCGTCGCAGATTGCAGGCTTTTTGATGGCTTTGCGCGTGCGCGGTGAAACCGTTGAGGAAATCAATGGTGCGGTTTCCACGATGCGTTCTAAAATGCTGAAAGTGGATGCGCCTGAAGGTGCTGTCGATATTGTGGGCACAGGCGGCGATAATTCTGGCAGTTATAACATCTCCACCTGCGCGGCGATTATTGCAGCGGGTGCAGGCGTTAAAATAGCCAAGCACGGCAATCGATCCCTCTCCTCAAAGTCTGGCACTGCGGACGCGCTTTCTCATCTCGGTGTCAATATTGATGCGGACGCCAAAACCATTGGCCGTTCAATTGCCGAAGCAGGTCTGGGTTTTATGTTTGCGCCAATGCACCATGCAGCTATGCGCCATGTTGGTCCAAGCCGTGTTGAGCTTGGAACCCGTACAATTTTCAACTTACTTGGCCCGCTTTCAAATCCGGCAGGTGTGACCCGTCAACTGGTTGGCGTGTTCGATCCTAAATGGCTCTTACCCATTGCCCATGCGCTTAAGCAATTGGGCTCAAAACATGTTTGGGTGGTTTATGGTGACGGTCTTGATGAATTGACCACGGCTGGCACAACGCAAGTTGTGGAGCTTAAAGACGGTCAAATCACTGAGTTTGAAATCACACCAGAGGATGTTGGGCTTGCGCGCGTGACGATTGATGATTTGAAGGGCGGCGAACCAGCTTACAATGCAGCAGCGTTGATGGACGTTCTTAAAGGCGCGAAGAATGCCTACCGCGATATTGCGTGTTTGAATGCTGGTGCTGGTTTGGTTGTTGCTGGTCACGCATCTGATTTGAAGGACGGCATTGCGCAATCACAAAAGGCGCTCGATAGCGGCGCTGCTTTGAACGTTCTAAACAATGTGATCGCTGTTTCCAATGGAAAGGCTATGAGCTGATGGTTGATATTCTAAGCAAGATCGAAGCCTATAAGCTTGAAGAGATCGCCGCAGCAAAGGCTGTGCTGCCTCTTGGCGAGCTCAAGGCACAAATTGGCGATGTCGAAGCACCACGCGGTTTTTTAAACGCATTATATGCCAAACGTGATGCGGGAAATTATGGCCTAATCGCAGAAATTAAAAAGGCCAGCCCATCAAAAGGCTTGATTCGCGAAGATTTTGACCCGCCTGCTCTTGCAAAAGCCTATGAACAAGGCGGCGCTGCCTGTCTTTCTGTTTTAACAGACAAGCCTTCATTCCAAGGTGCACCTGAATTTTTGACCAATGCGCGTGCTGCGGTCAGTATTCCGGCGCTGCGCAAAGACTTTATGCATGATATTTATCAGGTTTATGAGGCGCGAAATTGGGGCGCTGATGCTATTTTGATCATTATGGCAAGTGTCAGCGATGATCTGGCAAAATCGCTTGAAGATACAGCATTCGCGCTTGGCATGGATGCGCTGATAGAAGTGCATGATGAAGCCGAGATGGAACGGGCGCTAAAGCTTGATTCCAAACTTCTTGGCATTAACAACCGCAATTTGCGCACCTTTGAAGTGTCTTTAGAGGTAAGCGAAACGCTTTCAAAAATGGTGCCGGATGACCGTTTGCTTGTTGGCGAAAGCGGCATCTTCACACCTGATGACTGTGCGCGGCTGAAAACATCAGGCATCACAAGTTTTCTTGTTGGTGAAAGCCTGATGCGGCAAGAAAATGTGACCGAAGCCACACGCACATTACTCACACAAACACGCGAAACTGCTGCGTAATGGCTGGCGATAAGCTCACCCACCTCACTGGCGACGGTTCGGCCCATATGGTGGATGTGGCGGACAAAAATGTAACGCGCCGAGAAGCTGTTGCCAGTGGCCGTGTCACAATGAGCGCTGATACGCTCGCCGCCATTTTAGCAGGTGACGCAAAAAAAGGCGATGTGATCGGCACGGCGCGTATTGCCGGTATCATGGCGGCAAAAAAAACGCATGAGCTTATTCCGCTCTGCCATCCGCTTATGTTGTCCAAAATCAATATCGATATAGATCAAGGTACTGATTTTACAGGTCTATCTGTAACGGCGACAGTGAGCCTATCTGGTAAAACAGGCGTTGAAATGGAAGCGCTAACGGCTGTTTCTGTTGCTTGTCTTACGATTTATGATATGGCCAAAGCGCTCGAAAAAGACATGGAAATTGGCGCTATTAAGCTGATTTCTAAAACAGGTGGCAAGTCCGGCACTTGGACACGCGGGGCGTAATGTCGGCTACTCGCAAACCGCTTTTACCTGTTGATGAAGCGCTTGCGCTGCTTTTGCATGGCGCTGAGCCGCTTGGCGTTGAGACCATTGCCCTAGAAGACGCCCATAACCGCATTCTTGCCTCCGACTTGTTTGCCAAACGAACACAGCCGCCCTTTGCCGCATCTGCCATGGATGGTTATGCCGTTCGTGCGCTTGATGCTGCCCATGCAGGTGCAACGCTCAAAGTGATTGGCGACGTTGCTGCCGGCTATATGTTTGACGGTGTGGTTGGCGCTGGCGAATGTGTGCGCATTTTCACAGGTGCACCGCTACCTGATGGTACGGATGCCATTCTTATTCAGGAAGATGCAGAGCCTGCAGGCGAAAGCCTTATCACAGTGACCGAAACTGTTACTAGCGGCACTTATGTGCGCCCTGCTGGTTTAGATTTCTCTGATGGTGATATTTTGCTTTCTCAAGGGCGCGTTCTTGATGCGGGGGCGTTATGCTTGGCAGCTTCTGGAAACCATGCATCCCTGCCCGTCTATAAAAAACCGCGCATCGGAATTTTAGCGACAGGTGATGAATTGCTTGCTCCCGGTTCAACTTTAAAGCCCGGACAAATCATTGCCTCAAACGCTTATGGTGTGGGCGCAATCGCGTCTGAATATCATGCAGAAGTCATCGATCTTGGCATTGCGCGCGATGACGAAAAGTCGCTTAAAAATGCTTTGCAGAGCGCCATTGATTCGCAATGTGATGTGCTAATCACACTTGGCGGTGCTTCTGTCGGCGAGCATGATCTGGTGCGCTCAGTCTTCATATCCGCTGGTATGGAACTTGATTTCTGGAAGATTGCCATGCAGCCCGGAAAGCCGCTGATGTTTGGCAAACTTGGCAATATGCGTATTCTCGGCTTGCCTGGAAATCCGGTTTCTAGCCTCGTTTGCACACATTTATTTGGTGTGCCGCTGATCTGCGCACTGGGTGGACGCAGCTATAATCAAGTTCGCCAGAAAGCAAAACTGACAGGTCCGATTAAAGCCAATGGCAACCGTGAGCAATATGCCCGCGCGATGATCAAGCGCACAGATTCAGGGTTTGAAGCGTCCGTTTTTGAAAATCAGGATTCTTCGATCATCTCTTTTTACGCCAATGCCAATGGTCTTGTTGTGCGCCCCATTGATGCGCCCGCAGCGATTGCAGGCGATGACGTTGAGTTCATTGCACTCACACCAATTGGTCGTTAAGCCAGCGTGAAAGCCTCAATAAATGCGTCCACGGCAGCATCGCTATCACCTGCAGCGTAGGCTTCCATGCTTACCGGTCCATTATATCCGATTTTGTTTAGTTTTTGCGCAACGGCCTTGTAGTTGATCTCGCCTGTGCCAGGTTCATATCGTCCCGGATTATCGGCGACTTGAACTTCTCCAATCCATGGCAGACATTTCTCGCACCAACGGATAAGATCGCCCTCGCCGATTTGCGTGTGATAAAGGTCAAGATTGATGCGCAATTGAGGACGGTTGATGGATGACACAAGTGCAAGAACATCCTTGGTTGAGCCAAACGGACAACCGGGGTGATCGAGAAAATTCAGGTTTTCAAGCGTAAACACCACAGATTCGTCGTCGGCTAAATCACAAATGCGGTTGAGTGTATCGCGGGCTTTGAGCCACATTGCCCCATCCGTCACATCGTGCTGCCAAATTGGAATGCCGCCGTCACCGAGCGCTGTGCCATGTAAATTTAGACGATCCACACCAAGGCGCTTGCCCACCTGCACAGTTTCACGAACCGATTTTAGCAGCAGATCAGCACCCTCATCGTCAGCCAGCCGTCCTTCAAGATAGCCATTCATGATGGTGTAGTTGGCACCGACAGATTCAAGCTTTTTCAAACAATGATTATTGTAGTTCCACAATCCGACCCCAAGCCCCCGTTCGTTCAAACGAGCGGCACGCCATTCAATGGGTTTATCAGTCCAAATCATTTCGGCGCAAACAGCGAGTTCGAAAGGCTGGGTCATTCTGGCTTCTTTCTAATTGGCTTGCAGCCCATTATTTCATCAAGTGTTCCACATTGGGTGCGGCAACAAAGCGCCATGCGCGGCGCGGTCCAGCCATGACGTTGAGATAATACATCTCAAATCCGTGTGGTGCGCCGCAAGGGTGATGGCCGCGCGGAACACATACAACATCATGATCATGCACAGCCATGGTTTCATTGAGGCTTAGATCATCGGTATAGACACGCTGGATGCCAAAACCATCAGCAGGGTTCAGGCGGTGATAATAAGTCTCTTCAAGATAGGTGATGCGCGGGAAATCATCTTCATCATGGCGGTGGCTTGGGTAGGATGACCAATTGCCAGCAGGCGTGAACACTTCTGTCACCAGAAGGCTATCGCAATAGTCTTCGTTTTCCATTGCAATATTATTGATGTGGCGGGCGTTTGAGCCTTCGCCGCGCTGTGTCAGTGTGATGCCATCTGGGCCAATGCGGCGTGCCTCATGCCCCGATTTTCCCGGTGCCTTACACACGGCAATGGTTGCATCAGTTGTGGTTTCAAGCGTCCAGTCACTGTCGTTTGGAACGTAAAGACAATGCGGCGGTGTCTTTTCAAACACATTCATCCTCTCACCCAATTCACCCCAGTTTTTTCCAGCTGCGTGAATTTTCGCCTTGCCTTCTACCATGACGAGGATGATCTCATCTTGCCCTGTAACATCTGCAACTGTCTCACCTGCCCGCAGGCGGTAAAGATCAAACCCCACATAACGCCAGCCCGCGCTTTGGGGCGTTATCTGGTGCACTTTTCCATGGGCGCCAAATGGATGTTTGAGAAGATCAGGCATGATAGAAGTTCCTTACTTTGGCTTAGATAAGTTGCGTTTCGCGTGCGAGACGTTTCAGCGTCGCCAGACCAAGGGTCTGATATAATAGTGGATTGCGCAATGCTGGGTCTTGCTCTGCTTCAATCACGATCCAGCCATCATAATTATGCTCTTTTAGTATTTGCAAAAGCGGTCCAAATTCCACGGCCCCCTCTTGATCGCCCGGCACTGTGAATACACCGCCGCGCACGCCTTCCATAAATGACCAGCCGTCACGCTCGACAACTTCGCGCACAGATGGACGCACGTTCTTGGCATGGAAATGACGTACACGACTAGCGTGTTTTTTGAGCACTTCGACGGGATCTCCGCCGCCAAAATAACAATGGCCTGCGTCAAACAAAAGCTTGGTTGCACCGCCAGCTGCCGCCGTTGCGGCCATAAATGCATCAATGTCTTCTGGGCTTTGCACCACGGTTCCCATGTGGTGATGGTACACCAAATCAATGCCCTGATCTGCACAATAGGCCGCAATTTCTTCCACGCGGTTAGCAAAATCGGTCATAGCTGCGGCATCTAATGTCGGGCGCTCAGATAATGGTTTAACCTCGCCTTGGATCGTGTTGGAAGTCTCGCAAGCGATACAGACTTTGCAGCCATTATATTTGAGCTTGTCGAGGTGTGGCTGAATAGCCAGCTTTTCATCCTCAATCGAATTGGTAAGCACATTGAGTGAATGCCAACCTGTAATGAATTGCAATCCATAGCTATTTAGCAGCTCTTTGAGGGCTTTTGGATCATCCTGCGGCCAACGGTGGCCATTCTCTATTCCATCAAAGAAAATTTGACGCCCCGCCTCCTCTAAGATTTGTGTCGTTGGAACATGCGCGCCAAGGCTTTGGTCATCATCATTCGCCCATGCAATAGGGTTCGTGCCAAATTGAATCATGGCTCTTGTCTCCGGAAATTGTGTGTTAATTGACGCGGCTCTGACGAGCAATTTGGTCAAGATATAAAAGGTAGCGCTCACGCTGTTCTTGGCGTTCAGAAACTTCAGGTACAGCGACATCCCAGAAGAAGCCGTGCGGACCTGCGGTTGTTTCTATCCCTGTTCCGGGAAAGTCTTTTGCCGTGGTATCGATGACAATCACGGTCGGAATATTACGGCTACGGGCCGCTTTAACTTCCGCCTCTAACATGTCGGTGCCTGATACTTTAACCGCATGCGCGCCCATGCTTGCTGCATGCGCCACATAATCAATGTTGGGCTGTGTCTCGATGTTGCAATCGACATACATATTGTTGAACGGCTCACCGCTACAGCCCAGCGTTTGCAAACGGTTGATACAGCCATAGCCCGCATTGTCTGTCAGCACGACCGTGAACCGAATCCCCCGCATAACGGCCGTTGCCAGTTCCGAGTTCGCCATCATGTAGGAACCGTCGCCGATAAAACAGATCACTTCACGCTCAGGTGCTGCAAGTTTGATCCCCATAGCGCCGGCGATCTCATAGCCCATGCATGAAAAACCGTACTCCATGTGATAACCGCCTTGAGCGGGTTGCCATAGGAGTTTGAGTGCGCCGGGCATTGTGCCAGCCGCACACATTACAACGGTCTTGTCAGTTGCTGCGCGTTGTACTGCGCCAATGACTTGGCCGTCTGTCGGTTTGGCCGCCTGATCTTCGGGGCGTGCGCAATAAACGTCTACAGCACGTAGCCAGTCTGCACGCGCATCCAAATTGGGTGTTTGTGCCTTGTAATCAGGAATAGCTTGCGAGAGCTTTTCAAGCGCGATTTTGGCATCAGCAACAAGGCTTTCTGAGGCGTGTTTAGCCGCATCATAGCCGTGAATATTAATCGACACGAGCGTTGCGTTTTCATTAAATAATGTGCGCGATCCCGTTGTGAAATCTTGCAAGCGTGTGCCAACACCAATCACAAGATCGGCCTCTGTCAAGGCTGCATTGGCAGCAGCAGATCCGTCTACGCCACTTGCGCCAAAATTCATTGGATGACTTTGTGCGAGAGCAGATTTACCTGCCTGCGTTTCAGTCACCGGAATGTTGTGCTTGACCGCAAATGCTGCAAGCGTCTCTTCTGCTTGAGCATAAATTACACCACCACCAGCAATGATTACGGGGTTTTTGGCCAATTTGATGAGATTTGCCACATGGGACAGCTCCTCTGCATCAGGTTCAGGGCGACGAATGCGCCATGACTTTTGATCAAAGAAAGCTTCAGGGTAATCATAGGCCTCTGTTTGTACGTCTTGGCAAAAGCTTAGCGTAACTGGCCCGCAATTAGCCGGATCGGTCAATACACGCATCGCACGTGGCAACGCCGTTAGAAGTTGTTCTGGCCGTGTAATGCGGTCAAAATAACGCGAAACTGGACGCAAGCAATCATTGGCCGAAACCGTTCCATCGTCGAAATCTTCGATTTGTTGCAACACAGGGTCGGGTCTGCGGTTGGCAAAGACATCGCTTGCTACGATTAGAACCGGAAGACGATTGACATGCGCAAGCGCTGCGGTTGTGACAAGGTTTGTTGAACCTGGGCCAATAGAAGATGTTAGAGCCATTGCGCGCGTGCGTTTTTTCGCCTTGGCATAGGCAATAGCCGCATGGCCCATTGTTTGCTCGTTTTGACCACGCCATGTAGGAAACACATCGCGATAGGCATGCAGCGCCTCGCCGATACCTGCGACATTGCCGTGACCAAATATGGCCCACATACCGTCAATATAGCGCTCACCCTCGGATGTCATTTGGACAGAGAGCCATTTGATCATCGCTTGGGCAGCTGTTAGTCGAATGGTTTTACTCATTTTGTCTCCTTAACCAGCCTTGTTCAGGCGGGCGTTTGATCGGGCAGTGTCCCACACTTTACACAATTGGCTATATCGAGCGCTCATTTGTTGAATAGCCGCGGCATCATCAATCTGGCCCGTCATCCAAGCGCGTGCTGCATCGCCAAAAATCGTGCGTCCAACGGCAAACCCTTTGACCAATGGATAGCTGGCAGCGATCTCAAAACTCTTTGCAAGCTCGGCTTCCGGGGCATCCAAGCCCAGAACCACAATTCCACGGGTGTGCATATCGTACTCTTCGATGGCAGCCACGGCGGCAGACCAGCCTTCCGCGTCTGCCATCGGTTCCAGCTTCCACCAGTCAGGATAAACACCTGCCTCGTAGAACTGCCGGATCAAGGTTGCGGTCGTGTCGGGAGTAACAGGCCCAACCTTGGATGGAATGACTTCCAGTAAGAATTCAAGATTATTGCGGCGTCCTGCATCAAACAGGCGTTTCACAGTTTCCTCTTGGTTTGCGCGTGTTTGTGCATCGTCGTCAGGATGGCAAAAGCATAGGCATTTGATCACGTTTTCACGCGGCCATTCGTTCAAACCGCCGAAATCAGAACCAAGCTCAGGCTCCAACGTCAATGGCCGTGATGCTGGCCATTCCGTAGGGCGTCCAATCCAAAGACCGGAACCAGAGGCAGCATGCAGCGCTGATTTGCCAATCCGGCTGTCACACAAGATGCCGTAGCCAGTTTCGCCGTTTTGCACGTCCAATGCAGCTTTTAAGCACAGCTCTTTAAAGGCGCCCGCTTTATCAATGGAATAGCCTTCCATTTCTTCAAGCTGCAGGCGGTGATCAAAGGCAAAAACCCGCATCGATGACCAATCGCCAGAATTACGTGTATGGCGCGTGGTAGACCAATGGATTTGTTCCAACACAGGATCGTTACGCAGATCCTTTTGCACAACGCCGCGCTCAAGGAAGAGATTAAGTTCCTCCACACTTGGATAGGCAGGTGTGCAGCCGTGACGCGATACCGCAAAGGCACCGCAGGCATTGGCGTATTTGAGCGCTGTTGGCCAATTCACCGTGTTAAGGCTATCCGCTTCCATCCAGCCTTTGAGCAAGCCTGAGAAGAACCCATCGCCTGCACCGAGCACATTGAAGACCTCAATGGGAAAGCCCTCACCTATCTGCCCATCATCAAGGCTGGCAGGGATTGCGCCTTCAAAAGCCGAAGCTCCAAGAGCGCCGCGTTTACACACCAGTGTGGCAGGAGATTTCGTGCGCACTGTGCGCAGCGCCTCAAGCGTATCGCTAGATCCACCAGCAATATGAAACTCTTCTTCGGTGCCAACAATCAGATCAAAATAATGTAGCGTCGCCAAAAGCTTGTCCGTGACAGCTTGGCTTTCGACAAAGCGGTTTTCGCCGTCGCCATGCCCTGCAACACCCCAAAGGTTTGGTCGGTAATCAATATCGAGCGCTGTGCGTATGCCATGTTCACGCGCTATCTTTAGCGCTTTGATCACAGCTGCGGCCGTGCGTGGGTTGGATAAATGCGTTCCGGTTACCACCAGCGCTCGCGCGCGTTTGATAAATGCCTCATCAATATCATCTTCGCACAGCGCCATATCGGCACAATTTTCACGGTAGAAAATCAGCGGGAATTGTTCCTCGTCGCGAATGCCCAAAATCACCAAAGCCGTCAGGCGTTCAGGATCGGTCACAACGCCGTCCGTACACACATTTTCACGCGCGAGTTGCTCTAATATGAAGCGTCCCATGTGCTCATCGCCGACGCGGCTAATCAGGGCTGTTTTCAAACCTAGCCGCGATGTGCCGCATGCAATATTGGTTGGTGATCCGCCGATATATTTCTCAAAGGAACCCATATCCTCCAAGCGTCCACCAATCTGCGCGCCATATAAATCAACGCTTGAACGGCCAATTGTAATTACATCTATATCTTTTGCCATGGTCTATCCAGAATAACAGGGCATCCTTGCGACGCCGACATTGCGTGAATGATCCGCTCAATTTCCAGCCCTTGCTTGAAATTCGGACCTACATTGTGATCGCCTGCAATTGCTGCAAGCAGATCGCGCGCTTCGACGATCTTTTGTTCGTTAAATCCAAAATTATGCCCTGATGCAGGGCAAAAATTTGCAAATTCAGGCTGTTCGGGACCGCTAAGATGGCGTGTAAAACCCGCATCACCCGATTTGTGGACCCACAATTCGTTCATATTTTCTTGGTCAAATATGATTGTGCCATCGGACCCATGTATTTCCCATTGCAGGCGGCATTTACGGCCTCTTGCTATACGTGATGTCGCAAATGATCCTTGTGCGCCGGACACAAACTTCAGCATAGCCATTGCGCTATCTTCATTCTCAACGGCTTTTGGACCATCAGGCGAACTGCGCTGAGGAATAGCGATATGTGATTGCGCTGTTAGCTCGGCAACTGGCCCCATTAAAGCAACCATTTGGCTTACAAGATGGCAGCCCAAATCACCGAGCGCGCCAAGGCCACCGCCTTCATGCGTCATACGCCAAGACCACGGCAGATCAGGGTCAGCAGAATAATCTTCGTCATACACGCCGCGAAAGGTGTGCAGAGCGCCGATTTCGCCTTTTTGAATCATGCTGCAAGCCGCTTTGAAGGATGGGCTGCGTAGGTAGTTGTATCCCAGCATGGTGATTTGGTCTGGATATTGCGCTGCCGTATCCATCATCGCTTGCGCATCTTCGAGCGTCAGTGCCATTGGCTTTTCGAGCCACACATGTTTGCCAGCTTTAAGTGCGGCTTCTGCCATCGGGCGGTGAAACCCGTTTGGCGTCGTAATAGATACGATATCTACATCTGGGTCAGCAAGCGCACCCTTCCAGTCTGTTGTGGCGCGCTCAAAACCGAATTGTTCAGCATGGTTGTTAGCTGCCGCCTTATTTACATCGCACAAAACCACAAGCCGTGGACGCGCGCCGCCAAAGACTGTCGACACATTGTTCCATGCCATGGCATGGCATTTTCCCATGAAGCCTGTACCGATCAGCGCAACACCGAGGGATTTTTTTGGCAAGTTTGACATGTTCATTTCCAGTGGCCAAGCGGCCCAATAGATGAAAAAAATGCAGCAACCCAACAAGACGCTGGGTTGCTATGCGTGTTTTTTAAATAGTGCCGCCCAATGAGCCTTCTAGCTTTGCTAGTTCTTGGCCACCTGCCATCAGGTCTTGCAACTCAGCCGACGTAATCTCATCTTTCTTGGCCGTACCAAGAGTTTGCCCACGGTTGAGAACGGTGAAACGGTCCCCAACAGCCATGGCATGCCGCACATTGTGCGAAATGAAGACCACGCCAATGCCTTGACCACGAACGCGGTCAATCGTTGAGAGCACGTTCGACGTTTGGCGCACGCCAAGCGCAGAGGTTGGCTCGTCTAAGATCAAGACTTTCGCCCCGAAATATACGGCACGCGCAATCGCAACCGTTTGACGTTCGCCGCCTGAAAGCGTGCCAACAGCTTGATCTGGTGCACGCAGGTTGATGCCCATTTTGCGCATCTCTTCCATGCAGATCTCATTGGCCGCATCCACATCGAACCGTTTTAAAAGACCTCTACCCTTGGTTGGCTCACGCCCCATAAAGAAGTTTCGGGTCACGCTCATTAGCGGGATCATTGCCAAATCTTGAAACACTGTGGCAATTCCAGCCTCCATTGCATCGCGCGGCGAGCCGAAGGAGAGTGGTTTGCCTTCAAATGTTATCGTTCCTTCGGTGGGCTTATGAACGCCCGACATGGTTTTAATGAAGGTAGATTTGCCCGCGCCATTATCGCCTAAAAGACAGTGGCATTCGCCAGAACTTACATCAAAGGTTACGCCATTGAGTGCAATAACATTGCCAAAATGCTTCTTGATGCCTTCCATATGAATGATCGTATTGGTCATATTAGTGCTCCCCTGTCACGCGTTTGCGGATAACGTTGTTGAACACCACGGCGAGTAAAAGCATGCCGCCTAAGAACACTTGGAACCAGTCTTGGTCGAAATCGGTGTAAGTTAGACCAATCGTTACCATGCCGAAAATGATCGCGCCGAAGAAGGCACCAATGGCCGAGCCATATCCACCTGTCAGCAAACAACCACCAATAACTGCGGTAATGATTGCTTCAAATTCTTTCATGAAACCGCGGCGAGCATCGGTAGAACCTGCATCAATAACGGTGATGATTGCGACAAGAGCAGCGGCCATTGCGGTCAACATAAAGAGTGAGATTTTCACTTTTTTGACAGGAACACCAGAGTTGGATGCCGCATTGGAATCACCACCTGTTGCGAATATCCAGTTGCCCGCTGGGGTGCGAAGCAGCACGTAAGTTGCGACAATTGCAAGAAGGATAAACCATAGGATTTCAACAGGAATACCTGGAATTTTTGCTGCGCCGTTCTGGAAGGTTTCAATATAACCTTTGCTTGCGAGGTAGCTGAAAATGCCTTCAAAGGCATCGCCAGAGAAAATCTCAAGTAAAGGATCACCTTCAACAGCATCGCGCACACCGCGCAACTGTGTGGAGCCGCCCGAAAAGAATTTTAGGCCAACAAGAGAGACGCCGCGAAGGATAAATAGACCAGCAAGCGTAACAATGAATGATGGTAATCCTGTACGGATAACGATTGTTCCGTTTACAGCTCCGACCGATGCAGCTGCTCCAAGCGTTAGCGGGATAGCCAATATCAAAGGTAGGCCGAAGTTAACGGTCAGGACGCCAAAAATCATACCGGCAAAAGCAATCATGGAACCGATCGAAAGGTCAAATTCGCCGCCGATCATCAGCATAGCCGCCGCAATACCCAGAATACCCAGTTGGGCTGCCGGTGTCATGAAATTCATGGTGCCCGATAACGTGAACATCGCGCTATCAGCGGTCATATAAAAGAAGATAGTCACGAGAATGACACCGCCCATGGCACCAAGCTCAGGACGTTTCATAAATTTTGTCACAAAAGACTCAGTTTTGACCCGTTCATCCGTTGTATTTGCAGCATTACTGTCCATATTCACCTCCCAGAGTTGCAAGCTAGGCCATGCTCATGCATGGCCTAGTAAGTGTTTTAGCGAATGCCTTGTGCAGACAATTCGATCACTTTGCCGGCTGCTTCTTGGGTCACAAGATTTGGGCCAGAAGGTACGTTGCCGCCAGGCATCAAGCCGTATTCAGCGTTGAGCGCCAAGAAAGCGACAGGTAGATAACCTTGCAAGAATTGCTGTTGGTCGATCGCGAAAGCTGCTTTGCCTTCTGAGACATATTTAAGGAAACCAGCGGAAAGATCGAACGTTGCGATCAGCACATCATCACGGCCCAAAGCTTGGGCTGCAGCAACAGCAGGCTCGCCAACGAGCGAGGCGCCTAGTCCAAGAACCGTATCAACATCAGGATCTGATTCGAGCGCAGCGCGAACCTTAGATTCAACTTCTGCTGGATCTGTTTGTGTTGGAATAACTTTGACTTCTTTACCAAAGCCTTCAGCAAACCCATCACAGCGCAAATCAAGCGCAACATTACCAACTTCTTGGTTTACGCAGATACCTTTTGTACCGCCCATAGCGGCAAGTTTCACACCTGCAGCTTTGCCTGCGTCAAATTCTGATTGGCCGACATGCAGCAAAATGCCAAGGCTTGCAGCGACTTCAGAACCAGAGTTCATGGAGATGACCGGAATGCCTGCTGCAACAGCGCGTTGGATAGCTGGTGCAAGTGCATCGGCGTCAGGAATAGAAACCACAAGACCATCTGGCTCTTGGTTTACGGCTGCATCAATGAGCTGTCCCATTGAGACCATATCGAATGTCTCAGGCGCGCGATACTGAACGTTGACGCCTGTGTCTTCGCCAGCTTTGTTAACGCCGTTTTTTACAACCGACCAAAAAGGATCGTTTGCTTGACCGTGGGTAACGACGATGATGTCAGTAGCCATTGCAGGGGCAGCAACTGCTAAAGTCGCAGCAACAGCAACGGATGCTAAAAGTTTATTCATGTGTTTTCCTCCCAAGGGATTGTAGGATGACTAAAATCAGTCACCTCTCCGATATCAGGCGATTCAAATCACCCGATCATTGATGCGGCTGGCGCAATCAGCGCCTCACGCAAATCTGTGTTAGTAGCTCACCTCAACGGCCGAGCCTGACTTGAAACTCTCTGTTGCAGCTTCGGCCATTGCCAATGCGGCAACACCGTCCTCCAGCGTCACAGGAATGTCCGCGCCATCAAGAACAGCGCAAACAAACGCCTCCCATTCGGCGATATAAGCGGGCATGTATCGTTCTAAGAAAAAATATGTCGGTTTGGCTGAAACAACGCCGGCGGCAGTTGATTTCACCATTGTGTTTTCAAGCATGTTTTGAACTTGAAGCAGCCCTTCAGAGCCCAGAAGCTCGACGCGTTGATCATAACCAAAGGTTGCACGGCGACTGTTTTTAATCACTGCGATACGGCCATCATCATAGGTCATGGTAACCACGGCTGTATCAACGTCTCCAGCTTTACCAATTTCAGGATCGACAATTGAACTGCCAACGGCACGAATTGTTGTAGGGCGCTTGCCCATCAAGAAATTAGCCATATCGAAATCATGAATCATCATGTCGCGAAACAGACCGCCCGATACTTTAATGTATGATACAGGCGGCGGTGCTGGATCAAACGAGGTGACAGACAGTAATTCTGCCTTGCCTATTTCGCCTGACGAAAAAGCCTTGCGCACAGCTGCAAAATTGGGATCAAAGCGCCTGTTAAAGCCAATCATAACCGGCTTGCCGGTGGCAGATACGGCTGAAAGGCAGGCCTTTGCACGTTGCAAAGACAGATCGACAGGTTTTTCACACAAAACCGCTTTTCCAGCAGCCGTGGCCGCCTCAATCAGATCGGAATGTGTGTCGGTAGAAGATGCAATAAGGACAGCATCAATGGCAGGATCAGCCAAAATTGATTCGACAGAGCGCGCTTCACATTGATGATCGGCCGCTAGTTTTTCGGCAGCCTGCTGGTTCACATCGGCAACCGCAACTAAAGTTGAACGCGCGTTTCCCGTGATATTGACTGCGTGAACCTGACCAATTCGTCCAGCTCCAAGTAAACCGACCTTAAGCATTCAAACCTCCCATTTTGCAGCTGTTATGCCGCCTTAGTTAAATCTATAAGCATTTTGCACACGTGTGCAAGATATTTTTGCACACGTGTGCAAAATACTGTGGTAGCTTGAATTGGTAGCGTTGCTATAATTATGAAAACACTATGAAAAATGGTCATTTCGACGTAGACACATGAAATCGGAAAATGGAGTTATTGGTTTGAAATCGTCGCCTTCGACTGGGTATGTTACCGCTGATGATGTTGCGACCGCCGCTGGTGTGTCACGGTGGACCGTGAATCGCGCTTTTAAAAAAGATGCTTCAATATCAGCGGCAGCACGAGCGAAGGTTCTCTTAGCTGCCGAGACATTAGGCTACGTTCCAGACCTTAGAGCTGCTTCGCTTGCGTCCGATCATTCCAATCTTGTCGCAATCCTAATTGATGATTTTGCAAACCCACATAAATTGGTCATGCTTGAGCGCCTCACCCGTGTGTTGCGCGGCCGTGGCTGGGATATGATGCTGGTTAACACCTTGGACCGAGATGATGCAGAGCCCGCACTTATGAATGCGCGCCGCCGCCGCGTCGATGCAACGATCCTTATCGGTATCCAGTTTGATGACGAGGTTTTAGAGGCGGCTCACAAAGCGCAGCATTTCAAAAAACTCATTATCTTTGCGCGCTCTTCTGAAAACAAAGACACGATCTCAATATCGGTCGATGACCGCGCGGCCACGCTAGAAATTGCTGAATATGTCCGTGATCGAGGCTATAAGACGCCCTTCTATCTCGCAGGTCCTCGCACGAACTCTGCACATCTATCTCGAAAAGAAACTTTTTTGGATTTTTGGGCCAAAGAGTTTGGCGTCACCTGCGATAGTGTTGCTGTTCCTGCATATGACTCTATCCTTGCCGCTGATATCATCTCTGAAACATTATCTAACAAGCCGGAAAATGAACGGCCCGATATCATTGTGTGCGAAAACGATGCGCTTGCCCTTGGTGCTATTGATGCCATTCGGCACCGCTTAGGACTTCGGGTTCCCGATGATATTGCTGTGATTGGTTTTGATGATGTGCCTCAATGCGAGAGCCCGAATTACCGTCTCACAACGTACCGCCAACCATTGATGGATATGGCCAACTATCTCGTTGATGTTTTGGAGAGTTCAGAAAATTCTCAGCTCGATAAAACTTTTATGGGGCGTTTGGTTGTGCGCGAAAGTGCGTAATCAGTTTCACAAATGTATGATTTTAAAAAGATATTGTTCCTTTCACAGGACTTGCCCTGTCATCAAATGAGCCTCAACTAAATCTTACTGGTTGCAGAACACAAATAGAACACGTATAGATGTTCTTGATTTGTTTTATTGATTCTGGAAACCGCCATGCTGACACGTAAGCAACTTGATCTTCTCGTCTTCATTAATGAACGACTGAAGGAGACCGGTGTTCCGCCTTCCTTTGATGAGATGAAGGAGGCGTTGGATCTGGCATCAAAATCCGGTATTCACCGCTTGATTACGGCTCTTGAGGAACGCGGTTTTATTCGCCGCCTGCCCAACCGTGCCCGTGCATTGGAAGTTATAAAACTGCCAGATGCTATGATGCCCGGTAATGGCGCACGCCAAGCATTTTCACCCAGCGTTATTGAAGGCAGTAAAGGCAAGGCCCCGACCCCAGTCAAATCATCGCCAGCGCATTTTAATGGTGCCAGCAATGATGATAGTGTCGGCATCCCTATGATGGGTAAAATTGCTGCTGGTGTTCCCATTTCTGCTATTCAGCACCAAACACGTTCTATTCAGATGCCACCGGATATGATTGGCAAGGGCGAGCATTACGCGCTTGAGGTGGAAGGCGATTCCATGATCAATGCCGGTATTCTGGATGGTGATACAGTCATTATTCGCCGCACTGATGTTGCCAATATGGGCGATATTGTTGTGGCTCTGGTTGATGATGAAGAAGCAACGTTGAAGCGCTTCCGCCGCAAAGGTGCATCCATTGCCTTGGAAGCTGCCAACCCTGCCTATGAAACACGTATTTTTGGGCCGGACCGTGTTCAGGTTCAAGGCCGCTTGGTTGGTTTGGTACGTAATTACTGATTAATCGCGTTGATAAGGCCCGAGATTTCGGGCTGAACGTGAATATTTGCGGTGTGACTGCCAAGGACGCGCCGCATCTCCTTGTGCAAAGACCGTTTGATATCGCAGCTTATTATTATCCGTTTCATGGGGTTTAAGGATATATATCTCGGCACTGCCGTTGAGTGCTAATTGCTGTGCTGTGATGATAATACTCTGCTGGTTTTTACATGTCGCTGTAAAGGGTGCGAATGCGGCGATTATAATGCCCTCTTGCCTGCAGACCGATGCCCATTGCGCCTTATTCGGTGCCTCAGTGAGATAGGTTACAGTGTAGCCGTGGCCATTGACCTGCCCTTCATAATCGCATCTTTGCTTGCTTTGGCACATAAAGCTGCCTTCGCCTTTATCCGGCAGTTTTAGTGTTTTTGCTTTATAGGCGGCTTGCCATTGCTCTATAATAAATGCGCTGGGGCGTTTACGGTTTACCTTTAACGCTCCGCCTTCTTCATCAATGATTGCAACTTGTTTTGCGTCCTCAGAAATAATCAGCTGCGGTATTTCAAGCGTTGATTGTGCCATATAGGCCGGTATCAGGCACAATAGCCCCAAATATCGAAGCTGCGAACGCAACAAACAGATAATCAGAATTGTCGCGCTCAACCAAATGAGAGCTGCTGGCGACAATGCGCCGGTAGAACCATCCGGTGTGATGTCGGAGACTATTTGGGCGATTTCGATGACAATTTTTACAGACCAGTTCATCGCCCTATAAACATAACCATCCAGCCCAAATGGAATGAGCAATGTGGCAATAATGGCAAGCGGCATTGTGATTAAAGACACAATCGGCATGGCCAATAGGTTTCCCAGCAATCCAAGCATGGCAATGCGCTGAAAATGATATGCTGCAAATATCCCCGTCGCAGTGCCTGCAACCATAGATGTCACAGATAAACCCGTTAAAAATCCTGCTGATGTACGCGTTATGTTTGCGGCCACGCTTTGGCTCTCAACAAATTCCCTGCCTGCTCGGTGGCTTGTCCACCAGGCATAAACGCCTATCAAAGCCAATGTTGCTGCAAATGACATCTGAAAGCTTGGCCCCAGCACAGCTTCCGGCGCGATAAGAATCACAATGATTGCGGCAATTGCCAGATTGCGCATTGTGAGGGCCGACCTGTCAGACAATAGTGCGCCCAACATCACAGCCAGCATGATAAAAGATCGCTGCGTGGCGACGCTTGCACCGGCCAGAAACAGATAGATAATAATTGCGCTAAAACCGGCAATTGCTGCGTATTTCTTGGTTGGCCGGCTTGCTGACCAATTGGGAGAAACTGCGAAAGCCGCGCGCAAAGCAAACATCACGGTGCCTGCAACCAAAGCCATATGCAGGCCAGAGATGGAAAGAATGTGCGCCAAGCCTGATATGCGCAACACTTCATTCGTCTCTTCAGGAATTGCAGCTTTATCGCCTGTGATGAGCGCAGCAGAAACGGCACTCACCGCACTTTTATTGTCGCCCCTTATTCTGTTCGCCAACCAGTAACGGGCACGCTCAACCAACAATATGGGAGTGTTTTTGGTATATTGCGCGCCCAGATCGTTTGTTTTGGGCTGTCCTAAAAAGAAACCATTGGCGCCAATGCCGCTAAAATAATTGTAATACGCAAAATCATAGCCCTGAGGTCTGACGGCACCGGATGGCGGGCGCAGGCGCGCATATCCATGAATTCCTTCTCCGATTTGCGCTTTTTGGAGCGGTTTTCTTGCGGTTAGACGTATGCGCTCTGGTGCGTAGCGCAGCTTTGGCCGCTCTGTTTTGGTCAAATCAATTGTGTAACGCACCGATCCGTTGGGCCGGTTTTCAATTGCCCTGATTTGACCTGTAATACGCGTTGAAACTTCTGAACCCAGCATAGGCGTTGCCAGCACATGCGTTCGCAACTGCATCAAACCCATTGCGCATAAAATGATAAGCGCGGCATTCATGGCAAAACGCATTAAGATTGGCGCATGGCGCAGCGCAATTCGCAAAGCGGCAAAAACAAATAGCGCGGCGGGTATGTTGTGAACGGCAGGTTCAACCGGCAGCGCCATATAGATTGTCACGCCAATAATCATGGTGACAGGAATGAATAGAAATGCTGTGCCCTGCCCGATTTCTATCTGAAGCTGCGCATCAAGCCATTCATGCAACCTTTGGCGAAGCGATAGAGCGCCATATTGTATGTTCTGCTTTTGAAGCTTTTTCGCACTTGGCGTTTTCTCTACAACAACATTGTCTTCAAGCGTTATAATATCGGAATGCAAAGGAATGTCTAAAGGCGTGAAATCATCAAGCTTTAACAACCAGCGTTCATCTGGCTCGAGCGATTTATCTTGTTTTAAATCCCCACGCATGGCGCATCATCCTGCACCGGCCACCCCAAATTATAGCCGCGGGCCGTAACCTAGCGTCAGTTTAGGATAAAACGCAAATTTATCCAGATATTGTCGCCCACGCTTGCACGACAAGGCGGCTGTGCTACATCACACACATCAAAGCGCATATGCTGCGCTCACCCAAATTTGGAGACGTTCTATGACAGCAGGTGTTGTGACCCGCTTTGCCCCTTCGCCAACTGGTTTTCTGCACATTGGCGGGGCGCGGACAGCGCTTTTTAACTGGCTTTATGCAAAACATACCGGCGGCAAAATGTTGCTGCGTATTGAGGATACCGACCGCGCACGCTCTACGGATGAAGCCGTCGAAGCCATTAAAGATGGTTTGACCTGGCTGGGTCTTGATTGGGACGGCGATGTAATTTCTCAATTTGACCGTGCTGATCGCCACCGCGAGATCGCAGAGCAATTGGTTGCCGATGGTAAAGCCTATTATTGCTATGCAACGCCTGAAGAATTGACCCAAATGCGCGAAGAACAACGCGCAGCGAAAAAGCCGCCGCGCTATGATGGTCGTTGGCGTGATCGTGATCCGAGCGAAGCGCCAGAAGGCGTTAAACCTTCAATTCGTATCAAAGCGCCGCAAACAGGTGAAACGCTTGTTGCAGATGCTGTTCAAGGTGATGTGCGTTTTCCCAATGCTGATCTTGATGATCTGGTAATCCTGCGCTCCGACGGCACACCTACTTATATGCTCGCTGTTGTGGTTGATGACCATGATATGGGCGTTACAGATATTATTCGCGGTGATGACCATTTGACCAATGCCGCACGTCAGCAAATTATCTATGATGCGCTTGGATGGCCTATCCCAAAAATGGCTCATATTCCGCTTATTCACGGTCCTGATGGTGCAAAATTATCCAAACGCCACGGCGCTCTTGGTGCGGAAGCTTACCGTGCGATGGGCTTCTTGCCAGTGGCTTTGCGTAATTATCTTGCGCGTTTGGGTTGGAGCCATGGCGATGATGAAATTATGTCTACCGAAGACATGATCTCATGGTTCCAAGTGAGCGACATTAACAAGGGCGCTGCACGCTTTGATATTCAAAAGCTTGAAGCTCTTAATGGTCATTATATTCGCGAAGCCGATGATATGTTTCTCGTTGATTCAATCGAGCAACTCTTGCCTTATCTTGAAGGCGGTGAAGATCTTTCAAAAAGCCTATTTGGACAAAACAAAGAGCGCCTTGTTGCGGCAATGCCAGGCTTAAAAAATCGCGCAAAGACTTTGTTGCAACTCATTGAAAGTACATATTATATTCACGCCTCAAGGCCGCTAAATTTTGATGAAAAAGCAGGCTCTATACTTGATGGCGACGCGCGCGCATTATTGGTTGATGCCCATACAGCTTTAAGCGCAGTAGATGATTGGACTGTTGAAGCTTTAGATGAAGCTGTGCGTGCTTTTGCAGATAGCAAAGAACTTAAACTTGGTAAGGTTGCTCAGCCAATTCGCGCCGCCTTAACGGGCCGTGCAACATCGCCGGGTGTGTTTGATGTTTTGTTCGTTTTGGGCAAGCAGGAAGCGTTAGCGCGTATTTCAGATCAAGCCTCCAACTAAGATATATGAACTTTATTGCATCGCACCAAATAACCCTTTGGGCTAGCTTGGCAGCTTGCCCGAAATGTTCTAGCAAGTGTGCACAGGACAACGGATCTTCGGGTTCGTGCATTGCATGAACCAACGAATGTCCATCATGACGAGGAGTATGAAAACGATGGCTGACAATAAGTCAAAGCTGAATGTCAATTCTAAGGATTACGAATACGAAGTTAAAAGCGGGACTATTGGTCCTGACGTAATCGATATTGGCAAGCTATACGCCCAAACAGGTATGTTTACGCTGGACCCTGGCTTTACATCCACCGCTTCATGTGAATCGCAAATTACCTATATCGATGGTGATGAAGGTGTTTTGCTGCACCGTGGTTACCCGATCGATCAATTGGCAGAACAAGGCGACTTCTTAGAAGTTTGCTACCTTCTTCTTTATGGCGAGTTGCCAACAAAAGCGCAGAAGAAAGACTTTGATTACCGCGTAACGCATCACACAATGGTGCATGAGCAGATGCAGCGCTTTTTCACTGGTTTCCGCCGTGATGCGCACCCAATGGCAATCATGTGCGGTGTTGTTGGCGCCCTTTCTGCGTTTTACCACGACTCAACAGATATTGCCGATGAGCACCAGCGTATGGTCGCATCATTGCGATTGATCGCCAAAATGCCAACAATCGCGGCTATGGCCTTCAAATATCATGTGGGACAGCCTTTCATATACCCACAGAACGATCTGGATTATTCTGCAAACTTCCTGCGCATGTGCTTTGCTGTTCCATGTGAAGAGTACAAAGGAAATCCTGTTCTTGCCAAAGCAATGGATAAAATCTTTATCCTTCACGCTGACCATGAACAAAATGCGTCAACATCAACCGTGCGTCTTGCTGGTTCTTCTGGCGCTAATCCTTTTGCTTGTATTGCTGCTGGTATTGCATGTCTTTGGGGCCCTGCTCATGGCGGCGCGAACGAAGCTGCGCTTAATATGTTGGCGGAAATTGGTCATGTTGACCGTATTCCTGAATTTATCGCCCGTGCGAAAGATAAGAACGATCCATTCCGCCTGATGGGCTTTGGACACCGCGTTTATAAAAATTACGATCCACGCGCTAAAATCATGCAGAAAACCTGTCATGAAGTTCTTACAGAACTTGGCATCAAGGACGATCCATTGCTCGACGTTGCGATGGAACTAGAAAGAATCGCGCTGACAGACCCATACTTCATTGAGAAGAAGCTTTATCCAAACATTGACTTCTATTCAGGCATCACGCTCAAAGCGCTCGGCTTCCCAACAACAATGTTCACAGTGCTGTTTGCATTGGCACGTACAGTTGGTTGGATTGCTCAGTGGAAAGAGATGATCGAAGATCCAGGCCAGCGTATTGGTCGCCCGCGCCAGCTTTATACAGGTTCAGCGCACCGCGATTATAAACCGGTCAATGAGCGCTAAGCGTTCGTTATAAACATTTAAAAAGCCCGGCTTAGACCGGGCTTTTTTTTAGTTCTTTTTACTGAGCAGTTTGGCGATGATTTCAGCTGAATGTTGGCTGGCACCTTTTTCGATGGCCATTTTTTTGCGCACTTCGCTGTACCCTTCCAGCACATATTGCCGCGCGAAAAGTTTTGGGTTCACCAGTTCTTCTATCGACCGTGCCAATACGCCGGCACGGACAAACTCTTCATAAAACTCTTTGATAATCGGCCTATCTACAATGATATTGGGCAATGCTGCCGACCATGTTGTGATCAATGATTTGGCAAGCCGCATGATAGGGTCAACACGGTAACAGCTGATTGCGGGTATGCCTGCTAAAGCCAGTTCCAGCGTCACAGTGCCAGAGGCTGCTAGCGCGACATCTGAACGCCTATAGGCATCAATCTGGCTTGCACGGTCTGTCGTTATCGTGGGCGATACGGGCCAGCTTGCCGTATATTGACGTATACGCGTTTCTAGCCGTGGTAAGGTAGGAAGACAAATATTGAGTTTGTTACCGCGCTCATGTAGCAAATGCACCGTTTTACCAAACTCGTCCATCAGCGCATTGATTTCGCCGCTGCGCGATCCGGGCAACACCAATAGGTTTATCGTATCGCTTTCAGGCATTACCTTATTGTAGTTGTGCTCCCACACGTTTTTCAGTGCAACATCCGATATAAGACGATGGCCCACATAATGGGTTTTGGGGCCGCCAAGCTTTTGCATGACTTCCGGCTCGAATGGTAAAATCGCCAGAATTTCATTGATATAGGATGCCATTTTTGCCGCACGTTCAGGCCGCCAAGCCCAAACGGTGGGTGCCACATATTTAACTATTGGCAAGTCCGGCAGCGTGGCTTTGACTTTTTTTGCCACGCGCAATGAAAAGTCAGGACTATCAATCAATAAAAGGCAGTCCGGCTTTTCTTTGATGATTGCATCTGCTGTTTGTTTAATGCGTGCAATCAGTTTCGGCAGTGTTTTGATGACAGCAGAAACGCCCGTAATAGCGATTTCAGCAGGGTCGAAGATAGATTTTAACCCCATGCTTTCGAGTCTTTCGCCGCCGACACCGATCAATTTTACGGGCTGATCAACAATCCCGTTGAGTGCGTCGATGAGTTCGCTGGCCAAGAGTTGTCCCGATTCTTCACCGGCAACAATTCCAATTTTATAGGGTTGGCCTTCAGTCATTTTGACTGCTCCCATAAGTACCATCAATGCCTATTATAAACATGTCAGCGGCATCAGCCTGTTTGATGACATCTTCAACATCAACAATCATTGCATTGTCGCCATGGACTGCAATGCCGTCGAGCATAGCCAGCGCTGCATTTTCAATGGTGGATTGACCAATGGTTGGCAAATCAACGCGTTTGTCCTGTTGGGGTTTGCACATTTTGACCAAAACGCCGCCGCGCGTATTTGTAAGGCGGCCATGTTGCTTCTGATCTGCAACACGTTGCAGCATCGCATCTGTGCCTTCAACGCCTTCTAGCGCAACGATATTGCGGCCGATGACAACGCAGCACTGTCCTGCATCAATCGCGCCTAGCGCTAAGGCGGCTTCAATGCCTCTTGCTATTGATGCTCTTTGAGAAGCCGTTGGCATAGAGCCGGCAATTTTGCCCATAGGCGCCAATAGCTGCGGCATCACATCATGCGCACCAACAACTTTGACACCGATTTCTTCGATTGTTTCCACGATTTTAGAAAGCAGTTCATTGTCACCGCTCACGAGACCAGAGACGAATCGACCGAGAAATTTCAGCGTGCTTAAATCAGGACGCAAATCTGTTATTTTCGGCCGTCTGCGAACACTGCCAATTATAACAACACGCTTGATTTGTTGCTCTTTCAGAACGGAAACCAGCTTGCCAATGGCCGCAACACTTATCTCTTCATGTTCGAAAGCATTAAGCGCCAGATCAGCTTCGCCTGCCAGCGTAATAATAAAAGGTTCTTGCTGATTTTGGCGCAAATAATGCGCGATCTGGACTGGCACTTTGCCGCCGCCTGCGATGATCGCAATGCGGCCGCCAGCGTTCGCATCGCCATTCAGGTCGCTGATTTTTGTACCGCGACCTGTCATGATTTAGATGCCTTCATGTTCACGGGCTTTGCGCCCTGTAATCGGCGTAATGAATTTGCGTTTACTGTCGGCAAGAATAAAGCCGAGCATGTCTTTTACCGCTTCGCTATTACTATATTCGGCCATCAATTCTGCAGCATTTTCTCGCAACGTGCCTGTGTTTTCTGCAAATAGCTTTTTGTAAGCACCACGCACAGCGTTGATTTCATCGCGGGCCATGCCGCCGCGTTTCATGCCAACAAGGTTCAAACCTGCTAAAAATGCGCGGCTGCCGACAACCATGCCGTAAGGAATAACATCATTTACCACAGCAGAAACACCGCCAATAAACGCATGATGGCCTACCGTGCAAAACTGGTGAATACCTGCGCCGCCGCCCACAATAACGCGGTCTCCGATGGTACAATGACCACCAATCATCACATTATTGGCAAAGGTTACATGTTCGCCCAAAATGGAATCATGGGCGACATGTGAATAGGCAAGAAACATACAATTATCGCCAACAATCGTCGTTCCACGCGCGTTACCAGTGCCGCGATTCATCGTAACGCCTTCACGCACAACAACGTTTTTACCAACGACCAGTGTGGTTTCTTCGCCCTTATATGCAGTGTTTTGTGCGTCAGATCCCAATACGGCATTTGGAAACACTTTCGTTCCCGCCCCTAGGGTCGTGTGGCCGATGACGCTGACATGGCTCATCAATTCGACATTTTCGTGTAGCTTCACATCGGCACCGACGTGACAAAACGGTCCGACCTTAACGCCAGATGCGAGTTCAGCCCCATCTTCAACATAGGCAGATGGATGCACTTCTACGGCAGTATTCGTCATTATTTGCTCCGGGACTTCGCATCTGACGGAGAAAGCATGGCTTGCACCTCGGCTTCGGCCACTTTTTCACCACCAACAATGCCAGTACATTCGTACTTGCAGATGCTGCCGCGCTGTTTGATGAGTTTAACGTGGTATTCCAGAACATCGCCCGGTACGACCGGCTTTCTGAACTTCACCTTGTCAATTGTCATGAAAAACACGAGCGCAGGCTTATCGAGTTTCAGATCGCGGATACCGATTGCGCCGGATGTCTGGGCCATGCCTTCAACAATCAACACGCCCGGCATAATTGGCTCGCCTGGAAAGTGTCCTTGAAAATGCGGCTCATTGAAAGTGACGTTCTTAATGCCAACAGCAGAACGATTGCCATCGATATTGATGATGCTGTCAACCAGCAGCAAAGGATAGCGGTGTGGCAAAAGGCGCATAATCTCGTGCAGATCGGCTTTTTCCAGCGCATTATCATGCGTCGTAACCTGATGTGTCATAGCAAGACTTTCCAAGTAGCGTTATTATTGAATTTTAAGCTTTATTTGGTTTCGCCAAGCGGCGCAATGTTGCTTGTTCACGAAAGAAAGCTTTGAATGGTTGCGCAGGCGTGCCAGCCCATTTTTCACCATCAGGAATATCGTTCATGACACTTGATGTTGCGGCAAGCTGAACGCCATTGCCCAGAGTGATATGATCGGAAATTCCCACACGGCCGCCAATAAGGCATCCATCGCCAATTTTAGCCGAGCCGGAAATGCCCGCAAAAGCTGCGATAGCACAGCTCCTGCCAATAACGACATTGTGTCCAATCTGAACCAGATTATCGATCTTGGTGCCCTCACCGATCACGGTATCGCTCAAAGCGCCGCGATCAATCGTGGTATTTGCGCCAATTTCAACATTGTCTTGAATGATAACACGGCCCAGCTGCGGCATTTTTTCAAGACCGCTATTCGATGCAACAAAGCCAAAACCGTCTTGGCCGATACGAACACCGGGATGTATCGAAACATCATCGCCGATCAATGCATATTGGACTGTCGCATTGGAACCAACCGAGGTGTTGCGGCCTATTTGACAGTTTTCGCCAATTGTTGCATTCGCACCAATGAAAGAACCAGCACCAATTGCGACACCTGCGCTGATAACAGCACCAGCACAAATTGTAACATCATCTTCAATCGTTGCAGTAGCATCGACGATAGAAAATTGCGAAATACCTGTTTCGACACGGCGATTGCCAAGACTATCTGGGTAAAGCTCGCGCGCTAAAGCAGCAAAGGATTGTTGTGGATTTTCAACAATAATCACCACCGGACCATCTGGCATTTGAGCTGCCAGCTTTTCCTGACAGATAACCGCGGCACATATGGATAGCGTGCTTAATTCCAGCCCTTTTGGGGACTGCACAAATGTAAGCATATCTGATTTGGGATTATTGGCTGCACAAAGGCCGAGGATCACATTGTCCTCTGCGCTCGAGCTTCCTTCGTCAACGCCTAGGAATGTCTTTATCCAGTTTAATGATGCTTTTTGAGTATCAAGTTTATGGAAGACTGGTGACGAATGGGACAATAGAGGACTCTCAACGAGCAAACACGCGATACAAGTGGAAAGTCCGGCACTTAGCCGGACTTTTTAATTTAGAATGCTGAAGACACAGAGAAGTTGAACTTCTGTACTTTGTCCGAGTCTTCTTTCGAAATCGGGAAAGCGTAATCAACACGCAGTGGTGCAAATGGCGACTGCCAAATCAAGCTAATACCGGCTGACGTACGGAATTTCATATCGTCAGTACCGGCTTTTACGCCAGCAAGGTCGCTTCCAAACACTGTACCTGCATCAGCAAACACAGCACCTTTAAAGCCTAGATCACGCGGGATAGCAGGCAGAGGAAACTGTGCTTCAGCAGTAAAGTTCAAATAGTTCTTACCACCGAGATGATTTCCAGCTGCATCAACAGGTCCGATACCATTATTGGCAAAACCACGAAGACGCGATGGTCCCATACGTAGATTGTCAAAGTATCGAATGTCTTCACCAAGGCCAGTAATGTTACCACCGCCTGCGCGCAAGAACCCGACAATGTCAGCCTCTTCAGAAAGCGTCTGATAATAGCGTCCATCAGCTGTTGTCTTGATGTAGCGTGCATCGCCGCCTAAACCTGCGACTTGCTGCTGAACCGTTACATAAATACCTTCATGCGGATCATTGCGATCATCAATTGAATTATAGACAAAGCCATAATTGATTGCGGAGCGTGTATATGGGTTTCGGCCTGCATCAAATTCCGTTTGAATGGAATCTGGCAAAGTACAGCTAGCAAGAGAATTATCGACGGCACCGGTTCCGGTAATACAATTGCCGTCGGCAGTATATTCGTCTTGCGAATAAGAATAACCGAAATTGGCGCTGAAATTATCCGTAATTGGCAAGCCGAAGCTTACTGAGCCGCCATTTGTCGCGCTATCGTAATCTTCATCTTTATAGGTGTTTGTGCTTCTAAACGCACGGAAAGTTGCCGACATGCGGTAGCCCAAGAAATAAGGCTCTGTGAAGGATACGTTATAAGTGCGGGTATCAACACCACCGCCAACAGCAAAGCGAATTGCCTGTCCGCGACCTTGGAAGTTACGCTGAGAGATTGAACCCTCAAAGTTTACGCCCTTATCAGATGTATCCGTGCTGCCGGTTGAGTAACCAACGCCGATACCAAACTCACCTGTTGGCTTGTCTGCAACTTGTACAACGATAACAACGCGGTCTGGCTGTGAGCCTGCGCGTGTTGTGATTTCAACGCGTTGGAAAAAGTCCAATGCTTCCAAGCGCTTCTGCGCACGGCGGATCAGAATCTGGTTGAAAGCATCGCCTTCTGACAGATCAAATTCACGGCGGATAACATAATCGCGTGTTGTTGTATTACCAACGATTTCAATACGTTCAACATAGGCGCGCTGGCCTTGGTCAACGATGTAGGAAACGTCGATTGTGTTGTTTTCGAAATTGCGGTTACCAACAGGCGTCACTTCCGCAAACGGAAAGCCTTTAGCGGCAAGCTTTTCAGACATTGCGATAAGCGTGTCTTCAACATCTTTTGCGCTGTATGTTTTGCCGTCGCGGGTTTCTACAGAGCGTTTCAGCTCCTCTGGATCAACGCCAGAAACCGTGCTGTCGATATCAATATTGCCGAATGCATAGCGCTCACCTTCATCAACTTCGAAGTTGATGGCGAGATTGCCTGTTTCAGGGTCAACATTCGCTGAAGAAGAAATCACACGGAAATCTGCATAGCCACGGTTAAAATAGAAGCGGCGAAGCTGTTCTTCGTCTGCGGCTAAACGCTGGTCGTCATAAACGTCCGTGCGTGTGAACCATGACAACAAGTTTGTTTTCTTGATTGAAATGATGCCTTGGAGGCGGCGATCACCAAACGCATTGTTACCAACAAAGTTGACCTGCGAAATTTTCGTTTTTCCGCCTTCAGCAATCTGGAAGATTACGTTGACGCGGTTTTCACCCAAATCAACAACGCTTGCGTTGACTTCAACGTCAGAACGGCCAGTGCGGCTGTAAGCCTCAACAATGGCGTCAACATCAGCATCAAGTGTTTCTTGGTCAAAACGTTCGCGTGAACGCAAACGCACAACCGCAGAAAGACGATCGTCTTTTAGCTTGCGGTTACCTTGGAAGAGCACCTGATTGACCGTGCCGTATTCAACAACACTGATAACCAGTGTTGAACCTGACGTCTTTACAGACACATCAGAAAATAGACCTGTACGGAAAAGTGCTTTAACAGCGCTGTCGATTTCAGAACCTGAAAAATTCTTTCCAGATTTATAGCCGACGAAATCAGCAATCGTTGCATCGGCAACACGTTGATTACCGCTCACTGAAATCGAGCGTACAACGGCTGCTTGTGCAGCAGATACGCTGACAGCCTGAAGAAGAATAGCGCCGCCAACAGCTGGTGTGACGGATAAGGCAAATATCGATGCCGCGTTTAGTAATTTTCTAGCCGCTCTCATGCGGTTACTTCCCCACTATTGTCTGTTTGTTCGCACGCACAGGCGCACCTATTCCACAGTTATCTAAGTCGTATTACAGTCTTTTTACATACACGCAAGCTTTAGGGTTAAAAAGCCTTTACCTTGTGCCGTTCCGTGACGTTTTAGCCACTAATTTCTCGTTCCTATGGTTAAAAAACCATGATTTTCACGTCAACTAGCGCTAAAAATGCGAGTCACGTCGTTCCACGTCGCAAAGACCATCAAACCAAGAATCAGCGCGAATCCAATCCGATATCCGAATTCCTGTGTTCGCTCTGAAAGTGGCTTTCCTAAGACAGTTTCACAAAGATAAAACAATAGATGGCCGCCATCAAGTACTGGAATCGGCAGCAGGTTCAAAAGACCGATTGAAACCGATAAAATCGCCGCCAGATTGAGTAAAGCTGCAAATCCAAGTGTGGCAACTTGCCCCGAAACCTGAGCGACGCGAATTGGACCGCCAATTTGATCTGCCTTTTCACGTCCTGTGACAACACCCGACAAATAACCGCCTGTACGCGCGATAACCCAGCCGGTTTCTTTCACGCCCATCCACAGCGACTCACCGATGCCATATTCGCGATTACGGAAATTGCCGACTTCCGAATTATTGGTCACGCCAATAATGCCCTGCTCCATTTTATTGCCGAAGCGATCTTCAATTTCCAAACGCTCAGGCGTAACGGTCAAATCAAGTTCTTCATCGCCGCGGCGCATACGCATGACAATCGGCGTCTCGGCGCGCGGTGCGACATAGCGCTGAACATCAGAAAATGTTTCAACAGCTGCACCGTCAACAGAAACAAAAATATCGCCAACTTCAATGCCAGCAGCTTCTGCCGCGCTTTGCGTACGCACTTCGGCAACAATGGGATCTGCAATTGTTCGGCCATATGTTGCTGTAATTACTGAAAATATTACGATGGCTAAAATAAAATTAGCAATCGGACCTGCTGCAACAGTTGCTGCGCGCCGCCATACTGCTTTGTTATGAAACGCGCGCGCTTGATCTGCTTCAGACAGTTTTGCATTCGGATCATGCTCGGTAGACGTCGTTGAGGCGGCATTCATATCGCCAACAAACTTAACATAGCCGCCAAGCGGTATGAGAGACAGGCGCCAGCGTGTGCCGCGCTTATCATTAATGCCGAATATCTCTGGGCCAAAGCCCACGGAAAATGTCGTCGCGCCAATACCGCATAAGCGCCCTACCCAGTAATGCCCAAGTTCGTGAATGAACACCACGATGGTCAACACGAAGAGGAAAGGCACAAGTGTGCCCAATATAAATCCATCTGTTGATATCAGGCTGGAGACAAATTCCATGAAAACTACCTATAATAGAATCGCGCTAACGCGTTAAACAAACAATGCTGTTGCTGGTGCAACCAGACCATTGATAACGACACTGAACACCCACAATACAATTGCAGCGAAAAGTAGGCCGTCGACCCGGTCCATCATACCGCCGTGCCCTGGGATGATATATCCGGAATCTTTAACGCCTGCGCGCCGTTTAATGCCAGATTCGAACAGGTCACCCATTTGGGAAACAGCCGAGAGCACAATGGCCAACAGCAATAAGCCGCCTTGGTTGTGCACCCCAGAAACAATGATAATGATCCATGCGCCAAATGCGGCAGCAATGATACCGCCCATTGCCCCTGACATTGTTTTATTAGGAGATATTGAAGGCGCAAGCTTGGGCCCGCCAACAAGTCTTCCCACAAAATAAGCACCTATATCTGTGAACCAGACGGTGACGCACAAATAAAGGATAGCAATCAATCCGGCTGTGCTTTCAAATCCGCCGCGCAGGCTCACCATCGCGATCAAAAAACCACCGGCATATAAAAGACCGGATACGCCGCGGGTTCCACCAGACCAAGATAGCAATAGGCTGCTTGCAATCCCGAATGCCGCAATAATTGTTATAAACAGAAACGTTCCTGAAAAGAATAACAAGGCGATCGTCATAATGGCGATACAGACAAACCCGACGAGCTTTGCGCGGTCATCCCCGTCGGGCAGCATAATATTGGTCCATTCAGACCAAATAATTGCCGACATAACGCCAATGAGAGCCGCAAAAAGCCAGCCGCCCATAAAGATGGCGAATAAAAACACAACGGCCATAACAATGCCGGAGACAACGCGTAAATAAAGTTCGCTCATAATATAGCGCCTTTTACGGCTTCAACACCGCCATAGCGGCGCTCGCGCCGTGTGAACTCTTGAATAGCCTCTTCCAAGTGGCTTTCGTCGAAGTCTGGCCACATGCAATCCAGAAACACCATTTCTGCATAGGCAACCTGCCAAAGCAAGAAATTAGACAAACGCATTTCACCGCTTGTCCTAAGAATTAAATCAGGATCAGGGCTGGCAACAGTATCCATGACGGCTGAAATATGTTGCTCGGTAACAGGTTTTCCGTTTGCGACGGGTCCAGACGGGTCGTCTATGATGGTTTGCATCGCGCGAACAATTTCATCACGCCCACCATAGTTAAAGGCGATATTCAAATTAAGTTCAGTATTATGCGCGGTTTTTTCTTCTGCAGATTCAATCAGCGCCAATATATCAGGGCGCAAACCTTCTCTGCGGCCGATGATGCGCACCCGAACACCGTTTGAAGCAAGTTCGGCCAAATCACGCCGAATATAAAGCTTGAGCAAGCCAAGGAGATCTTTGACCTCGTCGGCTGGCCGCGACCAGTTTTCAGATGAAAACGCATATAAAGTGAGGTGCTTGATGCCAAATTTTGGAACAGACTTTACGGTACGGCGCAAAGCCTCAACACCCGCTTTATGACCGAATGTACGCGGCATTCCGCGTGCGGCAGCCCAGCGCCCATTGCCATCCATAATAATGGCAAGATGGTTCACTGGCTGTGTCATGTTGGCGGGTGTGTCATTCAGCAAATCTGCAAAGCTCCTCTTTCATTTGGATTTGCGACTAAAATTAAGCCGCAAATGATCAAACCTGCAAAATTTCCTGCTCTTTTTCGGTCAACATTTTATCAATGCGCTCGATAAAACCGTCGGTTTGTTTTTGCACTGATTCAGATTCAGCGCGGGCTTCGTCCTTACCCAAATCGCCGTCTTTTTCCAGCTTTTTGAGGATATCCATACCGTCACGGCGCACATGGCGTACAGCAATACGCGCATTTTCCGCATATTGGTTGGCAACTTTCACAAGTTCGCGGCGACGCTCTTCGTTGAGCTCCGGCAATGGAACGCGCACTGTCGTGCCATCTGTCATCGGGTTAAGGCCGAGCGTTGATTCACGGATTGCTTTTTCCACAGCAGAAACCATGCCTTTGTCCCAAACATTAACGGCAAGCATGCGTGGTTCTGGCACTGTGACGTTGGCAACCTGCGTGATTGGCATTTGGCTGCCATACGCATCAATCATAATTGGATCGAGCAAGCTGGCCGAAGCACGCCCCGTGCGCAAACCTGCCAAATCACCGGAAAATGCATTGATTGCGCCTTCCATACGGCGTTTTAAATCCGCCAAATCATATTCATTACTCATCTGGCTAAACCCCTATAGTTATGCTTTCGCCCTGTGCATATAGTCCTGATTATACAGTCTATGTGCACCAATATTGATCAAAATGAGGACTACACCTCGGTTACAACTGTTGCGCGTCCGCGCCCATTCAAAATTTCGGCAAACATGCCTTTTTCGTGGATCGAGAACACGATAATTGGAATGTGGTTTTCGCGTGTAAGCGCAACGGCCGCGACATCCATGACGTTGAGGCCTTTATCCAAAACCTCTTTATGTGTCAGCTTATCAAAGCGCGTTGCTGCCGGATCTTTTTTCGGATCGGCTGAATAGATGCCGTCGACTTGCGTTCCTTTGAACAAGGCATCCGCGCCAATTTCTGCAGCGCGCAAAGCAGATGCAGAATCGGTTGTGAAATATGGATTGCCAGTACCGCCAGCAAAGATCACGACACGGCCTGTATTGATGTAAGCCATTGCTTTGCGCTGAGAAAAACTCTCGCAGATTTCTGGCATCGCAATCGCAGATAAAACAACGGCGTCAATGCCATGTTTTTGAAGTGATGTACGAAGCGCCACAGAATTGATCACAGTGGCTAGCATGCCCATATGGTCGCCGCTGACGCGGTCACCGCCGCGCGAGGCAACAGCAACACCGCGGAAAATATTGCCGCCGCCAATAACGATTGCAACTTCCACGCCTAAGTCGCGGGCTTGTTTGATATCACCGGCAATTCGGTCTGCAACAGAAACATCAATGCCGAAGCCTTGATCGCCCATCAATGCCTCTCCCGAGACCTTAATCAAAACGCGTTTGTAGAGAGGCGTGTCCGTCATCGTTCTATATTACTTTCAATGTGGGCGTGTGGATTCGTACTTTCGATACAACAAGGGCACCGCGTTGTCACGCGATGCCCTATAAATGTTCAATTCAAACCAAAGGTTTTCTTAACAAGATAACCAGCAGGAATTGTTTTAGCCTTTTGCAGCCGCTGCTACTTCTGCAGCAAAGTCGCTTTCTTCTTTTTCAACGCCTTCGCCAAGAGCGAAACGTACCATGCCAGTAATTTTAGCAGGTGCGCCGATTTCTTTTTCAGCTTCTTTAAGAGCAGCTTCAACAGAAAGATCAGGGTTGATAACGAATGCTTGGTTCAACAAGCAAACTTCACCGTAGAATTTGTTGATACGGCCTTCGACCATTTTCTCAATAATGTTGGCTGGCTTACCTGAAGCGGCTGCCTGCTCTGAGAAGATAGCGCGTTCACGCTCAACAACATCCTGATCAAGATCAGAAGGGCTGATTGAAAGTGGGTTAGTCGCTGCAACATGCATAGCGATTTGGCGGCCAATTGCTTGCGCAGCAGCTGCATCGCCAGTTGTTTCGATAGCAATAAGAACACCGAGCTTACCAAGATCAGTTGCAACAGCATTGTGCACATATGATGCAACAACGCCTGAACCAACGCTCAACTTTGCAGTGCGACGTAGGTTCATGTTTTCGCCGATTGTGCTGATAGCGTCTTTGATCGCGCCATCAACGCTTTTGCCGCCAAGGTCAGCTGCAAGAACAGCTTCAACTGAACCGTCTGTACCTATAGCTGCACCAGCAACACCAGTTACCAACGCTTGGAAGTCATCGTTGCGTGCAACAAAGTCAGTTTCAGAGTTTAGCTCAACAACAACGCCGTCAGTGCCTTCGCTCTTCACGCTAACAAGACCTTCAGCGGCTGTACGGCCAGCTTTTTTGTCCGCTTTCGCGATACCTTTTGTGCGAAGCCAGTCCATCGCGGCTTCAATATTGCCGTCGTTTTCCTGAAGTGCTTTTTTACAGTCCATCATGCCTGCGCCAGATGCTTCGCGCAGTTCTTTTACCATTGCTGCAGTAATCGTAGCCATTTTCATTACCTCTTGTGCCGCTCATGTAAAATACATGCGGCTTATTTTCGATCAGACCCTAAATAGGTGCTCTGAACGTGATTTTCATCAGTTTTATGAAAGTGCATGTGCGGAAGCTAATTTGCATCCGCACATGGCTTATAAATTCAAGCGTTTAACGCTTATTCAGCAGGTGCAGCTTCTTCAGCCAAAGCTTCTTCTACTGGTGCGTCTACCATGCCACCAATATCGATGCCTGATGCGCCGGCCTGACGTGCAATGCCGTCAAGCGCTGATTTAGCAATAAGATCGCAATAAAGTGAAATTGCGCGTGCTGCGTCATCGTTACCTGGAATTGGGAAGTCAACAACATCTGGGTTACAGTTTGAGTCAACGATCGCGATAACAGGAATTTTCAGGCGGTGCGCTTCTTGAATAGCGATTGCTTCTTTGTTGGTATCAACAACAAACATAAGGTCCGGCACGCCGCCCATGTCTTTGATACCGCCAAGTGCGCGGTTTAGCTTTTCACGCTCACGTGTGAGGTTCAAAAGCTCTTTCTTCGTAAAGCCTTGGCCTTCGCCAGCAAGCAATTCGTCTAGTTTACGAAGGCGCTGAATTGAATTGGAAATTGTTTTCCAGTTCGTCAACATGCCGCCGAGCCAGCGTGCGTTTACGTAGTACTGTGCTGAGCGCTCTGCAGCGTCTGCAACGATCTCAGAAGCCTGACGCTTTGTACCAACGAAAAGAACGCGGCCGCCGCCTGCAACAGTGTCAGACACCATTTTAAGCGCGTTTGAAAGAAGCGGAACAGTCTGTGAAAGATCGAGAATGTGAACGTTGTTACGGTCACCAAAAATGTACTTAGCCATTTTTGGGTTCCAGCGGTGTGTCTGGTGACCAAAGTGTACGCCTGCTTCTAGGAGCTGACGCATTGAGAAATCTGGCAATGCCATCGTATTTTCCTTTCCGGTTTAGCCTCCACGGAGAGAAGCAACATTATGTTGCAACCGGTGGTGCTTTGGGATTTCTCCCCAAAACACACAGACTCCGTGTGTGGAATGGCGCTGCCTTAACGCACAGCGCCTTTAAATGCAATAGAGCGTCGCAGAAACTAGCCTTCGCAGCTTTCCGCTTCAATCAACTCAAGGTCTGTAATCTTTCCTGTCAATGAAAATTCACCATAATCCATTTCCAAATCACGGGTCACGCCATTGTCGTAAAGTTTAAAAGCAATTGTATATTCCGGCAACGCTTCTTGTTTATCGGCCTTGTCAAAATAAGAGATTGTCACCTTGCGGTAATCATCATCTGCCATTGCGCCCAGCACAGTCTTGTCTTCATCTGCATTTGTCTGTTCAGAGCCAACGATGACTGTCGTTGAGAGCACACGGTCGCCGCCATCAGAACCGTCAAATATTGGCAGCTCAAAAAAGGTTTCACCCGCATCTGCGCGGTTGAGCAAGTCAACAATATGAGCCGTTGGGAACATCGCTGGCGACAATTCCAGATTAACCTCGTCAGGTTTTGCCAGTGCCACGGCCGTGTTGTCTTTTTTCGAAACAGCCCTGCCTTCGATCTCACGGTCTTTCTTGTCGTTTACATAGGTTTGCGTGACAAAGCGGAAATTTTCACCCTCAGCGTCTTCATATGTGGAGGTGCGTTGATCGGTAACATTTGATTCGCCGCGCGCCGTAACACGGTTCACAAATCTGAAACTCGTCGTGTAGCCCTCACAGGTTGAGCCACGAAACTCATAAACGATACGCCCGCTCATGCCATTTATACCGCTGCGTTCGGATGCTTCGTCTAAGTTGACGTCATAGACAGCGCGGTGCGGCACGAGATTAACCTCAGCAAAAGCAGTGTTTGCCGGCACAATAAAGCCCGCCAGTGCTGCACAAGATAAGGCAATTTGATACTTGGTAAAAATTGGACGCATAGGTTTCCTCTAAGATTTGACTTGAATATAGAATTTCTCGTGGCAGAAGCGAGGCAGAAGATATTTATTTACAATCAATTTTTGCATCAGGTTAACAGGAGCATTCAATGAGCGGTACAATTTCAGAACGTTTGGAAGCAATGGGCGTAACAATTCCAGAGGCTGCGGCTCCTGCTGCGAATTACTTGCCATGGATTCGCTCTGGTGAACTTTTACTGACATCCGGCCAGCTGCCGCTTGAAGATGGCAAGCTGATTGCAACAGGCAAACTTGGCAAAGACGTTGATCTCGAACTTGGTCAAAAAGCAGCACGCCAATGTGCAATCAATATTTTGGCACAGGCCAAAGCTGCCCTTGGTGATTTGGAAAACATCAAACGCCTTGTGAAAATCACAGTATTTGTCGCTTCTGATCCTGAGTTCAGCAATCAACACTTGGTTGCAAATGGTGCATCTGATTTTCTAGCAGAAGTCTTGGGTGATGCTGGCTTTCATGCGCGTTCAGCGGTTGGTGTTCCTGTGCTGCCTCTTAATGCTGCGGTTGAAATCGAAGCGATTATCGAAGTCAAATGAGCGATTTATCGTTTCTAACGCGCCAGCCAATTGCTCATCGTGGTTTGCACGATGGCAATAATGCTGTGTTTGAGAACTCAATGGGCGCAATGCTTGGCGCTGTTGAGCATGGCTATGCCATTGAACTTGATGTTCAGCTGTCAAATGATGACCGCGCAATGGTGTTTCATGACAGCACATTGGACCGCGTGACCGCAAGCCAAGGCGCCCTCAAAGCACTTGGCGCTTCTGATCTTGCTAAAATTAAGCTTGGCGGCACCAATGATGTCGTCAACACGCTTGAAGAAGTGCTTGGCGCTGTGGGCGGCAAAGTGCCGGTCGTGATCGAGATGAAGGGCGATGGCAATCAAGCCGATGCCATTCGTCTTGCCAATGCGGTTGCAGATGCAGTTCAGGATTATGATGGCGAGATAGCTGTTATGAGCTTTGAGCATGATTTGCTGCAAGCATTCCGCGATACAGGTTCAAAGCAGCCGCTGGGCTTAACAGCAATGGGCATGACAGAAGATGCATTAGAGAAACACCGTGCTGCGCTAGACTATGGAATTGAATTTGTTTCGTTCTACGTCAAAGAGCTGCCCAATGCGTTTGTTTCTGAAATGCGTGAAACGCACAAAATGCCTGTCATCACGTGGACGGTTCGCACACCGGAAGATGTTGAGCTGACTAAACAGCATGCAGATCAGATGACTTTTGAAGGCTTTTTACCGTAAATGCGTTTTCATGCCTTGCACATGTATCTCGCAGCCTTAAATCTGTCTGTATGAGTGAAACACCGCCTGCCCCCGAATCTAATTCGTCTTCTGACGCCGAGTTTATAATTCGGGTGCAGGAAAAGATCAGCGCAATCAGTGATCATGATTGGGCAAAGCTTTCTGGCGCTTCAAAAACTGAATCTAGTATTCCTTATAACCCCTTCATAAGTCACGATTTTTTGAGTGCGCTTGAAACGTCAGGCTGCGCTATTCGTGACACCGGCTGGTTGGGGCAGCATCTTGTTTTAGAAGATAATAAGGGAACCATACACGGCGTTGTGCCTGGCTATATCAAGTCACACAGCCAAGGCGAATATGTGTTCGATCATGCTTGGGCAGATGCCTATGAGCGCGCCGGTGGCCGTTATTATCCCAAATATCAGGCTTCTGTGCCTTTTACGCCCGCGACTGGCCCGCGCCTTTTGGTTTCCAATTCAGTCAATGTGGATGCGGAGCGTGCAGCCTTGGCGCAAGCGATTACGCAATTGACGCAGCAGCTTAATCTTTCATCCGCACATGTTACTTTTGGTGAAGAAGCCGATATTGCCGCTTTAAAGGCTACGGGTTTCTTGCACCGGATGGATCAGCAGTTTCATTTCCGCAATGATAATTATGCAACTTATGATGATTTTCTGGGCACGCTGGCATCACGCAAACGCAAAAACTTGAAGAAAGAACGTGCGAACGCGCTGCAAAACGGCATCACGATTGAATGGCTAACGGGCTCCGATATTACCGAAGAAGTCATGGATGCTTTTTATGTGTTTTATGAAGATACCGGTGAGCGCAAATGGGGGCGGCCCTATCTCAACCGTCAGTTTTACAGCCTCATTGCTGATACAATGGCGGATGATATTTTACTGATTATGGCAAAACGCGATGGCCAATATATTGCTGGCGCGATCAATTTTATTGGCGGCGATACGCTTTATGGCCGCCATTGGGGATGCACAGAAAATCATCCGTTTTTGCATTTTGAAGTTTGCTACCACCAAGCGATTGATTTTGCGATTGAGCGTGGGTTGAAATATGTGGAAGCTGGCGCGCAAGGCGAGCACAAGCTCGCACGCGGCTATATGCCAACCATCACGCACTCTGCGCATTATCTCCCCAATGAAAGTTTTAGCCGCGCTGTTGCGGATTACCTTGAACATGAGCGTGCAGAAGTGGCACATTTCGGAACGATTCTCAGCGATCACAGTCCTTTTAAAAAGAGTAGAAACGCATGACGCAGTATGATCCCAATAATATTTTCAACAAGATTATAGCTGGTGAAATTCCATCTCACAAAATCTATGAAGATGATGATACTTTTGCATTTATGGATGTGATGCCTGAATCAAACGGGCATTGTCTGGTTATACCGAAAACTGGATCGCGCAATTTGCTCGATGCTGCTCCTATGACACTCGGCGGCTTGATCGTTGTGGCGCAAAAGATCGCCGTTGCGGTCAAAAAAGCATTTGATGCGGACGGCGTTGCTATCCATCAGTTCAATGAAGAAGCGGCTGGCCAAACTGTCTTTCACCTGCATTTTCACATTATTCCACGTTATGAAGGCGTGCCGCTTAAACGTCATGCAGGTGAAATGGCAGATCATGAACTATTGGCTGGCCATGCAGAGAAAATCCGCAATGCGCTTTAGAGCGCTTTGAGGTCTTTTTTGAAACGTTTGGCATTTTGCACATAATTTACGGCAGAATCGCGCAGTTTTTGTGCTGAATTTTCATCCAGAGTTCGCACAACCTTGGCTGGAGAACCGACAATTAAGCTGTTGTCGGGAAATTCTTTGCCTTCTGTGACAAGCGCGCCAGCACCAACCAGCGAATTTTTGCCAATTTTTGCGCCGTTTAAAACAATTGCGCCAATGCCGATCAGCGAATTTTCGCCAATTGTGCAACCATGCAACATGGCGCGGTGGCCAATCGTGCACCCCTCGCCGATTGTCAGCGGATAGCCCATATCAGTATGCATGCAGACATGTTCCTGCACATTGGTACGCGCGCCAATATTGATTTGTTCATTGTCACCGCGCAGTACCACGCCAAACCAGATGCCAGTGTCTTGGCCCAGCACAATATCGCCGATAATTTGCGCGTCATCAGCAATAAATGCTGGTCCATCACCTTGAAATTCAGGCTTTTTGTCAGCCAAATTATATAGCGTCATTTGAGTGCTCCGAACCTGTTCAATGTGTGCTGTGTTACTAAGCCTAAATATTCAACAGCGACGGTTCAAGCGCAAGATAGGCTGAACGTGTTGCGATGAAGCCTAAAACGCCACTCCACAAAAGTGCAATCGTGCCATTTGCGATAAGTGCCAAGCCCCCTGACTTTTCTTCTCCATGTCGATTTTCATCGAAAAACCAGAGCTTTAAAACCAAAACGGGTCCGCAAAATGCAAAAACAAATGTTGAAAAGACAAGTCCTAGATTTTCAACAGTGTGAATATCCATATTAGGCTCGGCGGCGAATATGGCCGACAATAGAAAATATATTGCCAGCGCCACCGCCATTCCGGCGATAATCATCATCAAAACAAACATTACACGCACACTCTTTACTAACTATTTACCATGATACTGCTCAATAGAGGGTGTGCCTAGCACCTGATTCCAGACTCTATCGGAGTAGTTAATGTCCGCTCAGGCCATGAACCCATCGCAAGAAGTTATAAGCCACGGCCTGCCTCACATCGTTTGGCGGGTATTTACTGCCTTTGGCATTCTGGCTGTCTTGTCATTGGCGCTGTATTTATTTGGCCCGCTCTATGGCGAGCGAATGAGCCATGCAGGCCATTCAACGGATGAAACCACTTTGCCGATCAGCATTGGTAGCGATAGCTTTCAAATTCCGACCAATATGATCCGGCATGCGAACCAACGCATTGGCGGCAGCACGTCACGCATTGACCTTTATATCCATTGGCCTTCGCAAAGCGGCTACACTGTCGAACTTGCCCCTGCTTTTCGTGAAGCCAACCCAAAAGAAATTCAGCTGGTTTTGGCGAGCGTCACCAAGCGCCGCAGTTTTCTTGACATGGCGGATCGTTTTCAGCCCGTTTATCTCGATGCGATCGATCAAACGAAAATCAAGAAGATGAACAACGGCCTTTATGTTGCACCGCTGCTGAATGAATATGGTTATGTGAATGAAAAGCTTGTTTACGGCTTGGCGCAAGGCACAGATCGCCCAGAATTTATTGCGCGATGCCAAATGTCGACTGTCGGCGGCGACGGACTGCTTTTGCCGTGCGAGACAGATATATTTATCGGCAATACATCTGAAGCGAAATTTCGTTTTGCTACATCGCAGCTTGTCGAATGGCAGAGCTTCTCAAAAGAACTCAATGCATTTGCCGACCGCATATCAGCCGGCAAATAATTAGTTTAGAACGCTTAAAGATCTTCGAGGTCGAAATCCAAGATAGACATGGAAAGATCGTAAGAGGTTTCGCCCTCATCAACGATTTTCGTTACAATGCCCAAGAACTCCTCGCCCATATAAAGCTCAGCGGAATCTTTGATCTTAGGACGCGCTTTGACAGCCAATGTTGGGTTGTTAAATGTCTTGCGAAAATATTTTGTTAGCAGTGCTAATTCGTCAGCGTTCACGCTCATTCTCCGGCTATTTGTTATAAATTAAGTGATCGCTGTGAACCATGCTCGTTGATTCAGCGCAACCTCTTGGTACAAGGATTGTTTTGGATTACCCGATCAATTGGTCCATCGCGCGTGATGGTTCTGAACATCCGCTATCGCCAACAACTTTTGCAGGCACGCCAGCGACCGTTTTCATCGGCGGCACTTCAGCCAAAACGACAGAACCAGCGGCAATTTTTGAGCAATGTCCAATTTTGATATTGCCAAGAATTTTTGCGCCCGCGCCAATCAACACACCATTGCCAATTTTTGGATGGCGATCAGAGCCTTCTTTGCCCGTACCGCCAAGCGTTACAGCGTGCAAAATAGAAACATCATCACCAATTACCGCAGTTTCGCCAACAACCAGTCCGGTTGCATGATCAAGGAATATCCCTTTACCGATGCGCGCAGCCGGATTGATATCTGTTTGAAACACCGATGAAGAGCGGCTTTGAATATAAAGCGCCATGTCGCGGCGACCATTGTTTAAAAGCCAATGGGCAAGACGGTGCGCTTGTATGGCGTGAAAGCCTTTGAAATAGAGCACAGGCTCCAAATAGCGTTGGCAAGCTGGGTCACGGTCATAGATAGCTTGAATATCGACGCGCATAAAATGACCGAACTGATCATCGCTTTGCGCAAGTTCGCCAAATGCGTGGCGAATAATATCGGCAGGCACATCGGCATGATCAAGACGTTCAGCTATCCGGTGCGCAACGGCGTCTTCAAGCGTTTTGTGGTTGAGTATCGACGAATACATGAATGCGCCAAGCAATGTTTCATCTTTGATCGCGTCCTGCGCTTCATGGCGAATGGACGACCAGATGGGATCAACAGGGTTGATCTTTTCACGCGCGGCGCTTGGATTTGAAGATGACATTGTCAGTTCCATTATTCGTTGCAGCTCATTTTGAGCATCATTTAGAGCACAAAAGTAACACGGGAGCTAAATCAATCAAAGTTGATCATTTAAAAAGCTCAATGCAGTTTTTTTGAACGATGCATCGCCCACCGCTAGCATATGGTCTCGGCGTTCGATTTCAAAGGCTTGCGCATTGCTCATAAGTGCTGCCAGCGCGCCAGGATCGCCTGCAATATCGTCTTTTGTGCCAACGGCAATAAGCGCTGGTGCTTTTATTTTGGCGATATCATCTTCAGAAACCAATGTGCGCGATGCTTTTATGCATGCTGCTAGCGCAAATCGATCTGATTTTGTTTGGTCGGCAAATTTGCGGAAAGTACGCCCCTGCTCGTGTGTTACATCATCAAGCGAAGGCGCAAGCAGCGCATCAGCAATTGGGTCCCATTCGCCGACACCTTTGACCATGCCGATGCCAAGGCCGCCGAAAATCACGCTCTTTACTTTATCAGGATGACGGAGCGCCAAGAACGCCGAAATACGTGCGCCCATCGAATAGCCCATGACATGGGCCTGCGCGATATCAAGATGATCCAGCAAGGCTGCGGCATCATCGGCCATTTTTTCCGGCATATAGGCTTCTGGCTCATGTGGCTTGTCACTGCCACCATGACCGCGATTGTCTAGTGCAATCACGCGGTATCCGGCGCCCGTGAGCGTTTGCACCCAGCCGGGGCTTACCCAATTGACCCGTTTATTGGAGGCAAAGCCGTGAATCAGTAAAATCGGCGCACCGTCGCGCGGTCCTTCATCGAGGAATTCGAAGTTCAATTCGTCATGAATAAAGTCAGGCATTGTTGATCCAAGGTTGAGAAAGCCAATTTGCTATGTAGAAATTTTATTCAAGATTGGCTAGAGCATAGAAAGACAATAGCTTTTGAGCGATATAGCGGAGAATTTAGCATGGCTGGCGGCAAAACACCTCATTTCCATAATAGTGAAGGACATGCGCGCATTGAAGTTGGCGTGAAGGAATTCATGTGCATTGGTGCTTTACCACCTTATGACCATCCACATGTGTTTTTGGATATGGGTAGCGATTCAGAAAAAGTATGCCCTTATTGCTCAACACTTTACGTTTACAATAGCGCACTTAAGGCTGAAGAAACGACACCGCTAGGGTGTGCGTTTGATATTTCTAAAGCTGCTTAATGCGTAAGATCGCCATTGTTGGTGGCGGTATTGCGGGGCTTAGTTGCGCCCTTGCGTTGGCTGCGCGCGGCATTAGTTCAACAATTTTTGAACAAGCGACAGCTTTAAAAGAAGTTGGTGCTGGCATTCAACTATCGCCCAATGCGGTAAAACCGCTTCAAGCGCTTGGTTTAATGTCGGCAATCAATGGTTTTGCCAGTGCACCGCGTTCAATCGAGATTTATGCAGGCCGTTCGGGCAGCCATATCGTGCAATTGCCTTTGGGCGCATCAATCGAAAAACAATTCGGCGCGCCTTATCTGTCGGTTCACCGCGCTGACCTTCAATTAGCATTAGCGCAAGCCTGTGAGCGCTCGCCTCTCATTGCGATTAATCTTGGCGCACAAATAGAACGCGTGCCGCTTGAGAATGGCCAAGCTGATATATTCGGCGATTTTTTCGATCTTGTGATTGCGGCCGATGGTGTGAACTCCAAACTGCGCAAGCAATGTTTTGCGCTGGAACCCGTTGATACGGGCCTTATTGCTTGGCGTACGACAGTGCCGATGAACGAGCGGCCTCAAGCTTTCTCAAATCATTCAACGACTTTGTGTCTTGGACGTTCGGCGCATTTGGTAACATACCCCATCGCATCAGGCTTAGAGCTGAATGCGGTTGCGATTCTACCTGTCGGAACTCACATCAATGATGGTTTTGATCAATGGTCATCCAAATGGACGCCATTGTTTAAGGGCGACCAAGAATGGCTTGATTGGCCGCTGCGCGCTGCGCCGCGCTTACCCAGCCGCATAAGCGCTCCATTTGTGTTTATGGGTGATGCAGCGCATGCAATGCTACCTTTTGCAGCGCAGGGCGGCGCTATGGCGATCGAAGATGCTTTTACCTTGGCGACGGCCATCGCCAAATTGGACGATGATTCTCAATCATTGCAAAAATGGGCAAGCTTTCGCGGCAAGCGCTCAGAAAAAGTTGCGGCGCTGGCACGGCAAAACAAGCATATTTACCACCTGCCCGCACCGCTGGCGCTGGCACGCAATTCGAGCATGGCACTACTTGGCGCAAAACGTCTTATGGCGCGGCAAAACTGGATTTACGGCTTTGTTGCAACCGCTTGGAGCCCGAACTCAAGCGATTGAGATGTTGGTGTCCACACGCCTACGCCAATGCCAATTTCTCGCAAGCGTCTGCCCGTCCATGTATTGCAGCTTAGCCAAGGCGCAAAACGCCCCTTGCCTTTATAAAAGCGATCGCCAAAACCTTGTGTGACATCCAGTGGCTCCGTGCTTGCGAAGAAGCGTTTCATGTTTTCAAGCAAAGCTTCATATTGCGGCACAGATATTTCGAACGCATATACATTTTCCCCTGCCGCCAAAGCGCCAAGCGGCGTGATGTGCATGACAGATTCATCAAATGCGAGTGCTTTTGCAGCGATGCTAAGTGTTAAATCTGATACGGCCATCAAGCTGGTGTAAGCGGTTTTCGATCCCCAGCCAAAAGCCCAATATTCAACTTGGTCAAGTTGGACGGGATAATCATCTTCTATAAGGCCCAACCGTTCAAACGTGTCACCGCCAAGCCGCGGCACGGCGATATCTGAGTGAAAGCCGTTAGAAAGAACATAGATCGTGATGGTCTCATCGCCTTGAACATCATTACTGATGGTAGCAGGCAAAGGCACGGACCCAAGCAAAAGCGCCGCGATCAAGATGATCACGGCGCCCGCTAAATATTTAAAGATACGCAACAGCAATTAATGCAAGATCTGGCTCAAGAACAATTTTGTGCGTTCATGTTGCGGATTGTCAAAGAACTCATCTGGTTCGTTCTGTTCAACAATCTGACCTTGGTCCATGAAAATCACGCGGTTCGCAACCTGACGAGCAAAGCCCATCTCGTGCGTTACGCAAAGCATTGTCATGCCTTCTTCCGCAAGACCAACCATTGTATCGAGCACTTCTTTGATCATTTCTGGATCAAGCGCTGATGTTGGCTCATCAAACAGCATAATGCGTGGGTTCATACACAAAGAGCGTGCAATCGCCACACGTTGCTGCTGACCACCGGAAAGCTGGCCAGGATATTTATGTGCCTGCTCAGGAATTTTAACGCGCTCAAGAAAGTGCATTGCTGTTTCTTCAGCTTCTTTCTTGGGCGTTTTACGCACCCAAATTGGCGCCAAAGTACAGTTTTCCAAAATCGTGAGGTGCGGAAAAAGGTTGAAGTGCTGGAACACCATGCCAACTTCGCGGCGCACTTCATCAATCTTTTTCAAATCATTGGTGAGCTCAATTCCATCAACAACGATCTTGCCCTTCTGGTGTTCTTCCAGACGGTTGATACAGCGGATCATTGTCGATTTACCGGAACCTGACGGTCCAGCAATAACAATGCGCTCGCCGCGCATGACTTTTAGATTGATGTCTTTGAGCACATGAAAGTCGCCATACCATTTGTGCATACCGTCAATTTCAACGGCCACTTCAGTATCTGACACTTGCATTTTTGAGCGATCGACGCCCTTTTCGTCTTTTACGGCGTTATCAGTTGCCATTTTAGTAATCCTAACTTTTGTGGCCAGTGTCGAGACGACGTTCCATATACATGGAATAGCGTGACATGCCGAAACAGAAAATGAAGTAAATAATAGCTGCGAAGATCAAGCCTGTCGCAGGTGTTTTCGAAGAGGCCCAGTTCGCATCCGTGAAGTTAAGCTGAACAATGCCTAGAAGATCGAAAATACCAATAATCAGAACAAGTGTCGTATCCTTAAACAGACCAATAAAGGTGTTCACGATGCCTGGAATAACCAGCGTCAACGCCTGCGGTAAGATGATAAGACGTGTGCTCTGCCAAAATGTCAGGGCCATAGCGTCACCCGCTTCGTACTGACCTTTTGGAATTGCCTGCAACCCGCCCCGAATAACCTCTGCCATATAGGCTGAAGCAAACAGTGTCACACCGACCAATGCACGCAGCAATTTGTCGAAAGAAACACCATCGGGCAAGAAAAACGGTAGCATTACCGACGACATAAACAGCACCGTAATAAGCGGTACACCGCGCCAGAACTCGATAAAGATAATCGAGAGCATCTTGATGATTGGCATATTAGAGCGGCGCCCAAGCGCCAAGAATATGCCGAATGGAAACGAAACGACGATGCCGACAATGGCAACGACGAGCGTGACCAACAGGCCGCCCCATAGTGAGGTTTGAACCGGCTCTAGTCCGAATTTTCCCGTTAGCAAAATGAACGCCAAAATTGGGAAAATAATCAGAACAAAAATCGCGTTCCATTTTTTATAAGGCACAGATGGCATTGCGAGCGGAATTACGCCAGCAACCAAAAGGATACCTGTTAAATCAACGCGCCAACGCTCTTCGAATGGGTAACGCCCATACATAAATTGAGCAAATTTTGCATCGACAAAGGCCCAACAAGCGCCAGCACCTGGCACAATACAGGCTTCTCGGCTGTCACCCGTCCAAATCGCATCCGTAATCAGGAAGCGAAACATAGGCGGGATAATATAAACGAGCAGCAATAATGCAAAGATCGTGAATAATGTATCCGGGATTGTTGCAAAAAGGTTCTGACGCAACCAAGCGACAGGGCCTTTGGCGTTGATGGGTGCAGGTTGATCCTGCACCATTTCAGTTCTTATATATGCAAGTGAGTGATTTCGATCTTGTGCCATGGTTTATCTCTCCACCAGCGATACGCGGCTGTTAAACCAGTTCATGAAGGTCGATGTAATGAGTGAAATCGCCAGATAGACAAGCATTGTCATCAAAACAACCTCAACCGCTTGACCGGTTTGGTTCAGCACCGTACCGGAGAAAACAGCAACAAGATCAGGATATCCGATCGCAACCGCCAAAGACGAGTTTTTGGTAAGGTTCAAATATTGGCTTGTTAGCGGCGGAATAACCACGCGCATCGCCTGAGGCACAATCACTTTACGCATTGTAATGTTCGGACGAACACCCAGCGCGTAAGCAGCCTCTGTCTGACCTTTGGATACAGCCAAGATGCCGGAACGCACAATTTCAGCGATAAAGGATGCTGTATAAAGTGACAAACCAAGCAACAAAGCGACAAATTCCGGCAAGACAACCGAACCGCCATTGAAGTTAAATCCGCCAAGTTTTGGATTTTCAATTGTAAACGGGAAACCTGTTACAATAAGAGCGATCAACGGTAGGCCCACGATCAAGGCAAAACCAACCATAATCGTTGGAAATTGCTGCCCTGTCGCCATTTGGCGGCGTTTAGCCCATTTTCCGATAATCACAGCGGCGATTACACCAATAATCACAGCCCATAAAATGGCAGACGCACCTGCTTCTGGAATGAATTTTGGAATGGCAAGGCCACGGTTACTTAAGAAAATATCGCCGACTTGCATCGCATCGCGCACATTCGGCAACACACCCAATACGGCTTTGTACCAAAACAAAAGCTGTAAAAGTAGCGGTATGTTACGCAAAGTCTCGACGTAAATCATACAGATTTTACGGACGAGATAATTCTTAGAGAGACGACCGATGCCGACAGAAAACCCAATAATTGTCGCAAAAAATATGCCGAGAGCTGAAACGAGCAATGTGTTCGTCAAACCGACATAAAAGGCGCGTAAATAGGAACTGTCATTCGTATATTCTATCAATGACTGGCTTATATCAAAGCCGGCACGATCCGTCAGAAAGCCGAAGCCAGAGGCAACATTTGCTTTCTCAAGGTTTGTGATCGCATTGTTCACGCCGGCATAAACGAGCCAAGCAACAATAGCGACAGTCAGACATTGGAAAAATATAGAGCGTGCAACGGGATCGTATAAAAGCGAAGCTTTACTGCTTTGAGCATTGCTGTCGTTATTCATTGTTTCAATCACCAAACGCATGTGAATTTATAATACAAAATGGCCCATCCAAAGGGATGGGCCATGATATTTCGTAGCTCTTAACGGACTGGCGGTGCGTACTGCAAACCACCCTTAGACCACAAAGCGTTTGTGCCACGTTCAATTTTCAGCGGTGAACCAGCACCAACTGTTCTATCAAAAACTTCGCCGTAGTTACCGACAGTTTTGATGATGTTGTATGCCCAATCAGAGCTTAGGCCGATTGATTCACCGAAGTCGCCTTCTGCACCGAGCAGACGTTTGATGTTCGGGTTGTCGCTGTCTTTTTCAAGATCAACATTTTCAGATGTAAGACCAAGCTCTTCAGCGTTGACCATTGCATTATGTGTCCATTTTGCAATGTTGAACCACTGGTCGTCGCCCTGACGAACAACAGGACCGAGAGGCTCTTTTGAAATGATCTCAGGAAGCACTGTGTGTGCATCTGGATCTTCAAGTGTCAAACGGATTGAATAAAGGCCAGATGCGTCAGTTGTGTAAACGTCACAACGGTTCGCTGCATAAGCTGCGTTCACTTCTTCAAGTTTTTCGAAAACAACTGGCTTATATTCCATGTTGTTAGCTTTGAAGTAGTCAGTAAGGTTCAATTCAGTTGTTGTACCTGTTTGTACGCAAACTGATGCGCCTGAAAGTTCAAGAGCTGAGTTAAGGCCGAGAGCCTTACGAACCATGAAGCCCTGACCGTCGTAATAGTTTACGCCAGCAAAGTTCAAACCAAGCTGCGTGTCGCGGCTCATTGTCCATGTTGTGTTACGTGAAAGAACGTCGATCTCACCAGACTGAAGAGCTGTAAAGCGCTCTTTAGCAGTCAAAGCTGTGAACTTAACTTTCGTTGGATCACCGAAGACAGCAGCAGCAACACCACGGCAGTATTCAACATCAATACCAGACCATTCGCCGGCATCATCCGGAGCAGAAAAGCCTGCAAGTCCTGTGCTAACGCCGCACTGTACAAAGCCTTTAGCTTTAACATCGTCTAGCGTTGCAGCAGAAGCTGTTGATGCGCTTAGTGCGAGTGCAGCTGACGCAAGCATTCCTGTAAAAATTTTCGTTTTCATATGAGTTGAACCCCTTGGTTTCTCAAGTTGTGATTTACGGGCCTGAGTACTAAATAATTTATTGTGAATGTGATTGTATAATTTCGCGATGAGGCCCTCGCCAGATCACGAACAATTATCAGTACCTCCCAATACCCAAGACATATCCAAAGCTAAAACTACGTAACCGTCAAGTAAAAAACCATATTTTCTACATAGATAGCTAAATAGCGTACCATTATGGAACTGGGTCACCTTGCATTTGTACGATATAAAGGCATTGCGCACAGTGTTGCTGCAACACGACTAAAAAGAAGGCGTTTGCTCAATCATCTGCCATCGCAAACGAGACGTTCTCTTGAACGCGCATTGTGATTCGCAGCCACATTCAGAACGTTACCTAGGATAATCAGATTAGCATTTAAGAACGGGAAATAGCTCATTCGGCATGAGCCTGAACATTGCCGACCGGCTTGCCAGCCACCGCGCGAACACAAGCGTCATCATGGCGCCGATCAAATAACCAGCAATAACATCGGATAAATAATGTGCATTGGCCGCAACCCTTGCGAAGCCCAAAAATGAGAAAACGATCAATGCTGGCCAGCGAATTGCAGGCATATAAAGCGCGATAATCATACCAATCGAGCCGGCCGTTGCTGAATGCCCAGAGGGGAAACTTTGAAAGACGTGCGAGAATTCGAAAGGCGAGAAAATATAAGCGCCAAATTCATCAAATGTGCGCGGCCGTCCCCTTCCCACACATTGCTTGATAATATTTACAATTATGCCAGGCACTAAGATCGCAACAAAGATGAATGCCGCACGCTCATAAGAACGCACAAGCAGCTTTTGCCGTTGTAGATTACGACATCGCCAATCACACGACGAAATGATTACCATGATAAGCGCTGCTGGAATGAGATAATAATGCGCTTTTACCGCATCGGTGACATTGCGCAGGAACGCATAAAATTCGCTGTTCGTGTGACGCATATGAAGAGAGATTTGGCTGTCAAAATGACCTGCCAGAAAAACGAAAGCAGCGGCAACAACCACAAAGACAGTGAATTCATCAGGCCAAATTATTAAACTATTATTACGCCTTCTGCCGCAAGAACGCATCCACACTTTGTCTGCGGTCACGCTTATATTGAGCGCCGTGTCGTCAAACATCTTGGGACGGTTAATCTGCCTGACAGATTGATACACTCTTTCCAATTCTACCCCCACAATTTGACGAGCCCTGTAGGGCGAGCCATGAATTTGTGATGGTGGCTTAGCTTTGTTTTATGACAGCCGTTTAAATGCAGAACAGCTTTAATGGACGCTTTGCGCGGTCAACTTCGCCTTTGAAGCGCGGCACTGTGTGATCAACTAAGACATTTCAAAAGCAGGTACGCAACGGAGATCACCTTAACAAAAGATGGGTAACTTAGGTTCTTCCTTGAAAACGGCTTACTTCAAAATCATGTGGACGTTTCACCATATCATCTGCAACACCATAGAGTGTCATCACCAAAAAAGGTGTTTTGGGAGCCTGACGGTCTGTTTCTGTTGGATAACGCAATGGATAACCAGCTCCACCATGTAAGCTACCTAATTCAATTACATACTTGTCTATGAGTGTTAAAATTTCCTCATCTTTTGGTATGCCAAAAACGTATCCACGTGCATCATCACGAAGATCTGCTACCACACGGTGTGCATTTACAAATACATGCCCCCTTATTGGTTCACAAATATTGTCATGCCACATACTTACAATATCATGACCTTTTTTACCCTTAGTAACGGGGGCCTTATTATTTAAAAAGAAGCATGCCTTTAGCATCATTTCTAGCCCATGGCCTGCGAGCGCTAGAGTGGGTAAAAAAAGCGCCTTACCCTGATCTTTTTGCGCCTCATTCAATGTCATAGCTGCCAGTAAAAACTGGTTTGCTATGGCTGCGAAGTTTACACCCTGAGCAAATAGTTCACCTTTCACAAAAGTACTCCTCAATCGAATTCTGCGCAGAGATTGCACGAATTGCAAACGTGAAAAACGATACGATCGAATCCGGCAACTGTGTGCACTGACCGGCCTAAACAAACATATAGATTATTTTGCTTAAGCAAGAACTTGTTTCATGATGAATGCATCAAGATATTTGTATAGGTGGATACTAAATTTAATCACGTTAGGAGAAATGCTTGTAATTGAAGCTTGATATGAAGCACGAAAGGCTCTTCAACATCACCAATAAATCAGCATTTATAAAAAATTGGCGAACCCGGAAGGATTCGAACCTTCGACCTGATGATTAGAAGTCATCTGCTCTATCCAACTGAGCTACGGGTCCACACAAGCCATGCCTTAGCCATAACAATTGGCTTCGACAAGGCTGTTAGGCAATAAAATACTTAAATAGACGCACTAGTGCGTCCAAGGAACCTTACGGTCAAATTTGAAATTGTCTGAATAGGTCGAGTTACGGCGCTTTTGCTGCTTCGGCTCTTCCACGCGATAAGCCAGTCCTTGCTTTTGAGCATAGGCAACGGCTTCCTCTTTGTTGGTGAAGCGCAATTTGACCTGCGCTTGTGTGTCACCAGATGAAGTGTACCCCATTAAAGGGTCTATGCTTTTAGCAGAAGAACGATCAAACTCGACAAGCCACTCGCTTGCTTTGCCCTTGCCGGACTGCATTGCGGTTTTTGCGGGGCTATAAATGCGTGCGGTCATTAATCTTAATCCTAATTGAATAGAGTAAGCCGTTGGGAAAATGGTTGAAGCGGCAGGATTTAAAGCTTCGAATACCAGAGAAAACAAAGGTTGTTAAGCCGGAAAATGTGAGAACAATCCAAACGTCTGCCTTCTACACGACAACGTGATGCAGCATTTCGTGTTTCCTTCGGCAAGGAACCAGAACGCTACGCCAGCCTATGCTCTATCAGCACTCGCCTGGACGCAGGATGCGGTAGCCAGCGCTGCGCGCCGTGCAGGCATTGGAAAAGCTACGGACGGACCCTTTGCGCTGCGCACAGACCGGCGCAAACTCGCGCGTGCACACTTTCGAAGGACCGGTCGATTGCGTGCGGCATTTGCCTTGACTTACAGGACGGAAACCCTTGGCGCGCGCCATGCAGGCATTGGCGAATGTGCGCTGTTCCTTGCCATCTCGGGCGCAGACAGGGCTGTATTCCTTCGTACAAATTTGCGGGCGGTCGGGACGTGGTGGTCGCGGACGTTCTGCGCCCTCCTCAACAACAACGGTGCAGCTTGTCAGAATGACGGCGGCACCAAGGAGCGTCGCAGCCTTAGGAATTAAGTTTGACCAGAATGTCGGCATAGTTTCCCTCCCCAATGGCTGTACTACCAGCTAATCTATTTGCTTCTTCCACATTATTTCAGCGGTTCAGCGACAATTGATTTCATTTGTCTGAAGAATTTCATAGCTCACAAGTTGCAACTTGGCAATTTTGCACTCACGGGCAAATTTAAAAAGGCAGCGACGATATGAGAGAAGTATTGGAAATATTGGGAAGTAAATGGTCGGAGCGGCAGGATTCGAACCTGCGACCCTCTGGTCCCAAACCAGATGCGCTACCAGGCTGCGCTACGCTCCGACTTCGTGTTTCCACGTTGGCAGTCCACTACACGGCTGATTGGAAATGAGCAATACATAGAATGCAAAGATTCCAAATAAATTTGCTTTTTTTGCATTTTTTTATTGAGCAACGCCAATTACTGGATGTTTTAGCGTCTGCCCGACGTTGATCCCAAGCTTTTGTGAGAAACCTGCGTGAATTTCAAAGGCATATTGAGCCGGCGCGCGTGATGGAATCGGCGTTGTGGAAAACGGCGTGGTGTCGCGGGCAATGTGCACAATCACACCTTTGGCATCGGCATAAATGATATCCAGCGGTGTTGGCGTGTTTTGCATCCAAAAGAATCGCTGCGCCTCACCATCAAAGACAAAGAGCATGCCGCTGCTTTCAGGCAGATCCACTCTATGCATAAGGCCGGCTGACCTTTGCGCTTCTGTATGCGCAATCTCAATGTCAAACTGACCTAACATTTCTGCTTGATCATATACCGTAAGTTTTTCTGCGTGAACGTCCAGCCGCATTGGTTCTTGTGCGTTACCGCACGCGGCGGCAAAGAAAAACATGAGAAGGCTGATAAATATCTTCATAGGGTACACGCCTGTTAGAAAGGTGGTTACCCTATATCAATGTGATGCAGGCGGCTGCAATCCAATGTCAGGGTAAATTTCGGCGGCCATAAGGCCCTTATCCCCATTGCCAAAGCGCACGATAACCATTTGCCCAGGCCTTAGTTCGGTTAAGCCGAAACGGCGCAAGGTTTCCATATGAATGAAAATGTCTTCTGTTCCCTCGCCGCGCGACAAAAAGCCAAAACCTTTGGTTCGGTTGAACCATTTCACAAGCACACGCTCCAAACCACTGGTTGGAACAATATGCTCGTGGGTTTTCACTTCATTGCTGGCAGGATTAACCGCTGTGGACGTATCCATGGACAGAACGTGAAAAGCTTGAAGCCCGCGCTGGCCTCTATTTGCTTCGCAAACAATGCGCGCACCTTCTAGAGCTGTTTGAAAGCCGTCTCTTCTAAGACAAGTCACGTGAAGCATCACATCGCCATATTCAGCAATGTCAGGTGTTATAAAACCGTAGCCCTTACCAATATCAAACCATTTGATAGTGCCGGTAATCTCTACAGATACAACTGTATCGCCGTTATGATCGACGAATTCTGCGCTTTCTGGACTCTGCGACTTTTCACTCATTACAAACTACCCCTCGGAAACAGGTTTAACCAGATAGGTACAGGCCTGATTCGAATGGAGCATAACATCTGTCCGCACCTTAACGGAATAAACAAATGGTAAAGTTTTAATAAAAACACCCAGTTTTTTTGGTTGCCGCTTTAAATCATCGCCCTATTGTCGCATTAAACAAACATTGCGGCACAGATTCGCAGGTACAAATAGAGATTTTAGTTAGGAGCATTCAATGCGTTATCTTCACACCATGGTTCGCGTCAAAAACCTTGAGGAATCATTGGATTTTTACTGCAACAAATTTGGCCTTGAGGAAGTCGACCGCATCGACAATGAAAAAGGTCGCTTTTCACTTATCTTTCTTGCAGCACCTGAAGACAAAGCAAGTTTCCTAGAAGGTAAAGCACCAGCGCTTGAGCTTACCTATAATTGGGACCCTGAAGAATATGAGGGCGGACGCAATTTTGGCCATTTGGCCTATGTGGTTGATGATATCTATGCAATCTGCGCTAAATTGCAGGATGCAGGCGTGACAATCAATCGGCCGCCACGCGATGGACATATGGCATTTGTGCGCTCACCAGACGGCATTTCAATTGAACTTTTGCAAAAAGGTGAACGCTTAGAACCTAAAGAGCCGTGGGCTTCTATGGAAAACACTGGCAGCTGGTGAAGAGTACCTTAGAGTACTCAGTTCATTTTTCTGCCTCATTTGAATATTATCGCATTTATTATAATTTGTTACGGGTGGTGGTAAGGACTTTGTTTACCAACAAAGTCCATGTAAGAATTTTACGATTACCACAGGAATCGGGGGTATGGGCTTGAGACGCATAGCTAAGCGAAATCGATATTTGACGGCTAGCGTTGCGTCTTTATGTGGCTCTATTTTTCTGAGCGGCTGCGTAAGCTCCTCAATCAACACCCCTGAAGGCTTTGCTGCGGCACCTCAAATCCCGCAAACGTCTGATATTCTTGCGCTGAACGAAGATGATGTTCTTGAAGCGTCTGGCTCACAAGAAGTCGCCGATTTGGCCGATGAGTTCGATGAAGAAGAAGACGGTTCAGACGTTGCACTAACCGCTTTATCTGAAACAGAAGTACCGTCGCTCGCAACAGCTCGAATATCGGTAAACCCTGGTCAATCAGCCATTGTGGCGGATGCCCCGCAAGCTGTGATTGCAGAGGCAACAGGCGATATAAATGATGTTGCCACGCAGCGCATTACAGCGGCTGCTTCTGCGCCCGTTGGTAATTCCACATCGGGCATCAATCCTATGCCTGCCGATACGTCTATGACCGCAAGTATTGCAGGCACACCTTCTGCGACCATCACGCCATCTGCTCCTGTTGCAAGCGCATCGCTGGCACCCCAGATGGATACTAGACCTGCGAAAAATCGTCCAGGATTTTTAAGCGCGCTTTTTGGTAATGCGCCTAAAAAGCCAGCGGTTCCTGTTGGCGGCTCTCAAAAGATAGCCGCAAAGTCTGCCCCAGCGCCGCGGCGCGTCATTGCTACGGCTTCAGCTGCAGGCTCAAACTCAGCCCTGCCCGGTGTTAACCGTCAACGCGCCTTAGGCGTGAGCTCTTCTTCATCGAATGAGCCCATTCAAGTTGCGTCCGCTGCAGGCCTTGCACGTCTGGCGCCGAACGGACTTCAAACTCAAACCAGCAGCGTTGATGTTAAATGTTTGAAACCAGCGCTTGTGCGTGTGCTCAAACAGGTTGAACGAAAATATGGCAAGCCAGCGGTGGTAACATCAGGCTATCGCAGCCCATCACGCAATCAACGCGCGAGCGGTGCAAAGAATTCACTCCATATGTATTGTGCTGCGGCTGACATTCAGGTCGAAGGCGTTGATAAATGGGCGTTGGCTAAATATTTGCGCTCAATGCCTGGACGCGGCGGTGTTGGCACATACTGCCACACAAAATCTGTCCACATCGACATTGGCCCGAATCGTGACTGGAACTGGCGCTGTCGCCGTAAAAAATAATCTAAGCCGAAGCGACTCGGCTTTACGATTCTCTATAATCACACCTCACTTCAACATTTAAGCAGCAACTCACTGATATTTGGCACATTTGTGTCCTGTATTTTTCGGTGTGCATTTTAACTTGTGCATTTTTTTCAGTTCTCAACAGCCGATTTAGGCCCGTTTTCCGCTGTTTATCGGGCTCTTGTGAAATTCATTTAAAAAAAGATCATTCAGATGAAGAAACAGGGTTGCGGCCTTAAAATTTCTTGCATATATACCGCGCATCTTGGACGCGCCCTTCGTCTATCGGTTAGGACGCCAGATTTTCATTCTGGAAAGAGGGGTTCGATTCCCCTAGGGCGTACCAAGATATTTCCCCTAAAATCATTGCACTATTGTGACAGCATCCAGTTAAACGCTGCACGCCAATCGATCATACGAATTGGTGTTCCGTGCGTTCCTGTTTCAAAGCGTACCATGCGCACCGGAAGCCCATTGCTACGCGCGCGCGTATAAAATGATTCAACCTGTTGAATATCGAAAACAGTGTCATGGCTTCCATGCGCGATATAAAGCGGCACCTTGCGTTTACCTGCCGCAGAAGCAAACAGCGCGTCATTCCAAAACGACCCCAGCAAAGCGATTCCAGACAAGCGCTGTGCGATATTATTTTGATCTGCCAGCGCATAACAAACCGCGCCGCCCGCAGAGCCGCAAGCCAGCACAATTTTAGCGCTTGGCGAATTTGCTGCAGCCTGACCAATCAGGGTTTCAATCTTTGCTATATCGCTTGTTGTGAAATCACCGGCATCGGGTGATAGATACAGACCGTTATTTTTAAGCATCAACATTTTGATACGGTTGAAATTGCCGCCAAAACTATGGTCATTGACGCCTTGCTTGGCATTGCCGCCCTTGCCGTGAATATAGATTGTGATGAAACGCGCATTGCTGGTTTTTCCAGCGAACTGATAATTCAGCGCACCTGTTGGCGTTTCCAATTGTGCAGGTTTGGTTGCGCGCCTGCCTGCAAGATCGATATATTGGCGCTTAGCGCGTCTTTCAGGCACAGCGTCTCGCTCATTAATATCGCGTAGCTCGCGGTAATCGACTTTGAGATAAGCACCGCCATCGCGCTCTTCTAATGTTTGCGGATAGGCAAATAGACGATCTTTGAACGGCTTAAGTGTTTCTTGAGCGTTCGCGCTGACGGCGGAAAACAACAGCGCGAAAGTGACGGCAGAATTTCCAGTAATTCTCATTATGTTGCAACCCTTTGGCCTTGCTGCCGTCATTTAATAAATCAGTTCATCATCATAGGCATTTAGATCGGCGTGAAAAGACTGTCGATCTAGTGGACATTTGATCCAAATTGCATCATGGGAACATTATGGCTCATGTAAAACCCATATTACCGGAAAAAGATTGCGCGCATTGCGGGCGAGTCATGGTTTGGCGCAAAGCTTGGGCCAAGAACTGGGAAGATGTGAAATTCTGTTCGCAGCGCTGCCGCCGCGAAGCAAAATCCAGCAAAACACCAGATCAGCCGCGCAAATAAGCCTGATAAAGTTCGGGCGTGTCGATATCGACAAGAACACCGGCGCTACATTCAACATCCACAATGTGCCCTGCCTCAAAAATTGTGCGTGCGCCTTCATCGCCAATGAGCTGCGCTTTGAACTGCTCGGCAAAGCACAATGGCAAAATGACTGGGTTGCCATTCTTTCCATCATGCACGGCACGAATAATAGCATTGGGCGCTATTTTGCATTGCTCCATGAGCCTATTGATATCTTGCGCAGTAACATCAGGCATGTCGCCCAAAATTATCATAATGTGTGACGCAGATAGGGCGGCGGCATAATCCAACGCGGCTTTAACGCTATAGGCCATATTGCCGGATTTTATCGTGCGGTAGGCGATTTTTTCATGCGCCTTATTGATTGCGATTTCTCTGGCCTCATCCAGCAGCACAGCAATGGTCTCAAGCTTGGAGGCATCGGCGGTTGCAATCACTTCCTCTAAGATAGTCTGTCCGCCACGCGCAGCCAGCATCAGCTTATCTTTGCCCATGCGGCGAGACTGTCCTGCTGCGAGAATGGTGCCGATGATATTTTCTGCCTGCTTACTCAAAACCAAAATCCAAAGCTTGGAATTTCATTCAGTGAACCGCGTCCATGGCCGAATTTAATTATCACCCTATGCCCCATCCCTAAGGCGGAGCACTTGAATAATTTCTGCCATGATCGCCACAGCAATTTCTGCAGGACTTGCCGCTGCAATATCAAGGCCAATGGGTGATGATATGCGGCTAATTTTCTCTTGAGATATGCCTGCTTCAGTTAAACGCTCCACACGTTTACTGTGCGTTTTCCGGCTGCCGAGCGCACCGACATAAAGGCAATTGGCATTGAGCGCTTCAATGAGTGGTGCGTCGTCAATCTTTGGATCATGGCTTACAGCCACCAATGCGGTGTATGTATCAAGCGGATGTGCCGCCAGATAATCCTCTGGCCACTGTGCATAGACATCCACATCGGGAAAACGTTCCGGCGTTGCAAAGGCGGTGCGTGGATCAACAATATCAATTGTGTAATCAACCGCTTTTGCGATTTGTGCCAATGCTTGCGAAATATGCACGGCACCAATGACAACAATACGCAAAGCCGGCACATGGGCATTGATAAAAAAGTGCCGACCTTCTGTATCGAAAACTGACGATTTCCCTGAACGAAGGGCTGCCTGTATCGCATTACCGAGTGGGCCTTGAATGACTTCGCTACCCGCCTGCTTCACCAGTCGGTCACGCCCGTCGCCAAGGTCCGTTACAACGGCGCAAGCGCGCCGTGCTGCACGTTCTATATTGAGTTTTTTAAGAAGGTTCGGGTCCATGTCAGCCTACACGCTCCAGATAGACTTCAATGCGCCCGCCGCAGCTTAAACCCACGCGCCATGCTGTTTCATCGGCAACGCCGAATTCCAGCATTTTCGGTTCGCCGCTTTTCATCACCTCGGACGATTCTTCAATGACAGCGCCTTCAACGCATCCGCCAGACACAGAACCTTCAAATGTACCATCTTCGCAAATCACCAAATGACTACCAACGGGCCGCGGTGCAGAGCCCCATGTTTTAACGACAGTTGCGATGACAACTTCTTTGCCCTCAAGCATCCATCTCTCGGCATGGATGAGCGGATCTAGCATATTCATCATGCACCTTTCACGGTCGGTTTAGCCAAGCCTTATCATAGGGCTTTATGGGATTGCGACCACCCTGTTTCGAGTTTCCAATCAAGATTTTTAAAGCTGGCATGATCCATATAATGATCTTCGCAGCTTATGTAGACTTTCAATATTATGTCTTGCTCTGATCGCAATCCCGTTGCATCAAAGGCACATGAAATTGCAGCCTTTTAAAATCGCTTTGACCTGCACATTTATTTTCAGCGCCTTTACGGTCATGGCGCAAGAAATGCAGCTTATCGCGCCGATAAGTGGCACCAGCACATTTATTGGCAAGCAGATGGCCAAAGGTTCCAGCCAAGATGCTGCCGATGATTCCTGCAAAGCCGAAACGGCTAGTACCGCCACAGATACAGCGCTTAATAATGGTGCGCGCTTTATCTATGGTCTGCCCTGTATTGAGGCATTAGATTCTGCCGCAGATCGTGTCGTTGCCAGTGACGAAGATGCTATCATTTTGGCGCTGGGCGTTGAGGTTGATGACATTACCAATCGCGACAAACGTGCTCATTGGCCCGTATTTCGCCTTGGCCCTAAAACATCTAATGAAGCCGTCATTATTGGCGAATATTTGAAAGCATCATGGCGCGATAAACCTTTTGCGATCATTGATGATGGTACGCTTTATGGGCGGCAATTGGCGCAAGATGTGCGTGCGCTGCTTGAAGACGATAATTTGACACCCGTTTTTACCGACACTTACCGCCCACTGCTTGAGCGCCAAGCTGGCCTTGTGCGGCGCATTGTTAAATCCGGTGCAACACATGTGTTTGTTGGCGGCGATGCCTATGATGTTTCCATTATGGGGACCGATGCACAGGCGATTGGCGCTGATCTTGTTTTTGCAGGCGGCAGCGCTTTTCTTGCCCCGCCAGCGGATGGCACATTGCCTGAAGGCGCTCTATTTGCCGGACTATCTGATGTTTCCAAAAGCACAGACGGTGCTTATTTTGCAGCCTTGGCAAAGGCAGCCAGCCAGATCGGCACACAAGCTTTAAACTATGCCAAAGACAATGATACCACCATGGCGCGTGCGATGACGGCACAAGCATTTGAAACAGATTTAGGCTTAATCCGCTTTGCTCTAAACGGTGAAAACGACCGCCAATGGTTTAGCGTGTTTGAAGTCAAAGACGGCAAGCCAACACAAATACAGGAAAATAACGGATGATTACCCGCGGCCCCCGCAATCTAATTACTGATATCGATGGCTTGAGCGTTGGCAATGCGCAAGATTTAGCTTTGAAATCCGGTGTTACGGCCCTGATTTGTGACAAACCCTATACGGCGAGCGTGCAGGTACTTGGCGGCGCACCCGGCTCACGCGAGACAGATTTGCTTGCCCCGCAAAACACCGTCGGCGGTGTTGATGCGCTTGTTTTATCGGGCGGCTCTGCCTTTGGCCTTGATGCTGCATCAGGCGTTGCCAATAGCTTGAGAAGCCAAGGGCGCGGGTTTGAAGTTGGGCCAGTGCGCGTGCCAATTGTGCCTGCAGCGATACTTTTTGATTTGATCAATGGCGGCGATAAAAACTGGGGTGATCAGTCGCCCTATATGGCGCTCGGCGCTCAGGCAGCTCAAAATGCGGCACAAGATTTTTCACTTGGCTCCGTTGGTGCTGGCGCTGGTGCACTGAGCGCAAACATCAAAGGCGGACTTGGATCTGCATCCTCTGTGATTGAAGCACATGGCGTGACCATTGGCGCACTGGTTGCAGCCAACCCACTTGGCAGCACAATAATCGGCGATACACATCATTTCTGGGCGGCACCATTTGAACTTGATGATGAGTTTGGCGGTTGTGGATACCCCTCACCGATGCCAAAAGATGCCAAGGATATGCGCATTAAATTCCGTGATCGCGGTCCTGCGCAATCTGGCACCAATACGACCATCGGCATTATTGCAACGGATGCTAAGCTCAGCAAAGCCGAATGTCAGCGCCTTGCAATTGCTGCGCATGATGGGTTCACCCGCTCGATTTGGCCATCCCATACGCCGCTTGATGGTGACCTGATTTTTGGTGTTTCTACAGGCACTGTGGATTTGAAAGGCTCGCTTGATGCGATGATTGATATTTGTGCTGTTGCGGCCAGCACAATGGCACGAGCTGTGGCGCGCGGTATCTATGAAGCAACACCGCAAGACGGGGATATTATGCCTGTTTGGTCGTCTTTGCGTTGACTTGAGTGCGCTCAAAGGCCAATCAGAGCGCACCTTAATCATGCTTACGGAACTAAGATCATGACAGCGCACCGCCCTATTAAAATCGCCCCTTCTATTCTTGCCTCTGATTATTCAAAACTTGGACAAGAAATTCGTGATGTTACAGAAGCCGGTGCAGACTGGATTCACCTTGATGTGATGGATGGCCATTTTGTGCCAAACATATCTTATGGACCGGATGTGATCGCGAAACTTCGCCCGCATACGGATGCCGTGTTTGATTGCCATCTCATGATTTCGCCCGTTGATGTCTATCTTGAGAGCTTTGCAAAAGCAGGATGCGATATCATCACTGTTCATGCAGAAGCAGGACCGCATCTTCACCGTTCGCTGCAAGCGGTCCGCAACCTTGGCAAAAAAGCGGGTGTTGCGCTTAACCCTGCCACACCAATGAGCATTGTCGAGCAAGTGATTGATATGGTTGATCTTGTACTTGTGATGAGCGTGAACCCTGGCTTTGGTGGTCAGAAATTCATTCACTCGGTTACAGACAAAATGGCTGATCTCCACGCACTTATTGGTGATCGCCCAATTGATCTGGAAGTCGATGGCGGTGTTACCGCGCAAACGGCAATTGATTGCGCGAAAGCCGGTGCAAATGCGCTGGTGGCCGGTTCTGCTGTCTTCAAAGGTGGGACAATTGATTCCTACCGTGATAATATCAATGCGATTAGAAATGCAGCTGAGGCCAACCGCCCTTAACTTTCGAGGTTTACAATGAATATGATCCGTTTTTTGACACCCCGTATCGTCCCTGCTGCGCTTTTGGCATTGTCCAGTAGCGTTTCTTTTGCTGGTGATTTTTCAACGTTAAATGTGCTTGGATTTTCACAAGACGGTTCGATTTTTGCTTTTGAGGAATATGGCATCCAAGACGGTTCTGGTTTTCCTTATGCCAACCGCTTCTATATTGACACGGCAACCGACAGTTTTGTGAGCGGCTCGCCGATACGAAAACGTCTTGAGGATGAAAGTGCGAGCGTGAATGATTTGCGCGATATGGCAGCACAATCCGGCAGCGCAATCATTGAAGATGATGAATTGGTTGACGGCTTTGTTGCGGGCCAAAACAGCGTCACAGAAGAATCTGCTGACCCTTACCGTATGGCGGTGAATCCGCGCCCTGTGGTTCCGCCAATTGATGCTGAAGTTGAGTTTCGCTTGCAAGAACTACAATTTGCAGCATCTGGCAGTTGCGCTGGCATTACCGAATCGTCAGTTGGTTTTAAACTAACGCAAATCGCGACAGAGGCTGGCCAAAAAGCAAAAGTGCTTCATGAAGATGTAAGTATTCCCACTTCACGCAGCTGCCCGACAGGATATCGTATTGGCGGTGTTTACACCTATTACCCGCCTGCATCTAAGCCCGTCTATGCAGTTACGATTGCCGTTGAATCCTACGGGTTTGAAGGGCCAGACTATCGCTGGATGGCTGTGACGACACACGCTGAAGCCAGTGATTAAACCCAGAAAGCATTTATGTCCGCACTCAAAACGAGATTAGTACAAGCGCTGCCGCCTGCCTATGCGTCGCTTCTGCCTTGGGTTTTCTGGACCTTGGTTTGCGGCACCGCTTGTCTCGTCGCTTTGATTTATACGCGTGGCTGGGCGCTGGGCGAGCAAACCATTGCGGTTACATTGCTCTACGCGCTTGGTGCCGCGCTTGCCTTTTGGCCTTCGCTTTATTGCGCACGTCTGTTTGCGCCTAAAGCAGGCCGCCTTCGGTTTTTCTGGCTGATCGTGTTTTTAGCGGGCGGCACCATCTTTTTTACCAGTGTTTTGTTTGCTCTGCAGTTTCGCCTATATTTTTCACAATGGCATGGGCCTGCCTTTTCTAAGCTATGGATATGGCAGCAGTTTTTCACCGCAGGCAGCGCGGTCTATACCTATTTTGTGTTGGGTCTTCGGTTTTATTTCCCGATTGGCATTATCGGTCTTGCGATAACAAGCTGGTGGTTAAACCATCAGCCGGATTGAGAATTGCACCATCATCTGTTAGGCGGTGCAGCATAAATTAACGTAATGATGAGTTTTACCCATGATACCTCGCTATTCACGCCCGCAAATGGTCGATATTTGGTCGCCTGAAACCAAGTTTCGCATTTGGTTTGAAATAGAGGCGCATGGTTGTGATGCGCTTGCTGATCTTGGCGTTATTCCCAAAGACGCAGCCGCGACCATCTGGGAAAAAGGCAATGCTGCGACTTTTGACATTGACCGGATTGATGAGATCGAGCGCGAAACCAAGCACGATGTTATTGCGTTCCTCACCCATCTGGCCGAAATCGTCGGCGAGCCAGCACGGTTTGTGCATCAGGGCTTTACCTCATCTGACGTGCTCGACACGACGCTAAGTGTTCAGCTCATGCGCGCAACCGATCTTTTGCTTGAAGATATGGACAAGCTGCTTGCAGCAATCAAAAAACGTGCTGAAGAACACAAATATACAGTGTGTATTGGTCGCTCGCACGGCATTCACGCCGAGCCCGTTACATTCGGTCTTAAAATGGCGCAAGCCTATGCTGAATTTGACCGATGCAAAGCGCGCCTTCTTGCGGCACGTGAAGAAATCGCAACATGCGCTATCTCTGGCGCGGTTGGCACATTTGCCAATATTGATCCTGCAGTTGAAGAACATGTTGCTAAGTCATTGGGTTTGAAAGCAGAACCTGTTTCAACGCAGGTCATTCCGCGTGACCGTCATGCGATGTATTTTGCAGTTCTTGGTGTTGTGGCCTCGTCAATTGAGCGCCTTTCAACTGAGGTGCGTCATTTGCAGCGTACAGAAGTTTTGGAAGCTGAAGAGTTCTTCTCTAAGGGCCAAAAAGGTTCGTCCGCAATGCCGCATAAGCGCAACCCAGTGCTTACAGAAAACCTGACAGGCCTTTCACGCATCGTACGTGCATTCGTAACCCCTGCGCTTGAAAATGTGGCGCTTTGGCATGAGCGCGATATTTCGCACTCATCTGTGGAACGCATGGCTGCACCGGACGCAACTGTTACGCTTGATTTTGCGCTGGCGCGTTTGACCAATGTGATTGAAAATCTGGTTATTTATCCTGAACGTATGCTTGCCAATATGGATGCGCTTGGCGGTCTTGTGCATTCGCAGCGCGTTTTGCTTGCGCTCACTCAGGCTGGTGTTAGCCGTGAAGACAGCTACCGCCTTGTACAGCGCAATGCGATGAAGGTTTGGGATGCTTATCAGCAGCGCCTGCCGAACCCGCCAGTGTTCCTCGACGAACTGCTTGCCGATGAAGATGTACGCAAGGCGCTGAGCGAAGAGCAAATTCGTGATAAATTCGACATTGGTTATCATACCAAACATGTTGATACGATTTTCACTCGCGTCTTCGGCTAATGCCCGCCGCCCACATCGCGCTCGCCATTCTGGTGGCCGCGATTTATGGCACTGCCTTTGTTGCCATTCAATATGCCGTTCTTGAGATCCCGCCGCTTATGGCGACGGGGTATCGCTATGTTTTTACGGCGCTACCGCTGATTTTCTTTATACGCAAACCCAATGTTGCTTGGCTGCATTTAGCAGCTTACGGCATCATGCAGGCTGTCGTGATGTTCGGCATCATCTTTACGGCAATCAGAATGGGCATGCCGCCCGGCCTTGCCTCCATGGTGGTGCAGCTTCAAGTCTTTTTCACGGTCTTTTTTGCTTTCGCGCTTATGGGTGAAAAGCCAACACCTAAACAAATTTTAGGCGCTGCTATCGCTATTTTTGGTGTTGGTATTATCGGCTGGGGGCTTGGTGCATCCGCGCCGCTTGTTCCGTTTTTTATGACCATCGCGTCTGCTGCCGCATGGGGTATTGCCAATATCATCTCTAAAAAAGCAAAGCCAAATTCTATGCTTGGCTATGTGGTTTGGTCAGGTGCGTTTGCGCCGCTACCGCTTTTTGCGCTTTCTAGCCTGATCGAAGGCACCAATTTTGGAATATTACCGATCTGGCCGCCGAGCCCCATCGTCATCGCCTCGATCTTATATCTTGCCTATCCAACAACCGTATTGGCTTTCACAGCTTGGGTATTCCTGCTGCAAAAGCACAGCGCCGCGGCCGTGACACCGTTTGCTTTGCTCATTCCGATCTTCGGCATGGGATCAACGGCAATCATGTTTGGGGAACCATTGAGCGCAATAACGCTTCTTGGTGCAGCACTTGTATTTATCGGCCTTGCCGTTGCTGTGATTAGGCGACGAACAATTCGTGTATTCAAGCAATGATTTTTATTTGTCCCGTTGACATTTGTCTTTCAAACCCCACTTTGCTCCCATGAAAATACGTGATGCAAATATTCTGATTATTCCTGGTTACAAGGGTGCCGATGAAGACCATTGGCAATCGCGGTGGGAGGCTAAAATGCCGAACGCCACCCGTATCCATCAAGCTGAGTTTAACAAGCCAGTTTGTGAGGATTGGAAGAAGGAAATCGAAACCGCCATTCTTGCCAGCGACAAGCCTGCAATATTGGTTGCGCATTCGCTTGGCGTTGCGGCGGCTGTTCACGTTTTAAGTGAAAATGACGATGTCAAAAAGAAAGTCGTCGGCGCGTTTTTTGTCTCGCCGCCCGATGTTTCTAACCCGAAAATTCGGCCCAAGCACCTCATGACATTTGGCCCCTACCCAACGGGCCCAATGCCCTGCCCGACATTTGTGATCGGCAGCGTCAATGACAGTTTTTCTGATCAGAAACGCATGCAAGAAACAGCGGCAGATTGGGGCGCTTATTTTGTTGATGCTGGTGAAAGCGGGCATATTAACAGCGAAACAGGCCACGGGCCTTGGCCTGAAGGGCTTATGGTGTTTGCCGAATTTATGAAGCGCCTATAAATCAATAGCCGCCATCAAGTTTAGTTTCTTTGCCGCCTTTGGCTGCGGCAAGGAACTGTGTCGCGCCCGCGGTGATTAAGCCTGTTTCAAAGCCCAATGCGATGAATTGAAAACCCATTTGCGTAAATCGCGGCGTATCACTTGGATCGACCGAGAAGATACCTGCGAATTTATTGGCGGCCTTCGCCTTTTTAGCAATGAGCGCAATGGCTTCCATCATATCTTCACGCGTGGGATCAACACTATCGCCATTTGTCCACGCAATCGACAGGTCAGAAGGCCCAACAAAGACGCCATCAATGCCTTCGACGCTAAGAATATCATCCAGCGCTGCCAAAGCCTGTCGGGTTTCAATCATTGCAAGTGAAAGCGTGTCCTTGTTAGCGCTTTTTAAAAACGCATTGCCGCCTTCCACATCACGCAAAGATTGCGCGCGTGGCGCACCCCATGAGCGGTTGCCCAGCGGCGGAAATTTCATAGAATCAGCAAATGCTTTTGCATCCTCTACCGAATTGATCATCGGTGCGATAATTGCATCCGCGCCCATATCAAGCGCGCGCGATGCCATGTCGTTGCGGCCAACCGGAATGCGCACAACGGCACATTTTTGCCGATTGATTATCGCTAAAAGCCCATCCCAGACAGATTTTTCATCATGGCCGCCATGCTGCATATCGAGCGTGACAGCATCAAATTCAGTGGTTGCAAGCTGGTCAACCAAATCAACAGATGGCAGCGACGACCATGCTGTTAGAAGCGTGTCGCCGCGGGACAATTGTTGTACCATTTGATAGGGGTTAGCCATCTGGGAGGTAGTCCTTTAGTCGTTTTCGATCTGCTTAATAGCAAGTTCCATCAATTCGACCATTTTGGTACGAATATCGGTATCGCTGATTGCAATATTGGCCTGATCGAAATCGCCGCGCACCTTGCGGAACACATCTTCATCGCCGGCTTCTTCAAAATCAGACATAACCACTTCTTTTGCGTAAGCAGCAATTTCATCGCCTGTTTTGCCGAGTTTTTCTGCAACCCATTCGCCCAGCAATCTGTTGCGGCGTGCTTCGGCTTTGAAACGAAGTTCGGCATCATGCGCAAATTTGTTTTCAAATGCGTTTTCGCGATCTTCAAGGCTCATGTTTCTCTCCAAATTAGAAATGTTTATCTACTGTCATTAGATGCGATTTAACGCAGACAAAATCAATCACCGCGTCCAACTTTATAAAACATGTGTGTTTCTTAAAAAAACCGTGGCATTTCAGCCCATATCCACGACTTGGTGTTTGTACCTTGCCTATAATTGGTTTATCTGAGCGCATATTGTTTCAGTGGCCGACGTCGGCCCTCCCACACAAGCGAGCATTTGCATATGAAACAGCGCCGCCGCATTTATGAAGGCAAAGCCAAGATTCTCTATGAAGGACCGGAGCCAGGCACTCTCATCCAGTTCTTTAAAGATGACGCAACCGCGTTTAACGCCAAAAAGCACGATGTTATTGAAGGTAAAGGCGTTCTGAACAATCGGATTTCAGAACATATCTTCACGCGCCTTGGCGCACTTGGTATTCCGACGCACTTTATCAAACGGTTGAACATGCGCGAGCAGTTGATCCGTGAAGTCGAGATCATTCCGATTGAAGTTGTTGTGCGCAATGTTGCCGCTGGTAGCATCGCCAAGCGTTTGGGCCTTGAAGAAGGCACCGTTCTGCCGCGCTCCATCATCGAATTTTACTATAAAAACGATGAGCTTGATGACCCGATGGTCTCTGAGGAACATATCACGGCCTTTGGCTGGGCTAATCCGCAAGAAATCGACGACATGATGGCGATGTCCATTCGTATCAATGATTTTCTATCCGGCATGTTTATCGGCATTGGTATCCAGCTTGTAGATTTCAAAATCGAATTTGGACGTCTGTTTGAAAACGACACGATGCGCGTTGTATTGGCCGATGAAATTTCGCCAGACAGCTGCCGTCTGTGGGATGTGAACAGTCAAGAAAAGCTTGATAAAGACCGCTTCCGCCGTGATCTTGGCGGCCTTGTGGAAGCCTATACAGAAGTTGCACGACGCCTCGGCATCTTGAACGAAAATGACACACCGCGCCCAAGCGGACCAACATTGGTGAAGTGAGACTTTAGATGATCAAAGCACGCGTTATCGTAACCCTGAAAAATGGTGTTTTGGACCCGCAGGGCAAAGCTATTGAAGGTGCCTTGAGCGCACTTTCATTTAGCGGTGTCGATCAGGTTCGCCAAGGCAAAGTGTTTGATATTGCTGTTGAACATGATGACAAAGCCAAAGCTGAGGCAGACATCAACGCCATGTGCGAAAAGCTTTTGGCCAACACAGTGATCGAAGATTACAAGGTGGAGCTGGTTTAATGAAAACCGCAGTCATTCTTCTTCCCGGCCTTAACCGCGACCGCGATATGATTGCGGCAATCACCCATATTTCTGGCGAGCCGCCTGTTACTGTGTGGCAGACGGATACAACTATTCCCGATGTTGATTTGATCATCGTGCCGGGTGGTTTTTCCTATGGTGACTATTTGCGCTGTGGTGCAATTGCTGCGCGTATGCCTTTCATGAAGGCATTGAAGGAAAAAGCAGCCCAAGGCGTTAAAGTTATTGGCGTGTGTAACGGCTTTCAAATTCTGCTTGAGGCAGGTCTTTTGCCCGGTGCATTGATGCGTAACGCATCACTAAAATTCGTTTGCCGCGAAGTTGAACTGGAAGTGTCAAACGCTTCAACCGCGTTTACAAGCGGTTACAGCCAAGGCCAAATCATTCGCTGCCCTGTGGCGCATCATGACGGCAATTATTTTGTCGATGATGCAACGCTCAAAACACTTCAAGATGATAACCGAATCGCGTTCCGCTATGCCAATGGCACCAACCCGAACGGTTCAATCGACAATATTGCAGGCATTTTGAACGCTGAGGGCAATGTGCTTGGCATGATGCCGCATCCTGAGAATCTTATCGAACATGCCCATGGCGGCCTTGATGGCCGTGCCTTGTTTGAAAGCGCTCTTGGGCTTGTCGCCGCTTAATAATTATCTTTATTTTTGAGCGACTTATAATATTTTTGGCGTGACGCGTGGAACATATCTAAGTTCTGAAACAGCGCCGCGCCAAAATCGCAGATTTTGCTTCTTATTCCGCATCACATAATAATACGTGCCGCTATCAAGTTTTGTGCGAACACGATTGCTGTTTGCACAAAGCTGCGGCAACATAGTAAAAATTACCGCCGGACAATCATGCAAATGAACGGTCATGCGGATGTCTTCACCAACAAAACAACATTGCCACCATGCCTATTTGGCACTCTGGCTCTGATCAAAGGCAAGCTCTTTATGGTTCGATCTATTAGCTCAAATGCTCCGGCGAAACGGTTGGTGGAAAAAGCGCGCCTTTGGAAAAGCCTAGCGGCAATCTTGCCCGTCATGACGCTTGCGCTCGCTGGCTGCACAACGAGTGAACCTGTTGCAGGACCGCTATCAGGTGAATTTGAATCCAAAAATGCCACAGCGCTGCTTCAAAACATCAATTCATTGGGACTTAAATGTTGGATCAAGTCCGGGGACAAGGCATTTAGGGGGTTCGCCCTCGTCCCCGAACTCGATACGCGCAGCGGCACTCCGCGCATATTGATCGTGCATAAAGGCAAATCTCAAGGTTTGCCGCAGCTGGTGATTGAAGCCAGTGGAAGTCCTGTAAAGCTTCAAACATATGGCCCGCTAACATCGTCGCCAGTCTCAACCCGCATCAATAGCGACATCATCGCTTGGAATATGGGCAAAGATAAATGCTAGTCGGCGTATTAGCGTAATTTTGATCGGAAAACTGTTTCCGTTTCGCGGGAAAACCATTCGCCGGATGGTTTTCTAAGCCGCTCAACTTCCTGCAAATGCTCTAGCTGTCTGAACGCACATACATCGGAAAGGATTTGCGGATCTCAATATCCGCATCCTCAACCGAAATACCGATATCATGCAGACTATGATGATCGAGCTTCATCAAATTATAGCGCGTGCGGCGCTTTTGGAGCTTCGCAACAGACATCGCTACAGCCACTTTTCCCCATGTGCGAAATGGAACCATGTCCATTGCATCAAAATTTTGAGTGCCAATCCGTACAGATTGATCTTGAAAGCGCATTGTATCGATTGTACCCATTTTATTTCTCCAGTCTAAAAATTTGGGTTACATTGTTGCAGTATTTTGATATATTGAACTAATAATTGTATCAATATAGTGAATTGACACCATGACAAATTGGCTCCCTGAACTATCAGAAGACAAAGGACCGCTCTATGTGCGGCTTGCTGACGCGATAGAACGCGACATTAGTTCGGGTACATTGCCTGCTGGTTCCAAATTGCCCCCGCACCGCAATCTGGCTTTTGATATTGGCGTTACGGTTGGCACGGTGAGCCGTGCTTATGGTGTTGTGCGTGAACGCGGACTTGTCGCTGGCGAAGTTGGCCGCGGCACTTATATCAAGTCCCCTGCCGCAGACCGAAACTCCACATCCAACAGCTTGAGCCGCTACAATGGCTTGCTGCCCAAAGCGCATCCTGAATTAATTTTGATGAATTCGACCTCTGCGCCTGAAGTTGGTCAGGCAAAAATGATCGCCCGCATTTTCAGTGAAATTGCAGAAGAAGACCCCAAAGCGATCTCCGATTATTTGCGCCACATTCCCGATAGTTGGCGTGAAGCTGGTCGGCGCTGGGTCGAGCGCAATGATTGGTCGCCTTCGCTGGAAAACATCCTGCCTACGCAAGGCTCGCACGCGGCGCTTGTTTCTGTGCTCAACACCGTCACAGGTACTGGCGACCGAATTGCCTTTGAAGAACTGACCTATCCCGCCACGGTGCGCGCCAGCGCATTGATGGGCAGGCGCGCGATTAAAATTGCCACAACAGATCAGGGACTTGACCCTGATTCGTTTGAGCATGTTTGCGCCCAGCAGCACCCAAAGATCGCTGTCATCGTATCGACCTTCAACAATCCGACACTGACGACTATACCGCTCGAAAACCGATTGAAAATCGTTGAAAGCGCACGGCGTCACAATGTTCTTTTGCTGGATGACGATACTTACGGCGTACTTGATGTTGATGCACCGCCGCTCTTTTCTGAATTGGCACCGGAGCGCACTTTTCATGTGACGTCCTTATCCAAATCGGTTGCGGCTGGTCTTCGCTCTGGCTTTGTTGTGTGCCCAACGGGCTATGCAAACCGTGTGATGAATGCCCACCGTTTGATTACAGGCAGCGCACCGCGCGCAATCATGGAAATTTCAACACGGCTTATTTTGTCGGGTGAAGCCGATCAGATCATGGCTAAGGTTGCCATTGATACGGCAGCACGCATCGAAAAAGTACGTGCGGCGCTTGCTGGCTTTGAGTTTCGCAGCGATCCGCGCTGTCCTTTCGTCTGGTTGCGCCTGCCTGAACCTTGGCTTCCGAGCACATTTTGCAAGGCTGCCCGTGCGCAAAATGTTGTTGTGGAAGAAGCTGATGAATTTAAAGTTGGGCAAACGGAGTATGCTGTGCCGTTTGTGCGCGTTGGCATTACAGGTGAATTGGAAGCTGATCGGCTTGATGACGGGCTTGCTGTGCTCAAACAATTGCTTCAACAGCCTGCCCTTGCCTATGATACCATTGAATAAGCACGATTTAGCTGTGGCATCGTGCAGATAGGGCTGTAAACGCACGTCATGATCGGCTATCAGAAGGCCAATCAAAAACGCCCGAATTTGCTGGATTGTCATGAAAATCAACAATACCGCCCCGATTACCGAAGCCCTCATTGCTGCGCACGGTTTGAAGCCTGATGAATATGAACGGATTTTAAATCTGATCGGCCGTGAGCCGAGCTTTACCGAGCTTGGTATTTTCTCGGCAATGTGGAACGAACATTGCTCTTATAAATCGTCTAAGAAATGGCTACGCACGCTGCCAACAACTGGACCGCAGGTCATTCATGGCCCGGGCGAAAATGCCGGCGTTGTCGATATTGGCGACGGTGATTGCGTTATCTTCAAAATGGAAAGCCACAATCACCCGTCTTATATTGAGCCTTATCAGGGCGCAGCGACAGGTGTTGGCGGTATTTTGCGCGATGTCTTTACAATGGGCGCGCGGCCAATCGCTGCAATGAATGCGCTGCGCTTTGGCGATCCTTCCCATACAAAAACAAAGCATCTGGTCAATGGTGTTGTTGCTGGTGTTGGCGGTTATGGCAATGCGTTTGGCGTGCCAACTGTTGGCGGCGAAGTTGAGTTTAATGCGCGTTATAACGGCAACTGCCTTGTTAATGCGTTCGCAGCAGGTATTGCAAAAACTGACGCGATCTTTTTGTCGGAAGCCAAAGGCGTTGGCCTGCCGATCGTTTATCTTGGCGCTAAAACTGGCCGCGACGGTGTTGGCGGCGCGACAATGGCGTCTGCAGAATTTGACGAAACCATCGAAGAAAAGCGCCCTACCGTTCAGGTCGGCGATCCGTTCACTGAAAAGTGCCTTCTGGAAGCTTGCCTTGAATTGATGAAAACTGGTGCAGTGATCGCTATTCAAGATATGGGCGCGGCAGGTCTTACCTGTTCTGCGGTTGAAATGGGCGCTAAAGGCGATCTTGGCGTTGAACTTATCCTTGATGACGTGCCGATCCGCGAAGACCATATGACTGCTTATGAAATGATGCTTTCTGAAAGTCAGGAACGCATGCTCATGGTTCTCGACCCAAGTCGGGAAGAAGAAGCCAAAGCAATTTTTGTCAAATGGGGTCTCGACTTCGCCATCGTTGGTAAAACAACGGATGATCTGCGCTTCCGCGTTATGCATCAAGGCGAAGAAGTTGCCAATCTGCCGATTAAAGAACTTGGCGATGAAGCGCCTGAATATGATCGTCCGTGGATTGAGCCGGGCTTATGGAATCCGATGGCTTCTTCTGAATTTCCAGAAGTTGAGGATTACGGTCAGGCGATTTTATCAATGCTTGGCTCTGCCAACCTTTCCTCACGCCGCTGGGTGTGGGAGCAATATGACACGCTCATTCAAGGCAATTCTTTGCAACTACCTGGCGGTGATGCCGGTGTTGTGCGCGTTGAAGGCCATGAGACCAAAGCATTGGCTTTCTCATCGGATGTGACACCGCGCTACTGCGAGGCTGATGCGTTTGAAGGCGGCAAACAGGCTGTTGCTGAATGTTGGCGCAATATCACGGCCACAGGTGCCGAGCCTTTGGCATCCACCGACAATTTGAACTTTGGCAATCCTGAACGTCCTGAAATTATGGGCCAATTTGTCAAAGCAATTGAAGGCATTGGTGCTGCATGTTCTGCGCTTAATTTCCCAATCGTATCGGGTAATGTGTCGCTTTATAATGAGACATTTGGCGAGGCTATTTTGCCCACTCCAACGATTGCTGGTGTTGGCATATTGCCAGACTGGAACCAGATGGCACGTATTGGCACAATGCAAGACGGCGACCATGTGTTTGTGCTTGGCGGTGATGGCACGCATCTTGGCCAATCAATCTATCTCGACATTTTGCATGAGCGTAATGATGGCCCGCCGCCGCCTGTCGATCTCGCGATTGAAAAGCGCAATGGTGATTTTGTGCGCTCTGCCATCCGCAATGGTCAGGTAACAAGCTGCCATGATTTGTCCGATGGCGGCCTTGCTATCGCGCTTGCTGAAATGTGCATGGCATCTGGCAAAGGCATGAATGTTGATCCGGGCGAGGCTGAACTGCCGCACGCATTGCTGTTTGGTGAAGATCAAGCACGCTATATCGTGACGGTTCGCGATGAAGATGCAAACTTCTTTGCGATCAATGCGGAAACAGCAGGCGTTCCGTTCCGTGATCTTGGCGTTGTGGGCGGTGATACGCTATCATTGACGGGAATCGTATCGACCACCATATCAGTAGCAGACATGCGCAACGCACATGAAAACTGGTTCCCGCATTATATGAGCGCCGACCAAGCGCCGATGGCGGCCGAGTAGGAGAACACTCAATGCCAATGAACGCCAACGACATCGAAAAGATGATCAAGAACGCCATTCCTGATGCCACAGTTACGATTCGTGACTTGGCTGGCGATGGTGACCACTATGCCGCTGAAGTTGTATCGGAAAGCTTTCGTGGCCTTTCCCGTGTGAAACAACACCAGATGGTTTATGCAGCATTGGAAGGCAATATGGGCGGCGTTCTGCACGCTCTCGCCTTGCAAACATCTGCCCCTGACTAAGCAAATCATCTGGCGCGCTGTGCTGGCTGGCAGAAATGTCATCCAGCATTTGCAAGAAAGACGCATATCAAGGCTGGAATTTGCCTAAGGCCATCGCTACATTGCAGCTAAACAATTTAACGAACAGGAATATGCCATGAGCATGAACGATTTCATCGATAATGAAGTGAAAAACAACAACGTCGTGCTTTTCATGAAAGGCACACCGGATTTCCCGCAATGCGGTTTTTCAGGTCAAGTTGTTCAAATTCTTCAATATCTGGGCGTTGATTATAAAGGCATTAATGTACTTGCTGATGATGATCTGCGCGAAGGTATTAAATCATATTCTGATTGGCCAACTATTCCGCAGCTTTATGTTAAAGGCGAATTTGTTGGCGGCTGCGATATTATCCGCGAAATGTTTCAGGCAGGCGAGCTTCAAACGCATATGAGCGATGCAGGCGTGGAAGTAAAAGTAGCCAGCTGATCTACCATGAACATCCCGCAAACAAACTTGCTGGGAGAAGGTGCGGCCCTAGCGTTTGAGACGCAATCTCAGGCGTGCGGCCGAATGGGCTCGCCCTTCATGGAAAAGCTTTGTGCATTGATTGCTCAAAACGGCTTTGCGGCAGGCGCGGTTTTTGATCGCATCAATCATTGGAATGGCACCATTGGCAATGGCGGTGATGCCGTGCCGTTGCGTTTGGCGGGCGCGTTTCACAGACTTGTTCTTGGTGACGCAGATGCAGGCTTAAAGAGCGTTTATCCTCCGAACAATTCTAGCGATGCAGAATTGCTGTCAGCCGTTAATCAGGCTGTTATCAAACATGCCGATTTTATTCTTGAATATTTGAAATCCGCGCCGCAAACCAATGAAGTCGGCCGTTCAGCGCTGCTTCTGCCAGCCTTTCTGTCTTTGAATGCGCAATATGGAATGCCGTTTTCTCTGTTTGAAATTGGCTCTAGTGCCGGCTTAAACCAAAACTTGCCGCATTTTCATTATGACTATGGCTCTTGGCAGTGGGGCGATGCAGCCTCGCCGGTTCAATTAAACTGCGAATGGCGCGGCGAACAACCGCCCGTCACGAATGGTGATATTCACTTTTCAAAAGTTCAAGGCTGTGACTTAGCGCCCGTGCCTATTTCGACAGACAAGCAGCGCATGAAGCTTGCCTCCTATGTATGGCCAGATCAAACAGAGCGCTATGAACGCCTGTCCGGCGCGCTGGCGCTGGCAAGCAAATTTGCACCTGCGGTTGACGCATGCCAAGCAGCTGAATGGCTTGGCGAGAAACTTAGCACTGCACCTGAAGATGGCGTGCACAGTATAATCATGCATACCGTTATGTGGCAGTATCTATCAAAAGACGATCAGGCGCTTTGCGAGGCACACATTAATGCTTTTGGTGCGCGCGCTCATGCTCGAGCACCCGTATCATGGCTACGCTTCGAGGCAGACGACAATAGCCCTGGCGGTGCGCTCACACTCACCCATTTTGATGGAATGTCTAAGACACCGCGCACAAGCATTCTTGCGCGTGCTGATTTTCATGGGCGATGGATAGAGTGGTCATCAAATCTAGGCAAAGCTTGAACGCGCCATCGGGGCGCGTTTTGTTTTTGTCACAATTGAAATTGTCAGTAGACAGCGCCGCTGCATGCGGCATAGGCAAGCATTAAAGAGGAGTTCGCCAAATGAGCAAAACAGACAAGTGGAACATATATCTTTCCGGTGAAATCCACACAGATTGGCGCGAACAAATTCAAACCTCGGTGTCAGAAGCTGGACTACCTGTCACCTTCAGTGCGCCGGTAACGCACCATGAAGCATCGGATGATTGCGGCGTCGCGATCTTAGGCGCAGAAGAAAACAAGTTTTGGCATGACCATAAAGGCGCGCAGATCAACGCGATCCGCACCCGCACGCTCATCGGCAATGCTGATATTGTGGTTGTGCGTTTTGGCGAAAAATATAAACAATGGAACGCTGCTTTTGATGCAGGCTATGCCGCTGCACTTGGCAAGCCGCTTATCATTATTCATCAAGATGAACATGCCCACGCGCTCAAGGAAGTTGATGCAGCAGCGCTTGCTGTTGCTAAAACACCGGCACAAGTTGCTGATATTTTGCGCTATGTGATTGAAGGCAAGCTTGCTGGTTACAATGATAAGTGAACCGGTAAGATTTGCTGGCTTTGAAGAAAGATCGCTTAAGTTTTTGGCAGCGCTCGGTTTTCACCAAAACCGCGAATGGTTTCATGAAAACAAAGATCTTTATCTACAGCTTGTCAAAGAGCCTATGGGCTATCTTGTCGAGGCGGCATCCACACGCTTTGCTAAGCTTGATATTCCTTTGCATGGCACACGCAAAACATCGCTTTATAAAGTCAATCGTGATGTGCGCTTTGCAAAGAATAAAGATCCATACAACACCCATGCTTCTGCGGTTTTAACGCGCAATGGCACGAAGAAAGACGGCTCAGGCGCCTATATGCACTTTAAACCCGGCAATTGTCTTTTTGCTGCTGGTGTCTGGTATCCTGAACCTTTAGAGCTGCGCGCTTTGCGTGAAACGATCATTAAAAGGCGCGATGAATTTCTTGCAATCGAGCATAATCTGGCAAGCAAAGGCTTGTCTTTTGATAGCGAGAAGGCTCTAAAGCGCGTACCGCCTGCGTTCAAACATATTGAAGATTTGGACTTGCAGCGGCTACTCAAACAAAAGAGTTTTACGGTCACACGGCACGTTGAGGATGCAGATATCCAAAGCCCTGCTTTGATTGAAACTCTTATCGAATTGACCCAAGACACGATGCCCCTCATGCAGTTTTGCTGGCGGGCGATGGACCCGCTACGGGACCAGTAACGGAGTGACTTTTGACGGATTCTGTTCAAACTAAAACAGCCCCTGCTCAAGCCTTGAAAAGCGAGGAATTTATAGCAGGCACCCCAATCAAACGCCCGATGTTCATTGCAATGATTGCGATGTTGATGGCGCTCAATGCGCTCGCGATTGATGTTATTTTACCTGCTTTTCCTGCGATGCTTGACACTTTTGGGCAGGATATCGGCAATAAGGTGCAATATGTTCTATCAGCCTATTTGATCGGATTTGGTATCGCGCAGCTCTTTTATGGTCCGGTTACGGATCGCTTTGGCCGCCGCGCGCCACTCTTTTTCGGTATGGCGCTCTATATTATCTTCGCATTTGCGGCTGTCTTTGCACCAAGTTTTGAAATGCTGTTGTTTTGCCGTGTGATGCAAGGCGTTGGCGCAGCTTCAACACGTGTTATCGCCGTTGCTGTTGTGCGTGACACGCATTCTGGCCGCGCGATGGCATCGACTATGTCGCTTGTGATGATGGTGTTTATGGTGGTGCCTATTTTCGCGCCGATGATTGGACAAGGAATCATCATTTTCGGCGATTGGCATTTAATATTTCTGTTTATGGCAGCGATTTGTGCCGTTGTGCTTGTCTGGGCGGCGCTGAAAATGCCCGAAACTTTGCCCGTTGAAAAACGACGCGAGCTAACGCTAAAATCAGTTCTGATTTCTTTCAAACTGATTATCACCAACCGTCTTGCATTTTTCTATGCGCTTGCAACCGCATTCTTTTTCGGCGGTTTGTTTGGCTTTCTCAATGTCGCACAGCCTATCTACGGTGATGTTTACGGGCTTGGCTCATGGTTTCCCATTGCCTTTGGCTCAGTTGCTGTTTTGATGGCAATATCATCCTTTGCAAACTCCAAGCTCGTTGGCACATTTGGCCAGCGCCGTTTGGCACATAGCGCTCTATTGGCATTCTTTGGCGCAGCTGTGCTGCTTGTTGTCTCATCGATTGGTGGCAACCCGCCCTTCTGGGTATTCATGAGCATTCTTGCGCTTGCCATGCCGCTATTTGGGCTCATCGGTGCGAACCTCAACTCACTGGCGATGGAGCCGCTTGGCGCTGTGGCTGGCACGGCGTCTTCCGTGCTTGGCTTTATGCAGACGGTGGGCGGTGCGTTGGTTGGCGCAACAATTGGCCAATATTATTCCGGTCAGGTTTTAGACCTTGCAACCGGCTTTGCGCTGGTATCAGGCATTGCAATTGTGTTTGTTCTGGTTGCTGAAAAAGGCCTTTTATTTGGCACTGCGGCCGATATTCAAAGGGGCTAACGCCCCATTTTGCCGCGTTAATTATCGAGCGCAGTAAAATCAAACAATGTACGGTCAAGCAAATGGCCTGGCCGTACATGAGACAGCGCCCGCAAAATTGTATCTTTTCGCCCCGGTGCCCGTTTTTCAAGATCAGCTAAAAAACGCTTCATTGAATCGCGCTGCAAGCCATCCTGACTGCCGCAAAGATCACAGGGAATTATTGGGAACTGCATCGCCTGCGCGAACTTTTCAATATCAGGTTCAGCTGAAAAACTAAGCGGGCGAAGCACGGTCAAATCTTTTTCATCATTGATCAGTTTTGGCGGCATTGCCTCTAGCCGTCCGCCATGAAACATATTCATGAAAAACGTTTCAAGAATATCTTCGCGGTGATGGCCCAGCACCAATGAGGAACACCCCTCTTCGCGCGCGACACGGTACAAATGACCGCGCCGCAGCCTTGAACAAAGCGCACAATAGGTTTTGTTTTCAGGTATTTTATCCGTAACGATGGAATAGGTATCGCGGTATTCTATGCGGTGCGCAATGCCGTGCTTTTCAAGCCATTGCGGCAAAATATGTTTTGGAAAATTCGGCTGCCCTTGATCCAGATTGCAGGCAAGCAGGTCCACGGGCAATTCGCCACGCTTTTTCAAATCCAGCAAAATGGACAATAGCGCGTAAGAATCTTTACCGCCTGAAATACCCACCAGCCAACGTGCGCCCTCTTTGACCATTGAAAAATCATTCAATGTGGTTTGCACCTGACGCGTCAAACGTTTGCGCAGCTTGTTAAATTCTGTGGTGCTCGGCGCGTCTGCAAACAGGTCTTGCGCGGCACAATCTATAGCGATGTCAGGTGCAGTGTTCATAGTAATTGCAAGTATCGGGTGGCGTGTATTTTAGCAAGCACCATAGTGACTGCAATTATTATAAGGACCAGATACTAGTTAGTGGCGTCCACATCTTGGGCACATGGTGAAAACTTATCAACGGACAGCGCGTATCTTACATTTGAATTGACTTATATTCTTCTCGCAGATGAATATAAATGGGCAAGGTGGAGGTTTAAATGCCCCGAGTGCAGCCCTACCGCAACCTACGTCTTGTGTTCCTTTGACTGCATGAATGCCGAAGGCGACTGCCCCATCACGCGCCCAAATTCTCGGTTGAAATTAGATTTGGTGTTAAAGCCGCTGCTAAGCATCGCTTCAGTCACGGAGATACCTTGTTCCAGACTAGCACTGGCATTGCGGATACGAAATCCGTTCACATAGCGCGACACGTTTTCACCCTTGACCATGTTGATCGCTATCGAAAGCTGCTTGATGGGAACGTGAAGCCGCCGGGCAAGGCGAGCAAGCGTTAAATCTGGATCAAGATAAGGTTGGTCGTTTTCCATAAGGGTGTCTAAGCGCATGATGAGAGCGGTATATTCCTCTGAAGGGAGGCTTTGCTCAGCTTTAGTCTCGACAGGGTCCACTTCAGTTGTGCCTACTGCGTCACGCGAAAGGCTCAGTAGGCCGATACCAAGCAATGTGAACGACGTGAACACGCTAATGATTAGTGGTCGCCAATCAATATGTTCAAGCATAATGGCAATGGTGATAAGTATGTCTGACAAGAATGAGAGGATAAGGAGAACACCTATAGCCTTCCATATACGCGCAGGTAGCGGGCCAGCTTCAAGGCGGGCAAGCGGTAGCGCGTCATCCTGTCGAAGACGGATGAGGATCGCGATTCCGTAACCCAAAAATATTGAAGATACCACCACATCCAGCGTCAGAGGCGCAAAAAGCATGCAGAAAATCACGAAAACGGGAACGAGTAAATGCAATCCGTCACGTTTAGCATCAATCAAACCCGAGGTTGCCGATTGAAAAGTGAGCCAAGCCACGGGTGGGATGAGGCTCGCCGTGATTGGCTGGACCATTGCTAGCCATTGCACCCCGTAATGTTGAACCAATGACACGATCAAAGACTGGAACCCGCAAATCGCAAGTAGAGCCAGGAAAAGGTTCGACCGATCGCTCGCCAACATATAACGAAGAGTGAGAAAGCCCAGGATCAAAGCAACCATTAAGGGAATAGGAATTGTCAACATAGCCACCAAATAGACCAAGATCCGGTTCTGCGCGACCTAAAACCGGTTCGAGGACGCGCATGTATGCCGTATAAGCATATCAGAGGTCATCAACTCAACATTGGAGACCTGAAATGAGATCTATAATCTTCGCCTCTTCCCTCACCCTTTTTTCTGCATTCGCAGCCTATGCGGAACCCAAAGTCGGCTTCGACCGGTTTGTGGTTCAAGCCGCTCATCGCGCCGGGCCAATCGCTGCAGGGATCTGGTCGCCTATCGGCAGGGCAACCTATGTTGGTCAAGTCGGAGGCAACGCGGTGTTTGAGCACGTTGAAGCCTATATTGGAGCTGCCCTCCCGAATGAAAAAATGCCATTAATTGTCGTATCACATGGTTCCGGTAGCAGTATCGATGGTACAGCTTGGCTTGCTGCTGGCTTGGCTGAACGTGGCGCTTTGGTTCTCGTTCTGAATCATCCCGGCACGACAACTGGCGACAGTTCTCCGCGTCAAACAGTGCGCCTCTCCGAGCGTGCGGAGGATTTGAGCGCTGCACTCGACCATGTTCTGAACGATCCTTATTTCTCTAAGCATATAGATACAAATCGAATAACGGCTTTGGGCTTTTCGCTCGGCGGTTCAACGGTACTAGGGCTTGCGGGGCTACGTTTAGATTCTGACGCCTATCGCAACTATTGTGACAAGTTCGGGGAATCCGCCCAAGATTGCCTGTTCCTGATGCGCGGCGGGGTTGATTTCGATAACCTGCCTTTCGAGTTTTCGGCTGATATGGCGGATGCGCGATTTACCAGCTTTGTAGCGGTTGATCCCGGCTTCACCTATGCTGCGATCCCAGAAAGCGCAGCGGCGATTCAGAATCCTGTTCAACTTGTGACACTTGGCGATAGTTTCCCTTGGTTCGCAACGGACCTAAGAGCTGAAGGTAGTGGTCTGGTTGGGATGCTGCCGAATACGGAGCACGCCGTGATCCCAAATGCATTTCACTATTCATTTCTCCCAATCTGTACCGAAAATGCTGCGCAATTGCTGATTGAAGAGGGTGAGGATCCGATCTGTGACAATCCGGATGGTTGGGACCGATTAACGGCGCATAATGCTTCCATCCAAGCCATCGCGCAATTTTTGAAGCTTTGAACTTATCTTTTGATACCCCTCTTGCTTACATAACTGAGGGAACAAGGTCGTTCTTACTTAATGGTTCTTGGTGAGGCTAATTTTCCAAAACAGCATGGAAACGGCAGCTTTATCACACATCTACCCGTGTAACGCGCGCCTAATCGGCGGCAACGCTGTTACCTTCTGGCTGCCCAAATATAATATTGATAGGTGGATGGGCCGCCAGCACCTTTTAACGCATCAACTTGCAATGCAGGCAGGCTTGTGAGCTTCCAACCATCGTCCTGCCAATCTTTCACACAATTGGCCTCTTCACAGATCACAAGCAGTGCTTCACGCTTGAAGTCTTTCATATCAAGCCAAGGATTATGCGCAGGATTAGTCTGAAAGATAGTTTGCTTTTTTTCCTCGGCGGAAAATGCCATGCCGTAGGTTAGCGTTTTGTCACCGCCAAATGCAAGCAAACGATTATATCCTGCCTCATGCCAAATTGCTTCAGCTTGCTGCGCCAGTTCTTCATAAGGCATTAGGGAAATGCCTCTTGGTTTTGCAAGGTCCGCATCTTTTAAAAACGGTGAAGCGATCAATGCCACTGTGCAAAAAAGAGAAAAGACAATCGGCCCGACCCATGGCTTTGATTCAAATTTTTCCGCTGGTAAAAACAGCACAACCAAAAGCGGCGCGACGATATGAATGGGTAAGGACCAATTACTGGTTAGCGGCGTCCACATCACAAGAGCAATAAGCATTGTCGCAATGATTGGCCCAACAAAAGCGCAAAGGATGATGTTAACCATCGGGTTTTTAAACTTTTGCGGCACATGGGCAAAGTTGAAAATTTGCAGTCCTTCACTAAAGGACCGAAAAAACACCAATGCAACAAAGCCAGGAAGTAGATAGACAATCTGCCCAATGAAGAACTCTGCCTGCCTGTAGATAATATTGCTTATGCTGTCGTTACCTTGTTCACTTGCCGCAAAGACGAAGGGCCGGAAATCATTATCGATTAGCCAAATAATGTGCGGCAGTAAAACGGCGAGGAACACAGCTGTTGCCACCAGCCCAACACGCCCAAACACCATGGAACGCATATGCGGCATTGTCATCGCGTGAATAAACAATGTGATGATAAGCGTGGCGGAGAAATATTTTGACAGCATCGCCAAAGCAGCAACCAGCCCTAATGCTGTAGCATCGATCAGCCTGCTTTTTTCATACAATCGAATGTAGAAGAAAATGGTTGCAGCCCAATAGGGCAACATGGCCGCATTTGCATTGTAACGGATTGCCTGAAACCCAAGCAAAGGCATAAATAATGCGATCAGCAATGTGCAATCTTGCTGGCGTTCATTTAGAAAACGGCGCGCGATCGCAATCATAAACCCAAGGCTTATGGTCAAATTGAGCGCCGCAAGAAGCCAATAATTTAGTCTTGTTCTGGGAAAAAGCTCAAACCAAGCAGCGACCGTCCAGCCAAATAAGGGTGGGTGCGCATCATTGCCCCACTGCCATCTGATGCCCCAGACATAGTTTTCAAACATGTCGCCATAGCTGTCGAAGCTGACCTGCGAAAGCAGCGGGAAAATCGTCCAGAAGCCAAGCGTAGCTAACAGATAATAAAAAATGCGCGGCGATATGGGATACATATCGCCGCGCATTGAAATGGTTTTGTTCAAAGTAGAATTAACGTGAGTAGAATTCGACTACGAGGTTTGGTTCCATCATGACTGGGTATGGCACATCGCCCAATGAAGGAACGCGCACATATTTTGATGTCATTTTAGTGTGATCAACTTCGAGGTAGTCCGGTACATCGCGTTCAGCAAGCTGAGTTGCTTCAATAACAAAAGCAAGCTGCTTAGATTGTTCACGAACTTCAACAACATCGCCTTCTTTGAGGCGGTATGATGGAATGTTCACGCGTTGGCCGTTCACTTTAACATGGCCGTGGTTCACGAACTGGCGTGCAGCAAAGATCGTAGCAACGAACTTTGAACGGTAAACCATCGCGTCCAAACGGCTTTCAAGCAAACCGATCAAAAGATCAGGTGTATCGCCTTTACGACGTGATGCTTCGTCGAAAGTTTTACGGAACTGTTTTTCAGAAATGTCGCCGTAGTAGCCTTTAAGCTTCTGCTTGGCACGTAGCTGAACACCGAAGTCAGACAATTTGCCTTTACGGCGCTGACCGTGCTGGCCTGGGCCATATTCGCGGCGGTTAACAGGTGACTTTGGGCGACCCCAAATGTTTTCGCCCATACGGCGGTCTAATTTGTATTTTGTCGATTCGCGCTTGCTCATCGCATTTCCTTTCAAGTTTTATTGCCCAACACATAATGTCTTGGGTCAAGGAAACGCGCCCTCCTCTGATAGCTATTGCCATCTGACAGAACCAGTTACGCACGCATTGTATGTAATGGCTCACGGGACACGTAAAAAACCCCGCAGAAGCGGGATGGCTGCACTTATGATTATTTGCGCGATTTGTCAAACCTTATGCCGCACTAATCCTGATTATTCGGCATGCATGCCTTTGACTAGGCCAAAATCATTTAAACGGAAAGAATATGCTGATCGCAATTATGGAAACGATGCCGACAATAATGTTCATCGGAACGCCAATTTTGAGAAAATCAGTGAATTTATAATTGCCCGCACCATAAACGAGCGTGTTTGTTTGATAGCCAATCGGCGTTGCAAAACTGGCGCTGGCAGCAATCATAACAGCAACAAGAAATGGCCTTGGATCAACACCAAGCTGCGCGGTCAGTGAAATGACAATCGGTGTTAAAATAACTGCGACCGCATTGTTGGTGACAATCTCTGTTAGGAAGGACGCAATCACATAGACCGCGATCAGCGTTACCAAGAGTGGCAGGCCCGTCAAATACGGCACAATCGCAGATACAACCAGCTCAACAGCACCGGTTGCTTCTAATCCAGCACCGACAATGAGCATCGAAAAGATAAGGATGAGGATCGAGCCATCAATCGAGCTCCAAGCCTCATCATTATCAATGCAGCGCAGTAGTAGAATGCCGACAACACCGACGATTGCTAAAAGACTGATTGGCAAAATGCCCAATGCGGCAAAGGCGACAATGCCTACTAGCGTTAAAATGGCAATGGGTGCTTGCCTGCGGCGAAACGCGCGCGCGGTTGGCTCTGTTATTGATACAACATCGCCCGATGCCGCCAATGTCTGAAAACCAACCGTATTGCCTTGTAAGAGCAGCTTATCGGAGGGACGCAAACGCACGCTGGCAAGGTCAGAGCCTGCAATATGTTGAGGCCTGTATGCACCAAGCACACGCACCCCTGCACGGCGTCCTAAAGCAAGATCAGAAATACGTATACCGCGCTGCGAGCGCTGCGCTGTCACAATGGCCTCAGCGATATGCACATCTGAATCACTGTCGGCATCTGAAAAACTGCGCAATCCGACGCGCAAACCGGTTTCTTCGGCCAATGTTAGCAGTTCAGATGTTTTAGCAATCACAATGAGCGCATCGCCTTTTTGAAGCACGCAATCATTGATGTCGGATCTGCTTATCTTACCGCCGCGCCGAACACCTGTTGTGCGCACACCTGCGCGCTGCAAATCAGGAATATCTTTGATGGCTTTGCCGATACCAGCATAGCCCGCCAGCACGGTAATCTCGGATAGAAACGGTGTCTCCTGATCTTCTTCGTTTGCGCCGTCATGTTCACGGTTTGGCAAAAGGAAACGGCTTAAAATCACCATCGCAGCGCCGCCAAACAGTGATATGGCAAGGCCAACGGGTGCGATTTCAAAGATCGTAAAGGGTTCAATGCCGCTTTGCCGCGCAACACCATCAACGAGAATATTCGTTGATGTACCAATCAATGTGATGCTTCCGCCCAAAATAGCAGCATAAGAAAGCGGGATTAAAAGCCGTGTTGGTGCGAGGTTTAAACTTACCGCAAGACGGATAACAACCGGAATTAAGACCAGCACAACGGGCGTATTATTCATAAAAGCGGATGCGGCAATCGTTGCCAGAAAGAAAGCGACAATAGCAATCACAGGCCGCACAACGGCATATTCAATGATAAAATTGGCGATTGCGTCCAAAACACCTGTTCGAACGAGCGCGCCCGACACGACGAACATAGCGGCAATGGTAATCGGTGCCGAATTGGAGAAAACGCCCATAACATCGTCTGTGGGCACCAGTCCAAGAATGATAAAAAGTGCGGCAGCACCTGCTGCGGTTACTTCTGGCGGGTATTTTTCCCAAACAAAGGCGGCAAATAGCAATCCAAGGATCGCAAGTGCAATATAGGGAGCATATGGCGCTAGGTCTGCCGTCATATTACCTCTGCGAAATTTCCAACTGGTATATTTTCCCGCGATGCGCGTTCTGACTAACTATCATGCGGTAATATCGTTCCAAGTTATTCAGCCACCGATAGAATTAAAAAAACAGGTAAAATATTCCAATTTTTTAGGTTCAGCTTGATTTAATTACTAAGATTGATCGCGCCGACAACTTCAAGTCCGGCAAGTATAGAATCAACAGCAATCGTTGCGAGAACAATACCCATAACGCGGCTGACAACGCTCGCGCCTGTCGCGCCAATGATTTTATGAATTTTACTTGCCAGCAACAACAAAAGAAGCGTTAGCCCCAGTACAATCAGCAAGATTGTCGCTGTGACAGCCTGTTCTGGTATCGAATAACGATAATTATCGGTCAGGATAACCACACCAAGCATCGCGCCTGGTGATGCAATAGACGGCATGGCAAGCGGGAAAACCGCGCCGGAAAGATGGTCCTTTTCAGCCGCCTTTATTTCAGTGGAAGGCTTTGAATCACCAAAGATCATTTGCAGCGCAAACAGCAAAAGGATCAACCCGCCTGCAATCTGAAAGGCCCCGAGCCTCAATCCCAAGGCTTCGAGTAGAAACTGCCCACCAATCAAAAAAGCCATCAAAACAGCGGCGGATATAAACACAGCGCGAATAGCAAAGCGTCGATGCAAATGAGATGGCACACCAGCTGTTGCGTATAAAAAGACCGGCAATGAACCGATCGGATCAATCACCACAAAAATGGTGATAAAGTCTTTCAATATGGAAGACCAATCAATCATAATAAGCTTTTCTAATGGGGTGTTGTCGGCGAATATTCGTTATCATCTATGGATATGCCGTTCCGATCAACCCAAACCCAACAACCAAGCGCTGAATTTCTTTCGATACTTGATTGGATGTAAACAAAGCAATGTCCGGCAATGCGGCATCACGTTGTTTGAATGTCAAATCACTAGCTAACGACACGGCACGGCGCGCAATTGCCTCACAGGTGTCAATCCAATCGACGGGCCAAGGCGCAGTCTTGCGCAACCTGTTCACAAGGAATGGATAATGCGTGCAAGCAAGCACGACAATATCAGTGCGTTTGCCATCTTGCTTCACAAAACATGGCGCAGCTTCCGCCCTCACCGCAGCCTCATCAACAAAACCGGTGCGCATATAAGTTTCGGCCAATTGTGCAAGATTCTCGCTGCCAACCAACCGCACATGGCATTTGCTAGCATATTGCTTGATCAAATCGCGGGTATATTGCCGCTTCACTGTTCCGGGAGTCGCCAAAACTGAAACAAGTCCCGAATGCGTGCGTTCAGCCGCTGGCTTGATCGCAGGCACAGTGCCGACAAAAATCTGATCGGGATAGACTTTACGCAAATGATGGATCGCTAGAGTGGATGCTGTATTGCAGCCGATTACAATCATGCCCGGATTATGCCGTTCTATCAAAGCGGCAAACAGCTTGGTCATGCGCTCTAAAAGTTCTTGCTCTTCCCATGCGCCATAGGGGAACGCCGCATCATCGGCGACATATATATAGCGCATAGAAGGCAGGATAATGCGCATTTCTTTTAAAACGGAAAGACCGCCAATACCGCTGTCAAAAACCAATACGGACGCATCACGCGGTTCAGCCATTTTTGGCAGCCTCTTTTTGCGCCTTTCGGTGGGCATCATCATCAGGACTGCCTGCCCCGCGCGGCATTTTACGCGTAAACCGATCAAGCGATGAAATGACACCGCGCAGCACTTGGATTTCATCTTCTGAAAATCCGGGGCGGGTTAGCACAGCACGCAAGTTTTCAGTCAAGACTGGCTTTTTTTGCGGCGTTCTAAAATAACCACGCGCATCAAGCGCTTCTTCCAACTGATTAAACATTCCAAGCAAATGTTCTTTTGGCGCTTCTTCAAAGCTGGCACCAGCAAATGGCAAAATATCCGCCTCGACGTCTTTGGTTTTGAGAAACTCATAGGACATCAACAAAACGGCCTGCGCTATATTGAGCGATGCATAGGCTGGATTGACCGGAAATGTGACAATATCATCGGCAAGGCTAACTTCTTCATTGCGCAAGCCAATACGCTCACGCCCGAACAACAGACCGACTTTTTGATTTTTCACAAAGCGCGCACGCAAATTAAGGCTAGCCTCTTGCGGACCTAAAACTTGTTTGAACCCATCGCGCATACGCGCTGTTGTGGCGACAACATAGTTCAAATCCTCCATTGCCTCTCGCAAGGTTGGATAGATTGTTGCTTGTTCCAAAACATAAACCGCTCCGCTGGCAGCACTGTTGGCTTTCTCATTTGGCCAACCGTCGCGCGGATTAACAATGCGCAGATCAATAAGGCCAAAATTGGCCATTGCTCGCGCGGCCATGCCGATATTTTCGCCAAGTTGCGGCTCTACCAGAATGATGGATGGGCCTTCGGCCAAAAGTTCTTGTTTGTTGTCAGTGCCTGCCATTGGGCGTCGCTTAATCTTGTCACGGTTACAAATACTGGTCTTGTCATATTCAGAGCGGCCATCAAAGTCATCCCCAAATCAATAAATGGGATAAGATGATGCTTTCTGCTGCTTTTATATTTGTCGATGGTGCTCTGGATGAGGAGTTCTTTCGGTTGGACGGCCTTATTGAGCAAGCGGCAAAAGCAACCGATGGTTATCTTGGCGTCGAACGCTGGGTCGAACCTGAGGGTAAAAAGCGCAATTCCACCTATTACTGGCGCGACGATGCAGCCCTAAAGGCTTTTTCTAACAATCCGATTCACCTAGAAGCCAAGCGGCAATATCAAAAATGGTATGAGGGCTTTCATGTGATCATTGCGCGGGTCGAAAAAACCTATGGCGACGGTGCGCTGGATAGTTTTTTACCCGATAATCGCGCCAAATTCCGCAGCTGACACAAAAAACTATTATTAAACGAAAGACACTGGTTCAAAAGTTTGCGCAGTGTGAATGGCTTTGCTATAGCCCATTTCATAATCCGACGGATATGCGCGCTGGCGTATATTCACCACACCAAAAACTGAGGCATACATGGCTAAAATCAAAGTCGCCAATCCCGTTGTTGAGCTCGACGGCGATGAAATGACACGCATCATCTGGCACTTCATCAAAGAAAAGCTCATTCATCCTTACCTTGATATTGATCTAAAATATTATGATCTGAGCGTAGAATCGCGTGATGCGACGGATGACCAGATCACGATTGATTCAGCTAATGCGATCAAAAAATATGGTGTCGGCGTTAAATGTGCGACGATCACACCTGATGAAGGCCGTGTTGAAGAATTCAAACTGAAGAAAATGTGGCGTTCGCCAAATGGCACAATCCGCAACATTCTTGGCGGCGTGATTTTCCGCGAACCTATTATCTGTAAAAACGTACCGCGCCTTGTTCCTGGTTGGACAAAGCCAGTTATCGTTGGCCGCCATGCTTTTGGTGACCAGTACCGCGCTACAGATTTCCGCTTTCCGGGCAAAGGCAAACTGACAATGAAATTTGTCGGTGATGATGGCCAAGAAATCGAACACGAAATTTATGACGCGCCAGCAGCTGGTATCGCGATGGGCATGTACAATCTCGACGCTTCTATCGTCGATTTTGCCCGCGCATCATTGAATTATGGCTTGCAGCGCAAGGTTCCTGTTTATCTTTCTACAAAAAACACAATCTTGAAGGTCTATGACGGCCGTTTCATGCAGATTTTTGAAGAAATCTATCAGGCAGAATTCAAAGAGAAATTTGAAGAAGCCAAAATCTGGTATGAGCACCGCCTCATCGACGACATGGTTGCCTCTAACCTTAAATGGTCTGGCGGCTATGTTTGGGCATGTAAAAACTATGATGGTGACGTTCAGTCCGATACAGTTGCACAGGGCTTTGGTTCTCTTGGCCTGATGACATCTGTTTTGATGACGCCAGATGGTCAGACTGTTGAAGCTGAAGCTGCACACGGTACAGTGACACGTCACTACCGCCAGCACCAAAAAGGCGAAGAAACATCAACCAACTCAATCGCTTCGATTTTTGCATGGACACGCGGTCTTGCGCACCGTGCGAAACTCGACAGCAATGATGATCTGATGAACTTCTCGCTCACATTGGAAAAAGTTTGCGTTGATACCGTTGAAAGCGGCTTCATGACGAAAGACTTGGCACTCTTGATCGGTCCTGATCAGCCTTGGCTTTCAACAACAGGCTTCCTCGATAAAATCGACGAAAACCTGCAAAAGGCAATGGCTTCCAGCTAATATGGCCCATGGTCAACGCACCATATTAAGGGGGCTTGCGGTAATAATACGCCGCAGGCCCCTTCTTTCTTCTGCTTTTTTAGCAACCGCTGCACTGACCTTTATTTTTGGTCTTAAAGCTATTTTCTACTTAACTTATTGGACGGATCATCGGCAAAAACCGATCGCCTCATGGATGTCTATCAACCATATTGCGCGGGTCTGGAAAGTTGATGCGGATGCGCTCAACGGCGCTTTACAAATTTCTGATAGCGCGATGAATGGCGTATCAATCGCCCGCATAGCGCAAGAAAAAGGCGAACCGGTACAGGTCATTATAAAGCAAATAAAATCAGTCATTGAACAAGAACATGGCGAGCCTCCGTCATGATCGATACTGTTCTGACTTGGTTTGCTCTTTACGGCGTGCACACATTGTTCGTTGCGCTTTTTGCTGGGCAAACAGGCATCATTCCTGTTCCCACAACGATTATTCTTTTAACCGTCGGCACCATGCTGGTCGATAAAACCGTTGCCCCCATCAATGTGTTTTTGTCCTGCCTATCAGGCGCTGTTCTGGGTGACCAGTTCGGCTATGCTATTGGACGCGCTGGCGGGCCTGCATTTGCGGCTTATTTAGCCGATAGCCGCTGGGGCAAAATGTTCAAACGGGCCGAAATGTATTCTTTGAGATGGGGCGCGATTGGCGTTTTCTTTAGTCGTTGGCTGGTTAGCCCGGTCGGCCCATATTTGAATTATCTGGTTGGTATGACCGGCCTGCCTTGGCTGCGATTCACCGTCATGAGTATTTGCGGTGAAGCCATATGGATTGCTGGATTTTTGGCAATTGGCTATGGTTTCAGCGCGTCGATAACATCGATCGACAGCCTTGTTGCCAATGTCTCATTCTTTATTGGCGGCCTCGTCGCCACACTGTTTTTCTGGTCACGGGTCAAAAGGTCGCTTGCCAAATCGAAAGCTGGCAAGCGCCTTTGAGTTTTTAAAGCGCTGCCGCGATTGCTTCAATCGCTGCTTCTGCTTTTGCACCATCTGGCCCGCCAGCTTGCGCCATGTCAGGGCGTCCGCCGCCGCCTTTACCACCAAGCGCTTCAGAGCCGACACGCACCAATTCAACGGCGCTTTTGTCTGCTGTCAGATCATCAGAAACACCAACCACAATGCTGGCTTTGCCGTCTTCTGAAACGGCAATCAACGCGACAATGCCAGAACCAAGCCCTGCTTTTGCCTCATCAACCATGGGCTTTAGATCACGCGGTGAAACGCCGCTGACAACACGGCCAAGGAATTTGACCCCATTGATGTCGCGCACGCCATCATCGCCGCCGCTTGATGCAGGACCTGCAAGTGCAAGCGCTTTGCGTGCTTCGGTCAGTTCGCGTTCCATTTTCTTGCGCTCATCAAGCAAGCCTTCAACGCGGCTAACAACATCATCCGGTGATGTTTTAAGCAGGCCCGCCGTGCGGCGCATCATAGCATCTTGATTTTGCAAATAGTGACGTGCCGCCTCGCCTGTCAGCGCTTCAATGCGGCGAACGCCGGATGAAACTGCGCTTTCGCCAATAATTTGCGCAACGCCGATTTCACCTGTCGCCGCCACATGTGTTCCGCCGCACAATTCAAGCGAATATGTCTGGCCTTGCTTGTCGCCGTGCAGCGCTGTGCCCATCGATACAACGCGCACTTCGTCGCCATATTTTTCGCCGAACAACGCCATAGCGCCAGCGTCGCGCGCATCATCAACATTCATCAGACGTGTCGTAACAGGGCTATTTTGCAGCACGATTTCATTGGCAATATCTGAAACTTTGGACAGATCATCATCTGAAATCGGTTTGTTGTGCGAGAAGTCAAATCGCAGACGATCTTCTGCCACGAGCGAGCCTTTTTGAACAACATGCGTGCCCAGCACTTCGCGCAGCGCTTCATGCAGCAAGTGGGTTGCTGAATGGTTTGAGCGCAGCTTTGAGCGACGTTGATGATCAACAATCAGTTCAACCGATGCGCCTTTGGCGACGTCGCCGCTGACCACTTCACACACATGAACAAAAAGCCCGTTGGCTTTTTTCACCGTGTCGATAACGTTCAGTTCAAAACCATCACCTTTGATGATGCCGCGGTCGCCTTGCTGGCCGCCAGATTCACCATAAAATGGTGTCTGGTTCACGGTGACAGAAATTTTGTCGCCTTTGGCCGCGCTATCTGCAATGTCGCCATCTTTAACAATGGCGTTAATCACGCCTTCTGCTTTTTCGGTTTCATAGCCAAAGAATTCCGTTGCGCCGAATTCCTCGCGCAGGCCGAACCAGATTTTCTCATCGGCCGCATCGCCTGAACCGGACCAATTGGCACGGGCTTCAGCCTTCTGCTTTTCCATCGCCGTATCAAAACCGACAAGATCAACCTCGATATTGCGCGCGCGCAAAGCGTCCTGCGTCAAATCAAGTGGGAAACCATAGGTATCATAGAGTTTGAAAGCGGTATCGCCAGCAAGCGCATCGCCTTCTTTCAAATCCACAGTCGCTTCATTGAGCAAACCAAGGCCGCGCTCGAGCGTTTTGCGGAATTTTGTTTCTTCCAGCTCTAGCGTTTCGGTAATCAAACCGCGCGCCCGATCAAGCTCAGGATAGGCTGCGCCCATCTGCGTAATCAGTGACGGCACAAGACGGTGCATCAACGGGTCTTTTGCACCCAGCAAATGCGCATGGCGCATCGCACGGCGCATGATACGGCGCAGCACATAACCGCGCCCCTCATTGGATGGCAAAACGCCGTCAGCAATCAAAAAGCTGGTTGCGCGCAAGTGATCGGCAATCACGCGGTGGCTGGCCTTATTGGCACCATCGGCTTTTGTCGATGTTAGTTCTTCGGACGCACGAATAAGCGCTTTGAAAAGATCGATATCATAATTGTCATGAACACCCTGCATGACCGCAGAAATGCGCTCTAATCCCATGCCCGTATCAATTGACGGGCTTGGCAAATCATTGCGCACATCCGGTGAAATCTGCTCATATTGCATGAAAACGAGATTCCAGATTTCAACAAATCTGTCACCATCTTCTTCAGGGCTACCTGGAGGGCCGCCCCAGATGTGGTCGCCGTGATCGTAGAATATTTCTGAACATGGGCCACATGGCCCTGTGTCACCTGCCGACCAGAAATTATCGCTTGTCGCAATGCGAATGATTTTCTCATCCGGCAGGCCTGCAATTTTTTTCCAAAGGTCAAAGGCCTGATCGTCGGTGTGATAGATCGTCACCAGCAATCTGTCTTTGTCCAAACCATATTCTTTGGTGATCAGGTTCCACGCATGGGTGATTGCTTCTTCTTTGAAATAATCGCCGAAAGAGAAATTGCCCAGCATTTCAAAGAATGTGTGGTGGCGTGCTGTATAGCCAACATTATCAAGGTCGTTGTGTTTGCCGCCTGCGCGCACGCATTTCTGCGATGTGGTCGCGCGGGTATAATCACGGGTTTCAAGTCCCGTGAACACGTTCTTGAACTGCACCATACCGGCGGCCGTGAACATCAATGTTGGATCATTGTGCGGCACCAAAGAACTCGACGGAACTTTGGCATGGCCGTTTGAGCCAAAATAGTCGAGGAATGTATTGCGTATCTCGTTAACGCCGCTCATTGGAATACCTGCCTGATCATCAGCATTGATAGTTATTAAGTGCGTGTTGCATCATTGTTTTTCAACTTTGCGCATTGCACTTAACGTTCAGCGCATTGATTAGTCGAAACTATGGGTCAGTGTCCAGCGGTTGCGGGTCTTTGTGGGGTACAAAGCAACGAAAACCCGCCTCTTGGTAAAGAAGCGGGTTAAATCGATCAGATTATGCGACGAATTATCTTATTTGCCGCCGCTTGCTGCGTCGGGCAGATCGTCTTTTGAACCGTCAAAATCTTCGCCGGATTTTGCTTTGCCTGCCGTTTCATCATCATGCAGGAATTGTTCTGCAATCAATCCAGCATTCTGGCGCAAAGCCAATTCGATTTTGTCATAGACATCGCGGTTATCCGCAAGGAATTGCTTGGCATTTTCCCGGCCCTGTCCCAAACGCTGGCTATCATAAGAGAACCAAGAGCCGGATTTTTCAACGATGCCAGCCTTCACGCCAAGATCGACCAATTCACCGGTTTTAGAAATGCCCTGACCATACATGATGTCAAAGATTACTTCTTTGAATGGCGGTGCAAGTTTGTTTTTAACAACTTTAACACGGGTCTGGTTGCCCACAACTTCGTCGCGGTCCTTAACGGCACCAATACGGCGAATATCGAGGCGAACAGAAGCATAGAACTTCAAAGCATTACCGCCGGTTGTTGTTTCAGGCGAGCCGAACATCACACCGATTTTCATACGAATCTGGTTGATGAAAATAACCATTGTGTTGGAGCGTGAAATCGAACCCGTTAATTTACGTAAAGCTTGGCTCATCAAGCGCGCTTGAAGGCCAGGCAGTGAATCGCCCATTTCGCCTTCGATCTCAGCACGCGGCGTCAAAGCAGCAACCGAGTCGATAACAAGCACGTCACAAGCGCCTGAGCGCACAAGCGTGTCGGCAATCTCAAGCGCCTGCTCACCATTGTCTGGCTGCGAAATCAAAAGATCTTCAAGATCAACGCCCAATTTGCGCGCATAGACAGGGTCAAGCGCATGCTCGGCGTCTACAAAGGCGCAAATGCCGCCGCTTTTCTGGGCTTCGGCGATTGTGTGCAGCGCCAATGTTGTTTTACCTGAACTTTCAGGGCCGTAAATTTCAATGATGCGGCCTTTCGGCAAACCGCCAACACCAAGCGCAATATCCAAAGACAATGAACCTGTTGGAATTGTCTCAATCTCTACGATCTGTTCATTCGCCCCCAAGCGCATGATTGAACCCTTGCCAAAAGAGCGTTCAATCTGAGCCAAAGCGGCATCTAATGCTTTCGATTTATCCACTGATTTTCCTTCAACCAAACGCAAGCTATTCTGGGCCATATTTTCCACCTTTAGGTATCGCACAACTGGGGTACGAATTGTCAACGTGATTTATTTGTACCGTATTTGTTCTATTTTTGCAATGCGATCAACCTATTGTTTTTATGTATAAATTTAATTTTGTTCCACTTTCGTTTCGCCGAAACACTATTCCGCTCCAATCTCTTCATCACCAAAACACGGCCCACTTTTGCCAATTTAAGGGAATCGGTTGCCGCAATTGGTTCAAGCACTTAAGTAGATTTGAGAAACATCACTCATTTGCGGATATAAGATAAATGACACCTGAAGTGGTCAGGCTCCTTGCCGTTGGCGGCGCCCATATGGACCGAACCGCACGCATGATTGCGCCGCATATTGCTGGTGCGTCAAATCCTGTGACCTTTAGCGAGCATATTGGCGGCGGTGCATTTAATGTGCTGCGCGGTGCGCATATGCGCGGTGTCGGCCCTGCTGCCATGATGTCTGTGCGCGGCGGTGACAGCGTTGGTGCAGCTGTTGAGCAGGCGATTGAAGATGCCGGACTTGATGATTTCAGCGGGACATTTGTGGACCGTGCAACCCCAACTTACACAGCTATTTTGGATACAGACGGCGAATTAATCACCGCCTTGGCCGATATGGCGCTTTATGATGTTGGTTTTGACAGGCAGGTGCGCCGGATTGAAGGTCGTTCGCGCATTGCAGCAGCCAAGGCTCTATTAGTGGATGCCAATTTAAGCGCGACTGCGCTGATTAAAACGGCAGAACTTAGCGAGCAGCCCTTATATGCAATGGGCATATCGCCGGCTAAAGTCGCGCGGCTAAAACCAATTGCGCAGCGCATATCTGTGCTTTTTATCAATCGACGCGAGCTTAGGGCTTTAACCGGCAGCGATGATGCGAATGCGCTGACCTCTTTGGGGTTTCGCCGTGCGGTTATCACCGATGGCGCCAACAGCCTTCTAACTCTTGAAGACGGCGCTTTGTGCACGCATATCATTCCGGCAAGCGCGTCAATCGTGGATGTTACGGGTGCTGGCGATTCGCTGGCTGGCGGCACGATTGCTGCCTTAATCACACAGCGCGCAAACACATTGAAAGACGCAGTTAGATTTGGCATTGCCTGCGCACAAATGACCTTGCAGGCGAATGGTCCGGTGTGCCAAGCCCTCGCCAACGAAGAAGAATTTAACGCTGTCCACGCCCGCGTCCTTGCGGCGCAGTGATATCAGCGACCAACAGAAAGCATAAGACAATGGATATTCATTATACTGAAGAAGTCAGCAATGCGCTGAAAGAGAACCGTGCGGTCGTGGCGCTCGAATCAACCATCATCACGCATGGCATGCCCTACCCTGATAATTTGGAAATGGCCCGCTCAGTTGAAGCGATTATTCGCGACAATGGTGCCGTGCCTGCAACGATTGCCGTGATTGAGGGCAAGCTTCATGTGGGCCTTAACGACGATCAGGCAGAATGGCTTGCCCAGCAAAAAGGCACGATGAAGCTTTCGCGTGCTGATTTGGCATTTGCAATGGTGCGCGGCGCAACAGGCGGCACAACGGTTGCTGCCACCATGATGGCGGCGCAAGCGGCAGGCATTGCCGTGTTTGCCACGGGCGGTATTGGCGGCGTTCACCGCGGCGCAGAGGAAAGCTTTGATATATCGGCAGATCTCGACGAGCTTGGCCGCACGCCCGTTACCGTTGTGAGCGCTGGTGCCAAAGCTATTCTTGATATTCCAAAGACAATGGAAGCGCTGGAAACGCGCGGCGTGCCGGTGATTGCGTATGGCCAAGATGCGCTTCCGGCCTTCTGGTCACGCGATAGCGGTTTTGCAGCCCCTCTTCGCCTTGATACAGCGTCGCAGATCGCTGAATTCATGCAGATGAGAACGCAGCAGGAAATCTTTGGCCATGGCGGCATATTGATTACCAATCCGGTGCCGGAAAGCAGCGAGATCCCCTATTCGGAAATGGCGACGATTATTACCGTTGCGCAAAACGAGGCGGATCAGAAAAACGTATCTGGTAAAGCTGTCACGCCTTGGTTGCTCAGCCGCATTGTTGAAATTTCAGGTGGCAAAAGCCTTGAGACCAATATTGCGCTGGTGAAGAATAATGCTGATCTTGCAGCTAAAATTGCCGTTGCATTTTCAGCACTTAATTAAATTTTGATTCCGAGATCAAAATAAAATGCAAGCTTAGTTGCGAAAGTTTATGCAAATTCTTGCAATTGTCACAATTACAGCTTACGTTGTGCTTATCGAACTTGACGGACTATTGAATTGCCTGCCCAAACTATCGGTCGCGCACGTTTAAGAATTCTGAGAATTTCGAAATAAACCGGAGTTGAGGAAATGTTTTTTCAGCTCCACGCGAAGACGATAGTGAGAAGGAATTCACATCATGGCTACAGGCACAGTTAAATTTTACAACGACCAAAAAGGCTACGGCTTTATTGCACCAGACGATGGCGCGAAAGACGTATTCGTACATGCAACAGCTCTTGAACGTGCTGGCATGAGCGGCCTTACAGAAGGTCAAAAAATCAACTTTGAAACTGATGTTGATCAGCGTTCAGGTAAAACAGCAGTTTCTACAATCTCTGCTGCTTAAATAATTTAAGTTTCGCTTCATAGCGTTACGAGAGTTTCTTAAACCGCTGCATCAGCAATGATGCGGCGGTTTTTGTTTGTTGTGTGATTACCTACCAATTCCCCGTGAAATGTTTTGAATATGAACACCACTACTCCTTTAAAAATTCGTGAGACGGTTAAAGAACTGCTGGGCGTTGACTTTCAGCAGGTGAAACTTTCTTCGCATCCGCAGATCGTGTCCACGGATCAGCGTGCCCATGGCACAGCCAAAAGACTAAATTTCAAAGCACAAGATGGCAGCGACATTGCGGCCATACTGCTTGAGCCAACGGGCGCAAATTCAGAATCACCTAGCCCGGCTATTTTGTACTGTCATGCCCATGGCGCGCGTTACGATATAGGGATTAATGAACTTATCGACGGTCGCCCTGCACTTATAAATCCTTATGTCGATGATCTTTTAGCGCTTGGATTGGTTGTTCTGTGCTTAGAAATGCCTTGTTTTGGCGCGCGCGCTCACCCTGAAGAAAGCGCCGCATCTAAAACAGCACTGTGGTTTGGCAAAACATTATTTGGCCAAATGCTGGCAGAACTCTCCGCTGGTCTGGATTATCTTTGTGATCTTTCCCATGTGGATTGCGCACGTATTGGCACGCTTGGCATTTCGATGGGTGGCACACATGCTTGGTGGCTGACTGCGCTCGACACTCGCATTAAGGCGGCGGCGCATTTGTGCTGTTTTGCTGATCTTGAATCGCTCGTCAAATTAGGAAACCACGACAATCACGGGCATTACATGACTGTTCCTGGCTTGCTTGCAACCTGTTCTAGCGGGCAATTGGCGAGTTTGATTGCGCCGCGCGCGCAGTTTTGCGGTGTTGGCCTTCAAGATTGGAGCTCACCGCAAGATGCGTTCAAAATCGCACAGGATGAACTGATTAAAGCCTATGAAAACACGCCGACCATGCTGTCTTTTCATATTGAGCCTGACATCGGGCATGAGGAAACACCGGCGATGCGTGCAGCCGTACTAACTTTTCTTAAAAGACGCTTGATAGCGCGCGCGCTATAATCGCGTCACCAACCTCCACTGGTGACGCCAATGACAAGTGACTATTCAATCGCAAATTAGTGTTGATGGCTGCGAATTAAAGCCCGTTTCAGCCAGCGATCACTTCCATCGTGCTTTGCGGCAAAGGGGCTGCGCGAATGAACCATTCGTTTATTGTCAACGATGAGCAAGTCCCCAAAGCGCAGGCGAATAGATATGCGTTTCGCCAAAAGTGCGATTTCCAGCGCTCTGGCGGCCTCTTTTGCGTCGCCATCCATTGGCCGACACGTGTCGATATCAAAGCGCAGCAACCGCGACGTTTGTCGATCTATAATGGGTAGATATGGCAAGTTTTCTGAGTAACCATCCGTTACATTTTCATCCAGCAAGAATTGATAGGAAGGAGATGCCAAATCAGCACAATGATAAGCTGACAGAGCCGGCAGCGCGAACTGGGAATCGTATAAATGGGTTTCTGCTACTCCGGCTAAATCGGGCCGCACGCAATAAAGCATCAGATATTCAGGCGGACTTTCAACAAATGACAGTTCTGTATGCATTTCAAGCAGAACCGCCGAACTCCCAGAAGTCTGCCTATCTTTAAAAGCACTCAGAGGCATTATGTCATGAAACGGTCGGCCATTATGTTGATATGGCAATATTTGCACATCGCCAATGATTGTCGCAATAAATGACAATATAGCCTCGCCAAAATATGGCCCATCATAATTATCTTCCAATGACGTTGGGGTGGCTGGTGCAAAGTCATCAAGATCAGTTGCGATGACAGCATAGCCATCTCGGGCCAATGTCGATCTGATTTCAGTAATAATGCGGGGGCTTAAAGGTCCAGGGAAAGCTGCTTGCAAACATTCTTGATAATGCTTTGGCGCTACTGCTGGGTTTACATTCAGGTGGTTTTCGAAAGTTAAGAAAAAGTCTTTGACTTCAAGTGTTATCATGGTCCTACCGCTCTCTCCACATTGGTAGCCGAAAAACAAATATCAGCGTGTCTACATTGCTTAAATTCTGAACGCACTTAACAGGCCTACGGTGAACATCTAGCCAGCCGCACCAAAAGGTACGGCAATTTTTGCTACCATAGCGTGTATTTATTTTCAACGGAAAAGCTATAATATCTGCTGGCGTAGCGATATATTTTTATATTCATGCCACTGAAATATTTTTGATAACACCCATAGGTTGCAACTCTTGACCCCTATAAGGATTGAATCTCGCACCATCTGCGAAGTAGCTCATGACATTTGGCCACCAAACAGGGTCGGCTGAATATGAATTGACAGCCCAAGGGCAGCAAAGCGGACAGAGCTGCCCTTCACGGTATCCACTTGAGTTTCCGCATTGGGGACCTATGCGAGTCGGGACCAGCCCTATTTTGCTTGCTGCAGCCGCCCAGTTACCTCCTCCGAGGAGCAACGATACCAACTTTGTCCGCTGCCTCGCGGTCTTCAATCAAAGGCCGAAAAATAGAAGGCCCGCACAGATGAACCAGATCACCCAATGAGGGAGTTGTAGTATGCCTGCACCCGTTCGCTTAAGCCATTGCACTTGAACGAACCAAACAATTCCCCAACTGCAGAAGAGTGCAATCAGGCCTTTTAGGACTAAATCCTCGGCAGGACCCAAATCCCAGAGAGCAACTCCAAACAGCAGAAGCGCGATAGCCAACAGATCCACCGACAGCATCTGAAATGCGCCCATTGCTTGGACCCAGTGCCGGGTTAAGTTCTGGGCGGAAGGGTCAGGCGCAATACGGGCGGTTTCCCTTGTCCCACCAAAGACATGCGCGACAACTGCGATGGCCATGATACAGGCCACAATTAGGACTGGGATATTCATGCGATTGGTTCTCCATTGGTTTCATTGCCTCGAAAGACGGTCAGCAAACTCCACAAGAACCATACAGAACTGTATTGAACAAACAAGACAGTTCTGTATAGTAATCCTATGACCGACCGACTGACACGCAAAACTTGGATCGAACACGGCTTTGATGTGTTGCGGTATGAAGGGCATGAAAAGCTCAAGGCCGAGGTGATGGCCAAAGCGCTTGGTGTTTCTCGCGGGAGCTTTTACTGGCATTTTCCGTCGCTCGGAGATTTTCACGACGCGTTGTTGGCCACTTGGCGTGAAGAAAACACGCTGGACATTATTTCGCAGTTGGGAAAATTGTCGGGCGCGCAGGCTCAAATTTCTGCACTTATCCAGATGGGTATTGATGCGCCTCAACCGCTAGAGAACGGAATGCGCAGATGGGGTGGTGTCAACGATGAGGTCGCGGTCGCTCTGGCAGAAGTCGACCAGATACGGACAAGCTATCTGACCGAGCTATTGATCGAGACTGGTCTTCCCGAACAAGTAGCACGGGATCGGGCTGTGTTTTTGACGTGGGCCGCGATTGGTCGGGCCTTTGCCCCAGACCTTATCACCCAAACATCAGCATCGACCGGCCACGAACTCAGTAAGATTTTCGTGCCCTCGACATATGAGAAATGACCCGATGAAAACGATCAGACTGACCTGTGACTACCATCATTGAAGCGGTCTGCGCGTCGTGGAGTTTGGTTGCTGGCGCAATTCTTTGGACTGGTCACATTAACACGTCGAACGCCTTTTAGCGGACGTTCGTCTACTTTGCAGCATTCGGTACTTTGAGCTTCTTGCTGTCGTTCGCTGCGGACCACCCAGAGGGCAGCTATGGGCCGTTAGCGTCAATTTTGACCGACATAGCTTGCATTTACTTTCAACGGAAAAGCTACAATAGCTGCTAGCATAGCGAGATACTGTTATATTTATGTCACTGAAATGTTTTTGATCGCACTAAAAGGTCGCACTTCTTAAAACCTATAAGAATTGAATCTCGCACCATCTGCGAAGTAGCTCATGACATTTGGCCATCAGATAGGGTCGGCTGAATATGAATTGACAGCCCAAGGGCAGCAGGGCGGACGAAGTGACCCAGTTAAAGTTGGCTTTCAAAGTTGCAAAAGGGCGGAGAGCGGAAGTTCGCTACGCCCCGCACGAACTGCAGCTATGCGCAGAAATCTGCCGTTGCAAAATTGCGAACTTTGGTCGCCTTTCAAAACCTGATCGGCCCTTGGCGAGGTTCAGGCTTCATTGTGCAAATCAACGAGGAATTGTTCCTAATGCTGACAACCTGTGCTAGGCTTAATAACGGAGCAGCTTGGCGACAAGGTTAAAGGTGCGAGTCGCATCTGCCATTACGGAACCACTTGCTACGTGTGTCTGGCTGCTCCACCTTAAAGATTTTAAAAATGGCATTTAACTACGATTTACGGCGTATAAAAACAAAAGAGCAGCTTCTCACCTATATTGGTTTAGAAGAGATGTTTTTCGATAGAGCATTGACTTTCAACGTCGCGGAATATGAAGCGCTTATGGCAGAGCCAGTGGTTGAAATGGGTATCAAAGAACTCTATTTGCCCACCTTTTCTCTCCACGAAATTCCCAAGCGAAATCCAAAACGAGGAAAACGAACTGTCTGGGAAGCTAATTCACACATTAACGATGCACTCAAAGGCTTGTCCCGACGCTTAACACTGTTCTTTGAGACAGTCGTTCCAGGTTTTCCTCATCCTCAAAATTGTGGCTACGTGCGAGGCAGGAACATTCGTGAAAACGCTCAATTTCATATTGGAGCAAAATACCTTCTGAAAGCTGACATCGAGAACTACTTCCCCTCGATTTCAATTGGGCGCATCAGCACGTTTTTGGAACGTTTAGGGGTGGCTTCTGAAGTTGCGAAACTGCTTTCCAACTTTTTGTCTATTGACGGGAAACTACCCCTCGGCCTTCCTACAAGTCCAATTATCGCAAATGCGATCAGCCACATTATGGACATCGACCTCAATAGCTTGGCTGAGAAACATGGAGCCATTTACAGTCGATACGCTGATGATTTGACATTTTCCTCCGAGGGAGAGCTACCAACAGAAATGGCAATTTCAGAAATCGTTGAACTGCATGATTTCACGTTGGCGCTGGACAAAACGCGACTTAGCAAGCGAGGGCAGAACCACTATGTTACGGGTCTCAGTGTGTCAGCGACAGACGCGCCTCATGCACCTAAAAGAATGAAACGTAGCTTGCGGCAAGAACTCCATTTTTCGAAAAAATACGGATTGGATGATCATCTAGAACACTTAGGGCTTAGTCATCATTTTGCACGACAAAGTTATATCAACCACCTCGATGGACGCGTGAAATATATCGCTTTTCACGAGCCCAATTTAGCTTCCAAAATTGTCCCACTTTGGCAAGAAATTTTGGAGGAGAGTGGCGATTCTCCGAGCTTCAAACCCAAAAACCAAAATAGAAAGCCCTTTCAGTTCTATGTGGATGAAGCGGAGTTCGAATTAAATGGCATAAAATACTTAGCTCTGGGCATGAGTGGCACTCAGCATCAAGACCATTTAAACGACGTAACCGAAAAAGTTTTGGAAGATTATTTGGCCGACCCATGGTCCGATGGTAATCGAGAAAAAATTGATAAGAAGGGAATGCACTTTACAGATACAACTGAAGATTTGCGGAAAATCTACCTATCGGCACTTCAGCCTCTTCCGTTCAATGGTTACATTGTCTTTGGAAAGCTAACCGCCGACTACCAAGACTGCTATTTAGAGCTTTTGAGATTCGTCTTGAAGCGTCGACTAATGGCTGCCGAAAGTCGTGCGGCATATTTTCATTTTGAACAAACGAGCAAAGTTTCCAAAGATGCGATCACAAAAACAGTTGATGACGTGTGGAAAGAACTGCTCCGCGAAAATAACAGATGTCCAGAGTATGTCGTCATAGACATCGTCGACAAGAAGTATTTTGGCGTTGCTGTACCAGATTTCATGTTGGCTACTTTTTGCAGATACCTCACAACGAATCTGTCAGAAAATGACTACCGGCGAAAAGCCAACATGTTCGAAATGTTGCGAGATAAAATTCGGCTCATTGTGAACGCAGATACGGGCGAAGAATTCGGACGTCGAAATCCACTCGTCAATCCAGATATTGAAAACTTGTAGCTATCCGGAAAACCCGTTTGTGAGTTCGCCATGTGGTGAACGCGGCGATAACTCACGCGTCCGCATTGAGCGGTCATTAGACGCGATCCGCACCAAGGTCGGCTACGGCCAACTTACCAACTTTCTGCAGCGCAGTGAAAGTCATAATTGGGCTCCAAGGAGACATTCGGGCGCTTTCCCAAACCTTTGTTTGTAAAAACCTTTCTGTCGCACGCGAAATACTTCAAAACCTATTTCATATTCGCTTTCATATTCAAATATTCACATTCGGCTATCGTCGAAAATGCTTAGGGCGTCATTTCACACCCAGCTGGCCCTAAACAACCGATAGCGTATATTATCAACGTCACTGAACTAAATATGAGTTTTTTCCGGCAGGCTACGGCGCGCAAAGGCGGCAATCAGGTCTGTTTGCGTAACAATGCCAACGATGGAATTATCTTCAAGGATTGGTATTGCATCGACCTCACCTTGCGCCATTAATGGCAAAAGCTTGCCAATGGAAGTTGTCGGCGTTGCGCGCGGTCCATCAACATCCATCACCTCATGCGCCAATACGGGCCTATCTGATTTTTTGGTCAGCAAACGCGCCATAGCAGCACTAAATCTGAGTGTTGAATTATCCGCATCTTGCGTGCCGCGGCTAATAAGGTGAATTTGAAAAATCACCCCTAAATAATGGCCGTCATGATCGACAACAGGCAGTGCGGTAAATTTATGGCGGCGAAACAGCGCCGCAATGTCCGCCAGCACGGTGTCCGGTTTTACCGTCACAAGATTGCGCGACATAATATCATCGGCGCTGAGCGGCCCTGTTCTGTGGGTTGCGGCTTGCATTTCGGCCGCACCAACTAGCCGTGCCAAATCTTCAACACCCAAATTGAATGATTGCTTATAGCGCTCCAGAATTTCAACCAATTCATCCTCTGACAAACCAAGGCGTTCTATGGGCGCCGGATCTTGCGTGCCATAATTGTTAGGCTCATCAAACTGGCGAAATGGATATCGGCGGCCTGTTAATTTTGCATAAATCGTAGCCGTGATGACGAGGAATATTGTACCTGCGGCAACTGGCGTTAGCGCAAACTGAAATCCAAGCTCAGCCACCGCATCAGAATTCAAGGCAGCCGTCATAGCAACGGCACCTGCTGGCGGGTGAACCGCCCGAAACAAAGATGTCGCAACGATGGTTAGGCCAACAGCCAGAGCAATGCGCAAAGTAAGATCAGGCACGGACAGGCACACAGCAACGCCAACTAAAGCTGCAATTATATTACCAACAATTGCCGACCAAGGCTGCGCCAATGGACTGTTTGGAACCGCAAAAAGCAAAACAGCGCTCGCACCAAAAGGGGCAATCAAATAGAGACGCAGCTGCAAATCTATCGGCAGAAGCGAGAGAAAAAAACCTGCAAGTGCGAGGCCTAGCAACGCCCCAAAGCCTGCCCGAAGCGCTTCTCTTGGCGATGCAAGACCGATAGGCGGTCCAAGAGACCGCAGCATGTTGGATACAAATGTCATTGATAAAATCTATGTGCCCTGCGTTGCACAGCGCTTTGTCACATGCATTTTGAATTGTATAGGCAAGTATTTTTCAAATAAGTGCGAATATTGAATTATCATTCTACAACGATAAAATGAGTGCAAAAAAGGCGGCCATTGCTGACCGCCTGATTTTCTTAAAATAAGCTGAAATTTATTCAGCGTTTTTAGCAATCGCTTCACGCGCAGCTTTAACCAGCGCTGCGCCATCGACGCCTTTGCCATCCATTTCAGCAATCCAGTCCGCTTCAACTTCCGCACCGATTTTCATCCATGCTTCGCGCTGATCTTCCAGATCAATGATCGTATTGCCGGTTTCATCAGCTTTCGAACGGCCAACCTTATCCATATCATCCATGGCCTGACCAAAAAGTTTGGAGACTTCAGGACCGGAATTGTTGTCGATCACCGCTTTCAGATCATCCGGCAGGCTTTCATATTTTGCTTTGTTCATCGTCATGACGAATGTTGCTGTATAAAGGCCCGGCGCTTTGGAAAAACCAGAATGGTTTTTTGTCAATTCAGTCATTTTCAATGGTAATGTTACTTCCCAAGGAATAACCGCGCCATCGATAACCCCTTTTGAAACCGCTTCAGGCACAGCTGGAACCGGCATGCCAACAGGTGTCGCGCCAAGTTTACCGAGCAAGTTCGTGATCACGCGGGTTGGGCCACGCAGTTTTTGGCCCTTAACGTCTTCAATTGTTGCAACTGGTTTGTTGGAATGGATAAAGCCCGGTCCATGTGTGTGGAACACGATTGGATGCGAATCTGTGTATTCATCCAATGCATATTCATTGACGAATTCATGGAATGCTTTTGATGATGTGGCTGAATCGCCGCTCATGAACGGCAATTCAAACACTTCAGATTTCGGGAATCGGCCAGGCGTGTAGCCCACAACCGTCCACACAATATCGGCAACGCCATCCACCGCTTGGCTGTAAAGCGCAGGTGGTTTACCGCCCAATTGCATTGACGGGAAATGCTCGATCTTGATGCGACCCTCTGATTCTTTTTCAACCTTTTCAATCCATGGCTTGATCGCACCATTGGGGATTGATGCCTGTGCTGGCAGAAATTGGTGCAAACGCAGTGTGATTTCCTGCGCATAAGATGCAGTTGTACTCATCATTGCTGCAAGCGCTGCACCAATGATTAAATGACGTCTATTCATAAAAGCCTCCCGTTTATTTGTCGCCCTATCGGGCTTGGCGGTATAATGTCATGTAAAAAATGCGTTGCAACGTTTATTCGGCACCACACAAGCAAAAACAGGCGCCCTATTTCAGGACACCTGTTTGTTTTTTCAGTAATATTACCAATTAGCGCGTTATTATTCAGCCGCAAACTGGTTCATTGTGTTGTCTTTGCCGCCTGCTTTAAGTGCAGCTTCACCGGCAAAATATTCCTTATGATCGTCGCCCATATCAGAACCAGCCATGTTCTGGTGCTTAACGCAGGCGATACCTTGGCGAATCTCTTTGCGCTGAACACCTTCAACATAACCAAGCATGCCCTGCTCGCCGAAATATTCCTTGGCAAGATTGTCGGTCGACAATGCAGCCGTGTGGTAAGTCGGCAGCGTGATCAAATGGTGGAAGATACCCGCTTCACGCGCTGAATCTTTCTGGAATGTACGGATGCGTTCATCGGCCTCGATTGCCAATTCCGTTGTATCATAATCAACACTCATCAAACGGTCGCGCTGATAATCTGAAACATCCTTGCCCTGCTCCTGCCAAATATCGAAAACCTGCTGGCGGAAGTTAAGCGTCCAGTTAAATGACGGCGAATTGTTATAAACCAGCTTCGCATTAGGCATAACTTCGCGGATACGGTTCACCATGCTGCCAATCTGGCCGATATGTGGTTTTTCAGTTTCAATCCAAAGCAGGTCCGCACCATTTTGAAGCGACGTGATACAGTCAAGAACACAGCGATCTTCGCCCGTGCCAGCTTTGAACTGGAAGAGGTTTGAGGCTAAACGTTTTGGACGCAGCAACTTGCCATCGCGCTTGATAACAACATCCGATGAACGCAGATCGTCGGCTGTTACTTCTTCGCAATCAAGGAAGCTGTTATATTGGTCGCCAATATCGCCGTCTGTTGCAGAATAAGCGATCTGTTTTGTAAGACCCGCACCCAGCGAATCTGTGCGTGTAACGATGATGCCATCTTCAACGCCGAGTTCCATGAATGCATAGCGGCACGCGCGGATTTTCGCCAAAAAGTCATCATGGGGAACCGTAACCTTGCCGTCTTGGTGACCACATTGCTTTTCATCAGAAACCTGATTTTCGATCTGCAGCGCACAAGCACCCGCTTCAATCATTTTTTTGGCCAGCAAATATGTCGCCTCAGCATTACCGAAACCCGCATCAATATCCGCGATGATCGGAACAATATGCGTCTGGTGCTCGTCGATCTCTTTTTGAATCGAGGCAGCTTTCACCTGATCGCCGCTCTCTTTGGCGCTATCTAAATCGCGGAAAAGACCGCCCAATTCACGCGCATCGGCTTGGCGCAAAAAGGTGTAAAGCTCTTCGATCAATGCAGGAACCGATGTTTTTTCATGCATAGATTGGTCCGGCAATGGGCCGAATTCCGAGCGAAGCGCAGCAACCATCCAGCCGGAAAGATACAAATAACGCCCTTTTGTCGTGCCAAAATGCTTCTTGATAGAAATCATTTTCTGCTGGCCGATAAAGCCATGCCAGCAACCAAGCGACTGGGTGTAATTGGCAGGGTCGGCATCATAAGCCGCCATGTCTTTGCGCATGATACCAGCGGTGTAGCGGGCAATATCAAGACCGGTCTGGAATTTGTTCTGCGCACGCATACGGGCAACTGATTCCGCATCAATGCCGCTCCATGATGGGCCGTTTTTCGCGATTGTCGCTTTTGCTGCGTCGATTTCAGCTGTGTAGCTCATCTTACTTGCTCCTTGAGACGCTCTGCGCCTTTAGTTGTAAAAACTGTAACAACGAACGCATTCGCTGTGTTCATGGAGCAATGTCTAAAGAGTGCAGCGCAGCAAAAGCCAGATAAATCGTGTTTCACCGCACAATAATGATGTAAATCCGTGACAGAGAATTAGGAGAAGTTTTGTCGGGTTGTAAAAATTGTGACAACCCAGTTAGTCAAACCTTCTTTTTTCTCTTAGGTTTTTCCTTGGCCTTCTCCTCCAGAGGCGCGACCATTTTTTCATAAAGACCGAACAAATGCTCCACCCTCTCGCGCTCGCTTTCAAATGGTTTAGAGCGATAGAGTTTATCGACCGCCTTATCCAGCGCCGTATGCGCCTTGCGCAGAACAGGCGGCATTAAATCTGGATCGTACAAATCTGCGAGCGTAGAATCAGGAAATTGCGCGCGCGCATCCAAAACTGCTTGCGCCAAGGCGCCGACTTTCTCTTTAGCTTTATCGTTCATTTCGGGCCAAGGGAACGTGTTGTAGACTACACCGACAGAATACATGTAATCGCTTTTCATGCGCCCTGTAATTGCGCGCATCCAAGCCATGTGCATGGCTGAAGTAAGGATGGCGAATTGCACTTCTGAGGCATCAAGCAAGACACGCAATTTTTGGTTCGGTATTATTGGCGGTGTGACCCAACCGATTGGCGAATACTCTCTGCGCTCAGAACTAACATTCGGAATAGCAAGAAAAGGAGCAACTGGAACCACAGTCACGTGATAAATACTTGGTGTGTTGGCAATTGCTAAAGTTGGTTTGCTTTTACTATCTGATCTCCAACTAGAGACCGCCGATAAGCGCTCTTTTAGGAACTTTGAAGATTTTATTTCTGCTGGGGTCAAGTCTGCAAAATACAAAACCCATCGCGTCCAGCCATTGATGTATTCCTGTGCACCAATATATGGTCGAAGGGCTTTTGCAGCAACTTTGTCCTCTTTCATTACTAGGGCAGCTTCTTCTGCGCTTAATACAAAATGTCCTCCATCAAGTGGCTTTGATCCAGTAAGCAAGCGTGGAAGACCATTTATCGGCCTACTTTCTTCTTTTACAACGCGATAGCGGTTTGACGCATCATCAGCACCGAACAAATAGGCTGTTAGCGCTTTATGCGTTGTTTCTTCAGGTTCACTCTTAATTGTTTCATAGGAAAACAACCGCTTAACCGCAGGTTCCATGTCGCGGCGCGTGAGGCCGATAATCACCACATGTACATGGGCTTTGCCGCGCGCTTCGCTGCCCCACTCAAAGGTGCGGTGGCCAAAAATGATTTCCAGTTTGTAGCGGTCAAACATTAACGGCCAAAGCTGCGCTACCTGTTCACCTTGCACGATAGAGTTTGTTGTCACAAAGGCGAATTTGGCTTTTGTGCTATCCTGATTGACATAAGCGCCTGCATTCAAAAACCACGCGCACACGAAATCCAACGTGCCGCCTGAGCCGCCGAGCGCCGCAATATCGCGAACCTGTTGGCGTTGTTCCACTGATTGATATTTGGAGCCAATGAACGGTGGATTACCCATGATGTATGAACATTGATGGGCGGGCAGCAGGTCATTCCAGTCCATGGCCAGCGCATCGGCATGGGTTATGTGCGGCGATTTTTTAAGCGGTATGCGCGAATATACTTCGCCAAATAGATCACCAAGCTCTACATTCATAATGTGGTCCATCATCCACATTGCAACCTCGGCAATGCGTGCGGGAAATTCTTCCAATTCAATACCGTAGAATTGACTCACATCCACATCAGAAAGCGATTGTGCGCCCAACATGTCCTTGCCACCTACATTTTGCTTGCGCAGCTCCACAAGGCAATCAAGTTCAAGGCGGCGCAATTCGCGGTAGGCAATAATCAAAAAATTTCCGCACCCGCAGGCAGGATCTAAAAAGGTAAGTGTGCTCAAGTGCTTACGAAAGGCTTCTAACTTACTAAATTTTTCACGTCTTAAGGCTTTCAGCTTTGCGAATTCATCTCGCAGCTCATCAAGAAACAATGGCCCAATGAGCTTCATAATGTTCTTTTCAGTGGTGTAATGCGCGCCTTTTTTACGCCTTTCAGCAGGGTCCATGACAGATTGGAACAGAGAGCCGAAAATCGCGGGCGACACTTTTGACCAGTTAAAGCGACAAGCTTCTAAAAAAGTATCGCGCATGGCGCTGTTGAAATTTGCCGTGCGCAGTCTTTCGCTGAAAAGCTCCCCATTCACATAGGGGAATTTATTCAGATCCTCATCAAGGTTTTTCTGCCGCTCATCTTCTGGCGTGTCGAGAATTTCAAACACCTGCTGAATCCACAGCCCCAAATCGGAACCGTCTTCTTTAGTTCGGTTCTCGATGACATCAAGCATATGATCGCGCGGCTGAAAAATACCCGTATCATCGGCAAACAGCATGAACAGCAGCCGCACCAGATAACGCTCAAGATCATTGCCCTTATAGCCATTTTCCTCCAACTCATCATGAATTTTGCCCATGAGTTCGGACGCTTCAATGTTAACAGGATCTTGGTCTTGATAGGTACGTTTCTCACGCCCGATCATAAAGGCAAACAGATCAACTTTTTCCGGCAGTTCTGCTAGCGTGAATGACCAACTTTCACGGGTATCGCGGTCCAGTAATTCCCAATTTTGAAAATCGCAGAGCAATTGAAAGCGTGGTTTTTCACTGTCTTTGACCGCATCAAAATATTCGCCTGCTTGGTCGGCGGCAGCTTTCAGGTCACGACCAGCGCTTTTTTGTTCAACAAGCAGATGTTTGGGCCAAAAAAGATCAATAAAGCCCGTATTGCCTGATAGCTTTTTTATCTGCTCCTCATAGCGTGCCACTTGGCGGCGCTTGATGCCAAATACTTCGAAAAACTCATTGTAAAAGGTTTGGGTTTCGCCTTTCTCATAATGTGCATCAACAAAATCGGCGGCAAACTGCTTTGCGCGCACCCGTATTTCATTCCAGCTTAGTGACATGCTGATTCCCCCAATATCGCACAGAGGTTAGCCCCACTCTCGCAAAATCTAAAGTTTAGTCTTCATCAATGCCGTGAATTTACTTTCTATTTCTCATAGTCAGAGATTTTGGGCGAAGACTTATCCACCCCGCCGCTCCCGTCCTCATAATGTGCGCCAAACAACGGAGCGCGCATGAACATCGCCGTCGCCATAGAAAGAAACAGGATTGCGCTTTTGCGCATTGTTTTCTGCTGGCTAAGTGCGGCCTATTTTATCAATGTGCGCGCAGACAAGCCACTACCGCGCCGTTTGTCCGCATGGGCTCTCGATCTCATCATAAATGCTGAAAAAGCCGCCGGATGCTTGCTGGTCGCAATTTTTTATCATGGCCAAATTAAAAAGCGTTTTTCGCCGGACTATGAGAAAGCGGCCAGTGATTTTATGGCTTTCAACACCGCGTTCACGCTTGGCACGCTTACAATTGGTGGCATCATGAAGCGCCTCAAATCTCTGCGGCATATATTGCTTAATCTGCGCGCTATCGTGCGGCGATTGTCCAACATTATTGCTGCTCGTGCGCAGGTTGCAGCGATGAAACTTGCCGCGCAAAGCAATGCGTTTTCTGACGGCCTATCAATGATGCACCCTGCCCTTACGCTTGAAGACGCCATACCGCCCTGACGCCACTTACATTGTTGTGTCGTTTCAATTGCCTCAAACCAGAGTGCGATGATGCAGCTGCGCGAATATATCTCCGCGCGTCGCACCCTCTTGGTGATTGCTTCGCAATGTACCTATCGGGGAGCAGCTGGCTGAAGAGAAAGCAGCTTTCGTTTAAACCGATTTAAAACATTTAAATTTACCAAGCCTGTGAATTCTTTATGATTTCAATCGTTTAATAAATTTTTGGAGGGTTTCGTTTTTAAAAAAATTAAACTAAGTGGCGGCGAAGATGTGTGCGTTAGCACTAAAAATTGGAGATTTTTAATGACTATTCGTGTTGCCATTAACGGGTTCGGACGCATTGGCCGACTAACATACCGCGCCATTCAAGAGCTTGGATGCGATGATATTGAGGTTGTTGCGATCAACAATTCCGGTCCAGTTTCCACCCACGCACATTTGCTCCGCTATGATTCTGTGCACGGTCTATTTCCGGGTGAAATTACCGAAACTGAAAAAGGTTTTGATACGGGCCGCGGCTTTGTGCCGTTCTTTGCAGACCGCAATCCGGCGAACCTGCCTTGGGATGATTTGGGTGTTGATATTGTGCTGGAATGTACGGGCGCGTTTAATTCAACGGAAAAATCCATGCCGCATATTGAGGCTGGCGCAAAACGCGTGCTGCTTTCTGCCCCTGGCAAACCAGCCGACAAAACAATTGTTTACGGCGTCAATCACGAAGAAATAACGCCAGATGATTTGGTTGTTTCAGCTGCATCATGCACCACCAACTGCCTTGCGCCGATGGCTTATATTTTGAACAAGGCAATTGGCATTGAGCATGGCTTTATGACCACGGTTCACTCTTTTACCGGCGATCAGCCAACGCTCGACCGTCACCACAAGGATGTTTACCGCGCACGCGCCGCGGCCAACTCCATGATCCCCACATCAACCGGTGCCGCAAAAGCTGTTGGTCTCGTAATCCCTGAGCTTAACGGCAAATTGGACGGCTCATCTGTGCGCGTGCCAACGCCCAATGTTTCTCTGGTTGATTTGAAGTTTGTTGCCTCACGCGCCACATCCATCGACGAGATCAATGAGGCGATGCGCGTTGCCGCTGAAGGTCCGCTCAAGGGCATCGTGTCTTATGATCCTGCGCCAAAAGTTTCCATCGACTTTAACCACAACCCTGCATCATCATGCTTTGCCCCTGCGCAAACAAAAGTCATGAGCGACACAATGGTTCAGGTTATGGCTTGGTATGACAATGAATGGGGGTTTTCATGCCGCATGACTGATGTCGCGCGGCATATGGGAAAAGTCATGCAAGCGGCTCAGCCCGTTAAGGCTGATAGATTGGTTGCCGCGGCTTAGATCAGTTCAGATCGTCCACATCGCCTTTAGCGCCGTCAACTCTGGCGGCCAAGGCAGCCTCCATAAACGGGTCAAGCGCACCGTCGAGCACATCTTGAGGCGCTGTTGATTCAACGCCGGTGCGCAAGTCTTTGACCAGCTGATAGGGTTGCATCACATAAGAGCGAATTTGGTGGCCCCAGCCAATATCGGTTTTGCCATCATGGGAGGCAGCTGCCGCATCTTCGCGCTTTTTCATTTCCATGTCATAAAGCCGCGCACGCAATGCTTTCATACAGTTCGCACGGTTTTGGTGCTGTGATTTTTCTGATGAAGTCACAACGATGCCCGTTGGAAAGTGTGTGATCCGAACCGCGGAATCCGTTGTGTTCACGTGCTGACCGCCTGCACCGGACGAGCGGAATGTATCGATGCGAATATCCTTATCCAACACTTCAACTTCAATGTTATCGTCAATCACAGGATAGACACCAACGGAGGAGAACGATGTGTGGCGGCGATCATTGGAGTCAAATGGCGAAATACGCACTAAGCGATGAACGCCCGTTTCGGTTTTCAGCCAGCCATAGGCGTTGTGCCCTTTGACAAGAATGGTTGCGGATTTAATGCCAGCTTCATCACCGGCAGAATATTCCTGCAATTCCACTTTAAAGCCGCGGCGCTCTGCCCAGCGCGAATACATGCGGAACAGCATGCTCGCCCAATCTTGGCTCTCTGTGCCACCAGCACCGGAATGCACCTCAACAAAAGTATCGCTGGAATCAAGTTCGCCGGACAGCAAGGCTTCAATCGACATTTTTTCAATGTCGCCTTGCATGGCTTTAATGATCTCTTCGGCGTCGGTTACCGTGTCTTGGTCACCTTCTTCTTCGCCCATCGCAATGAGTTCAACACTATCGGCCAGATTTTGGTCAAATGCTTTGATTGCGCCTGTCATCTCTTCAAGGCGCTGGCGCTCTTGCATCAATTTTTGCGCTTCATCGGGGTCATTCCAAAGATCAGGATCTTCGGCGCGTGAATTTAGATAATCTAATCTTTTGGAAGCTGCATCCCAGTCAAAGATGCCTCCTCAACAGGGCGATCGCCTGCTTGATGTCATCGACAAGTGCCGAAATTTCCGCGCGCATAAATAAAGGTCCAAATTTGAAATGAGTTACAAATGATGTCTCAGGCTTTTAGGAAAAGCCTGAGTACAATGTAAAGGGGTCAATGGTTAGAAAAGTCCACCGGAGTTTGTTTCTACAGCGCGCTGTGCATTGGGTGAAATTGCCCGCTGGCGTTCGCGCTGCTGCGCTACTTCTTCACCAATCACGAAATAAGTATCCGCAGGACCAGTGCCAGGCTTAAAGGCTTCAGCGATAATATCGCCGCCAACAGGACCATCCGCCTGCAAACCAGTTTTGCGGTTAATGTTGATGATCGTCATGCCGTCCGGCACTTTGAAGCTCACGGGCGCTACGCCCTCAAGCGCTTCGGACATAAAGGCTTGGAATACGGGCGCTGCAAGTTCACCGCCTGTCGACCCCCTGCCCATCGCACGTGGACGGTCGAAACCGATATAGACGCCGGTTACCATATTGGGCGTATAGCCAACGAACCATGCGTCTTTTTCATCATTGGTCGTACCCGTTTTACCAGCGATCGGACGGCCGAGCGCTTGAAGTTTCGTGGCAGTACCGCGCAAGACAACGCCTTCCATCATTGATGTGATTTGGTAAGCCGTCATCGGATCAAGAATTTGGTCGCGTGTATCAACGAGTTCTGGCTCATCTTGGCCAACCCAGCGCGACGCGTTGCAGCCTTCACAAATCCGGCTGTCTTGCTTGTAAATCGTTTTGCCGTAACGGTCTTGAACGCGGTCGATAATTGATGGCTTAATCTGACGTCCGCCATTTGCAAGCACAGAAAAGGCTGAAACCATACGCATGACCGTTGTTTCACCAGAACCAAGCGACATCGCAAGAACCGGCAGCATTTTATCATAAATACCAAAATGCTCTGCATAATCAGCAACAAGGCGCATGCCCATATCTTTTGCAAGACGGACCGTCATCAAGTTACGTGAGCGCTCAATACCAAGACGCAATGTTGAAGGTCCAGCACCGCCGCCTGAATAGTTCTTTGGTTCCCAGACTTCACCGCCCGAAACAAGCTTAATAGGCGCATCTAAGATAACAGAGGCTGGCGTGTAACCATTATCAAGCGCAGCCGCATAAACGAACGGTTTGAATGATGAGCCGGGCTGACGATTGGCTTGCGTGGCGCGGTTGAACTGCGATTCATAATAAGAAAAGCCGCCCGCCATTGCCAATACACGTCCCGTATTTGGGTCCATAGACACTAAGGCGCCAGACACTTTGGGAACTTGGCGAAGATCATATTCGTTGCCCTCGCCTGATTTTTCGACAAAAATTACGTCGCCGGCTTTAAGAACGTCATCAATTGATTTGGCGGTTACGCGATTGCTTTCTTTGTCGCGCATGCGGAAAGCCCATTTTAAGCCTTCGGCTTTAATGAAGCCGCGCTTACGCTCACCGTCGACGGCACCTGAAACCTCTGTAGCTGGTCTAAGACCGATATCTGCGCCATTTTCAGACACGGATAAAACAGCGGCAACATCCCATTCTGGGCGATCTCGCAATGCTTTCTGTGCAGCAAGCGGGATACCCCAATCGCCAGATATGTCGATTGTCTTTTCTGCACCACGCCAGCCCCAACCGCGGTCATATTTGATCAAGGCAGATTGTAATGAGCGCCGAGCAATATCCTGCAAGCGAGGGTCAAGTGTTGTGCGAACCGATAAGCCGCCTTCATAAAGTGCATCTTCGCCATAGCGGTCGATAACTTCCTTGCGGGCTTCTTCGGTGAAATATTCAGCGGCAAAAACGTAAGAGCCAGATCGGCGATAATTAACGCCAAGGCCTTTGGCTTGCGCTAATTCAGCCTCTTCTCCCGTTACATAGCCGTTTTCGACCATACGTTCGATAATCCAGTTACGGCGTTCGGTTGCCGCTTCTGTGTCATCAAATGGGTCATAATTGCTCGGTGCCTTTGGCAAGGTCGCCAAATATGCAGCTTCATGCAAATCAAGCTCATTAACGGATTTGCCAAAATAGGTGAGCGACGCACCAGCAATACCATATGCACCTGCTCCAAAGAAAATCTCATTAAGATAAAGCTCAAGAATACGGTCTTTTGAGTAAGCCTGTTCGATTCGGAACGATAGAATCGCTTCTTTGATTTTACGATCAACTGTTCTGTCATTTGTAAGAAGGAAGTTTTTCGCGACCTGCTGCGTAATCGTGGAGGCACCAATCATACGTTTATCGTTGCGATAATTTTGTATGTTCGTCACCATAGCCCGCGCTAAGGCCAAAAAGTCTACGCCCTGATGCTGATAAAAGTTTTTATCTTCAGCAGAAAGAAAAGCTGCTTTTACACGATCCGGCACGGCCTGAATTGGTATGAACAAACGCCGCTGGCGTGCAAATTCGCCCATTAACTGCCCGTCGGAAGAGTGAATACGGGTCGTCACCGGAGGCTCATAACTGGCCAAAACTTCGTAATCAGGAAGATCTTTTGATAAGTCACCAATATAGATGAATACACCCGCCGCAACGAGTAAGAACATGACAACGCCTATGCCAAAAAAATAGCCTAGCAGTCTCAACATTATGAATTCACCTATTGAACCAGTGTCAAACGACACTCTTAAATCTTTATGTTTGCGCCTGAACGCCAAATTAGACGTTAAAATGGCAAGCGCCAATCCACGCCAGCTATTTTCCCCTACACTTCGCGCTATCGTTGCTATTGTGCAACAAAAACGACAAGGGATTTATTGTTCAGGTCACTCTTTCTCATTGGCCACTGAGAGTCTCCTGCCCGACAATTCAGCAAAACGACTCACAGATTCCGCAATTTGATTGACAATTTTTGCGCGCCAACTCGCTTGCGTTAGCTGCTTTTCATCTTCAGCGTTTGATAAATAACCAAGCTCAATCAATACAGATGGCACATCTGGAGCACGCAAAACTCTAAAACCAGCATGACGATGCGGGTTATTGATCATTTTTGTCTCTTCTTGGAGCTTTGATACAGCAAGCCGTGCGAACTGAACCGAAAAGCCCAGCGTTTCTCTACGTGCTAGATCGACAAGTATATCTGCCACATCTTCAGGTTCATCAGCAAAATTGATGCCGCCAATTTCATCGGCACGGTTTTCAGACTCAGCAATGCTTGCAGCAACACTATCCGATGCTTTGTCTGAAATTGTATAAACGGTCGCGCCGCGCACATAATTTTCACGAATAGAATCAGCATGAATAGAAATGAAGAGGTCGGCATTACTTTGGCGCGCAAACTGAACCCGATCATTAAGCGGGATAAATACATCGCTATCGCGGGTCAAAATCGCTTCGACATTACCTTCGGCATCAAATCTTGCCTTCAATTCTTTGGCAAAGGCGAGAACTATTTCCTTTTCCAACGTTTGGTGACGCCCAACCGCCCCAGAATCAATGCCGCCATGGCCAGGATCAAGCACAACTGTAAACTTTTTCGACACTACAGGCTTTGCAGAGACACCAAGACGATCTGATTTCGTGTCGCGCTGCACCACTGCATTCGTGCGCATATTGTCAATCATTGCCGCATTAAAAGTGTCGCTGTCGCTTTGCTTTAACGAAAGAACGAGGCTGAATGTATCGTTGCCTTTGTTTTCCTGCGCTTTGATTTCGGCAATACGGAAAGGTTTATCCATTTCAAAGATAATGCGCGAATTTACATCACTCATATCGCCCCACCGCATATCAGAGGCAAAACCGGACCAGTCTTTCTGGTCAATTTCAAACCCAAAGCCAAGGCGCTCAAAATCAAGCACCAAACGCCATGGATGATTAAGCAATTGCGGAACCATATCAACTTTGCGGTCAAAGATAAGCGTGATCGACATATCTTCATCGCCGCCCTCAACTTTTGCTGAAAGGGCAAGAGGCACATTGGTGTGCTGTGCATAAGCGACTGTTAGTCCGCCAATCAGCCAGCCGATAAGCAGTAGCAAGGCAAAAATTTTGCGCACAAAGACCATTTGCGTCCAATTTATTCGTTGATTTTGCTGCCGTGCTAACACGCAAACCATCCCGCTTGTTGGCATATACGCAATTACACGCATGATTGATCGCTATTTATCCTGCATTTTATGCATTTATGGTTAACCAGTGATTTACAAATAATATTGAGCGAGAACTTGGCCTCGCCCTAGGTTTTACAGCTTACCACAATAAGCATTACGTAAGAACAAGTATGCTGAGACAACAAATTCACACTAATCGTTCTTCTTATTGCGCCTCAGTGAATTAAATCACTTGCGACTTTGCATGCGAAAACCTAAGTTGAAGTAATCCACTGAGCGAATACGCGCCAGTGCGACAAAGAATTTACCGCTGTCCGATATGCTAGGTCAGAGGTTTTTAACAGGGACCAAGCGTCTTTAATTACGAGATTGCACGTCCTAGCCCGATAACGGGCATCATATCACCGACTGCTATATGCGGTCATAAATTGGAATGCCGACGGGCCATGAGAATGTACAAAAACGCCATGAGGAATGAGACAACGCTTCGCGCGTTGCCCCTCTTAGCGATCATCATGAAGCTTCGTCGCAGCCACATCACACAAAAATCAGTTCGCCTCGGCGCATTTACTTATCACCGCCTATCCGCAGTAGCGCATAGGCTTATAAGAGGTGTCACGTGGACTGTCGGAATAAACTACAATGTCCAACAAAATGCTTATCGATTCCTCCCACCCGGAGGAAACACGGGTTGTCGTCACTAAAGGGAATCGCCTCGAAGACTTCGATTTTGAATCACAACACAAACGCCAAATACGCGGTAATATCTATCTCGCAAAAGTAACGCGCGTAGAGCCATCGCTACAGGCTGCATTTGTCGATTATGGTGGCAATCGCCACGGATTTCTCGCATTCAGCGAGATACACCCTGATTATTATCAAATTCCGCTGGCAGATCGTCAGGCGCTTCTTGAAGAAGATGCCGCGATTGCGAATGCTGAAGAAGAAGATGATGACGCAGAAGCCGAAGCGCGCAGCCAAAACAAAGGTCGCGGACGCGGACGCCGTCGGCGTGGTCGTAAAGATGACCGCAACAGCAATGGCCGCAATCATCAGCCAAATGCACAAAAATCTGTTCCTGAAGCCGAACCTGTCGCATTTGATGCGCTGCTGGCTATCTATGAAGAACGGATGAAAGCCAATAATGGCGAGAACGCTTTTGTTGAAGCTGTCGTCAATGTTGCAGCCGCAATAAACAATAATGATGTCATTTCAGAAGAAGTCGATCTTGATACATCAGATGATGATGAAGATGACGCCAATGAAACTGATGATCAAAGCGACGAAGATGTCGATGTTGTTGCCGATGATGATGACGCGATTGAGGATTCACGCCCTCGCCGCCGGCCTTCGCGCAAACAATATAAAATTCAAGAAGTTATCAAACGTCGCCAAGTGATTTTGGTACAGGTTGTTAAAGAAGAGCGCGGCAACAAGGGCGCAGCTTTGACAACTTATATGTCGCTTGCGGGTCGCTATTCTGTATTGATGCCAAACACCGCACGTGGCGGCGGCATTTCTCGCAAAATCACAAGCGCGGATGATCGCCGCCGTTTGAAAGATATGGTCAAGGATCTCGAAGTGCCGAAAGGCATGGGCGTTATCTTGCGGACTGCAGGTGCAAACCGCACACGCGGCGAAGTCAAGCGCGACTATGAATATCTGATGCGCCTTTGGGATAATGTGCGCGATCTGACACTGTCATCTTCTGCACCGTCTCTGGTCTATGAAGAAGGCAATCTGATCAAGCGGTCGATCCGCGATCTGTTTAACAAAGATATTAGCGAAATTACGGTTGCTGGCGAAGAAGGCTTCCGTCAGGCAAAAGATTTCATGCGGATGTTAATGCCGGGCAGCGCAAAGCTGGTAAAACCTTGGCTTGATTCATCGCCCATTTTTGCCCGCACCGGCATGGAAGCGCAGCTTGATAAGCTGATGACACCGCAGGTGACGCTGAAATCCGGTGGTTACATTATTATCAACCAGACCGAAGCTTTGGTGGCCATTGATGTGAACTCGGGTAAATCGACCCGCGAGCACTCCATTGAGGAAACGGCGATAGCGACCAATCTGGAAGCTGCTGAAGAAGTTGCGCGCCAGCTACGCTTGCGTGACCTTGCCGGCCTTATCGTGGTCGATTTCATTGATATGGAAGAAAACCGCAACAACCGTGCGGTTGAAAAGAAGCTTAAAGACTGCCTGAAAAACGATCGCGCCCGCATTCAAGTTGGCCGGATATCGCATTTTGGTCTACTCGAAATGAGCCGTCAACGTATGCGCGCCAGCGTGCTTGAAAGCACAATGCAGATCTGTCCGCATTGTGAAGGCACTGGTCTCGTGCGCTCGTCGCAGTCTGTTGCTCTTCATGTTATTCGTTCAATTGAGGATTATTTGATCCGCAATGATAAGAATCACGTGACAGTGCGCACACCTGGTTCGACTGCGCTCTACCTTCTAAACGACAAGCGCGAATCGCTTATCGACATGGAGCAACGCTTTGGTCTCAAAATTACCGTTGAGATTGATGATAGTGTTGGCGCTGATATGGTCGCGATTGATCGCGGCGAGGTTTCAAACCTTCCAAAACGTGCGTCAACCCATGTGACCATTGATTACGACGACAGCGAAGACGAAAACTACGTCGAGATTGTTGAAGATGGTGATGACGAAATTCTCATTCAAAATGCGATTGGCGAAGAAACACCTGAAGCACCAAAGACTGAGGAAGAACAAGGCAATCGCAATAAGCGCCGTCGCCGCCGCCGTGGTGGTAAAAACCGCGACAGCAATGGTGATGAGACACAGAATGCCGCGTCTGATTCTGAAACTGAAGAAAGTGGCACTCAAGAAAACCAAGATGGTGACGATACCGACGATAATGACAGCAACAATGGTCGCGGTAAGCGCCGCCGTCGTTCACGTGGTCGTCGCGGCGGTCGTGGTCGCAAGAGCCGGTTTGACCGCGTTCCAAATGTTGAGCTCATCGGCCCTATGGTTGAGTTTGCGGCTGCTTGGGATGAAGCCAACCCGAAAGCTGAAAGCGAACAGCCTTCGGATAATGGCAACGATCAGCAGGACAATGGTTCACCGGAACAAGATGGTGATAATCAAGGCAACGCAAAAAGCCGTAACCGCCGAAATCGTGGACGTGGCCGCGGACGTAACCGCAATGAAAACGGGCGCGATAACACGGCCAATGGTTCCAGCGATAATGACGCTGATACCAAGAACGATAATGATAAAGCCGCCTCTCCTGAAGTAGAATCTCAGCCGGTTGCTGCACAAAGCAACAATGCGGTTCAAGTAACTGCTGCTCCCGTAGAGCCGCCAAAAGTTGAAGCAGCCGAAAAGCCTGTTCTGGCAAAGCGTGAAGAAGTGGCGGTTGAAGCTGCGGCCGAAACAACGCCGCCAAGTAACAGCGAAGAAGATGCGCCTAAGCGTGTTCGGGCAACAGAGGCCAATATCAACAATGATGTTGAACCGGTTGTTGTTTCTGAAACAAGCGACAAGCCGAAGCCTAAAAAAGGCGGATGGTGGGCACGCAAGCTGCTTGGCTAAAGCCTAACGATCTGAATCAAAAGCCCGCTCTATCTTATTGGTAGAGCGGGCTTTTTTGTATCTAGGATTTAAAAACTTGTCTTAGACAGATACCCAGTTTTTCATTCTCTCGATTGATTCAGCAATCGCATCATGATTTCCAGCATAGGAAAAACGCATAAAACGATTGCCATTTATCGGGTCAAAATCAACGCCCGGCGCAGCAGCGACAAAAATCTCACGCAGCATCGTTTTGGCAAAGACCATCGAATCATTGGTATGTTTTGACACATCGCACCACGCATAAAATGCGCCATCTGGCGGCGCAGCGAAAGTGATGCCCATTTTCGGCAGTTCTTCCATCAAAAGCGCACGATTGGCGCGATAACCGTCCTTAATCAGTTCCAAACTCGTGGTCGCTTCAAATGCTTTGGGTGCAGCAATTTGGCTAATTTCTGGCGCACAAATATAAAGGCTTTGGGCCAATCTTTCGACGGTTCTGACCATGTTTTGCGGCAGCACCATCCAGCCAATACGCCAACCCGTCATGCAATAATATTTCGAGAATGAATTGATGACGATCGCATCATCGCTGACCGACAATGCCGTTAGATCATCAGCCACATAGTTAAGGCGATGATAGATCTCGTCAGAAATGAAACTAATGCCTTCACGGTCACAGACCTCAATAATTTGCGTCAGCTCAGCTTTGCTCACCGTTGCGCCCGTTGGATTTGCAGGGCTAGCAATCATCAGCGCATCAATCTTCTTCGTCCTATGCGCAGCAAGAAGTGCATCCAGATCAAATACGCTGCTTGACGCATCACCAGATGGTATCTCGACAGCCTCAAGCGATAGCGATTTGATGATGTTGCGATAAGCTGGATATCCCGGCGCTGCAATGGCAATGCGCCCGCCCGGCTCTGTGATCGCTAAAAATGCCAGCATAAAACCAGCGGATGATCCTGTGGTAATCGCAATGCGGTCAGGCGAGACGCTTACGCCATAATGGTCCGCATAATGCTGTGCAATCGCTTCGCGCGTATCGGCACGGCCAAGCGCATCGGTATAACCAATGGGCGCATGGAGCGCTGCCTGCGCTGCCGCATCGCGCACACCTTGCGGGGCTGGCGACCCTGGCTGACCAACTGCCAATGATAAAACATTATTGCCTGCAGCTTTCAGACGGTTTGCTTCTGCAAGCACGTCCATTGCGTGAAAAGGTTCAACATTGCTTCTTGTAGAGAGTTTCGGTTGCACAGACTTTTCCTAATTTACTTTTCGCTTTTGCACTTCACGTTGACGTTAAGTGCCATGATTTTGCTTTGTTTGATGCTCAAATGACGGTACGAATGGATCAACACGAGGTAAGGCGTGTTTCATATGGAATCATTGGAAGGCTTTGCCAATTGATAAAAATCAGCTTTAAATCACTATGGCGCAAAAATATTGTCGCTGGCTTAATGCTGGTTGCTATTTCAATGGCACCCGTGAAGGCAGCCTACGCTCAATCAAACTTGCCGATTGTTCGCGATGCGGAAATTGAAGAGCTGCTGAATGATTATGTCGTGCCGCTTTTAAAGGTTGCAGGCATTCGGCGAAACCGCGTCGATGTGGTTCTTGTCAATTCCAAATCATTTAACGCTTTTGTTTCTGGCACCAAAATCTTTGTCAATCTGGGCGCTATTGTGGACTCAGATACGCCCAATGAATTGATCGGCGTTTTGGCCCATGAAATTGGCCATTTAGCTGGTGGCCACCAAGATAGGCTTCGCCAACAGCTTGACCGTGCGCAAACAATTGCCGTTGTGTCTTCTATTCTTGGGGCAGCAACCGTCGTTGCAGCAGCTTCACAAGGCAGCGGCGATGGCGCGAGAGCTGGCGCAGGCATAGCCATGGGCGGTGCGGAGCTGGCACAGCGCGGCCTGCTTTCATATCAGCGAACAGAAGAATTTGCCGCAGACCGCTCAGCCGTTGATTATCTGAATGCGACGAAACAATCGACCAAAGGTATTTTAATAACCTTTGAGCGCTTTCATAAAGATTTGTCGCTTGTGCGCGACCGCATCAACCCTTACCGCTTGAGCCACCCTCTGCCCCGCGAGCGCATTGCCGCACTTGAAATTCTGGCCAAGCAAAGCCCCTATTTTAACAAGCAAGATTCGTCGTCGCTGCAAGTGCGCCATGATAAGGTTCGCGCTAAAATTCTTGCCTATACCTATGGTCCAAATGCTGCGGAAAGCGCGTTTTCTGGCGCAAAAGGCTCTGTTGCTCACCAATATGGACAAGCCATATCCACCTTTCTGTATCGCAATCCGCGCAATGCTGTTCCGATGATTGATAAGCTCATCAAGAGCAGCCCGAACAATGCCTATTATCATGAAATCAAAGGCGAAATACTGCTGCGTGCGCAAGATGCCAAAGGCGCGGCAAAAGCTTTTTCTGATGCTGTACGCATTGATGGTGCCCGTTCGCCGAACATGATGGTGGGTTTGGGCCATGCGCTTGTGCTAAGCGGTACAAATGAAGATTTGCGCCGTGCTGTGGGTGAGCTAGAAGTCGCCATTTCGCTTGATCCAAACAATTCCAATGCGCACCGGCATCTAGCAATGGCCTATGGCCGCTTGGGCGATACTGGCAGCGCTAATCTTGCCACGGCTGAAGCGCAGTTCTATGCAGGCCAATATAAGTCTGCAAAACAATTTGCAGCACGTGCTAAGCAGGCATTTCCAAAAAATGCCCCGCAATGGTTACGTGCAGACGACATACTCCGATTCAAAAGTCCAAAAAACTAAACAGGATAATTATGACGCCAATTACACTTAAATCGACAGCGCAACGTATTCAATCCAGCGTTTCTGCTATGGCTTTCGCATCCTGTTTGGCTGCATCTGGCATCATGATGTCTATCGGCACTGCCTCAGCATTTGATCAAGCTGAAAAAGAAGAGATTGGGCAAATCGTTCGTGAATATCTGCTTGAAAATCCAGAGATCATGATCGAAGTTCAGCAGGCTCTCGAAACAAAGCAAGAGCAGGAATCGATAGAGCAAAAAAGCGAAATTCTCGCGCAATCTAGCGACGCTATTTTTAACAATCCATTTGATCCGGTTTTTGGTAATCCTGATGGCGATGTCACGATTGTCGAATTCTTCGATTATAATTGCGGTTATTGCCGCCGCAGTCTTCCCGACATGCAGCATATTCTCCAAACGGACCCAAATGTGAAATTCGTGCTTAAAGAATTTCCTATTTTCGGCCCGAATTCCATTGCCGTTCACAAGGTCGCCCTTGCCTATAAAAACACTGCGCCAGAAAAGTATTTTGATTATCACGTGGCAATGATGGGCCAAGACGAACAGCTTGACGAAGCGCTAGCGCTCAAAATTGCAGAAGATAGCGGCGTTGATATGGATGCTTTGCGTGATGAAATGAACAATCCGGCAATCATTGATAGCTTTCGCCAAACGGACAGTTTGGCCGGCGGTTTAGGCATTACCGGTACTCCATCTTATGTTATTGGTGGTGAAGTTGTGGTTGGCGCACGTGGTAAAGACTTGCTGATCGAAAAAATTGAAAATATGCGCAAATGCGGCAGTACAAACTGTTAAATACGATAAAAAATGCGATTTAATGTGGGTATAAGGTTGATTCTGCCCATAATTCAGGCACAAGCCTTGCAGCAAGGTTAAGGGCGTTCTACGCCTTTTACTCGTTGCGTTGGACAGGTAATATGAGCGCTAAAATACTAATCTTAAATGGACCTAACCTGAACATGCTGGGAAAGCGTGAACCAGGGGTTTATGGTTCCAAGACTTTGGACGATGTTATTTCAGCCTGTACGACCCTTGGTAATGAGGTTGGTTTGGCGGTTGAAAGCTATCAATCCAACCATGAAGGTGATCTGGTTACTCGTATTCAAGAAGCGGGTCAGGCTGGAACGCCTATCGTTTTTAACCCCGGCGCATACTCACATACTTCGATTGCCCTGCGTGATGCGATCACCAGTGCAAACGCGCATGTTATCGAGGTTCATATCTCGAATATTCATGCGCGCGAAGAATTTCGTCACGTGTCATATATTTCAGCGGTTGCCAATGGTGTGATTGCTGGATGCGGCACGGATGGTTATTTGATGGCAATTCGTGTAATCGCCAACCAGTTGCAACTTGCAGAACAGACAAAACAAGCTTAACCACGCCGCAGAGTAGTGGATATTGAGGATAAAATGGCAGAGAAAAAATCAGCGTTTGACAAAGAACTGGTCAGCGATCTGGCCAATATTTTGAACGATACAGATCTCACAGAGATTGAATTCGAACATGGTGAAATGCGCATTCGTGTAAGCCGCGAGCCAGCACAACAAATGGTTAGCTACGCAAACGCACCGGTTGCTCAAGCAGCGCCTGCACCTGTGGCTGCACCCGCAGCGGCAGATAGCGCCCCTGCCTCAAAAGCTGCATCAGGCAGTGAAGTCCCTTCTCCAATGGTTGGCACCGCTTATATGGCGCCGAGCCCAGATGCGGACAACTTTATTGCTGTTGGCACTAAAGTTAAAGAAGGTGACACATTGCTGATTATTGAAGCGATGAAAGTGATGAACCAAATTCCTTCGCCGCGTTCGGGCACTGTTACTGCTATTCTTGTAACAGACAGCGAGCCGGTCGAATATGGCCAAGCACTCGTCGTGATTGAATGATAATTCTGCCCAAAGGCAAACCATATGTTTAACAAGGTTCTTATTGCCAACCGCGGTGAAATTGCATTGCGCATTTTGCGCGCCTGCCGTGAGCTTGGTATCCCAACTGTCGCTGTTCACTCAACTGCTGATGAAATGGCGATGCATGTTCGTCTTGCCGATGAAAGCGTTTGCATTGGACCGCCGCCATCACGTGACAGCTATCTGAATATTCATCAGATCGTTGCTGCCTGTGAGATCACTGGCGCGGATGCTGTGCACCCAGGTTATGGCTTTCTTTCAGAAAATGCGAAATTCGCAGAAATTCTGGAAGCGCATAATATTACATTTATCGGCCCGACTTCCGACCATATCAAAATTATGGGCGACAAGATCGAGGCGAAACGCACAGCTGCCAAGCTTGGCATTCCGGTTGTACCGGGTTCTGACGGCGGTGTGAGCGATGTGAATGAAGCAAAGCGCATTGCCAAAGACATTGGCTTTCCTGTGATTATCAAAGCGACTGCCGGCGGCGGTGGACGCGGCATGAAAGTTGCTAAAAACGAAGCCGAACTTTCTAACGCACTCGACACAGCACGCCGCGAGGCAGAAGCTGCGTTTGGTAATGCGGAAGTTTATATCGAGAAATATCTCGGCAAACCGCGCCATATCGAAGTTCAAATTGTGGGCGACGGTAAAGGCAAGGCCATTCATTTGGGCGAACGCGACTGTTCATTACAGCGCCGTCACCAGAAGGTTTGGGAAGAGGCTAACTCCCCTGCTCTGAACTCAGAACAACGCCATGAAATTGGTATGATCTGCGCCAATGCGGTTGCCAAACTTGGCTATCGCGGTGCTGGTACAATTGAGTTTCTCTATGAGAACGGCGAATTCTATTTCATTGAAATGAACACCCGTCTTCAAGTTGAGCACCCAATCACCGAGGCTATTACAGGCATCGATCTGGTGCATGAGCAATTGCGCGTTGCATCTGGTGCTGGCCTTTCTGTTACGCAGGATGAAATCAAGTTCAATGGTCATGCGATTGAATGTCGCCTGAACGCGGAACATCACCGGACCTTTGTGCCTTCACCGGGAAAAATTACGCATTATCATGCACCTGGTGGCCTTGGTATCCGTGTTGATTCAGGCGTTTATGCCGGATACAGCATCCCGCCATATTATGACAGCTTGATCGGAAAACTGATCGTGCACGGCCGTAATCGGTTGGAATGTATGATGCGTTTGCGCCGTGCGCTTGATGAACTCGTTATTGACGGTATCAACACCACTGTTCCGCTGTTTCAAGAACTGATTGATTGTCCTGATATTGCCAATGGTGATTATGATATTCACTGGCTTGAACACTATTTAGCCGCGAAAGAATAATAGTAACGTTCTTTCAACGAGAGATATTTCATGTCCGGAAGCAATGAACACGATACGTTCATTACCCCGCAAATTCTGTTAAAGGCCTATTCTTTAGGCCTTTTTCCTATGGCAGAAAAAGCCGATGATCCAACCATATTTTGGGTGGAACCGGAATTCCGCGGCGTCATGCCACTTGATGCATTCCACATTCCGCGCAGCTTGAAAAAAGAGGTGCGGCGCGGCACCTATGACATTACGGTCAATCAAGCTTTCGACACGGTTGTAAAAGCGTGTGCAGAACCTGCACCTGGCCGCGAAGAAACATGGATCAACGATCCTATTCGCATGCTGTATAATGAATTACATGAAATTGGCCACGCGCACTCCGTTGAGGCTTGGTATGAAGACCAGCTCGTCGGCGGCTTGTACGGCGTCTCGCTCGGGCGTGCATTTTTCGGTGAAAGCATGTTCAGCCGTCGCACCAACGCATCCAAAGTTGCGCTAGTTCACCTTGTTGAGCGGCTAAAAGAACGTGGTTTTGTACTGCTTGATACGCAGTTCACCAATGAGCACCTTACGCAGTTCGGAACGATCGAAATACCGCGTGCTGAATATGAGGTTTTGCTGGAAGCAGCTTTAGAAGAAACAGCTGAGTTCAACTAAATGCTTTTCTAGCTTGGCGCTGGAACTTCTGATTCATTTTTGCAGCCCGTAAGCCACACATCATAAACAGCATGTTCAACAGCATTTAAGCCCGGACTATCGGCAAACATCCAGCCCGTAAAAATACGGCGGATTTTGCGCTCCAGCGTGATTTCGTCAACTTCAACAAAACTATTTGAACCGGGTGCTTCGTTGGCAGAGCGCGAATAGCAAACACGCGGCGTTATCTGCAGTGCACCAAATTGAACTGTCTCATCGATATAAACATCAAATGAAATGATCTTTCCGGTAATTTTATCAATACCGGAAAATTGAGCGATGGAGTTTTCTGCTTTTTCGGCACTAACGGGCGTTCCCATTACAGAAGCTGCCGTGACCAAACAAGCGAATATTATTTTCTTAAAGTTCTTCAAAGGCGCCCACACAATAGTTTGAACAGTAACACTGTTCTTTCCAGTATAAGCCACATATGGCCAAAACAGGGTCAACAATTAATTAATGCTGAATATCTGATTCTTGCGCTTTGGCCTATTAGTTGCCCGGTGTCCAAGCATCATAATCGCCAGACACTTCCGGACGTGGCTCAGGATTAAGCATTGAGCCCTTCGGACGATAAGCGCCGGCAGTGCCCGTCAAATTAGGCTGGTGTTCTTTTTGCCAAGCATGCGGCTTGTAATCTTCTTCAGATGGCGGTGTATCAACACGGTGATGCAGCCAGCCATGCCAACCAGAGCCAACCGCAGAACCTTCTGCTTCGCCAGCATAGATCACCCAGCGGCGTGTGTAGCCATCTACATCCTTGCCGCCTTCATAGTAGATATTGCCCATTTCATCTTCGCCAACTTTGGTGCCCGTGCGCCAAGTCCACAAGCGTGTTCCAAGCGTCTGTCCGTTCCACCAAGTGAAGAACTGCAAAAAGAAATTTTTCATAGGTCAATCCACATTCCGTTATATGTCCGCTTATGGCTTTGGTTTGCTGCAAATGCAAGGCAACAATGGGTATACACCCTTAAATTCAGGCAATTGGCCTTGTGTAATTTCGGCGCGGCCGCGCATGAATGCCAAATTTCTTGCACCTCAAGCCAACTCAGCAAAAGTATTGAATCTCACCATCGTTTGAGATGGTATATATTAACCACAGTATACGAGCGAGGAAACTAAATGATCCGATTACGCATAGCGCTTACTCTCTCATCGGTTCTGTTTGCCCTGCCCGCTATGGCTCAAGATGGCCCGCGCGGCATTGCTTTTGTTCAAGCACCTGAACAGGGCAGCGGTGTGGCAACAGGCGCAACAATGCAAGAAGCGTTTGGCAAAGCCACCGAGCAATGCATGGAATCAGGCGCATTGGCAGAAGATTGCATCAAAACGAATTGGTGTTATCCGGCAGGTTGGAGCGTTGATATTTTTGTTCAACACAGCGAAGGCCCGCATTGGCACGAAGTTGTCTGTGGCCTACCCTCAAAAGCTGCCGCACAAGCAACCGCCCTACACATCTGCGACCGCAATGAGCGCGATTACCTTATCGAGTGTTCACCTGTTCAATTCTACGATGAACAAGGTGTGGCGCAGATGGAAAACTAATCCCATCTGCGCACAATCTTTATTTACCAGATAACTTTTTCCATGATGACAGCCGGAATGCCGGAGCCTTTAACGCCGCAGTCGGGTGATGTACCGACCTTTTTAAAGCCATTGCGCTCATAAAATTTCATGGCACGATCATTGGCTTCTTCGACTTCCAGCCGAATTTTGCGTACATCAGGAAAACAGGCCTCAACCTCAATCAGAAGTTTTTCACCGAGACCCTGCCCTTGTGTCGATGGACGCACATAAAGCTGGTGAAGCATGGTTGTTTCATTATCAATTTGTGAGGCATAAGCCATAGCGCCGATTTCGGCGCCATCATCGCAAATAATGAATTCTGACCGCGGCTTATTCAGGCGTTGTTTAAGCGCTGAAACCGAGTGCCATTGTGAGGTGAGTTCGGCCACTTTTTCGCGGCCATAAATCTGATCATATGTATCATGCCACGTTTCCGTGAGCATGTTCGAGACGATTTCTAAATCTTGTTGTGAAGCCGAGCGGACCCACATAATTACTGTTCTCCTATAGTATTCGTGCAATATTCCACGATTTGAACAGCTTATACAAGTAACAGAATTTACAACGGAATCAACAAGTGTGCGCGGCCGCCCAATAGCGACCGCGCTTAACCATAATTATTCAACGCCGAGTTTAGATTTAACCAATTGCTGAACGGCTTGTGGGTTGGCCTTACCGCCGGTGGACTTCATCACCTGCCCAACAAACCAGCCAGCCAGTGCCGGCTTTTCTTTAACTTGCTCAACTTTTTCAGGGTTGGCAGCAATGATTTCATCGACAGCGGCTTCAATTGCGCCTGTGTCTGTGACCTGCTTCATGCCCCGCTCTTCAACGATTTTGGCAGGGTCGCCGCCTTCTTCGAAGATGATTTCGAAGAGGTCTTTTGCAATTTTACCTGAGATCGTGCCTTCCTTGATGAGATCAAGGATTGTGCCGAGCTGCTGCGGCGTAACTGTGGTTGTTACAATGTCCTGTCCGGCTTTGTTTAGCGCGCCCAGAAGATCATTGATCACCCAGTTTGCAGCCTGTTTTGTGTCGCGGCCTTCTGCCACTTTTTCAAAATAATCAGCAATCGCTTTTTCTGAAATAAGCACATTTGCATCATAGGCTGACAGGCCCGATTCGATAAAGCGCGCACGTTTTTCGTCTGGCAACTCCGGCAAATCTGCTTTCAGCGCTTCGATATAAGCATCGTCAAACTCAAGCGGCAACAAATCTGGATCTGGGAAATAGCGATAATCATGCGCTTCTTCTTTTGAGCGCATAGAGCGTGTTTCGCCCTTTACCGGATCGAACAGACGTGTTTCCTGATCAATCGATCCGCCATCTTCCAAAATGGCGATTTGGCGGCGTGCCTCATATTCAATTGCTTGGCCCATAAAGCGGATAGAGTTGACGTTTTTGATCTCGCAGCGTGTGCCGAAATCTTCGCCCGGACGGCGCACAGACACGTTCACATCTGCGCGCATGGAACCTTCATCCATATTGCCATCGCAGGTGCCAAGGTAGCGCACGATCTGGCGGATTTTCGTCACATAGGCTTTTGCTTCATCAGACGAGCGCATATCAGGTTTCGACACGATCTCCATGAGGGCGACGCCCGAACGGTTCAAATCCACATAGGACATGGTTGGATGCTGATCGTGCATTGATTTGCCCGCATCCTGCTCAAGGTGCAAACGCTCAATGCCGATTTCGACGTCTTCGAAATTACCTTTTTTGTCTGGACCGACAGAAATATGCACAACGCCTTCGCCAACGATTGGCTGCTGGAACTGTGAAATCTGATAGCCCTGCGGCAAATCTGGGTAAAAATAGTTTTTGCGGTCAAAAACCGATTTCTTGTTGATCTGTGCTTTAAGGCCAAGGCCGGTGCGCACAGCCTGCGCCACGCACTCTTCGTTGATGACTGGCAACATGCCCGGCATTGCTGCGTCAACCAATGACACATTGGCATTTGGCTCAGAACCAAACTGCGTGGAAGAACCGGAAAACAGCTTTGACTGCGATGTCACCTGCGCATGGATTTCCAAACCGATAATTAATTCCCAGTCGCCAGTGGCGCCAGGGATCAGGCGTTTTGCTTCGGTCGTGCGTGTATCTACAAGAGCGTTCATTGGTCTTCCATTTAAGCTTTGCGAAAAAGTCGCTTTTTACTCTGTGGGTTGGATAATCGAAGGGCTATGCCGATACAAGTGTTTCTATCGGTTTGTGGCTTATCTTCCATGCGAAAAGCTAGGAACGGATGATTGCGCGGCTGCTTTCCTCAATATTTTCGTTAAAATCACGCATATCCGGTATTCGGTTAAAGGCGATTTTGCCGCCCACATAGCCGCCCGGCATTTGATCAACGGGGCCAAGCGTCAGCGCCTTTGCGCCGAAGCGATCCCGCAGGGCATCCATTGTGTCGCTGGCAGCCTCCCATTTCCCATGGGTTTTAATGTCGTTTTGCGTATCAAAAAGATCCTCCATGAACCCCGCGCCGCCCTGATGTTCAGGCGCAACAAGACCGTGCAGTGTCACGCTTACCGACCTGATTTTATTAAACGGACGCTCTGCCTCAAAGCGGCGGTGCAGCGCCTGCATCGCATGCAAAAATGTTGCATCATCCCGCGCTGCCGTAAAACGTATATCAGCGGACCATTTTTGCCGCTCAAGCCCGCGCAGACCATAGCTTAAATTACACGCTCTGAAATTTTCGCGCCGTAGCCTTCGCGCAGCGCTGGTCATCAGCATTCGGGCGCAGGTGAAAGCACGCTGCGGCGAGCGCCAATCGCGCGGCAAGATACGGCCATGGCCAAACATGCGCCGCTTCGTCTCTTCGCGAATGGTTTCATAACCATGCAAGGACGCCCAGAATCGCTCGCCTTCCACATTGCCCCATATGGCACGCATATGTTTAGCGTCCAGCGCCCAAAGCTGCTTCACATCCATAATGCCTGATTGATGCAAGCGCCGCTCAATGCCCGATGAAATACCGGGCAAATCGCGCAAATCCAGTTCAAACAGACGGCCCGGCAGATCAGCCGGTTCAAACACGACAAAGCCGTTTGGCTTATTCATTTCAGCGGCGATTTTGGCAAGAAGTTCGGTGGGCGCAACGCCAATTGAACAGGGCAGCCCCTGCCCGATTTCAGCTTCAACACGCTGCTTAATGCGGGCGGCAAGTCCGGCAGCATCGCGGCTTTCAGACAGCATGAGATTGCAAACCATCTCGTCAATGGAGCGCGTTTTGCTGACAGGCACGCAGTTTTCCACCGCCGCCACAATGCGGTGATGCAGCCGCACATAAATATCGTGCCGCGCAACGACAAAGCGAATACCGGGGCACATTTCGCGCGCATCCTTCATCGACGTTCCGGTTTTAACACCAAATTTTTTGGCCTCATAGCTGGCCGCAATACAGCCTGAATAATCCGAATCGAGCGGAATTACCCCGACTGGCCGTCCGCGCAGTTCAGGGTTTAAATGCTGCTCGACGCTGGCAAAAAAACTGTCAAAGTCGATATATAATTTTTCGGCAAATTCCGGCTTACGCATCACGCACCTCACCAGAACATAATAGGAACTTTTACCTGTGCGGCGCAAGAGGGCGTGTGATTATTTTCCTAGGAAAATTCCCACAAGCGCGTCATGCTCGGGCTTGACCCGATTCCTGAATGTTTGCGGCTGCGCTGATTTCACGGAATGGATCCTAGGCTCAAGGCCTAGGATGACGGCGGTGTGTATGCGAATTAGGAAGAAGGCTGAGGCAGTAGCCTACACTACCACCACTTTGTCGCCGTAAATTTACCAGCCGCCTGTTCAATCACATGGGCCGTTTTGAACAGAGTTTCTTCATCAAACGGCTTGCCGATAAGCTGAAGGCCGAGCGGCAGACCCGTTGATGAAAGGCCTGCAGGCACCGCAATGCCCGGCAATCCGGCCATGTTCACAGTCACTGTAAACACGTCGTTCAAATACATTTTCACCGGATCGGCTTTCATGGCCTTGTCGCCAATGCCAAAGGCAGCGCTTGGTGTAGCTGGTGTCAAAATCGCGTCCACACCATCGGCAAACACGTTTTCAAAATCGCGCTTGATGAGCGTGCGCACTTTTTGCGCTTTCAAATAATAAGCATCGTAATAGCCAGCCGACAGCACATAGGTGCCGATCATAATGCGGCGTTTAACTTCCGCGCCAAATCCGGCAGCACGTGTCTGCTCATACATGTCTGTAATGTCTTTGCCCGGTACACGCAGGCCGTATTTTACGCCATCATAACGCGCAAGGTTTGACGATGCTTCGGCCGGTGCCACGATGTAATAGGCTGGCAATGCGTATTTGGTGTTAGGCAGCGAAATATTGACGATTTCTGCGCCTGCATCTTTGAGCCATTGAATGCCCTGCTCCCAAAGTGCCTGAATTTCAGGGTCGAGACCATCGACGCGGTATTCAGCTGGAATACCGATTTTCATGCCCTTCACAGAGCCGCCAAGCGCTGCTTCATAATCTGGCACAGGCAAGTCAACGCTGGTTGTGTCTTTAGCATCAACAGATGCCATGGATTTCAGCATAATTGCCGCATCGCGCACATCGCGCGTGATTGGTCCTGCCTGATCGAGCGAGGATGCAAAGGCTGCAACGCCCCAGCGTGAACAGCGGCCATAAGTCGGCTTAATACCGACGGTGCCTGTAAAGGCTGCAGGCTGGCGAATAGAGCCGCCCGTATCGGTTGCCGTTGCGCCAGCGCAAATATGTGCAGCAACTGCAGAGGCCGAACCACCTGACGAGCCACCTGGCACCAGATCAACGTCTGAGCCGTTCGCACGCCACGGGTTTTTGACCGGACCGTAATAAGATGTCTCATTGGAAGAGCCCATCGCGAACTCATCCATATTGAGTTTGCCGAGCATCACCGCGCCATCGTCCCAAAGGTTCTGCGTGACGGTTGATTCATATTTTGGCTTAAAACCATCGAGAATATGCGATGCAGCCTGTGTGTGCACATCATATGTGCCGAACAAATCCTTGATGCCGAGCGGAATACCTTCCAGCGCGCCTGCTTGGCCAGATGCATATTTTGCATCCGATGCTTTTGCCATGTCGCGGGCTTTTTCAGGTGTCAGCGCAACATAAGCATTGAGCGCGCCATTGGCGGCATCAATGGCAGAAATATAAGCATCGGTTAGTTCGACGGCTGTTATTTCTTTAGCGCGGAGTTTTTCGCGGGCTTCGGCAATCGTGAGGGCTGTCAGATCGGTCATAAATTGGTTCTTCTATGTCAAATATTTCGGTGCGGCGCAGGTCGGTTTATTCAACCACTTTGGGCACTTGGAAGAAGTTTTCGTCGCTGGCTGGCGCATTGGCAACAATGTCAGCGGCCTTGCTGCCGTCAGTGACTTCATCAATCCGCTTTTTCATATCCATTGCAACAACGGAAACCATCGGCTCCACATCGCTCACATCCACCTCATCAAGCTGTTCAACAAAGCCCAAAATGGTGTTGAGTTCGCTTTCAAGATTTTTTGCCTCATCATCTGTGACGGCAATGCGGGCAAGTTTGGCAACGCGCTTAACGGTAGCGGTATCGACGGACATTGGATTCTCCGGTGTTTTGTGTGTGCCCGCTATAGCGCTCGCAGCTTTGTGGTGCAATATGAGTTTGACCAATTCACCAAGCAGAAATGACGGAAACACTGTGAACGATCAAAAAGGCGAGATTATCGACGTTGGAACGCTAAACGCGCAATTGCCGCGTGGGGCACGTATAATTGGCCTTGATCTTGGCACCAAAACGATTGGTCTGGCGGTTTCTGATGCGAGGTTGACGCTTGCATCACCGCGCAAAGTCATCAAACGCACAAAGTTCATGGCTGATCTGGCGATCATCAAAACGCTGATAGAGGCTGAAAACATTGGCGCGGTTGTGCTGGGCCTGCCGCTTAATATGGATGGTTCTGAAGGGCCACGTGCACAAGCAACACGCGCCTTTGCGCGCAATATGATGCAACATGTGCCTTTGCCTGTCGTGCTTTGGGATGAGCGGCTATCGACGGTTGCTGCCGAACGCTCATTGCTTGAGCAGGATGTTAGCCGCGCAAAAAGGGCCGAGAGGATTGATTCCGCTGCGGCCTCATTCATTTTGCAAGGTGTGCTGGACCGGCTTTATTCAGCCGCGACGACGGACGATTCTTGATTTGCCTCATAATTATCATCTGATGATTTACGCTGCTGCCACCAAGCTTTGATTTGCTTGCGTTTGCGATAAGCAACAATCGCGCTGATGATGAATGAATCAAAGATACAGGCTTTGATAAAACCAGAAACAATTGTCTCATAATCTGTGCCTAAGAGATTCGCATAAATGCCAAAGACAAGATTGTGGATGTCACGGCTCAAAAACGAAAAACCGAAATTCATGTCGTAATAAGATAGACCAAACCACGCCCAAAAGAGCGACATCGGTATCAACCACAGACCAAGAAAATATTTCATAAGGTTTCCGTCAATTCATCGGTTGGAAGTTACGTTTTGGAACAAAGCGATTATTCCGATTTGCGGTCATATTTGCTCTCATATTTGTAGTCATGGCGAGGTTTGCATTCGGCCGCTGCATATTGCGCGCGCCAGCCAAGCCAAAGCCTTCGTTTGCAGGCACAGACATTTTGCGCCCTTCGGCCTCAATCACAAAGACACGGTGTGCGATTCCCGCCAAGATCGTGGCAAAGGATGCGATACAGACCATTGCGCTTAAAACCGCTGCACCTGTGTAAACCGCCAAAGCTAGAATGACGGCAAACACGCAAAGGCAGATGCCCATCGAAAGCATAATCACCAAATCCAGCTGATTGTTCTCTACACCGTTGGGTGCAGCGAAAATGATTGCAAGCAGCGCCCAAACAGCGGCGACCATCACGGTTAAAACGGCCGCATTGGTGAGTAATTTTGCTGTCATGGCTTGCAATTGCAAACCCGGCTCGCCGCTGAGTGTTTCATTCAGTGCTGCGATCATGCCGCCTGATCCATTTTCAAGACCAAGACCAACAATACCGAGCACGCAGAGCACTGCGAGCCAGTTCAACATTACAGCAATGGAAAAAAATCGATACATGCGGACCTCGTTGTGATGCGACTATCACAAGCAAGACCAGCGCCCGCAATATAAACCATTCATTAAGGTTAACGCGGTTGCTCAAATTGTGGATATCTCATTGCAGTGCCGTTCGATTTGCTTCAATAAAGCGACGAAAGGCTCCCACTATGCTCATCACGATTCAATCCATTCTGCCAATATTTCTTATCATCCTCGTTGGCAATTTGCTGCGCCAAGCTCCTGTTTTCACAAAAGAGTTTTGGATTGGCTTGGAACGCCTTGGGTTTTATGTGCTTTATCCTACGCTTTTATTTGTGATGATATTGGAAGCAGATTTTAGCGGGCTGTCACTTGGAAAAATTATTACTTCACTTGGATTGGCTTGGCTCACACTTTGCCTTTTAACGCTGGCTCTTTGGCCATTTGTGAAGAGAATCGGCATTGGCGGGCCGACTTTTTCGTCAATCTATCAATCAAGCGTGCGCTGGAATGGTTTTATAGCGCTTGTGGTTGCAGAAAACATGTTCCCGCCTGAAGGCGCTGCTTTGGTCGCGCTGGTGATGGCTGCGATCGTTATTCCCATCAACATTTCAACCGTTGCCGTTGTTGCTTGGTTTACCGACAGCCAGTCGGACATTCTTTCCGTATTCAAGCGCGTTGCGGTCAACCCGCTTATCATCGGCGCTGCACTTGGGCTGCTGTGCCGTTTAATTCCTGGCGGGTTGCCTGACTTCATGATGGACGGGCTTCAACTGGTTAGCCGCGCCGCGCTCGGCATGGGGCTTTTGGCAATTGGTGCTGGTCTGCGCATGAGCGATGTCTTTCGCCCCTCTGCCGCCGTTTTACTGCCTACATTTATGAAGCTCGCACTGTTTCCCGTTATCGTGCTTAGCTTTGCAATCGCATTTGGGATTACAGGCCTTGAGCTTCAATATCTTGCGCTTTGCGCGGCGGTTCCAACGGCGATGAATGGCTATGTTTTGGCACGGCAAATGGGCGGCGATGCAGAAAACTATGCCGTCACCGCGACATTGCAGACGCTGATTTCATTGTTCTCAATTCCGGCGGTGCTAACGCTTACAGCTTATGTGACTGGCGGATAAAGCGCGTCCAGTATCGTTTGATTGTCAAAGCGCTTACCAAGCATGCCGTAGCTTGCGCGCCAGTTGCCGCCTAAACGCGTATCGGCATAGGCATCCGCAAGCACGCCTGTTTCCAAGCGATAAAGTTCAGACGCTGCAGCGGCAATGGCCAATTGTTCAACCAAAATACGCGCCGCGCTTTCATCATCCTGTGCCAGATCAAAAGCTGCCCTTAAAACGCTGCTTGTATTTCTTGCTCTGTCACCAAGATTTACCTCAATGTCTTTTAAAATGACATCGAAAAGCTCCGGTGTTCGTTTGAGCACGCGGCACACTTCAAGCGCCATCATGTTGCCGGAACCTTCCAGTACCGATTGGTGCGGCGCTTCACGGTAATGACGCGGCAATACGCTGCTTTCAACATAACCATTGCCGCCCGTTGCCTCCATCGCCTCTGCAATAACGGTTGGTGCAATTTTAGATGTCAGATATTTAACAACCGGTGTCATGACATGGGCAAAAGCGCCTTCTGTGTCGTTTGACCGTGCACCATCAAATGCGCGCGCAAGGCGCATCGACAACGCTGTAGAAGCAGCAACATCAAGCGCAATATCGGTTAAAACGGCGCGCATGAGCGGTTGTTCGATGAGCAAACGTCCGCCAACTTTTCTGTGGCGCACATGATGTACCGCTTCGCTCAACGATGAATGCATGATCGCCGATGATATAAGCGCGCTATCAAGACGCATCAACGTTTGCATTTCATGGATCGCGCGGCTGCCCTCACCGTCGCGTCCAATCATTTGGGCAATGGAGCCGTTGATTTCAGCTTCTGCAGTCGCAGCAGACCTGTTGCCTAGCACATCCTTCAAACCAACAAGATTTATATGATTGTGCTCATCATCGGCTAGAAAGCGCGGCACCAAAAAACAGCTTGTGCCGTTGGGCGTCCGCGCAAGCATCAAAAAAGCATCAGCCATGGGCGATGATAAAAACCATTTATGGCCCGTTAGGCGAAACAAACCATTGCCAACGGTTTCGGCGCGTGTCGTGAGCGCTGTAAAATCTGTACCGGCCTGTTTTTCCGTTATGCCCATGCCGATTGTCAGGCAGGATTTATCCACAGGTGACTTGTGAGCGCTGTCATATTTACGCGTTGTAACGCGCGGCACCCATTCTTTGGCCAAATGCGGCGCTGTCATCAGGGCTGCAACCGCCCCATTGGTGCTGGAAAGGCTTGAAAGGTGCCCTGTATCGAGGCCTGCAAGCATGAAAAAGCGCACAGCGCGTTTCAAATGGCCATTATTATTGCCACGTGCTGCGTCTTCCCACACAGAACTACCAATGCCATAGCTCATCGAACGGCGCATAAGTGCGTGATAAGATGGATGAAATTCCACTTGATCCACCCGCCGCCCATAACGGTCATGCGCTTTTAATTGCGGCGCATTGCGGTTTGCCATTTCAGCAAGTTCTTGGGCTTCGCTCGATAATGAATATCGCCCGATCTGGTCAAAATCTTTCAATGTCTCAGCATTAGAGCTCGACGCGATCTGCAACAAAAGCGGATTGAGGCGAAATGCATTAAAACCAGACAGCGGCGGTGTCTGGTTGGTTACACGGTGATGATTTGTCGTCGCCATAATAGAAATCCGAATCGTGTTTTCTTATTCATATATCGAAATTATGGTGATGTGTTCACCTTAGAACGGTTTCCCCACCCGATAGTCCCGTAAAATTGTTCTGATGTTCTCTTTATTGCAATTGCGGACGTAAAACCGTTGTACACTTTTACTGCAATTGCTCTTATGCCTTGCAGACAGATGTTTTTGGCCCTATTGGACCACTTTAAGATGACAAATTTAGCGACCTTTCCCGTTTACCCGCATCGCCACTTGCTTGGCATAACCGGTTTGAACGTACCCGATATTGCGTGTCTGCTCGACCGCGCCGATGAAGCCGTAGCTCTTTCGCGTCAGCGCGAAAAGAAAAAGTCGGTTTTCAGAGGACTGACGCAGATCAATCTTTTCTTTGAAGCATCCACACGGACCCAAGCCTCATTTGAGCTTGCGGGCAAACGTCTTGGTGCTGATGTGATGAACATGTCTGTTGCCTCCTCATCGGTCAAAAAGGGTGAAACCTTAATTGACACGGCGATGACGCTGAACGCGATGCGGCCTGACATTCTGGTCATTCGCCATCAAGCGGCAGGCGCTGCAGCATTGCTATCGCAAAAAGTCGGATGCGCCGTTATCAATGCCGGTGATGGTGCCCATGAGCATCCAACACAAGCATTGCTTGATGCGCTCACCATTCGCCGCGCCAAGGGGCGTTTTGATGGGCTAACCGTTGCGATTTGCGGCGATGTTCTTCACAGCCGTGTGGCACGCTCTAACATTATATTGCTTAATACGATGGGCGCGCGGGTGCGTGTTGTCGGACCATCTACCCTCATGCCAAATGGTATTGAGCATATGGGCGTTGATGTTCACACCAGCATGGCAACTGGCCTTAAAGATGCTGACGTTGTGATGATGCTTCGTTTGCAGCGCGAACGTATGGCCGGTGCCTTTGTGCCTTCTATACGCGAATATTTCCGCCATTTTGGCCTTGATGCCGAAAAGCTCAGCTATGCCAAGCCTGATGCAATGGTTATGCACCCCGGCCCTATGAACCGCGGCGTTGAAATAGCCTCTGAAATTGCGGACGGTCCGCAATCTGTCATCGAAGAACAAGTCGAAATGGGGGTCGCGGTGCGTATGGCTGTCATGGAAGCGCTGCTTGATCCGGCAAAGAATATTGGCGGTGCGGCATGAGCGTGACACTTTCCACAGGCACACAAGTCTATAATAATGCACGCATCGTTGATCCATCGCGCGGCATTGATGAACTGGGCACATTAATCGTTGAAGATGGTGTGATCGTTGCATCTGGCTCTGATGCCAATAATCAAGGAACGCCTGAAGGCGCTGAAGTTCATGATTTGCGCGGCATGACGCTTATTCCAGGCTTGGTTGATATGCGGGTGCATATTGGTGAGCCTGGCGGCGAACACCGCGAAACCATAGCATCGGCCTCTGAAGCTGCTGCCGCTGGCGGTGTCACATCGCTGGTCATGATGCCGGATACAAATCCCATTATCGACGATGTTCAATTGGTTGAATTTATCCGCCGCACGGCTTCCGAGACGGCAATCACACGCATATTGCCGTCAGCCGCCATCACCAAAGGGCTTAATGGCGTTGAAATGACTGAAATGGGCATATTGCGCAATGCAGGCGCGATCATGTTTACCGATGGTCGTCAAACAATTGCCAATGCCGCTATTATGCGCCGCGCGATGACCTATGCGCGTGATTTTGGCGCGTTGATTTCGCACACAACACAAGATGCAGACCTTGCTGGCAACGGCGTGATGAATGAGGGATTATTTGCCTCATGGCTTGGCCTTTCAGGCATGCCGCGCGAAGCCGAGCTTTTGCCGCTTGAGCGCGATTTGCGATTGGCAAGGCTTACGGGCTGCGCTTATCATGCAGCTAAAATTTCCTGCGCGATGAGCGCTGATGCGATGCGCGCCGCAAAAGCCGAAGGGCTGAATGTGACCGCTGGCATTTCCATCAATCATCTGGCGCTTAACGAAAACGATATTGGCGAATACCGCACATTCTTCAAATTGTCGCCGCCGCTGCGTTCAGAAGATGATCGCCAAGCAATGATTAATGCGCTGGCTGATGGTACAATTGATGTGATCGTATCAGACCATGACCCGCAAGATGTGGACACCAAGCGCCTGCCCTTTGCAGAAGCAGCAGATGGTGCTGTTGGGCTTGAAAGCCTGCTTGCAGCGGGGCTTCGCCTCGTCAATGCGCAGCAGATCTCATTGCCCGTCTTAATCGGTGCCATGTCAACCAATCCAGCCAAAAGGCTTGGCATTGAAGCTGGCACGCTTGGCAAAGGCGCGGCCGCTGATTTTGCAATCATTGATCTTGATGAGCCTTGGCTTCTCAAGACTACCGATCTTAAGTCCAAATCAAAAAACACCGCTTTTGAAGATGCACGCCTAACGGGGCGCGTTCAGAAAACATTTGTTGCAGGTACTTGCGTTTATAGCATTTGAGCTTTTCAATACGGCGTTAAATAAGAATGGATCCCGTCGATACATTTTTTGAAATTACTCCGTCAGATTGGATGACAATGTTTGAAATCTTCGTAGCACTTATCGGCGGTTATCTGCTCGGCTCAATTCCATTTGGCCTATTGCTCACACGTGCCGCTGGCATGGGTGATGTGCGCGCTATTGGCTCTGGCAATATTGGCGCAACAAATGTGCTGCGCATGGGCAATAAAAAAATAGCTGCCGCAACGCTTCTGCTTGATGCATTAAAAGGCACATTTGCAGTTGTTTTGGCCAACCAACTGTTTGGTATGGACGCAGCAATGGCCGCAGCTTTTGGTGCCTTTATGGGGCATTTATATCCCGTGTGGCTAAAATTCAAAGGCGGCAAAGGTGTTGCAACTTTTGCAGGCATTTCGCTTGGCTTCTCATGGCATGTGCTGGCACCTTTCGCGATCATTTGGCTTTTGACAGCTTTTATCTCGCGCTATTCTTCTCTTGCGGCGCTCCTTGGCTCTGTTGCTGCAACCGCTGGCCTGTTCTGGGTCGAGCGCTATTCGCTTGGCTATTTATTCGTGGTTTTGACCGTGATTGTATTCTTTAAACATCGCGAGAATATTTCTAGACTGCTGAAAGGCACAGAAAGCAAAATCGGCAAAAAGGGATAAAATTTGAACCAGCCGACCCATAGCGACATTACGCCTGCACAGTTCGAACTCTCTGATCGGCAGCGGCTTTCATGGCTGAGGCTTTATCGGTCTGAAAATGTGGGTCCGGCAACATTCCGCGACCTGATTAATCATTGTGGTTCTGCCAGTGCGGCCCTTGAAATGCTGCCAGAAATGGCCTCACGCTCTGGCGGCAAGCGTTCTATTCGTATTGCCAGTCTTGATGATGTGGAGCGCGAACTAGAAGCCACTACGAAGTTCGGTGCGCGTATCATCGGGCTTGGCGAACCAGATTATCCTTATTTATTGCGCTACACAGAACTTGCTCCACCGCTTATCACCGTCATGGGTAATAGCAGTGCTCTGAATAGGCCTTCCATCTCTATTGTTGGGTCACGCAACGCTTCAATGGTTGGCATCAAAATGGCGCAGCAATTGGCAGGCGCGCTGAGTGAAGCTGGTCATGTGATTGTCTCTGGCCTTGCGCGCGGTATTGATCGTGCAGCGCATGAGGCATCACTGGAATATGGCACAGTTGCCGCTATGGCCGGCGGCATAGACCAGCCCTACCCGCCAGAAAACATTGCTTTGTTAAAAGACATCATCGCTTCTGGTGTGGGATGTGCCATTACAGATAAACCCTTTGGCTGGGAGCCACGCGCACGCGATTTTCCGCGCCGCAACCGTGTCATCGCTGCATTATCGATGGGGTTGATTGTTATAGAGGCGGCGCAAAGATCAGGATCTCTCATCTCTGCGCGTCTTGCCAATGAATTGGGGCGCACTGTGTTTGCAGTTCCAGGCTCACCGCTTGATCCACGCTCTCAAGGGACAAATAAGCTCATCCGTGAAGGTGCAACGCTTATTACATCTGCTGATGATGTGCTGGAGTCATTAAAGCCTGTCAGCGAGGCGCGCCAACATGCTGTTCAAAATCAGTTAGGACTTTTTGAAAAAGAAGAGTTCATGACCCTGCCGCCCAGCGATGATGCCCGCACAACCATTATGTCGCTTCTTAGCCCGTCTCCAACCGGTATTGATGATATTATCGCCCATAGCGGGTTTGCGCCTGCGCAAGTTGCACTCATTATATTGGAACTGGATTTAGCAGGCCAGATCGAGCGCCATTCAGCCAATAGAGTTTCCTTGCTTGGGACTGGCGATCGCTGACGGTTTGATTTCAACGGGCCGCTGTCCGTGCACAATATCATTGCTCTCTATATATGCCATCTCGATCATATAAGTGAGCATTTCACACCGTTCAGCTTGTGCAAGAGCACGCAACTCTCCCAAAAGCGCGTGAATATAACGAATGCGTTCCATTCGTGCTGTGTTAAGCTTATCTATCATATTGCATCAAGTCCGTTGTGCACCCTGCTCATCATGACCTCACGTCATGCGCGGCATAGTATATCGTTAAGGTTGTATTTCAATCTCATCTTTAGACATTTTTACAACCTATAAGGGTAAACGCAGAGAGGAATAATTTCTCAATCTTGCAAATTATGCTGTTTGGGCTTGACCAAAGCCCCTTGCGAAGCCATGTGCTGTCCAGTTATTTGATTGGTGCCCTAGGGCCCAAAACCTCAGGATATGTAATCATTATGGAAGTAGTAGTTGTTGAGTCACCCGCAAAAGCCAAGACAATCAACAAGTATCTAGGCCCGAATTATAAGGTGTTTGCATCCTTTGGTCATGTGCGTGACCTGCCGCCAAAAGACGGCTCTGTGTTGCCAGATGAAGACTTTGCAATGTCATGGCAGGTGGATACCGCATCCAATAAGCGCCTTAAAGAAATTGCTGATGCCGTAAAAACGGCCGATGGCCTTATTCTCGCGACCGACCCTGACCGTGAAGGTGAAGCCATTTCATGGCATGTGCTGGAAGTTCTGGCAAAAAAGAAAGTCCTGAAAGACAAACCAATTAGCCGCGTCGTCTTCAATGCGATTACGAAAAAAGCCGTTACGGACGCGATGGCGAACCCACGCGAGATCGATCAGCCGCTGGTTGACGCTTATTTGGCGCGCCGCGCATTGGACTATCTGGTAGGCTTTAATCTTTCGCCCGTTTTGTGGCGCAAATTGCCAGGTGCACGTTCTGCTGGACGTGTGCAATCGGTGACATTACGTCTTGTCACAGACCGCGAATCTGAGATCGAGCGCTTCAAGCCAGAAGAATATTGGAGTGTCATTGCACATCTGAAATCTGAGCAAGGTGCAAGTTTTGAAGCGCAGCTCAACACGATTGATGGCAAGAAAACCAACAAAATGACGCTCGCCAATGGCGAGGAAGCTGGTTCAATTAAGACAGCGCTTGAAGCTGCAAGCTTTGCGGTCACATCGGTTGAAGCAAAGCCTGTACGCCGCAATCCGCCGCCGCCTTTTACAACATCGAGCCTCCAACAGGCAGCCTCTGCCAAGCTTGGCTTTGCCCCTGCCCGTACAATGCAAATCGCGCAAAAGCTTTATGAGGGCATTGATGTGGGCGGTGAGACAACAGGTCTCATCACCTATATGCGTACAGATGGTGTGCAGATGGCACCAGAAGCGATTAGCAGTTCACGCGATGCGATCGGTCAGCGCTTTGGCGCAAACTTTGTGCCCGACAAGCCGCGTCATTACGAAACAAAAGCGAAAAACGCACAAGAAGCGCACGAAGCCATTCGTCCAACAGACTTTATGCGTGCGCCTGATGAGGTCAAATCAAAGCTCAATGACGAACAATACAAGCTTTATGATCTGATTTGGAAACGTTCTATCGCATCGCAGATGGAATCTGCGCAAATGGAGCGCACGACCGCTGAAATCGAAGCAAAAGGCGAAGGCCGCACGATTGGTCTTCGCGCCTCTGGCACCGTGGTCAAGTTTGAAGGCTTTTTGGCTGCGTACACAGAACACCAAGACGATCAGAAAAAAGATGATGATGACAGCGACGACGATAAACGTCTGCCGGAATTAAAATCTGGCGAAACATGCCAAAAAGAGAAAATAGACGCCGAGCAGCACCATACAACACCGCCGCCGCGCTACTCAGAAGCATCGCTTATCAAGAAAATGGAAGAACTCGGCATTGGCCGCCCTTCTACCTATTCAGCGACACTTTCAACGCTGCGCGACCGTGAATATGTGCGCCTTGAAAAACGTGCGCTTGTGCCCGAGGCAAAAGGCCGTTTGGTAACAGCGTTTCTGCAAGACTTCTTTGAACGTTATGTGGAGTTTGATTTCACCGCATCGCTGGAAGAAAAACTCGACAAGATTTCAGATGGCTCATTGCAGTGGAAAGACGTGCTGCGCCAATTCTGGGATGAGTTTTCTGCACAAATTGACAGCACAAAAGAACTGCGCATTACCAATGTTCTTGATGCGCTGAATGAGCGCCTTGAACCGCTTGTATTTCCGGTGCGTGAAGATGGTTCAGACCCACGCATTTGCCCGAAATGCGGCGAAGGTAATTTGAGCCTGAAACTGGGCAAGTTTGGCTCTTTTGTTGGCTGTTCAAACTATCCAGAGTGTAATTTCACCCGCCAGCTTGGCCAAGAAGGTGAAGGCAGCGCCGATGCGCTTGCCGATGGTCCAAAGGAATTGGGCGCAGATCCATTTACCGAGGAAATGATTACGCTTCGCACAGGGCGCTTTGGCCCTTATGTGCAGCGCGGCGAAGGCAAAGAAGCCAAACGTGCAGGCATTCCAAAAGGTTGGGATGTTGCAGAAATTGACCATGAAAAGGCATTGGCACTGCTTGCATTGCCACGTGATGTCGGCGAGCACCCTGAAACCGGCAAAATGATTTCAGCCGGACTTGGCCGCTATGGTCCGTTTGTTTTGCATGATGGCAAATACGCCAATTTGGAAAGCGCAGAAGAAGTATTCTCTATCGGTCTTAACCGCGCTGTATCCGTTATCGCTGATAAGGCGGCCAACCCTGGCCGTGGCCGTGCGGCTCCTGCAAAAGCGCTTAAAGAACTTGGCGAACATCCTGAAGTTGGCGGACCTATCTCTGTGAAAGACGGCCGCTATGGCCCTTATGTCAATCATGGAAAAATCAACGCGACAATTCCTAAGGGTACTGACCCGCAAAGCATTGATTTGGAAACAGCGGTTCGTATGATTGCGGAACGCGCTGAAAAAGCTGGCAAAAAAGTTGGCGGTGCAGCGACGAAAAAGAAAGCTGCACCAAAGAAAAAGCCAGCGGCCAAAAAGAAGGCACCCGCTAAGAAACCCGCTGCAAAAAAGCCTGCTGCTAAAAAAACAGCCGCCAAAACAGCTGATGAAGCATAATGGCTGAAACCCGCGCACAAAGACGGGCAAAGCTTGAGGCTAGAAAACAGGCACGCGCAGGTACTGAAACCTCGCGTGCCAAAGGCCGAAGCAAAACAACAAGTGGCGCTGCTGGCAAAAGCAGTATGAAAATGCCATCGCGCGATGCGCTTTTGGCTTTTATACGCGACAATCCTGACCGCGCCACCAAGCGCGATATTGCCAAAGCCTTCAATTTGAAAGGCGATGATCGCATCGCGCTCAAGCACTTCCTCAAAGAACTGGAAGAAAATGGTGCGTTTGAAAAACGCGGCAAACGCTTTGCAGAACCGGGCGCGCTGAACGGCACAACTGTTTTAGAAATTGTCTCGCGCGATAAAGATGGCGGCCTCATCGCCAAGCCACAAGATTGGGACGAAGCTGCAATGGGCGAACGCCCAAGCGTGTTTGTTTCAACACCGCATAATCCGCGTGCAAAAGTCATCATACCGGGCGTTGGAGAACGTATTCTTGCCCGTGTTGGCCGCAATGGCGACGGTGAATATACCGCACGTGTTATCAAACGCCTTGAACGTCCTAAAGCTGCAACGCTCGGCATCGTGCGCAAACTCAAAGATGGTAGCTGGCGCTTAGTGCCGATTGAACGCAAAGAGAGCGAACTTGATATTCAGCCTAATAATTTGGGCGATGCGCAAGACGGTGATCTGGTTGAAATCAGCACTGTTAAGACAGGTCGCTACGGATTGGCTTCGGCCAAGGTTTTGAATGTAATCGGTTCACTGTCTTCTGAAAAAGCAGTGTCTATGATTGCGATCCATGCGCAAGGCATACCGCATATTTTCCCCGATGCTGTCTTGGATGAAGCCGAAGCAGCCCTGCCGCCAAAGATTGCCGCCCCGCGCGAAGACTGGCGCGATGTGCCTCTCATCACGATCGATCCTGCCGATGCTAAAGACCATGATGATGCTGTTTATGCGCAAGCAGACCCTGACCATGAAGGCGGGTTTATTCTTTATGTGGCGATTGCCGATGTTGCCTATTTTGTGCGGCCGGGCTCACATATGGACCGCGAAGCTTTAAAGCGCGGCAACTCGGTTTATTTTCCTGACCGCGTTGTTCCAATGCTGCCTGAACGCATTTCAAATGATTTGTGCTCTCTGCGCGGCGGTGTGGACCGCCCTGCTCTTGCCGTTAAAATGTGGTTTGACGCTAAAGGCGAAAAAACCAAGCACACATTCCACCGCATCATGATGATGAGCCATGCCAAGGTTTCTTATCAGCAAGCACAGGCAGCAATTGACGGCGCAACAAATGAAGACACTGCGCCAATTATGGACAGTATTCTAAAGCCATTATGGGATTGTTATGCCTGCATGACGATTGGCCGCAAAAAGCGTGGCCCGTTAGAGCTTGATTTGCCCGAACGCAAAATCCTGCTGAAAGAAGACGGCACTGTCGACAAGGTTGTTGTTCCTGCACGTCTTGATGCGCATAAGCTGATCGAAGAATGCATGATCCAAGCCAATGTGGCAGCGGCAGAAACTTTAGAGCAAAATGAGCAAGTGCTTGTTTATCGCACCCATGATGCACCATCGCTTTCCAAGCAAGAATCGCTCCGCGAATTCCTGAAAACATTGGATATTCCGCTGGCGCATGGCGCGGCCCTCAAACCGCAAGCTTTCAACGGTATTCTTGAACGTGTCAAAGGCACAGATCAGGCTGATCTGGTAAACTCCGTTGTCTTGCGCAGCCAAAGCCAAGCTGAATATACGCCTGAGAACTATGGTCATTTCGGGCTAAATTTACGCCGCTACGCGCATTTTACATCGCCGATACGCCGTTATGCCGATTTGATTGTCCACCGCGCTCTGATCAAGGCTCTGGCGCTTGGTGATGGCAAAGATGCTTTGCCTGACATGGAAATGGATGATTTACGCGAGATTGCGACCAGCATTAGCCAAGCTGAACGCCGCGCAGTGCAGGCAGAACGCTCCACCATTGACCGGTTGATTGCCCAACATCTTGAAGATTGCATCGGTGATACTTTTGACGGCCGCGTTGCGGGCATGGCGAGCTCCGGCCTATTTGTCACACTCAATGTGACTGGCGCGGACGGTTTCGTTCCCATATCTAAGCTTGGTGATGACTATTATCATTTCGATGAAACCGCTCACGCCATGATTGGCGAAAAGTCTGGTCTTGGTTATCGTTTGGGTGACAGCGTCGAAGTGAAGGTCGTAGAAGTACAACCAATGGCTGGCGCCATGCGTTTTGAGATGATGTCTGAGCCTCGTGACTTGGGCATGGGAACACGTTCATTCCACAAAGCGCGGCGCAATAAATCAGCCAATAAGCCGTTTGGCAAAAGGTCCAAACGCGGCAAAAGATAGGAAAGCGAATGACCGAAGTTCAGGTTTTTGGCAATCACCCTGCTCAGGAAAAGCGCGCATTATGGCCAGCATTGAAAAATGGCATGCGCTGCAAATGCCCCAATTGCGGTCAAGGCAAGCTTTTTGGCAGCTTTGCCAAATCAGTGGATGTTTGCGAAAATTGCGGTGAGGAAATCTTTCATCACCGTGCGGATGATCTACCTGCCTATCTTAATCTTTTTATCGTCGGCCATATCGTTGTTGGTGCCTATTTATTGTTTGACCGCATTACGGATTTATCCGCATGGACAGAGGTTGTTCTTTGGACAATTATTGCGGTTATCATGACAATTATTATGATGCAGCCGGTTAAAGGCTTTGTCATTGCTCTTCAATGGGCCAACCGTATGCACGGTTTTGGCGGTGAAGGCGAAGATGGCACGTTAGACACGAATATAGACCCGACACATTATGGCTAAGAATACCGCACCTGACTTTGGCAATGGCCCTGCGCCTAAGCGCTATGCGAACACACGTCCAAAGCCTGCGGCTTCTCTGGTCCTTGTCGATAACTCCGGCTCATCTCCGCGCTTCCTGATGGGGCGGCGGTCTATGAAACATGTTTTCATGCCCGGTTTCTTTGTCTTTCCAGGCGGACGCTTTGAGCGCTCTGACAATTCTATTAAAGCTGGCCTGCCAAGTGAAGATGAGACGCTCATTCATGCGCAGGCGGCCAAAACGCCCAGCGCTGGCGCGCTGCTTGCCTGTGCCTTGCGTGAAACGCATGAGGAAACAGGCATAGAGCTGGAAAACGATGCGCTGAATGCGCGTTATCTTGCCCGTGCGATCACGCCGCCGGGACAAGTTCGCCGCTATGACACGCGCTTTTTTATCGGCCTGTGTGATTCGAGCGCATTGTCCCCGACCAGTTCCACTGATGATGAATTATCCAGCATTGCATGGATCGGTATGGATGAAATGCCCGAGGGGCGAATCCACCGCATCACTGAACTTGTTTTAAAGTCATCTTTAGAGCGCCTTGAGAGAGATCCTGCTCTATCTAAGACTGTGAAAACACCGACCTTCCGCTTTCGACACGGAAAACCCGTCATCGAGTACGACTAGCTTTTTACCTAATGTGGACGCAAAACTGCTGCGCGTTCCGCGGGAAAACCATTCACTGGATGGTTTTCTCGTCCGCTCAACTGCTGCGATCTCTCTGTTTGCCGCAATCGCGGACGCAAAACCGCTACACACTTTTGCTGCGATTGCTTTAACACTTGACATTGAGCGAGGGATAAGTAGGTTCGCACCAAATCTGGAGACGCGCCAACAGCGTGTGCCAGTCTTTTTTATTGAAAATATCAGGTGTTTCATCATGGCAAAAGCCACAACAATTAAAGTAAAAATGCTTTCCACTGAAGGCACTGGCTTTTTCTACACAGCCAAGAAAAACAGCCGTACAATGACCGAGAAAATGGTCATGCGTAAATATGATCCGGTTGTACGCAAACATGTTGAATTCAAAGAAGCTAAAATCAAGTAATCTTCTTTATATTTCAGTTTAAAAAGCCGCTGCAATGATATGATTTGCAGCGGCTTTTTTGTTTTAAAATTAGGCGGATGAGCATGGTCTACACTTTTGAAAATGCCCGTGAAGAACACTTAAACGACATTGTGCGCATTTGGCATGAAGGGTGGACTGATGCCCATGCTGCGATTGCGCCTGCTGAACTCACAAAGATGAGAACGATCGAAAGCCTTGAGACACGTGCCAATGATCGCTTAAATCTGATACGCGTCATGATGGTTGATGGTCAGGTGGCTGCGTTCCATATGATCAAGGATGACGAACTGGACCAGTTTTTCGTTGATCGCGCCTATCGCGGCAAAGGCGCCGCCAAAGCCTTGATGGCAGATGCAGAAGCGATCTTTTCAGGAAACAATATCAAAACCGCTTGGCTTGCCTGCGCTATCGGCAACGAGCGTGCTGCGGCATTCTACCGTAAAGCAGGTTGGCATTTCGTGCGCGTAATGCCCCTTTCCGCTCATGTTGAATCAGGAAGCTTCATCTTGGATATATGGCGATTTGAAAAACAGATAGCTTAGGCTGCTTTTGCAACAACCTTGTTACGACCGCCCGCTTTCGCCTCATAAAGCGCTGTATCAGCCTGCTTTAAGAGATCACTCATATTATCGTCGCTGTTGCGGTTAAGCGTGGCAACGCCCACGCTTGTCGTGACAGACAGCACTTGGTCGCCACTGGCAAAGCCCGCTTCTTCCACACTTTCACGTAGACGCTCCGCAACTTCAGCTGCCATCTGTGCAGATGTGTCAGGCATAACAATAACGAATTCTTCGCCGCCATAACGACACGCCAAATCCATGCCGCGCACATTCTGGCGCAGACGGTTGGCAAACTCGCGCAGCACATCATCGCCTGCCGCATGGCCATGCGTGTCGTTAATCCGCTTAAACTTATCAATATCCGTGATGAGCAAAGACAATTCGCGTCCGCGGTTTCGTGCGCGTTCGACAAGTGTTTGCAAATGCGTATCAAGATAGCGTCTATTATGCAGCCCCGTCAGGCCGTCGGTTATCGCTAGCTCAATCGATTCAGCCACATTGGAGCGCAAACCATCATGGTAATGTTTGCGGCGCACCTGCGTGCGCAGACGTGCTGTGAATTCATTGGCATCAATCGGGCGCACCACATAATCATTGACGCCAAGTTCGAGCGCGCGTGAAACCAGCGCGTCATTTTCCATATCGCACGCAAGGATAATCGGCAGGAACCGTGTGCGGTTGAGCGAACGAATCTGGCTGCACACACGCAAGGGATCAAATTCAGACAGGTTTGCGGACAAAATCACGCAATCATAATTGCCTTCGGCAGCAGCAAACAGGCCGTCTTGCGGGTTTGAAACATGGTGCAGTTTTGCAGATTTACGCAAGATTGACGAGAATCGCTCATAAACAGACACACGCTCATCAATCAGCAGAACATTCGGCTTTTCTTTTGTGAAATCTGCGCCTTTGGTCAGCAGCTCTTCAATCGCGATATCGCGCGTTGTAACAGCACGCAAACGAAGCTCATCGGTTAGCATTTTAAGACGCACGAGACTTTTGACCCGTGCCATGAGTTGCAATTCATTAACCGGTTTTGTCAAAAAGTCGTCAGCACCGCATTCTAAGCCGCGAACGCGGTCCTGAGATTGGTCTAAAGCCGTCACCATGACCACTGGAATGTGACTTATCGCCGGATTTGCCTTCATGCGTTTGCACACTTCAAAGCCATCAATGCCCGGCATCATAATGTCCAAAAGCACCAAATCGACAGGTTCGCTATCCAACGTTTCAAGCGCTGTTTTACCGTCAAAAGCGGTTAAAACCTCGAAATATTCCTGTTCCAAGCGTGTTTTTAGCAAATCCACATTTGGTTTAAGATCGTCAACAACGAGAATACGAGCGGTCATTGGATGCGTCTCCGGCTTTAATTATGCTCTTAGGCTTCACCAAGATACGACTTAATAGTTTCTATAAATTTAGGAACTGAGATTGGTTTTGAAATATACCCCTCACAACCGCCCTGACGGATGCGTTCTTCATCGCCTTTCATGGCGAAAGCCGTGACCGCGATAACCGGAATATGATGTAGATCATCGTCTTCCTTCAGCCATTTGGTGACTTCCAAACCGGAGACTTCCGGTAGCTGAATATCCATCAAAATCAGATCGGGTTTATTCGTGCGCGCAAGTTCAAGTGCTTCCAACCCGCTATAGGTGCGGATAGTCTCGAATCCGGTTGCCTCAATTATGTCGCGAAAGAGCTTCATATTCAGCTCGTTATCCTCGACAATCATTACACGTTTCGCCATGCTTTACCTCATTACGGTTGCGCTGGAGAATCAGCCCCGTTTTCGACATTGTGCCCCGTGGCACCTGATAAAAGCTATAGTGCTGAATTATTGAGATAAAACAAACGTGCGAGCAAAAATATGAATGATTCTGCTAATAGCGCTATGAATGCCGACCATGAATCGATTGCTATCGGTGCTTTGTCATGGATTGCATCGGATGGTGAATTGATGACGCGGTTTCTCGGTTTGACTGGTATTGAGCCCGATCAAATTCGTGATGTTGCCGCTGAGCCTGGCTTTCTTGCTGCTGTTTTGGACTTTTTGCTCGCGCATGAGCCTACACTCAACCGCTTTTGCGAGGACAATGGGCTAGAGCCAAAATTTGTCGCGCGGGCACGGCAGCGTTTCGGTGATCAATTTGTGCCCGGCCCCGGTGATTATACAGGCTAATAATGGAGCAAAGCATTTCATTAGGATTTTGCCGCGACTGCATGACACCGCGCAAAACATCTGCGCGGCGCTGTGTGAAATGCGGCAGCCCGAGAAAAGCAGAACATCCAGAACTCAACGAACTGGCCATTGCACATATCGATTGCGATGCGTTTTTTGCATCTGTTGAAAAGCGCGATAATCCTGACATACGCGACAAGCCGGTGATTATTGGCGGCGGCAAGCGCGGTGTGGTGTCCACATGCTGCTATATCGCACGCACATATGGCGTTCGCTCGGCAATGCCTGCGTTCAAAGCGCTGGAGCTTTGTCCCCATGCCGTTGTCATAAAACCAGATGGGGAAAAATATGCCCGCGTTGGGCGTCAAGTGCGCACCATGATGGAAGAGCTGACGCCTGCGGTAGAACCAATATCGATAGACGAAGCTTTTCTGGATCTGAACGGCACAGAGAAACTGCACAAAGATACGCCTGCCCGCACATTGGCAAAATTTGCCAAGCGAATTGAAGATGAAGTGGGCATCTCGGTTTCTGTGGGCCTTTCCTACTGCAAATATCTTGCAAAGATTGCGTCGGACTTTGAAAAACCGCGCGGGTTTTCAATTATCGGCAAAGCTGAGGCGCTTACATTCTTGGCAGACAAACCAGTCAAAATGATTTGGGGTGTTGGCCCTGCCTTTGAAAGAACGCTGCACAATGACGGCATAAAGCTGATCGGCCAACTTCAACAAATGGATGAAGGCACGCTAATGAAACGCTATGGCTCGATGGGCCAGCGGCTTTATAATCTTTCTCGCGGGATTGACCGCCGCACCATAGAGCGACGCGGCGGCGCGAAAAGCGTGAGCCATGAAACGACGTTCAATGAAGATCACGCAACAGCAGATGTGCTTGTTCCGGTTCTTCGTGCGCTCTCTGAAAAGGTTTCTGCGCGGCTTAAAGAAAAGAATATTGCTGGGCGCACAATTGTTCTCAAGCTTAAAGACAAAGAGTTTAAATCAATCACCCGCAACAAACAGCTTAGCGACCCGACGCAATTGGCTGACAAAATATTTAGAACCGCGATGAGCATGCTGGAGAAGGAAATCAACGGCACGAAATATCGCCTGCTGGGTGTTGGCGTATCGGATTTTGCTGATTCTGATCGCGCGGACCCGATGGATCTGGTCGATATTGATGGAACAAGGCGCGCTGAAATGGAACGTGCGATGGATAAATTACGCGGCAAATTCGGTGACCGCGCCGTCGAGACGGGCTATACGTTCGGTAAAGGTAACCGCGGAAGGCCAAAGAAAAGTGACAATGACTGAAACTGACACTATCACCACCCCGACTATCCTCATTGATGCGGACGCCTGCCCTGTCAAAGATGAAATCTATAAGGTCGCCGAGCGTTACGACCTTCAAGTCATCACTGTATCCAACAGCTATATGCGGGTGCCACGCGAAGATTTTATTCGGCAAGTCGTTGTTTCAGACAAATTCGATGCTGCCGACGATTGGATTGCAGAGCGCGCCACAGATTTAACCATTGTTATTACTGCTGATATTTTGCTCGCAGAACGCTGTGTGAAAGCTGGCGCGGCTGTTTTATCGCCTGCAGGTAAGCCTTTTACCGAAAACTCAATCGGCACCCAAGTTGCGACACGTGCCATCATGGCAGATTTGCGCGCTGGTGCTGTTGGACAGAATATCGGCGGACCGCCGCCTTTTTCTAAAGCGGACCGTTCGCGTTTTTTGCAGGCGCTTGATCTGGCTGTCACAAAACTGAAACGCAACAAAGTTTAAATAAACCCAATAAACGTATTGCATCAGCTCAATATATCAACTATTCATGATATATGGATATTAAGCAAACAACAAACGCCTTTGCGGCTCTCAGCCAGCCCACACGGCTTGAAGCATTGCGCATTCTTATCAAGTCTGGAACTGGCGGCATGCTTGCCGGTGATCTTGGTGATCTGATGGAAGTGCGCCAGAACACCATGTCTGCAAATCTTAGTGTTCTTTTACAGGCCGGCCTCGTGCGCAACGAACGCGAAGGCCGCTCCATCCGCTATTTTGCAGATTTTGAAGGACTACGCGGCGTTCTTGCCTTTCTCATGGAAGATTGCTGCGGCGGTTCGCCGGAAAAATGCCAACCCCTCATCGATGAAATTACATGCGCTTGCTAAGGAGCAACCCGAATGAGCGATCAAGTCTATAACGTCCTCTTTTTATGTACTGGAAACTCGGCTCGTTCTATTTTGGCAGAGGCCATTATGAACCGTGTCGGCCAAGGCCGCTTCAAAGCATATTCTGCCGGTTCTCAGCCCAAAGGTGAAGTCCACCCCAAAGCGTTAGCGCTGCTCAAAAACCTTAATTACAATACGGATTTTGCACGGTCTAAAGACTGGACCGAATTTGCAAATCCTGATTCTCCAAAAATGGATTTCGTTTTCACAGTCTGTGACAATGCGGCCGGTGAAGCGTGTCCCGTCTGGCCAGGCCAACCCATGACTGCTCATTGGGGCATTCCCGATCCAGCAGCTGCAACGGGTACAGAGGCTGAAATCGCATTGGCATTTGATGATGCCTACAGAATGATGAATGCACGACTATCAATTTTTACCGCATTGCCTTTGACTGGGCTCGACAAATTGTCATTGCAAAACCGACTAAACGAAATTGGCAAATCAAAATGACCACGAACAGTGAAACAATGAACACGTCCGCAGGCGGCATCGGCGTCTTTGAAAAATGGCTATCTTTATGGGTCGCGCTGGCGATTGTCGTCGGCATTGTGCTTGGGCAGGTTTTACCAGACGTATTTAGCGTGCTTGCTGCGCTAGAGATTGCCCACGTTAATCTGGTGGTCGCCGTGCTTATTTGGGCGATGGTTTACCCAATGATGGTGGGGGTCGATTTTGGTGCAATCCGGCATGTTGCCGATGAACCAAAGGGCTTGTTGATAACGCTGGTGATCAATTGGTTGATCAAACCATTCACCATGGCCGCATTGGGCGTGTTGTTTTTTAAATATGTTTTCGCCGGATTAATCACGCCAGCAGATGCTGACTCTTATATTGCAGGTCTTATTCTGCTGGGCGCAGCGCCCTGCACTGCGATGGTGTTTGTATGGTCACAGCTCACACGCGGCGACCCTAACTATACGCTTGTTCAGGTCAGCGTGAATGATCTTATCATGGTGTTTGCTTACGCACCTATCGTGGCGCTTCTATTGGGCGTGACAGACATTCCTGTGCCATGGAACACACTTGTCTTAAGCGTTGCACTTTATGTCGTAGTGCCGCTCGTTGCTGGTGCGCTCACGCGCCGCGCCTTGATGGCACGTAAATCGTCTGCGCATGCTGTCACAGCGTTCACAGATAGGCTAAAGCCCTTCTCGGTGATCGGCCTGCTTGCCACCGTGGTCCTACTCTTTGGATTTCAGGGCACCGTCATTTTAGCGCAGCCATTGTTAATCGTACTTATCGCTATTCCGCTTTTGCTACAGTCCTACGGCATATTTGCTGCAGCCTATGCAGCGGCCTATATGATGAAGGTGCCTTTTCGCATCGCGGCACCTTGCGCGATGATCGGCACATCAAACTTCTTTGAGCTAGCCGTCGCTGTGGCAATCGGGCTGTTTGGTCTTAACTCAGGTGCTGCTCTTGCAACCGTCGTCGGCGTTCTGGTTGAGGTGCCCGTCATGCTGTCGCTGGTCGCATTTGCCAACCGCACCCGCCGTCACTTTCCTGCTGGCTGAATTTAGATAAAAACAAAGGTATCACCATTATGAGTATTGTTATCCATCACAATCCAGCCTGCGGCACATCCCGCAATGTACTCGAAATCATTCGTAATTTTGTTGGTGAGCCGACAGTCATTGAATATTTGGATACGGGATGGACACGCCCGCAGCTGCAAGCGCTTTTTGCTATGGCAGGCATCACGCCGCGCGATGCATTGCGCACGAGTAAATCTCCGGCGCAAGAGCTTGGCCTAACCGATCCATCTATCACAGATGACGCGCTGCTTGATGCGATGATTGAGCACCCTGTTCTCGTGAACCGCCCTATCGTGTGCACGCCAAAGGGCGCCGCCCTGTGCCGCCCTTCTGAAAAAGTGTTTGATTTACTCGATATAAAATCCGGTGCCAGCTTTACAAAAGAAGACGGCGAAGTGGTCACTGCACCATGAATGACTTGCCTAATATTGATACCGACAGCTTGCAGCCGATTGACTTAAACGCACTTGGCGCACCACCGCAGCCCGATCACAAGCCCCGCATTTTGATGCTCTATGGCTCATTGCGCGAGCGTTCGTTTTCACGGTTTATGTCGGAAGAAGGCGCACGTATTCTTGAGGCGCTGGGCGCGGATGTTAAAATCTTCAACCCTGCTGGCTTGCCGCTGGTTGATGAAGCCAATCTAGACCATGACAAAGTGCAAGAACTGCGCGAATTATCGCTTTGGTCTGAGGGGCAAGTCTGGTCGTCGCCTGAACGCCACGGCGCTATGACCGGTGTGATGAAAACACAAATCGACTGGCTGCCGCTGGCTCCCATTGGCGGGGTTCGCCCAACGCAAGGACGCACATTGGCGCTCATGCAGGTTTGCGGCGGCTCGCAGAGCTTTAACACGGTCAATCAGATGCGTATTCTTGGCCGCTGGATGCGGATGATTACCATTCCCAACCAGTCTTCTGTTGCCAAGGCATGGAACGAATTTGATGATGAAGGCCGAATGAAGCCATCGCCGTATTACAACCGTGTTGTTGATGTGATGGAAGAACTCATGAAGTTCACGCTCCTCACCCGTGCGCAATCTGCTTATCTAACGGATCGCTATTCGGAACGCGTTGAAAGCCGCGAAGAACTATCAAAACGGGTTAATCAAAGCGCTATTTAAACCAGTTCTACGTCCACAACGCCCTCAATGGCTTTGATCGCGCTGGCAACAGGGCCGGATACGGCATATTTGCCCGGTAATTCGATTTCCACTTCGCCCTCACCGTCCGGCTTGATAACGATCAATGAAACCGGACTGCGACCGCGCCCTTGCAGCTGGCGTGCGATGCTTTTGGCGGGCTTTTGATCGCGCACAAACACACGCAGCAAATGCGCTTCACGTGCACCTTGATCTTCTGACAAGGCGGTCAAAGTATTCATTTGCAAGCTGACCGATTCATCATCGCGCACACGCACACCCACAGTCATAATGAAGCTCTTGCCCACTTCTAACTGATCGCCGAACTCTTCCAAGGCCTCCGAGAACAGCACAATTTCATATTGGCCGGTTGCATCAGACAGCGTGATAATGCCCATCTTGTTGCCAGTTTTTGTGCGCCGTATCTGCTTGGATGCAACAGTGCCGGCCAAGCGTCCTGCCTCTGCGCCGCGCTTAATGCCGATTGCAAAATCAGCATATTGCTGCACACGCATCTTCTCCAAAATCATCTGATATGCATCAAGCGGATGGGCTGAGAAATAAAAGCCAATGGATTGAAACTCTTTCATCAGCTTTTCCGAGTCAGACCATTCTGTGTTTTGGGGCAGTTGTAAACGCTCTGGTTCTGCAGCTGCCATTGTGCCAAAAATATCTGATTGTCCGCTGGCTTTTTCTTCTGAGGTGCGTTGCGCCAGACCAACGATGCGGTCCATACCGCCAACCAATGAAGCACGATCATGGCCAAAACAATCGAATGCGCCTGCGAATATCAAGCCTTCAAATGTGCGGCGATTGACCATTTTCGGATCAATGCGCGTTGCGAAATCTTCCAATGATTCAAATGGCTTATCACCGCGAACTTCAACGATATGATCAACGGCAGCTTCGCCTACACCTTTAATCGCGGCAAGTGCATAAAAAATCTTGTTTTCAGCAACTTCGAAACGTCTAAACGATGTGTTGACGGACGGAGAAATGACATCAATGCCAAGGCGAATGGCATCACGGCGAAAGTCGTTCAACTTCTCCGCATTTTGCATATCATAGGTCATGGATGCGGCAAGAAACTCGACCGGATAATGCGCTTTCAAATAGGCCGTATGGTACGACACCATCGCATAGGCCGCAGCGTGCGATTTGTTAAAACCATAGTCGGCAAACTTAGCAAGCAGGTCAAAAATCACATCAGCTTGCGGTTTTGTCAGATCGTTTTCTTTGGCGCCCTCCACAAAACGGGAACGCTGTTTATCCATCTCTTCACGGATTTTCTTACCCATCGCGCGGCGCAGCAAATCGGCTTCACCAAGCGAGTATCCCGCCAGAACCTGCGCGATCTGCATCACCTGTTCCTGATAGATGATAACGCCTTGGGTCTCCTCCACCAGATGGTCAACCATTGGGTGAATGGAGGCGATCTCCTCTTCGCCGTGTTTACGCGCATTATAGGTCGGGATATTTTCCATCGGCCCTGGGCGATAAAGCGCAACCAGCGCGATGATGTCCTCAATACAGTCAGGTTTCATACCCAAAAGGGCTTTGCGCATGCCCGGGCTCTCAACCTGAAATATACCGACGGTTTCGCCTTTGGCCATCATTTCATAGGTTGGCGCATCATCAACCGGCACCTGCTGCAGATCAATTTTGATACCGCGCCGCGCAATGAGTTTGACCGCCATATCCAAAACGGTCAGCGTTTTAAGGCCCAAAAAGTCGAATTTAACGAGGCCGGCTCTTTCCACCCATTTCATATTAAATTGGGTCACAGGCATATCCGAGCGCGGATCTCGGTACATGGGCACAAGGCGCGATAAAGGCCGGTCACCAATAACGATACCCGCCGCATGGGTAGATGCATGGCGATAAAGCCCTTCAAGCTTTAGCGACATATCAAGCAGCTGACCAACGATTGGCTCACGCTCGACTTCTTCTTCAAATTTTGGATCGCCCTCAATCGCTTTAGCAAGGGTTGTGGGCTGGGCTGGATTATTGGGCACCATTTTACACAGGCGGTCCACCTGCCCATATGGCATTTCAAGCACACGTCCCACATCGCGCAGCACCGCACGTGCTTGCAGCGATCCAAAGGTGATAATTTGCGCCACTTGAGCGCGGCCATAGCGCTCCTGCACATATTTAATCACCTCTTCGCGTCGATCCTGACAAAAATCGATATCAAAGTCAGGCATGGATACACGGGCAGGATTGAGGAAGCGCTCAAACAGCAGTGAAAAGCGCAATGGGTCAATATCCGTGATTGTTAAACACCACGCAACCAGAGAACCAGCACCCGAACCACGGCCCGGCCCGACTGGAATTTCATGGTCTTTGGCCCATTTGATGAAGTCAGCAACGATCAGAAAGTATCCCGGGAACTTCATATTCTCGATGATAGAAAGCTCGGTTTCTAAGCGCTCATCATAATCTTTGCGCGTATAGCCTTCGGCCATGCCCTGATTTGTTAGACGCTTTTCCAAACCTTCGCGTGCTTGGCGTTTAAGCTCATCCGACTCGGCCTGTAGCGCTTCTTCTTCGCTTGCACCTTCGGCACTTTTGGTAAAGCGCGGCAAAATAGGCGGACGTTCTAACGCATAATATACGCAGCGCTTGGCAATCTCGACCGTCGACTCCAGCGCCTCTGGTAAATCTTTAAACAGCGCGGCCATTTCAGCTTCGGTTTTTAGATAATTATCAGGCGTTAGCTGACGGCGATCATCGCGGGATACAACCGTTCCTTCAGATATCGCAATCAATGCATCATGCGCGTCATATTCATCGCGGGTTAGAAAGAAAGCCTCATTGGTCGCAACCAAAGGTACATCTTCATCATAGGCAAGAGCGATTTGAGCAGCTTCAATACGCTTGCTATATCCTGCAGGACGCTGCAATTCGATGTAAAGACGGTCGCCAAAGGTGGATTTCAAGAAAGCAAAGCGTTCCGCCAGTGCTTTTTGATCTTGGTTGGCAATCGCACGGCCCAAAGGCCCAAGCTCTCCGCCCGATAGGCAGATAATACCGTCGCTAAATCCGTCGAACCACTCAGGACGCAAATATGTGCCATCGGTTGATTCCATATCCAGATAGGCGCGGCTGACAAGCTCAACTAAATTGGCATAGCCCTGCTCGGTTGCTGCAATCAGAACAACAGGTTCAGGCGTAATGGTTTGGTTTTTATTCTGGCTGCCCTTTAGCGCTGCATTGGCATCACCATCAGAGTTTTTGGCAAAACGAATATCGAGTTGGCAGCCTATGATTGGCTGAATGCCCGCCCCCGTCGCTTTGACAGAAAACTCAAGCGCACCGAACAAATTGCCAGTATCCGTAATGGCAATTGCGGGTGCTTTTTGATCTTCTGCAAATTTAATAATTTTACCAACCTGCAGCGCGCCTTCCAAAAGGGAATAAGCCGAATGCGTGCGTAGATGGATGAATTTTGGCGACACATAGGCTTTGCCTGCCACATCCAAATTTGCATCATTTTCAGCCATAAACAGCACCCCAAAATCAAAACCGACTCTCTCATAAGAGAGTGAAAACACAAAGTTGGATTTTGAAGCAATTCGCGATGATGTCCACTGCTTGGCATCATCATCCCCTTGGTTCTTTTACCCAAAAAGGGGATGGTCGCGGCTCACAGCTTCGGGGGCAATGCTGTGTGCTGAATGGGGATGGGCAGAGCCGCGACCAATGGGGTATTATCGACCTATATAAAGTCGACAAAAATTGAAAATGTTGCAACAAAGGCAGCGATTGAGGCGAGAGAAGCGAGGTCTCGAACAAAGTCGGTCATGATGAACAGTCCTTATGTTTTGTCTATGGACCCATATTGTTCCATTTTTGTTCTCATGTAAACCCGTTTTGTTCTCATTTTGGCACAGGTCAGCCTTATGGGTAATAAAAAGTAAAGAAGCAGCCAGGATCAGCGCCTCTTTACCTTTAAAACCTGCATTTTGAATTGATTCTTGAAGTGTCTAAAGCGCAGCTTTAATCGCGGCCTTCACATCGAATGGCACAAGTTTTCCATCTTGCATCGTAATCGCACGGTCCATACGCGCAGCAAGAGCGTGGTTGTGAGTCGCAATTAACGCGCTCAATCCCGATTGACGCACCAAGGCTTCCAGCGCTTCAAACACATAGGATGACGTTTCAGGATCAAGGTTTCCGGTCGGCTCATCAGCAAGGAGCAATAAGGGTGCATTGGCCACGGCACGGGCAATAGCGACACGCTGCTGCTCGCCGCCAGATAGTTCTGCAGGGCGATGGGCTGCGCGCTGCCCTATACGCATATAATCAAGCAGCTCTTGCGCTCTGACTTTTGCGTCTGATTGAGACAGTCCGCGAATCATCTGCGGTATCATCACATTTTCGAGCGCTGAAAATTCAGGCAGCAAATGGTGGAATTGATAAACAAAGCCAATATCATTGCGGCGCCGCGCTGTGCGCTGGCGATCATTAAGGCCAGAACATGCTTGGCCTGACAGATAGACCTCACCGCCATCAGGGCGCTCCAACAGGCCAGCAGTATGCAGCAAAGTTGATTTACCTGCGCCTGAAGGGGCAACAAGGGCAACCATCTCGCCTGTCTCAATCACAAGGTTCGCGTCTTTGAGAACATCAAGACGTTTACCAACCTCATCATAATGGCGCTGGACGTTTTCTAATAATAAAACCGGTGCATTGCGTGCAGACATTATTCGTACCTCAAAGCTTCAACCGGATCGAGTTTGGCAGCGCGCCAAGCAGGTAATATTGCTGCAAGAAACGATAAAACGAGTGCTAGGATAATGACAGACATGGTTTCGACGAAATCCATTTGCGCGGGAATCTCGCTTAAAAAGCGTACCGTTGGGTCCCAAACATCCGTACCGGAAATCCAATTCATCACGCGTTGAATGCCGCGAATATTCAGGCAGATTAAGACGCCGAGCAATACGCCAGCAGCCGTGCCGGCCAATCCAACGCCAGTGCCTGCCATGATAAATATGCGCAAAATCGCATTTTGTGACGCGCCCATTGTGCGCAAAATCGCGATTCCGCGCCCTTTTTCTTTCACCAACATGATCAGCGATGAAATAATATTCAATGACGCGACGATCACCACGATAGACAAAATCAGAAACATTGCGTTGCGCTCAATCACAAGCGCTGAGAAAAACGCGCTGTTACGCTGCTGCCAATCGCTAATAACGAGTGGCCGTTCGGCTGCGGCAACAATATCTGTTTTATAAAGATCAACATTATCGGGATCATCGACAAACACTTCGATGACCTGCACGACGCCTTCTTGATTGAAATAAAGCTGCGCTTCTTCCAAATGCATGAAAACAATGGAGGTGTCATATTCCGACATGCCCATTTCGAAGATGGCTTCAACGGTATAGCTTTTGACACGCGGGGTGGTGCCAAACGGCGTTACATCGCCTTCAGGAGAAACCAAAGTCAGCTTATCGCCAACGAGCAGCCCCAGATTTTGTGCCATGCGAATACCAATCGCAACGCCATTACCCTCTTCGTATTTTTCCAAAGAGCCTTCTTTAATGTTTGTCGCGACGCTTTCCAGCCTTGCAAAGTCTTGCTTGCGCACACCGCGCACCAATGCACCAGTGCCAGCACCAACATTGCCAGAGGCAAGCGTTTGACCTTCAAGCAATGGCAGCGCCATTTGAACGCCATGCACTTCTTCAAGTTTTTTAGCCACGGCATCGTAATCATTCAGCGGCGTATCAGAAGCTTGGAGAATGATATGGCCGTTAAGGCCGAGGATTCGGTCCAATAGCTCTGCGCGGAAGCCGTTCATAACAGCCATAACGATAATCAGAGCCGCCACGCCAAGCATTACGCCCAAAAGCGAAATAACAGTAACAATCGACACCATGCGCTCTTGTTTGCGCGGCTTTAAAAAACGCCATGCAACAATGCGTTCAAAGGCTGAAAACGGCCTTGCTCGGCCATCCTCTTTGCCTGAGCTTGAAGATTTAACTGCTTCGTTCGCCGATGATGCGTTCAAGCTTATTCTCCTGCTGAAATCTTAGTGATGGCCGCCTCCAGCGTCATATTTTCTTTGGCGCCGGTTTTGCGGTTTTTAAGTTCGACTTCTCCAGACTTAACGCCGCGCGGGCCAATAACAAGCTGCCAGGGCACGCCGATCAAATCTGCGGTCGCAAACTTAACGCCTGCGCCTTTGTCTGTATCATCCAAAAGTGGATCAACACCTGCATTGGTGAGTTCGGTATATGCTTTTTGCGACCAGCTATCACAGCCCTCATCGCCAACACGCATATTGATAATCACGGCACCAAATGGGGCAACGGACGCTGGCCAAATAATGCCATTATCATCATGCGATGCTTCAATAATCGCGCCCAACAAACGGCTAACGCCAATACCATGGCTGCCCATGTGAACAGGCACGGGCTTGCCGTCCGGTCCTTGGACAACAGCCTTCATTGGTTCTGAATATTTTGTGCCAAAGTAGAAAATTTGGCCGACTTCAATGCCGCGCGCAGAACGTCTGCGCTCTTGCGGCACTTCGTTAAACAGCGCCTCGTCATGCGTTTCGTCTGTGCGCGCATATTTAGATGTGAATTCCTGCATGATCGCAGCGCATTGTTCGACATTGTCATAATCGATTTGGCGATCACCAAATGTAAGATCAGTCACCGCTGCATCATAGAAGACTTCACTCTCGCCAGTTTCAGCCAGAACGAGGAATTCATGTGTATCATCGCCGCCAATAGGGCCGCTATCGGCGCGCATTGGGATAGCCTGCAAACCCATCCGCTCGAAAGTGCGCAGATAAGTAACCAGATGACGGTTATATGCGTGCAGCGCATCTTCTTTTGTCAGGTCGAAATTGTAGCCATCTTTCATGAGAAACTCGCGGCCACGCATAACGCCAAAGCGCGGGCGGCGCTCATCGCGGAACTTCCATTGAATATGGTACAATGTGAGCGGCAAATCTTTATAGCTGGTGATATGGCTGCGGAAGATATCCGTGATCAGTTCTTCATTGGTCGGGCCATATAGCATCTCACGGTCCATACGGTCTTTGATCCGCAGCATCTCTTCGCCATAATCTTCATAGCGGCCGCTTTCGCGCCACAAATCAGCAGATTGAATGGTCGGCATTAACATTGGCATGTGGCCAGCGCGTTGCTGCTCTTCATGCACAATGTTTTCAATTTTTCGCAAAACCTTGTAGCCGAGCGGCAACCAGGAATAGATGCCAGCGCTTGACTGCTTGATCATCCCTGCCCGAAGCATAAGTCGGTGCGAGACGATTTCGGCTTCTTTTGGATTTTCTTTCAATATGGGTAGAAAGTATCTTGAAAGGCGCATTTATCTATTCCGTTGTGAATTGTTTGATATGCCCAGAATCAGACCGTCTTAAGGCAAATTTCTATGTGTGTTTAAGCGGTTGAACAAGGAATTGAAAGCGGCAAGACACACAGCTTTGAAAAATCCGCCTTGTATAAATAACAACGCATAAGTGCCAAAATGTTACTAATGTATTTTTTACGTGACAATGGCATTTCATCTTGTTACCAATTGCCAAGAAATTATGAGGCTTCATAATTTCTAACGGGTGTAAGTCTTGGGAGGATCTTGATTTTACGCGCTTTTTAGCTGCAAACCTTCGGGTTTATAAAATCACACTCGTTGAAAATGGCAGGACTTATGTCCTGCCATTTTTTATTTGTTATTTTCTAAAATCATTGTTTGGAAAAATCCGGCACAAATTGCGGAAAATCATCGATGCCAAAACCAAGCACGATGGTCAGGTAATAAAAAATCGCAAAGATAATAATGGCAATGCCCGTTGTTATAAGCAGCTTAAATTTCATGCGGGAATTTGATGGCGCTCCGCGCTCCGTGCCAAGGATTGTGTCTTCTGCTTCAACTTGGCTACGCACGCCGAACGGCAAAACAGTAAACAGTACCGTCCACCAAATGATGAAAAAAATCGCGAAAGCGGACAATAACTGCATGATATCAGACCTGTTCTAGTTCAATCAGCGTGCCGTCGAAGTCTTTCGGATGAAGGAAAAGCACAGGTTTACCGTGCGCCCCTATTTTCGGATTACCATCACCAAGCACACGAACACCATCTTCGATCAGCTTGTCACGTGCAGCCAGAATATCATCCACTTCATAACACATGTGGTGCATACCGCCTGACGGGTTCTTTTCCAAGAAGGCACCGATGGGCGAATTGTCGCCCAAAGGAAAAAGCAGCTCTGTCTTGGTGTTTTCCACCTCGACAAAAACGACGGTCACCCCGTGTTCTGGCAAATGTTGCGGCGCGGAGACTTTCGCACCGAGCACTTTTTCATATCGATTGATCGCCGCATTCAAATCGGGCACGGCAATCGCTACATGATTTAAGCGACCAAGCATTTCTACTCCTTAGAAAACTTCGCAATTCCGGACGCAAAACCGGTGTCCACTTTTGCTGGAATTGCTTTAAACCTTATCGACCATCACTGTTACGATTGGTTTCTTGCCCCATATATTACGAACCGTGCCACGCACTGCGCGGGTAACGCTATCCTCAATCAGATCAAGATCCTTGCGGCGGCCGCGCGGCATAGATTCAACCGCACTGACAACAGCATCATAGATGATATCTTCCATGTCGTTATCATTGTGATCGGTGGCAGGAATTCCCAAACATGACACTTGAGGATCAACCATCAATTCATTGCTTTTGTCCAAAATGACAGACACAGAGACATGCCCTGCGAACGACAAACGGCGGCGCTCGGTCACGCCAACAGCGTCGGCTGACCCGATGAATGTGCCGTCTTTGTAGATCTCGCCATGCGGCACATCATCAATGATCTCGGCTTTACCGGGTGCAAGGCGCACCAAATCGCCATTGCGAACATTAAGCACATCTTGAATACCGTTTTCACGCATCAATGCTGCATGGGCGGTTAAATGTGCAGCCTCGCCGTGAACCGGAATACCGATCTGTGGGCGTGTCCATTTATACATCTGGCGCAATTCATTGCGGCGCGGGTGACCAGACACGTGAACGAGTGAATCTGGGCCATCTTCAATAATTGTAATGCCCATATCAATCAGACGGTTCTTCGTCTCAAGAATAGGTTTTTCATTGCCTGGAATTGAACGCGACGAATAAACCACAGTATCGCCTGCGTTCAGCGCAACATCACGCATTTCATCACGTGATAGTTTCGCAAGCGCTGCCCTGCTCTCTCCTTGAGAGCCTGTCAAAATAATCACAACCTTGTCGCGCGGAATATAGCCATATTCATCTTCGGTAAGAAAATCTGGCACGCCTTCCAAATAGCCAAGTTCTGAGGCGACATCGACAACCCGCTTCATAGAGCGGCCAAGCAATAATGTTTGTCGCCCAGCATCGGCAGCAGCAAGTGCGATGGATTTAATACGCCCAACATTGGAAGAAAAAGTCGTGACCGCCACGCGGCCAGTCGCCTTTTCAATGACTTTGCGCAGACCTTCAGACACTTCTTGTTCGGATGGGCTTTCGCCGTCACGCATAGCATTTGTCGAATCGCAGATAAGCGCCAACAGGCCCTCATCACCAAGGCGCGTAAAGGCATTGCTGTCGGTTACCGGCCCCATGGATGGCGCAATGTCGTTTTTCCAATCACCCGTATGCAAAACAGTGCCAAGCGGCGTTGTGATTGCAATGGATACAGGCTCTGGAATTGAGTGTGTAACAGCCAGTGCGTGCAGCTTGAATGGACCAACCTCAAACGAGCCGCCCTGCTCAAATGTCGTCACCTTGATCTTTGGTGCGTTCTTTTCGCCAACCGCCTTGCTTTCCAGCATGCCGGAGCCAAATGGCGTCATATAAACAGGCACATTATCGCCCGGTGCAATGCGCGGATAAAGCGACAACAACGCACCATAATGGTCCTCATGGGCGTGAGTAATGATGATCGCTTTAATATTGTGTTTTTCGGATTCCAAGAAACGAATGTCGGGCAGCACGAGATCCACGCCCGGTAAATCCGGCCCTGGAAAAGTAACGCCAACATCCATGACAATCCACGAACGGTTATTGGCTGGCCCGTATCCATACATGGCCAAATTCATGCCGATTTCACCAACGCCGCCTAGCGGGACGAATACCAGCTCATTATTATTTTTTGTCATTAAGTACGATAGACCTTATTAAATTCTGTCTTCACTTGGCTAAAGCGGGAAGAAGACATCACCCGCAGAAATTTCTTTGACTGTGCCAGAAGGCAGACGCAGCGACAGCAAGCCGTCAGCATCAATGCCTTCAAAAACGCCCTCTAAGCGTTCATTAGCAAGATTGATAATGATTGCTTGGCCTATTCCGCGCGCATGCGCCACCCAATAGTCACGAATTGCGGCTTTGCCGCGTCCGCCATTCCATTCATCCAGCGTTCTTGCAAAATTTTCCGCTAAATATTGAAACATGCCCTGCGTCGTTAATGCTCGATTTTTTTCATTCAGATGCATTGCCGGATAAGGCGTATCTTGCGGATGTGCAACGATGTTCAGCCCGCAGCCAATAACGATATTGATAACGCCGCTTTGCTGATCCGATTCCATCAACATGCCGCAGCATTTAGCACCATCAACCAAAATGTCATTGGGCCATTTTATTTTGATCTCGGACTGTTTTTCATCCAGTGCTTCACTGATGGCACGGTGCAGCGCAACGGCACAAACGAGCGGGAAGAACCCAGTATCTTTGAGCGAGGCCGGATTTCGCAAATAGAGCGAAGCGTGAAGATTACCGTGCGGCGAAACCCATGTTCGACCGCGACGGCCTCGGCCTTGCAATTGCTCACCTGCAGAAAGCCAAAGCTTGTCCACATCATGGCCAGCACCTGCAAGTTCAATCAGATCAGCATTAGTTGAACCGGTGGAGGCAACATGGATCGCCCTCCATCCGGTTAAACCGATAATTGTCTGGCTATCTGCTAGCTCAAGCAATGTTTAAAAAAGCGCCTTTGCGGCATTTTCAGCATAAGCGGCAATCGGGCCACCAAAGACGATGTAGCCAACCACAAAGATACCTGACAGCCCCATAACCAAACGTAGTTCGCCAGCCGTTGAGACGAACTTACCTTCTGGCTCATCAAACCACATGATTTTGATGATGCGCAAATAGTAGAAAGCGCCAATAACAGATGCCACAACACCGATGATTGCTAGCGGGTATAGACCCGCTTCAACCGCGGCCAAGAACACATACCATTTACCCCAGAAACCTGCGAGCGGCGGAATACCAGCAAGCGAGAACATAAGGATCGTCAGTACCGTTGCCTGCAATGGGCTGTTTTGAGCGTAACCAGCTAAATCGGAAATGTTCTCGACATTGCCCTCATCTTTGCGGCGCATAGCCAGAATGAAAGCAAATGTACCAAGCGTCATCACGAGATAGATCGCCATATAGATCAACACGCCTTGAACACCTGCGACAGTGCCCGCAGCCAAGCCAACCAGTGCATAGCCCATATGGCCGATGGAAGAATAAGCCATCAAGCGTTTGATATTGTTTTGGCCAATCGCTGCAACCGCGCCCAAAACCATAGACGCAATCGAGATAAAGATGATGATCTGCTGCCAGTCACCTGTCACCGAGCCAAAGGCATCTGTGACAACGCGTACGAGCATAGCCATTGCCGCCATTTTAGGCGCACCGGCAAAGAAAGCCGTTACCGGCGTTGGCGCACCTTCATAAACATCAGGTGTCCACATATGGAATGGAACCGCTGAAATTTTAAATGCAAGACCTGTGAGCAAGAACACAAGGCCGAACAGAAGACCGACAGAGCGTTCTTCGCCAGACAAGGCTGCTGCAATTGATGCGAAATCGACATGGCCCGTAAAGCCATAGATCAACGAAATACCGTAAAGCATCATGCCTGACGACAAAGCGCCCAGTACGAAATACTTCAAACCAGCTTCAGTTGAACGCGCGCTATCACGGTTAATCGCCGCAATAACATAAAGCGCCAATGATTGTAGTTCGAGCGCCATATAGAGAGACAACAGGCTTGTTGCTGAAATCATCAGCATCATGCCAAGCGTTGCCAATATGATCAAAATCGGAAACTCAAAGCGGTCAAATTTTTCTTCACGGGCAAAGCCAACCGACATGACCAGCGCTACAATTGAGCCGATCAATGTGAGTATTTTGAAGAAATAGGCAAATGAGTCTTGAACGAAAGCACCGCCAAAGGCCGTGCCCTGCTCGTCAAAGAACACCATCCAGCCCAGAACACCAATCAACAGCGCCACGGCCAATCCTGTTACGGTTGAATTCGCACTATCCTTAGGCGCGAAAACACCGATCATCAGGAGAACCATAGAACCGACCGCCAGTGCCAGTTCTGGCGCTGCGATGTTCAAACTTTGGGTCAATTCAACGACTGTCATGACAGCAATCCGATTACTTAGCGTTCAGGGCAATATTCATTGCCGCTTTGGCTGCCTCATTGGCAGCATCATAATTCGTGACAAGTGCATCCACAGAAGCGCTGATCACATCAAAGACTGGTGCTGGATATACACCGAAGAAAATAGTCAGTGCGGCCAGCGGGTAAAGCATTGCTTTTTCACGGCCTGAAAGGTCGAGAAGTGCTTTCAAGCTTTCTTTTTCCAATGCACCAAATATCACACGGCGATACAGCCATAGCGCATAACAGGCAGACAAGATCACGCCGCTTGTTGCGAAGAATGCAAACCATGTATTGGCACGGAACATGCCCATCAATGTCAAGAATTCACCAACAAAGCCGGATGTTCCTGGAAGGCCAACATTGGCCATGGTGAAGAGCATAAACACCAATGCGTATTTAGGCATGTTGTGAACAAGGCCGCCATAAGCTGCAATCTCACGTGTGTGCATACGATCATAGATCACACCAACACAGATGAAGAGCGCAGCAGACACAAGGCCGTGCGACAACATTTGGAAGATAGCGCCCTGCAAGCCCTGCTCATTGGCAGTAAAGATACCCATCGTTACAAAGCCCATATGCGCAACAGATGAATAAGCAATCAGCTTCTTCATGTCTTCCTGCATCAACGCGACAAGCGATGTGTAGATGATGGCAATACAAGACAGCGCAAACACCAGCCAAGCCAGTTCAGCAGAAGCAACTGGGAACATGGAAAGCGAGAAGCGAATGAAACCGTAGCCGCCAAGTTTTAGCAACACACCAGCAAGAATAACAGATCCGGCTGTTGGCGCTTCAACGTGTGCATCTGGCAACCAAGTGTGGACAGGCCACATCGGCATTTTCACAGCGAATGACGCAAAGAATGCGAGCCATAGCCAGAATTGCATTTGCGGTGGGAAATCATATGCCAGCAATGCCGGAATAGAAGTCGTGCCTGCCTCCCAATACATTGCCATGATCGCAATCAGCATCAACACTGAGCCAAACAATGTGTAGAGGAAGAATTTGAAAGACGCATAAACACGGCGCGCCCCGCCCCACACACCGATGATAATAAACATCGGTATAAGGCCCGCTTCAAAGAAGACATAGAACAGCACGATATCAAGCGCAGTAAACACGCCGATCATGAGTGTTTCCAAAATAAGGAAAGCAATCATGTAGGCTTTAAGACGCTTGGTAACGCTCTCCCAGCCAGCAAGGATACAGAAAGGCATCAAGAAGGTTGTCAAAATGACAAACAACATTGAAATGCCGTCCACACCCATACGGTAGGTTAGCCCGCCACCGAGCCATTCAGCTTCTTCAACAAATTGGAAGCCAGGATTTGAATTCTCAAATCCAACCCAAATCATCAAAGATACGAGAAATGTAAAGATCGTCGTCAGTAACGCGACCATCCGAACGTTGCGTTTTGCCGCTTCTGTTTCATCATTGATAAACAGAATAACAAGAACACCAACCAAAGGAAGGAAAGTTACGAGCGAGAGGATTGGCATACCGTCCATTAGTGGATGCCTCCAAGCATAATCCAAGTCACGAGAGCAGCGACACCAATCAACATGGCGAACGCATAATGATAAAGAAATCCGGTCTGAACCTTCACAGCACGCTGTGCGAGGCCAGAAACACGTGCTGCGATATTGTTGGGACCAAACCCATCAATAAGCCAGCCGTCACCGCGTTTCCAAAGGAATGAACCAAGGCGTTTTGCAGGGCGCACGAACAAGAAGTCGTACAACTCGTCAAAATACCATTTGTTCAATAGGAATTTGTATAGGCCGCTATGCTGCTGCGCCAAAGAAACAGGCGTTTGCGGCGAACGGATATACATATACCAAGCACCCAATAAACCAAGCAACATTACAATTGTCGCGCTCCATTTGACCAAGAATGGTACGTTGTGGAACTCTTCAACAATGTTGTTATCTGGCAAGGTGAACAAAGCGCCTTTCCAGAACTCAGCATAGTGGTGGCCGAAGAAGTAATCATGGAAGACAAAGCCAGCCAATAGTGCGCCAACAGCCAAGATGAACAATGGCACGAGCATGACTGGCGGTGAGTCATGCACATGATGCATCACATCAGCCGTTGCACGCGGTTTGCCGTGGAATGTCATGAAGATCAGTCGCCATGAGTAGAAGCTGGTGAATAGCGCAGCCACAACCAACATCACGAATGCATAACCGGCAGCAGGGTTTTGTGCAACGAACGCACTTTCAATGATGGCATCTTTAGAGAAGAAACCGGCTGTTCCAAGCAATGTACCTGGAATGCCAACGCCTGTGAGCGCAACAGTACCGATAACCATCATCCAGTATGTTGTTGGAATGAGTTTACGCAAACCGCCCATACGGCGCATATCCTGCTCATCAGACACAGCGTGAATGACTGAACCGGCACCAAGGAACAACAAGGCTTTAAAGAAAGCATGTGTGAAGAGGTGGAATACCGCTGCGCCATAAGCGCCAAGGCCCAATGCCACAAACATGTAACCAAGCTGCGAACAGGTTGAATAAGCAATCACGCGCTTGATGTCGTTTTGAACAAGACCAACCGTTGCTGCAAAGAATGCAGTGGTTGCGCCAATGATGACAACAAATGTGAGTGCTGTTTGCGACAGTTCAAAGACTGGTGACATACGCGCGACAAGGAACACGCCAGCTGTAACCATGGTCGCAGCATGGATTAGCGCAGACACAGGTGTCGGGCCTTCCATCGCATCTGGTAGCCATGTGTGCAGCAAGAATTGCGCAGACTTACCCATAGCGCCCATGAACAACAGCAAGCACACCACTGTTACGGCGTGTGATTTATCCAATGAATAGCCAAGGAATGTTAGCACAGTGTCTGTGCTTCCCTCCGCGCCTTCTGCTGGCAGATAAGTCGCAGCATTTGCAAAAATCGTGTCGAAATTCACAGAACCGAACAGCACGAATACGCCAAAGATACCGAGAGCAAAACCAAAGTCACCCACGCGGTTGACGATAAATGCCTTCATTGCAGCAGAGTTCGCTGAAGGTTTTTTGAACCAGAAGCCAATGAGCAGATATGACGCTAGACCAACGCCTTCCCATCCGAAGAACATCTGAACAAGGTTATCAGATGTTACGAGCATAAGCATCGCGAATGTGAAAAGTGAAAGATAAGCAAAGAAACGCGGACGGTGCGGATCGTGGTGCATGTAACCGATAGAATAGATGTGAACGAGGGTCGAAACCGTGTTCACAACCACCAGCATAACAGCAGTTAGCGTGTCGATGCGGAAAGCCCAGTTCACATCAAGCGAACCGACCTGAATCCAGCGCATAATTTGAACAGTGGTTGAATGATCCTCATGGGCCATAGCAACAGTTAAAAACGCAATCCACGAAAGGACTGCGGCAATAACCATAAAGCCGCTGGTTACATATTCCGAAGCTTTGGCACCGATAGCACGGCCGCCAAAGCCGGCAACGATAGCGCCGAGTAACGGGAGAAAGACGATGGCGTGATACATGGGTCCAATCAGCCTTTCATCATGTTGACGTCTTCAACCGCGATGGAACCACGGTTCCGGTAGAAGACAACGAGGATAGCCAAACCGATAGCCGCTTCAGCAGCAGCAACGGTCAAAACGAATAGTGCGAAAACTTGGCCGACCATATCCTGCAAATGCGCAGAAAAGGCCACGAAGTTCAGATTGACAGCAAGCAAGATCAACTCAACAGACATCAAGATAACAATGACGTTCTTCTTATTGAGGAAAATGCCGAATATCCCAATGACCAGCAGTAGCGCTGACACGACGAGATAATGAGAAATCGTAATTTCCATTAGATCAAAGCCCCTTGCCTGTTTCGACTTCGACAATTTCAATCGAGTCTTCCACTTTACGTGCAACCTGCTGGCCCATGTTCTGGCGCTTAACACCAGGACGTGTTGGACGCAGCGTCAGCACAATCGCGCCAATCATAGCAACCAAAAGCACCAAGCCGGCAATCTGGAAGAAGAAGACATAGTCGGTATAAATAATATCGCCGAGCGCCGCCGTATTGGTACGCACTAACGGGTCCGGTGTCGGTGAAGCGACACTGCCAGGTTGCCCCACGCCAATGAACTGAGCGCCAAGCACGATCAATAGTTCAGATGCCAGCACAATACCGACCATGGCACCAATGGGTGCATAATCGAGTGCGCCACGCTTCATAGATGCAAAATCAACATCCAGCATCATAACAACAAACAGGAACAGTACTGCAACCGCGCCGATATAGACCACCAACAGGATCATGCCGAGAAATTCGGCCCCTGTGAGAATGAACAATGCCGCCGCATTGAAGAAGGTCAAAATGAGGTACAGCACGGAATGTACCGGATTGCGCGCAGAAATAACCATCACGGCAGACGCGATAGCTACAAATGCGAACAAATAAAAGAAGGCCGCGCCAAGTCCGGTCAACAGCATCGGTTCCCCCGAAATCCTTTGTTATCCTGCTGAGATTTCAGTCAGGATGTGTGCTCTGCCATCTTGCGATGACAGAACGATTAAAATTATCGATACGGCGAGTCGAGTGCGATGTTGCGCGCAATTTCGCGCTCCCACCGATCTCCATTCGCCAGAAGTTTGTCTTTGTCGTAGTATAGTTCTTCACGTGTTTCGGTCGCGAATTCGAAATTCGGTCCCTCAACAATTGCATCCACTGGACAGGCTTCCTGACAGAAACCGCAATAGATGCATTTCACCATATCAATGTCGTAGCGCACGGTACGGCGTGTACCGTCATTGCGGCGCGGGCCAGCTTCAATGGTAATTGCCTGTGCTGGGCAGATCGCCTCACACAATTTACAGGCGATGCAGCGCTCTTCACCGTTTGGATAACGGCGCAGTGCATGTTCACCGCGAAAACGTGGGCTTAAACGGCCTTTTTCATGCGGATAGTTCAATGTGGCCTTCGGCGCAAAGAAGCGCTTCATGGCCAAACCGAATGCAGAAATGAATTCCAGCAAAAGAAGTGATTTTGCAGCTTGTGCGATCGTGCTCATAGCGTGTTGTCCCTTCCCTTATGCCAAACCGGTGAATTTCAAGAATGATGCTGTCGCAACCACCATGAAGAGTGAAATTGGCAAGAACACTTTCCAGCCTAGGCGCATCAATTGGTCGTAGCGGTAACGCGGTACGATTGTTTTGACCATAGCGAACATGAAGAACACCATGCAGATCTTAAAGATGAACCAGAATACACCCGGTATCCAGTTAAGCGGTGCAACATCAATCGGTGGCAACCATCCGCCCAAGAACAGGATGACTGTTAGCGCGCACATCAACAGGATCGCGATATATTCGCCCAGCATAAACAAAAGATATGGCGTTGAAGAATATTCGATCATGTGACCGGCAACGAGCTCAGATTCAGCTTCAACAAGGTCAAATGGTGGACGGTTGGTTTCAGCCAATGCCGAGATGAAAAAGATCACGAACATTGGGAATAGGCCAAGCCAATGCCAATCAAGCAGTGAGTTCGTCAATCCGAGATGCGTTCCAAGGCCGTCTTTCTGGCTCAAAACAATGTCTGTCATGTTGAGCGAGCCAACACACAGAAGCACGGTCACGATCACGAAACCAATTGAGACTTCGTAAGAGACCATCTGCGCAGCCGAGCGCAACGCACCAAGGAATGGATATTTAGAGTTTGATGCCCAGCCCGCCATAATGACGCCATAGACTTCCAGCGATGATACCGCGAAGACAAACAGGATGCCGACATTGATGGATGCGATTGCCCACCCTTCACTTACTGGAATAACGGCCCAGCCAGCCAAAGCGAGTGCTGATGAAATCAAAGGCGCCAGCAGAAAGATGCCTTTGTTCGAGCCCGATGGAATGATCGGCTCTTTAATGACAAATTTCAAAAGGTCGGCAAATGATTGCAACAATCCAAAGGGGCCAACAACGTTTGGGCCTCTACGCGACATGACAGCAGCCCAGACCTTACGGTCAGCATAAAGTATGAACGCGGTAAAGATCAGCAATGCCACCAGAAGCACAACGCTCTGGAGCAAAATGATCAGACCTGGAAATATGTAGTCTTCAAACATCAGTTTAAGTCCAATTTACCGGTTCCGTGCTCTACTCTGCTGCCTCAGCAAAGCCCTTAATGGCTAAGCTTGAGCATTCTGCCATCACCGCAGAAGCACGGGCGATTGGGTTGGTCAAATAAAAGTCTTTCACGTTGGATGCAAATGCAGATTTGCCCAAACGCCCACCTTTCTTGGCTAATTGTGCAATTACAGCAGGATCACCGGCTTCAATTGCATCAATTGCCGCAAAATGCGGATGCGTTTCGTAAAGTTTGGCACGTAGTTGCGCCAGTGAGTCGAATGGAAGGCGCTGGCCCAGCACATCAGAAAGGGCACGCAAGATAGCCCAATCTTCTTTTGCTTCGCCCGGCGCAAATCCAGCACGATTTGTCATCTGAACGCGGCCTTCTGTGTTCACATATGTAGCTGACTTTTCAGTGTAAGTCGCAGCAGGCAAAATGATATCTGCATGATGCGCACCAATGTCGCCATGTGTGCCGATATAAATGGTTGTCGCGCCAGCCTTACGGCTACGCAAATCCAATTCATCGGCACCAAGAAGGAACAACACATCTGCGTCTTTAACCGCAGTCATAGCGTCCATACCCTCGCCTGATGGCACGAACCCAAGGTCCAAGCCGCCAACACGTGCAGCAGCTGTATGAAGAACAGCAAAGCCGTTCCACGCGCCTTTAACAACGCCTGTTGCATCCGCAAGTTTGGCAGCATTGGCCAGAACGGCTGCACCATCACCGCGCGCCAGAGCGCCCTGCCCGATGATGATCATCGGCTTTTTAGCGCGTTTTAAAACACCAGCAAATTTGTTTGTACCATCAACAAGCTCTTTGAGCGTTTCTGGTCCAGCGCCAAGCATTTCGTAATCATAGCGAAGGTCGCCCATATCGCCGATAACGCCAATTTTCATGCCGCTTGCACGGTATGCTTTACGAATACGCGCATTGAGCACTGACGCTTCAAAGCGTGGATTGGAGCCAATGATAAGCACAGCATCTGCGTCTTCAATGCCTTCAATCGTTGGATTGAAGATATAAGAAGAGCGGCCAAGTGCTGGATTAAGCGCAGCACCATCTTGGCGGCAATCAACGCTTGTTGAGCCGAGCGATGCGAGCAATTCTTTCATCGCATACATTTCTTCAACACCAGCCATATCGCCAGCGATTGAAGCAATCTGATTACCAGACTTGCCGTCCAATGCAGATTTGACAGCAGCAAAAGCTTGCGGCCATGTGGCAGGCTTCAGCTTACCGCTGGCATCGCGCACGAATGGGCGGTCAAGGCGCTGTGTGCGCAAACCATCCCAGACAAAGCGTGTTTTGTCTGAAATCCACTCTTCGTTCACCGCTTCATTGATGCGCGGCATAATGCGCATCACTTCACGGCCGCGCGTATCAACGCGGATAGCAGAGCCAACAGCATCCATCACATCAATAGATTCGGTTTTAGACAATTCCCAAGGGCGCGCCTGAAACGCATATGGTTTTGACGTCAAAGCGCCAACGGGACAAAGATCGATGACATTGCCCTGAAGCTCAGATGTCATGGCTTTTTCAAGATAGGTTGTGATCTCAGCATCTTCGCCGCGGCCAAGCAATCCAAGTTCAGAAATACCAGCAACTTCTGTCGTAAAGCGAACGCAGCGCGTGCAGTGAATGCAGCGTGTCATGATCGTTTTTACGAGCGGGCCAATATATTTATCTTCAACAGCGCGTTTGTTTTCTTGAAAACGCGACGAATCAACACCGTAAGCCATTGCCTGATCTTGAAGATCGCACTCGCCGCCCTGATCGCAGATTGGGCAATCAAGTGGGTGGTTGATAAGCAGGAATTCCATCACGCCTTCGCGGGCCTTTTTAACCATTGGCGTGTTGGTGAAAATTTCAGGTGGCTGACCTTCTGGTCCAGGGCGCAGATCTTTAACACCCATTGCACATGAAGCAGTCGGCTTTGGTGGGCCGCCCTTTACTTCAACAAGACACATACGGCAGTTACCAGCAATCGACAGACGCTCGTGGTAACAAAAACGAGGAATCTCGGCACCAGCCTCCTCACACGCCTGCAAGATCGTGTAGTGGTCTGGAACCTCTATTTCGTTGCCGTCAACTTTGACTTTCGTCATCGGTATCTTCCGTTCTTTTCGCTCATGCACAGCGCAGTTATATCTTCGGCGTTTAACCACCGCTAGGCCGTGCGGTAAAGACCTTAGTCGCCTCTAATGCACGTCCATCTGTTCTTTGTGACTGTTACCAGCCATTTTTCGCGCCTAGCAATCATTGACTGCCCATACACTTTAGTTAGTCGCAGGCATATTGCCTGTTTTAACGTCTTTATCCCGCACACGCATATGTTGATTGATATGCGCGATCAGCGACCACATAGGTTGGGCGTGAGCCCAATTTTGTTAAACCGTCTTTGCAAATGATTGATTTAGCAACATCATCATTGACGGCTTTAAATTCACTGGAATCATCAACAGGTTCTGACGCACCAGATTGTGCCGATGACATTACAGCAAAACGGCCACGGCTATCTGGAAAAGAATAGCTCACCAGAAAACGGTTATTCGATACAATCGAACCATAATCGATATCTGTGACATCCATCTGGAAAGACGATGTTTCCGATGAAGCAGACGCAGACGTTGATGCCGTTGTCGTTCCCCCGCTTGATGAACAAGCACCAAGCGCAACAAGACCGATTAATGCAAATGCAGAATTACGCATCATTCTGCCGCTACCATTACGGGCTGCACCTGATGTGCATTGTGAGAGAACTCATCAATACGGCGCTCAATTTCAGGACGGTAGTGACGGATAAGACCTTGAATTGGCCATGCAGCCGCATCACCAAGCGCACAAATTGTGTGGCCTTCGATCTGTTTTGTCACATCCAGCAACATGTCGATTTCACGCTTCTGCGCATTGCCTGCGACCATACGCTCCATAACACGCCACATCCAGCCTGTGCCTTCACGGCACGGCGTACATTGGCCGCAGCTTTCGTGTTTGTAGAAATAAGCAAGACGCGCAATCGCTTTGACGATGTCTGTTGATTTATCCATCACGATTACAGCCGCAGTACCAAGACCAGACTGTAAAGCGCGCAACGAATCAAAATCCATTGGGCAATCAATGATTTGTTCTGCAGGAACCAGCGGTACGGATGAACCGCCCGGAATAACACACATAAGGTTATCCCATCCGCCGCGAATACCGCCGCAATGACGATCAATCAATTCCTTGAAAGGAACCGACATTTCTTCTTCAAATGTGGCTGGCTGATTAACATGGCCAGACACACAGAAAAGCTTTGTGCCTGTGTTGTTTTCCTTACCGAAGGAAGCGAACCAGCCACCGCCGCGGCGCAAAATAGTCGGCGCAACAGCAATTGATTCAACATTGTTCACAGTTGTTGGACAACCATAAAGGCCAACATTGGCTGGAAATGGAGGCTTGAGGCGCGGCTGGCCTTTTTTGCCTTCAAGGCTTTCCAAAAGCGCTGTCTCTTCACCGCAAATATAAGCGCCTGCGCCATGGTGCACATAAACATCCATGTCCCAGCCGCATTTGTTGTTTTTGCCCAGAAGTCCCGCATCATAACATTCGTCAATCGCAGCCTGTAGCGCATAGCGCTCGCGAATATATTCGCCGCGCACATAAATATAAGCGACATGCGCATTCATGGCGAATGATGCCAGCAAGCAGCCTTCGATCAGCGTGTGCGGATCGTGGCGCATAATATCGCGGTCTTTACATGTGCCTGGCTCAGATTCGTCAGCATTGACGACCAGATAATGCGGGCGTTCGCCCACTTCCTTCGGCATGAACGACCATTTGAGACCTGTTGGGAAGCCAGCACCGCCGCGTCCGCGAAGGCCAGAGGCTTTCATCTCATTAATGATCCAGTCGCGGCCCTTTTGGACCAGCGCCTTTGTACCATCCCAATGGCCGCGTGACATTGCGCCTTTAAGCGACTTGTCGTGCACGCCATAGATATTTGTGAAAATGCGGTCTTTATCTTGCAGCATCTTGCTATCCTATCGCGGTTTCTTGCCGAATACTTTGATGTATTCTGCTTCGCCGCCTTTGGCCAAAGCCTTGGCTTGTTTTATCCAGTCGTCACGCTCGATGCGGCCTTTGAATGAAAGCTCATCATCTACAATCGCAACGTCGGATTTTTTCCATTTTGCAATCTGGCTGAAATGCCAGAAGCCGAGACCATTCAATGTTTGCTCTAATTTAGGGCCAACACCTGAAATCAGTTTCAAATCGTCTGCGGCACCTTGCGGCGCAGAAAGACGTTCAGGACCAGCTGCTTTCGCCGCTGCCGGTTTCTTTGCAGCAGAACTCTTGGTCGCAGGCTTTTTCGCTGTTGTTGTTTCAGCAGCTGCCGCTTTTTTCGCAGTACCTGGCGCTGGTGCAGCATTCTTTGCAGAAACTGAATCAGCTGATACGCGATTTTCTTTCGGGCTTTTGACAGTTCCATCAGAAAGCGATGTGCTCTGCTTTGGCTTGGCTGCCCGTGTTGGCTTATCCGCTGCTTTAGCGGTTTTTTCCTTAGCATTGCTATTGGCCGCTTTCGCGCTTTTACCAACAGGTTTGCCGTTCAATGTTGTCAAACCGCCAGCAGGCGCAGAGAAAATACGGTCGATCTGCGGGCCCGGTTTAATGCTGTCACCATTGCCGGCTTCAAATGCGTCAATGATTTCTTCAAGCCGCTCTGGCGTCAAATCTTCATAAGTGTCTTTGAACACCATGACCATTGGTGCATTCACACAAGCGCCCTGACATTCCACCTCTTCCCAAGAAAGAGTTCCCTCTTCGTTGAGTTCAAACTGGTTAGGGCTGATTTTTGACTTACAAACAGCCATCAGCTCTTCAGAACCGCGCAACATGCATGGCGTTGTGCCGCACACTTGAATGTGCGCTTTCGTACCAACAGGCTGAAGCATGAACTGCGTATAGAATGTAGCCACTTCCATCACGCGGATGAGCGGCATATTCAACATTTCTGCAATATGTTCGATGGATGCTTTAGTCACCCAGCCCTCTTGCTCTTGCGCAAGCATAAGCAAAGGTATCACAGCCGATTGTTCACGGCCTTTCGGGTATTTTTTAATCCAGACTTTCGCTTCCGCGCCAAGCGCACGGTTAAACTTAAAGCCTTCAGGCTGGACAGCATCTTCTGCTAAACGACGAACGGACATTAGCGGTCCACCTCACCAAATACGATATCAAGAGAACCAAGCACGGCAGATACATCCGCGAGCATATGGCCGCGGCATAGGAAATCCATTGCTTGAAGATGGGCAAAGCCCGGTGCACGCACCTTACAACGATAAGGCTTGTTCGTACCATCAGATACGACATAAACGCCGAACTCGCCTTTCGGTGCTTCAACAGCTGCGTAAACTTCACCTTCAGGCACTTTATAGCCTTCAGTGTATAGTTTGAAATGGTGGATCAATGCTTCCATTGAGCGCTTCATTTCGCCGCGTTTTGGCGGCACCATTTTACCGTCTGTCGAAGAAATTGGCCCTTGGCCTTCAGGCGCAAGCAGCTTTTCAACGCATTGGCGCATGATTTCAGCAGACTGGCGCATTTCTTCCATGCGGATGAGATAGCGGTCATAACAATCGCCATTTTTGCCGATTGGAATATCGAACTTCATCTCATCGTAACATTCATAAGGCTGGCTTTTGCGCAAATCCCATTTTGCACCAGAGCCGCGCACCATGACGCCAGAAAAGCCCCAAGCCCACGCATCTTCAAGTGCAACAACGCCAATATCAACGTTACGCTGTTTGAAGATTCGGTTGTTGGTCAAAAGGCCATCGATTTCTTTGACAACGCCCAAGAATGGGTCAATCCAGTCGCCAATATCGCGCACCAATTGTTCTGGCAAATCCTGATGAACACCGCCTGGGCGGAAATAAGCGGCGTGCAAACGTGCACCACAAGCGCGCTCATAAAACATCATCAGTTTTTCGCGCTCTTCAAAGCCCCAGAGCGGCGGTGTCAACGCGCCAACATCAAGCGCCTGCGTTGTGATATTCAGCATATGCGACAAGATGCGGCCGATTTCTGAATATAGAACACGAATCAACTGGCCACGGCGCGGCACTTCAATGCCAGCAAGTCTTTCAACAGCAAGCGCGAAAGCATGCTCCTGATTCATCGGCGCAACATAATCGAGGCGGTCAAAATATGGCACAGCCTGTAGATAGGTTTTGTGCTCGATCAGCTTTTCAGTGCCACGGTGAAGCAGACCGATATGCGGATCGATGCGCTCACAGATTTCACCATCCAACTCAAGAACAAGGCGCAAAACGCCGTGCGCCGCAGGGTGCTGCGGGCCAAAGTTGATGTTGAAGTTTCTGACGTTATGTTCGGTCATGGTCTATTGGACCCGCTCTATAAAAGTGGAATTGTCTTTAGAAAATGAGAAGTAAGTTTCAACGCGTTTGTCGCATCCAGCCAATGAAAATGATTTACGCAATCTGTCTCGGTCCTCAGCGTATTTCTTACCGTATTCGCTGTCAGCTTTTTGCACAGGAAGCGTCACCAATAAATTAAATGCAGACTTGTTTTCTGTTCTAATCTGAAAATGCGATGGGCAAGTCGTTAGCGCAATCTCATCATCAAGCGCAGTCTTTTGCAATTGCATCACGCAATCGCCAGCACTGTCTTCGGTAGCGCCCTCAGGCAAAGCACCATTGGCCAATTGAAGAATATTGGCAGCACTAATTGTATAGCTACAGCTCGGCACTTCTCGTGCAGATGCAGCATGCGCGCTAAGAAGAGCAGCAGCGCCAACCATTAGTGTTATGCTTACGCGCCCCTTCATCACTTGCTTTCTGCCTTTTCATCACCCGGAAGCACATATTCTGCGCCTTCCCAAGGAGAAAGAAAATCAAAGTCACGGAATTCTTGGCGCAAATGAACAGGCTCATAAACAACGCGTTTTGTTTCGTCATCATAACGCACTTCCACAAAGCCAGTCAGCGGGAAGTCTTTGCGCAATGGATGACCTTCAAAGCCATAATCTGTCAACAAGCGACGCAAATCTGGGTGGCCTGTGAACAAGATGCCATACATGTCGTATGCTTCGCGTTCGAACCAATTTGCACCGGGAAAAACATCTGTCACGCTTGCGATAGGCGTATCTTCATCGGTCTGCGCTTTAACGCGAATACGCTGGTTCAATGTTGGGCTCATCAAATGATACACAACATCAAAGCGTTTTGCGCGTGCTGGATAGTCAACGCCGCACATATCAATGAAAGAGATGAATTTCATCTGCACATCATCGCGCAACACTTTGAGTGTCGCTGAAATGTCCTCTGCTGCGACATTCACAGTCAATTCGCCAAAAGAAATTGAGAGCGAATGGTCAATATTGCCCAAGCCGTCGCTGACGGTGCTTGTCAAATCCTGCAAAGCGTCTTGCGCATTTTGTTTCGTTGATGTTGCCATCTTATTTCCCCTGCCCCTCACGGGACAATAAACCTAGCGTTCAATTGTACCTGTGCGGCGAATTTTTTTCTGCAGCATCAAAATGCCGTAAAGCAAAGCTTCTGCTGTTGGTGGACAGCCCGGCACATAAATGTCTACCGGTACAATACGGTCACAGCCGCGCACCACAGAATATGAGTAATGGTAATAACCACCGCCATTAGCGCATGATCCCATTGAAATCACATAGCGCGGCTCTGGCATTTGGTCATAAACTTTGCGCAGCGCCGGTGCCATTTTGTTGGTCAATGTACCAGCAACAATCATGACGTCAGACTGACGCGGTGATGCACGCGGCGCAACGCCAAAGCGTTCCGCATCATAACGCGGCATAGATGTGTGCATCATTTCAACAGCACAACATGCAAGACCGAACGTCATCCACATCAACGAGCCCTGACGGGCCCAGTTAATCAGATCATCCGTTGAGGTAACGAGAAAGCCTTTATCGGCTAGCTCATTATTCATCTCGCCGAAAAATGGATCATTCGCGCCAATCGGTTTTCCCGTAGACGGATCAATGATGCCCTTTGGCTGCGGCGCTACCAGCGTCTTGTTATCGCTTAATCCCATTCTAGCGCACCTTTTTTCCATTCATAGATGAAGCCAATTGTCAGAACGCCTAGAAAGACCATCATTGACCAGAAACCGAACATTCCCATTTCGCCGAATGAAACAGCCCAAGGAAAAAGGAAGGCAACTTCAAGGTCAAAAATGATGAACAAAATTGCGACCAAATAGAATCGCACATCAAATTTCATGCGCGCATCATCAAATGAGTTAAAACCGCACTCATAGGCAGACAATTTTTCAGGGTCTGGATTGCGGTAAGCAATCAAAAAAGGTGCGATCAAAAGCGCTGCGGCAATGCCAAAGCACACGACCAGAAATATGATTATTGGCAAATAGGAGGCGACGACTGCGTCCATCTTGTCTTTCCTAAACACTCTCGCTGCTTTTGCAGCATGCTTGTTAAGTGATTTTATCACGGGTCTTTTAGGCTGATCGCGCAAAAAACACAAACCAAAACCACAGTTTGTGTGGTGGGTTACTGCTATGTCGCACGTGGCGCAAGACCATATGAGAACAAAATGTGGAAGAACCTTTAAGTGCAGTAAAGATCGTGGGGAAAACAACACGCTAAGCGACACTTCGCCCCTGCGGTTAATTATGTAACACTTTGGAGGAAATGGAGAAAATGGCGCGAGTGACGGGGCTCGAACCCGCGACCTCCGGCGTGACAGGCCGGCACTCTAACCAACTGAGCTACACCCGCGCATCTTCTTCTTGCCAGCGTTTGCTGACGTGGCGGTGATTTAGGCGGTTCTCTTTCAAGTGTCAACGGCGAATATCAGACTTTTGCAAGATAATTGCATACAAAATAAAAAGTTCATTTCTATGACAAGAAGGGGTTGCGGAAATCGAAATAGATGCGTAGAAGCCGTTGCGTTGGGGCGATTAGCTCAGTTGGTAGAGCGCTTCGTTTACACCGAAGATGTCGGGAGTTCGAGTCTCTCATCGCCCACCAGCCCCTTCCCTTATAAAGTTAGACGCCTATCCTGCCAAAATGCAGGAATATAGGCGCTTTATAACGGTTTTAGCTCATATTTTTATGGAATCAGCACGGCAAACGGCATTAAATGCGCAGTTTCAAGCCTGCGCATAGTTTCAACATCCATGATTTCAGCAAGCTTTAGTCTTTTAAAAATGTCGCTTCTTCGATGCGTTTTTTCACCAAAGCCCATAATTCTGGGCTGGCATCTTTAATCGGTTGATTCTTTTCAAGCACTTTTGCGCGCCGAATATCGTGTGCGGTCCAGCTTTGACCGCCCGATTCTAAATTTTGTAGAACGGGCATTACGCGGTCACATGCTTTTGCAAATTTTGCTTCAGGCGTTTGTGCCTGCTCAAATTCATGCCAAAGCGCCAATAAGGGCTCGCCAATATTTGTGTCCAACATACCAAAGAGTCGCTCTGCAGCCTCAGATTCTGCCGCAAATGCCTCTTGCCTTGCCTGTTCATCATAAACAAAAACATCACCGGCATCGATTTCCACAATATCGTGGATGAGTAACATTTTTAAAATCTTGAGACGATCCAGCTCGGCAGGCGCAGACTCAAGGAGAATCATTGCGGCAAGTGTCGTCTGCCAAGAATGTTCAGCTGAGTTTTCAAAACGATCTTCGCCCAGCGGCTTGGTTTGCCTTAATACGGATTTCAGTTTTTCGCTTTCCAGCAAAAATGAAACAATATTTTCCATTTTTTTATCCCCAAAAAAACGAAAGCCCGCGAACATGCGCGGGCTTTCGTACAAATATTATGCAGAAATTAGCTGTTCACAGCGTCTTTCAGGCCTTTGCCTGCAGAGAACTTAGGAACTCGTTTAGCAGGAATATCAACAGGCTGACCTGTCATAGGGTTACGGCCAGTTGTTGCAGCGCGCTGCTGAACAACGAAATTACCGAAACCAAGAACACGAACATCGTCGCCGCCCTTCAAAGTTTCTGTAATGACTTCAAAAAGTGCTTCAACAGCTGTTGTTGCATCGCTTTTTGTGATGCCAGCTTTTTCGGCTACAGCGCCGGCCAATTCGTTTTTATTCATTTCATTATCTCCAAGTTCCCATCGTTGAATATCAACGAATCAAGTTTGCCTAAAGCAATACGGGATAATAACGAGATTTTCGGTGTTTAGAAATCGAAACGGGCAAAACCCTATATTTTCTGGGGTTTCTGCACCGCTTTTGCTCATAAATATAAAAAAACGCCGCAAAATGCGGCGTTTTTCGATCAAAATACAGAGCGTATTTAGCACGCTCCATATATTTTCAGGGTCAGTGAGCCAGATTCGCAGCCTGATTGGCACGTGCCAACCGCAAATCAGCTGCTAAAGCCTCTTCTTCTTCGCTCCACTCAATCGGTACTGGTTGCTCAACCAGCGCATGAAGCAAAACCTGATCCAAGTGTGCTACCGGCACAATCTCAAGTGCTGACTTCACATTGTCCGGAATATCAGCCAGATCCTTGGCATTGTCTTCTGGAATAAGCACTTTCTTGATGCCGCCACGCACCGCTGCAAGAAGCTTTTCTTTCAGACCACCAATTGGCAGCACGCGTCCACGCAGTGTGATCTCACCTGTCATTGCAATATCCTTATGGATCGCAATACCTGTCAAAATCGACACAATCGATGTTGCCATCGCAATACCGGCTGATGGACCATCTTTTGGCGTTGCACCTTCCGGCACGTGAACATGGATGTCCCGCTTGTCGAACTGTGTTGGCTTAATGCCGAACTCAATTGCCCGCGAACGCACATAGGATGCTGCCGCAGAAATTGATTCCTTCATCACATCCTTCAGATTGCCGGTAACCGTCATTTTGCCTTTACCCGGCATAGCGACGCCTTCAATCGTCAGTAATTCACCGCCAACTTCCGTCCACGCCAATCCAGTCACAACACCAACACGGTCTTCTGTATCAATTTCACCATGACGGAATTTCGGCACGCCCAGATAATCATCAAGATTATCTACAGTGACTTTTACCGTTTTCGTATCGGTACGTAGAATCTCAGTCACGGCTTTACGGCCAAGTTTCATCAATTCGCGTTCCAAAGAGCGCACGCCAGCTTCACGGGTGTAAAGCTGAACCGTTCTGCGGATTGCATCTTCATCAACCGAAAACTCACCGTCTTGAAGCGCATTGTCTTTGATCGCCTTCGGCATCAAGTGACGTTTTGCGATCTCGACTTTTTCGTCTTCTGTGTAACCAGCGATACGAATGATTTCCATACGGTCCATCAATGGGCCAGGAATATTCAGCGAGTTAGCGGTCGTAATGAACATCGTTGATGACAGATCATACTCAACCTCAAGATAGTGGTCCATGAACGCATTGTTCTGTTCAGGATCAAGCACCTCAAGCATTGCAGATGATGGATCGCCACGGAAGTCCTGCCCCATTTTGTCAATCTCATCGAGAAGGAACAATGGGTTGGATTTCTTAGCTTTCTTCATCGACTGAATGATCTTGCCCGGCATAGAACCAATATAGGTTCTGCGGTGACCACGGATTTCAGCTTCATCACGAACGCCGCCAAGCGCCATGCGCACAAACTCACGGCCTGTTGCTTTCGCAATAGACTTGCCAAGCGATGTTTTACCAACTCCTGGAGGGCCAACAAGACACAAGATTGGGCCTTTGAGTTTGTTCTGGCGTTTTTGAACGGCCAGATACTCAATGATCCGCTCTTTGACTTTTTCCAAGCCATAATGATCTTCATCCAGCGTTGCTTGCGCTTCGTTCAAATCATATTTGACTTTGGTTTTCTTGTTCCACGGAATAGAAACCATCCAGTCCATATAATTGCGAACAACTGTCGCCTCAGCAGACATAGGGCTCATCTGCTTGAGCTTTTTCAGCTCAGCATCAACCTTTTCGCGCGCTTCCTTCGTGAACTTGGTTTTAGAGATTTTCTCTTCAAGTTCAGCAAGCTCGCCGCCGCCGTCCTCGCCGTCGCCAAGTTCTTTCTGGATCGCCTTCATCTGCTCATTGAGATAATATTCGCGCTGCGTCTTTTCCATCTGGCGTTTAACGCGGCTGCGGATACGTTTCTCAACCTGAAGTACGGAAATTTCAGCTTCCATGTGATCAAGCGCTTTTTCCAAGCGCTCTTTCGTCGAAGCTGTTTCCAAAAGCGTCTGCTTATCAGCAATTTTGATTGCAAGATGCGATGCAACTGTATCAGCCAGTTTAGAGAAATCCTCAATCTGGCCTACAGCGCCGACAACATCGGGCGAAATCTTTTTGTTGAGTTTTACATAATCTTCAAACTCAGACGCAACCGAACGCGCAAGCGCCTCGACTTCAATCGGGTCTTCTTCGACCTCAGCTGTGACGATCGCTTCAGCTTCCATGAAATCATCACCATTGATGAATTCAGTCACTTCCACACGGCTCACACCCTCAACCAATACTTTCACAGTATTGTCAGGAAGCTTTAGGAGTTGCAGCACATTGGCAAGCGTGCCGTTTGTGTAAATACCGTCGCCAGAAGGATCATCATCGCCAGCATCATGCTGTGTGACCAACAAAATCTGACGGTCGTTTTCCATCACATCTTCAAGCGCACGGATTGATTTATCGCGTCCGACAAAAAGCGGGACGATCATATGCGGAAAAACAACAATATCGCGCAATGGTAGAACGGCATAACGCCCGTCAACACCACCCGCTGCTGCTTCCATGATTTGGTCGCTCATAGTCTTTCCTTTCGTGCCTTTCGGCAGATATTTTAGACACATGCTAACATAGCCCTGTGTCCCGTCTTTTAGGGCACTTTTCGATGCAGTTAATTAAGGCATCTAGTCGGTGCTCAGTGTAATTGGAATTTCAAACACCTGATTTCAAGGATTTTAAACACCGTATGCACACGAATCATCGGGTATTCTGCCCTATTCGTGCATTTATGCAAAGATTAGGCCCACTTATCCTATATTTAGCCCTAAATTCCGAGCGCCATTCCGGCGGATAGAACCACAAGGGCTGCTAAAACACCAAGCCCGACATGTCGCCCGATAAAGATATAGGCCGCAAAGCCAGAAAGCGCTGCCGCTATGCGCAGCAAAACAGGCGTTTCGGCCAAGGCACCGGACGGAAAGACAATCAACTGCGCAATAACAGCTGCAACCAGCGCTGTGGCAACGGATCTGATATAGACCAAAATTTCTGAACTATCATCAATTCGGTTACCCATCAGCACACCGAGCCAACGCCACATATCCGTGGCAATCCATCCCGCGATAAGAATAAAGACCAGCGGCCACCACCACGTATCAATCGCATCAAAGGTCATGCGTCACCTTTTGCCGTTTGCTTGCGCCAAATACGCCCAATAATATAAGCGGCCGTTCCGCCGATGAAACCGGTGGCAAGAAGATCTATCCCCGGAAGGGTGAGGTAGAAATAAGGGCCGATCATAAGGCCGATAACCATTGCTATTTTGCCCGTAACTTCTCGTGCAGAGCCCCAAAGCGAGGTTAAAAAATAGATGGGCGTTAAAAAGAAGAGCACGCCCAGCACTTTTGGCGAAAAACTATTGGCCGATAGATAAACACCAAGCACCACGAATTGATTAATGGCCGTGATCGTGCCGCCTAACCCGCCAAAATAGTACGTTCTATATTGTTTGGGCACATCTTTGAAACGGCGCAGTGCAATGACCCATGCCGTGATTGCGATAAAATGCGACAATAAAAGCAGAACCCATGTGCGCGTATTCTTCGTGCGCATCTCTGGTATTAGCGCAATCGCCATCGGCATCATACGCGCAGAAGACAGCGTGACAGCGATAAAGGCTGCAATCAACGTTGCACCATTGGATATGGCCGTAATCAGCACCACACAGGCTGGCAATGCCCATATGGTCGATGTCATGACCAATGCTTGAAGCATTGTGATGCCGTTTTCTCTGGCCAGTCCTGCAAAGCCCACAAACGCACACATCAATAAAAAGGTCGGTAGGCAAATAGCCTCACGCATACCTTTTAAGAGCCAATAGCGGCCTGCATTTTCTGGATTAAGAGATTCGTCGTTCATGCCCTTCGCTACCATGATTATAAAAAACGTAAACAAAAAAGCGCCGGAACAATGTCCGGCGCCTTATTCGTTTTATGTTTATTTACGTGGCACCTTAGGCACACTGGATCGGCCTTTTGTACCACTGCCGCCCTCGTCTTTGTCATCCTTGGTTGGCTTTTTGGATGCACTTGCCGCGGGTTTACGTTTAACAGGCGCTTTGGTTGCCGTTTTGGCCTTGGCACCTGCCTTAGCCGTCACTTCAGACTTAGGCTTTATCGGCTCTTGTTCGGCGATTGTGTCGAGTTTTAAAGTCTCTACACCGCTCTTATCTTTTTCAACGGTGACTTTAACAGTACCGCCTTGTTTCAAGCTGCCGAACAGTAATTCTTCCGCCAATGGCTTTTTGATGTGCTCTTGAATGACACGGGCAAGCGGACGCGCGCCCATGCGCTCATCATAACCCTTATTCGCAAGCCAAGAGATTGCCTGCTTTGAAAGATCGAACACAACATTGCGATCAGCCAATTGAGCCTCAAGCTGCATAACGAATTTCTGCACCACTTTGTGGATAACAGGCACCGGTAGCGGACCAAACGGAATGATCGCATCCAAACGGTTGCGGAATTCCGGTGTGAAGAGCCTATTAATGGCTTCCACATCATCGCCCTCACGTTTGGAAGAACCAAACCCGATGGCATTTTTAGCCGCATCAGAAGCACCAGCATTGGTTGTCATGATAATAACAACATTGCGGAAACTCACTTCCTTGCCATTATTATCTGTCAACTTGCCGTGGTCCATCACCTGCAACAAAATGTTGAAGAGATCTGGATGTGCTTTTTCGATTTCATCAAGCAGCAACACGCAATGCGGGTTTTGATCGACGCCGTCCGTCAACAAACCACCTTGGTCAAAGCCGACATATCCTGGAGGCGCACCAATCAAACGCGATACGGTGTGACGCTCCATATATTCAGACATATCAAAGCGCAGTAATTTAACGCCAAGTGATGATGCCAGCTGATTAGCAACTTCGGTTTTACCAACACCTGTTGGGCCAGAAAACAGATAAGAACCAATCGGCTTTTCGATTTCGCGCAAGCCTGCCCGCGCAAGTTTGATCGATGAAGACAAGGATTCGATTGCGAGATCCTGTCCGTAAACGACGCGCTTTAGCTCTTTTTCAAGACCAAACAGAACCTGCTCATCATCTTTCGATACAGATTTAGGCGGAATCCGAGCGATTGTCGCAATGGTTTCTTCAATGTCGATGACATCAATCAGTTTTTTGCGTTTTTTCGCAGGCACCAACATTTGGCGCGCGCCAGTTTCATCAATCACGTCAATCGCTTTGTCTGGCAATTTACGGTCATTGATATAGCGCGCGGAAAGTTCAACCGACGCTTTAACGGCTTCGTCCGTATATTCCAGATTGTGATATTCCTCGAAATACGGTTTTAGGCCGCGCATAATGTCGATTGCATCTTCAATGCTTGGTTCTTTGACATCAATTTTCTGGAACCGGCGCACAAGTGCGCGGTCTTTTTCAAAGAAATTACGAAATTCTTTGTATGTTGTGGAACCAATACAGCGGATTGAGCCCGATGAAAGCGCAGGCTTTAGAAGGTTTGACGCATCCATTGCGCCGCCTGATGTAGCGCCAGCACCGATGACCGTGTGAATTTCGTCGATGAACAGGATTGCGCCTGGAAAATCTTCCAGTTCTTTGACAACTTGTTTCAAACGCTCTTCAAAGTCACCGCGGTAGCGTGTACCTGCGATCAAAGCGCCCATATCCAGCGAGAAGATCGTATCATCTTCAAGCACTTCTGGCACATCGCCATCAACGATACGTTTTGCCAAGCCTTCGGCAATCGCTGTTTTACCAACGCCCGGATCACCCACATAAAGCGGGTTGTTTTTTGAACGGCGGCAAAGCACCTGAATGGTACGGTTAATCTCTTCAGTACGGCCAATAAGAACGTCGATCTTGCCAGCGCGTGCCTTTGCATTGAGGTCCACGCAATAAGATGACAATGCGCTTTCAGGTTTTTTAGCACCTTCTTCGCTTTCGCCCTGTCCGAGATTTGGACCGCCTTCTTCTGCACCATCTGGTGTGCGTGCCACAGATGCGCCCGGACGCTTGGCAATGCCATGCGCGATATAATTGACCGCATCATAGCGTGTCATATTTTGCTCTTGTAGGAAGTAAGCGGCATGGCTTTCACGTTCAGCAAAGATTGCGACAAGCACATTGGCACCGGTTACTTCTTCACGGCCAGATGATTGCACATGAATGACTGCGCGCTGAATAACGCGCTGGAAGCCAGCCGTTGGCTTGGCGTCCTCATCATAACCTGTGGCAAGGTTGGCCAGCTCATTATCAACATATTCAAAGAGCGTGCGGCGCAAAGCGTCCACATCAACATTGCAAGCATCAAGAACTGATTTGGCGTCAGAATCGTCAATGAGCGCCAATAGCAAGTGTTCAAGCGTGGCATATTCATGCTCGCGCTCGCTTGCTAGTGTCAGTGCCTGATGAAGCGCTTTTTCCAGACTTTGGGTAAATGCCGGCATTATTTTTTCTCCATCACACACTGTAAAGGGTGTTGGTTTTGACGCGCAAAATCCATCACCTGTGTTACTTTCGTTTCGGCAACTTCATATGTAAACACACCGCACTCGCCGACGCCATACTGATGAACATGCAACATGATTTGTGTCGCTTGGTCACGGTTTTTCTGAAAAAATCTTTCCAGAACATGAACAACGAATTCCATCGGCGTGAAATCATCATTAAGCAGCAGCACGCGGTACATATTCGGCTTTTTTAGTTTCTTGTCGGTACGCGTGATAACGCCTGTGCCACGGCCGCCATCAGACGCACCGTCATCGTCCTCATTATCAGGACCAAGTGTTATCGAAACTCGTTCATCATTTTTCATTGTCAGCAAAAGTTCTACTCGGCTTATATCACTCGAAGTTGCGCGTATTATGTAAGCACTCATGTTCTGATTTTAAGCCCCTTATATAAACGTGCAAGCTTGAGCCGAGCTTTCATTCAGTTTTGTTAGCATTTGAGCCCAATATTTAAGGCTTTCTCGTGTTAAATTATACAAAAAATAAAACCCGCCTGCTCTTTCGAACAGACGGGTTCATATCTAACCGAAGCGAGAAACGCTTCAGGCAATATTATTTTGTTGTTTTAGCAGCCGGCGTAGCAGCAGCTGGAACAAAAGCTTCGAAAGGCTGGAAAGCTTCTTTAGCAACATTCATGTAAAGTTCAGACATTTTTGTAGCCTGCGCAACCATCGCTTCGTAAGCTGATTTCGCATAGTCTGTCTGTACTTCCATTGCTTTTTCTACTGATTTTGTAGCAGTAAGTTTTTCAAAAGCAGCTGTACCAGTTTCGTACTGGGACTTAGAGAAGTCTGTCGCTTCTGATGCAATAGTCTGCATGCCTTTTGTCAAAGACGCATATGACTTCAATGATGAGTCCATCATTTCTTTGTTTGTTTTGCTAATTTCTTCGAATGACTTGATCATGGGAGTGACCTTTCAAATTGGTTTTCTAAGTATCTCCGAGTTACGTCGCCGCTCTCGTTAGGGAATATATAGTGTGCACCGCACCATAATGCAAGTGTCAATTTGGTGCAGTGCACCATTTTCGTTGTTTTATCTATTTTTAGTCAAAACCGTCTCAAATTGGATAGAAATCGATTACCATAAACGGATTGGTAACCCTGTTCGGCTAGGTTTTGGAAAGTAATGGCTTTGAAAGCCTGTGTTTGAGTTCAGTGTAAAAGTGTGAGTTAATCGTGTTCCAGTCATCCGACCGCCCGACGTCCTTCGCCAAATCATCAAAGTTCAGGGTCATAGCCGCCGTGCTTGTCGCCTTCTTTGTCGCTGCACCTGTTAGTCAGGCGCATGCGAACTCAAAATATGCAGGTATCGTGATTGATGCCCGAACAGGCAAAACGCTTTATGACTATAAAGCAGACGAAAAGCGCTATCCGGCATCGCTAACGAAAATGATGACGCTTTATATGCTGTTTGAGGCAATGAAGCAGGGCAAGGTCAAGAAATCGACCAAAATCCGCATTTCTAGTCATGCCGCATCAATGGAGCCATCCAAGCTTGGCATTAAAGCAGGCGGTTCACTTACTGCTGAACAGGCCATTTATGCGCTTGTTACCAAATCAGCCAATGATGTTGCCGCGGCAATTGGTGAGCATCTGGCAGGAACCGAAAGCAATTTCGGTGTCATGATGACCCGCAAGGCACATCAATTGGGCATGAAATCAACGGTGTTTCGCAATGCGTCCGGTCTTCCAGATTCCAGACAAGTATCTACAGCCCGCGACATGGCGCGCCTAGGCATTGCTTTGCAGGAACATTTCCCACGTGAATTTGAATACTTCAATACACGTAGCTTCAAATATGGTCGCTCAACATTCGGCAACCACAATCGCCTGCTTGGTAAAGTCAAAGGCGTGGACGGCATTAAAACCGGCTACACACGTGCTTCTGGTTTCAACCTTGTTACTTCTGTAAACACGGGCGGTCGCAGCATCGTTGGTGTTGTTCTAGGTGGCCGTACAGGCAGCTCACGTAATGCACAGATGACAAAACTCATAAACTCATATCTCGGCAAAGCTTCGCGCCGTGGTGGTGGTGATTTAATTGCAAAAGCAAATCCAACCCAGTTCGCAGCGCCAGTACAAGCAGGTATCGCGAGCATATCGCCGTCGCGCTTGCCTATTCCGGCAGATTTACAGCGTCCAGAAGTGACACAAGAAGCCGTTGCCGTTGCTTACGCCCCTGTTCCAAAGCCGCGCGTGAATGTTGATAGCGGTATCACGACAGCATCCATCAAGCCGCGTTCAGGCTGGGTCATTCAGATTGCTGCATTGGACAGTCAGTCGCTTGCTCTTGATTATTTGCGTGATGCGCAATCCAAAGCATCTTCAGTTCTTGATCAACGCGATCCTTTTGTTGAAGTATTCAAAAAAGGTAATGCAACATATCACCGTGCACGCTTTGCAGGCTTTGCCTCTAAATCAGATGCATGGGACACTTGTTCAGCGCTGAAACGTTATGATTACGCCTGTATGGCCTATCAAAAGTAACCCTTTTTATCACCTTTGAGTGAATGTGTTTGTTCACTCAAATTCAAATTCTGAACCCTCGTATTTTGTATCAGGATCTATCTTCATGCGCTCGCAACAAAAAGTCCTTCGCCTCGTTAACCCGCTGCGCCAAAAACGCGCTACCGCCAACATCGGGGTGAACGCGCTGCATCAAGCTTCGATGCGCCTTTCTGATTTCCACAGCGGTCGCTCCCGCCTCAATGCCAAGGATCTGATAGGCTTCTTGATGTGTCATGGCTCCAGATTGAGCCGCGCCAGTGCGCCCCGCGCTCGCGTTCGCCTCAAAGTCATCTCGCCATTGCGGCAAACGGCGGTCAAGATACGCCTCTAATAATTGCATACTTTCATGGTCGCCGGACATTTCGGCGGCCAAAATCAGCAGCGCTTCGTCGCTAAGCGCGTCAAGTACATCGCCCTCATAGCTACCAGCCAGCACAACACCGTTCATGGCGCCGGTATCATGATCGAGCATCATTTCCAGCATCGCGGTGCGCACCGTTGATTTTTGCGCCTTGGCTTTTGTAACGCCGCTATATTTGCGCATCCGCGAAAACAGAGCAAAAGCAACCATCATCATCGGCCCGCCGATAGAAACCCTGCCCGCAAAGCTTAGAATGATACCAACAACGCCAAGGATGATTGGCACAGCAAGCCGCAAACCTTTCGCGATCTGCGCTGGTTTTGCATTAACGGCATAAATACCCAGCAAAACGGCAATGCCAATACAGCCAATGAGTACGAGAAGAATGGTCATGATCTTCTTCCGCCTGATAGTTTTTCTAATAATAATTTATCTGATCGTGCGCCGCGCAATTGAAGCGCTTTTATGCCGCCAGTCGCATAGATGGCAATTGATGACAGCAAGTCTTTCAATACATTGGGCGCATTGCGGTCAAACCTGAACCAGCCCCCCGATGATAAGCGCGCGACTTCTTTAAATGTTGCTTCGGCAAGGTTGTTATGACCTTCCTGAAACACGAAAACAGGCACTTTGCGCATGCCAAGCTGCGCAGCCGCATGGCCTAAATCATCTGGATTTTCTTCCATCGCATCACCAATATAAACCAAGGCATTGATCGGCATATTGGCATTCTCATCAATAGCGTGTTTCAAAACTTTATTGATTTGTGTGTGGCCCGCTCTGCAATCAATCTTGCTCATCATTGTGGCCAAGTCATCGCCGGAGCGCACCCAGCGCGATGCACGGCACTCGCCGCTGCCGCGAAAATAAACCAGCTGCATGGACAAGGGCGTTGATTTGCTGACCGCTTTGAACATCTCCGCTTGAATATGGCACGCCATATCCCATGTTGGCTGACGGCTCATAGTCGCATCGAGTGCCAAAACGACCCTGCCCTTTGCACCATTGGCGGCACTCTTGGCTTGATTGAGAAAGCTGCTGATTTCAGACGCAGAAGACCGCGCCACCGCGCCGCCTTTTGCAGTCGTTGGGTTTCGTACAGGAATTTTTGAGCGCTCTTTCATGATTATAAAATGGCGCTCTTGTTTACTTATGCAAGCTAAATCAGGCCAAGGCCTGCTAATTCAGCGCGCATCTCTTCTGGCATATCTGAAATTTCAGCTTCTCCAGCACCTAAATCGCGCGGCGTATCTTCTGCTTTGAAATATCGCCACCCTTGAAAAGGACGCTTTGGTTGGTGGGCGGTGAGCACAAGTTCAGGCTTCATCACAATATCGCAGCGCGAAATGCCTTGGCTGTCATTATAGGTGCGCAGATCAATAATCTCTTGTCTGCACTGCACGCGGCCCTTGATTACCCAATAGAGCGATCCCGCGCCGATGATTTCATCTGCGCGCTTTGGTGCCATACGTGTCGTATGCACAATTTCAAGCGGTTGCTTAACGCTGCTCAAACGCTTTTTACGGCGTTCGATCGACTGCGCCAAATCGTCAACAGTTTCCACGCCGACGCATAATTTTATCAGATTTAAGGCCATATGTTTAAAATGGACATCTGCCTGCAGAAATCAATGGTGCGCTTTAACAAGCCACAACATTCACAGCCAAACCGCCCTGACTGGTTTCTTTGTATTTCTCATCCATATCGCGGCCTGTTTGGCGCATTGTTTCAACGCAAGTGTCAAGCGACACGATATGTTCGCCGTCGCCCATCAATGCCAAAGATGCGGCCGTTACCGCTTTTACCGCGCCAAGGCCGTTGCGTTCAATGCATGGCACTTGCACGAGCCCTGCGACCGGATCACAGGTCATGCCGAGGTGATGTTCTAAGGCAATTTCAGCAGCATTTTCGATTTGTTCTGGCGTGCCGCCCATAATCGCAGCAATTCCGGCTGCGGCCATTGCAGAAGCAGACCCCACTTCGCCCTGACAACCGACCTCTGCACCCGAAATCGACGCATTGTGCTTTATCAAGCCGCCAATGGCCGCCGAAGTAAGCAAGAATGTGCGAATATCTTCCGGTTTAATATTATCATGGAACTTTGTGATGAACTTCAACACAGAAGGAACAACACCGGCCGCCCCATTGGTTGGCGCGGTGACAACACGGCCACCGGCCGCATTTTCTTCATTGACCGCCATTGCGTAAACATTCAGCCAGTCATTTGCTTCCAGCGGGTTAAACTTGTTCGACAAGCGTCTTTCGTCCAAGCGCTCGGCCAATTGTGCAGCGCGGCGGCGCACTTTTAATCCACCGGGCAAAATACCGCTTTCATTCATACCGCGCTCAATGCAGCCATCCATCGCAGACCAGATACCATCCAGCTTGGCGTTTAATTCAGTCTCACTGATACGGCAAAGCTCATTATCGCGTTTCATCGCCGCGATGGATTTGCCTGACTTTTTAGCCATGGCCATCATTTCATCGGCTGTTTTGAAGGGAAAAGGTACATCGGGTGCTGGTTCTGGCGTGGCGATATTATCAAGCCGCGCCAATTCTTCTTCTGTGACTACGAACCCGCCGCCTACAGAATAATAGACGCGCCGCAATAATGTGCGTCCTTCACCATCATAGGCGCTAAAGGAAAGTCCGTTCGCATGGCCTGGCAAGGCTTGTTTCTTGTCGAAAACAAGATCGATTTTTGGATCAAAATCGTAAGCAGGATGACCTTCTGGTGTAACTTGCCCTGTCTCTTTGATGGCAGAAATGATTTCATCAATTTTGTTGGGATCGATTTCGGCGGGCAAATAGCCAGCCAAGCCCAGCATAACAGCGCGGTCTGTCGCATGGCCAACACCAGTGAAAGCCAATGAGCCATGCAGGGATGCACCAAGACGCTTGATTTCTGAGGCTTGTGGTTTGGGCCAGTTGCCGGAAAGTATTTCTTCCAAGAATCGCGCGGCAGCCGTCATCGGCCCCATCGTATGCGATGAGCTGGGCCCAATACCAATTTTGTAGAGGTCAAAGACGGACAGAAACATAAACAAACTCCGGTTGTCGTACTAACTTAAACCAAGCTTGCTAGAAGTTTCGCTCTTTGTCGACATGTGCTGTCAGAAGCGCGACATAAAAGAGAAATACCGGATTTAAGAAACCGGTTGAACTGTGTTTGAAGCTAGTTCAGGGCCTGAGCCACTCAACATAGCGATGATACAAACCAACACGACGAAAATACCAAGAGCCCAAGCGGTAATGTTCCAGCAAGGCTTCTCTACGTGATCTTCCATATGAACTTTGCCCATAATTAATTTAAACCCAACGAGCTGTTTGAACAGCTGTCGTGAAGACGGCGTATAGGCCGGTGTATCTGGGGACGCAAGTTAAAAAACTATTAACGCCGTGAATGGCTGATATGCACCGAAAGCATAGAAGAAAACAAAGCCCGACATTTCAATCACTTAAATAGATAAGAACGCTTAATATCTATTAACATCACAATTGGCACTCTAGGTGACGCCTGTGAAATAGAGTGGAAAACCAACTTGAAATCAAAAAACGTCACAAATTTAGATATTTATACCGCTCCTAAAACTCTAACGTTTTGGCTTTCACGTAGCGATTAAGAATGGTCTAGGGTCTCATTGATGATTCCGTCCACCGTATGAGCAACCCTAGGAAGAAGCCTCACATGAACCCGATTCGAAAAGCCTCGCCTGCGGACCTTGCTCTCCTTCTTTTTGTCGCGATCATTTGGGCAATGGCTTTCATAGCCATTAAAATTGCCGTGCCAGAAGTTGGGCCTCTCTGGCTTGCCGCCATTCGCGTTGGCATTGGCGCGCTTGTTTTAGCGCCCTATGCGATTTATCGCGGTATGGCGCTGCCGAGTTCGTCAAGAATGTGGACGCTGATTATCGCAATGGCTATTCTTAATGTCGTCATTCCATTTTTCCTCATTTCGTGGGCAGAACTGACGATTGATGCAGGCGTGACCTCACTTTTGATGGGTGTCGGCCCTTTTCTAGCATTGGTATCTGGTCATTTTTTCACCAATGATGACAAAATCAATATGCGCAAAGCAATCGGTGTGCTTTTTGGGTTTGTTGGTGTTTTGACGATTGTTGGCGCTGATGCGCTAAGCCAAATGGGCGACAGCAATATTCTTGGACAACTGGCAGCGCTTGGCGGCTCTTTGTGTTATGTAACGGCAGGTGTTCTTATCCGCAAAATTGATATGCCGCCGACACGTTTGGCTTTTCTAGCCTTGTTAATTGGCACGGTTATTTTGTTTCCGCTCGCACTTCTATTTGCCGATCCAATAAGCGCCATGCCTTCGTCATACGCCATGATGGCGCTTATTTTCCTCGGCGTTTTACCAACCGGCGTTGCCTATATCATCCGGTTCTATCTCATCAATAAAGTTGGATATTCCACCTTTTCCATGTCAATTAATTTGATACCCGTTTTTGGTATTTTCCTTGGGTTTTTAATTCTCGGCGAGCCTTTAAGGCCACAAATTCTGATTGCGCTGGCCTTAGTGCTCATAGGCCTGTTCATTGCCAAATCTGGCGGCCCAAAGGGCGAAAAGATCGATAAAGAGGCCGTTTCATGAAGCAACACAAAACAAGACTTCCCTTTCTTGATGTTTTGCGCGGTATCGCCTTGGTGGCGATGGCAATTTATCACTTCGGCTGGGATTTAGCGTTCTTCAATTATGTCGCGCCCGAACTCGTGAATGAAGGCGCATGGAAATATTTTGCCCGCAGCATTGCCTCATCATTTCTAATTTTGGTTGGCGTCGGGCTAATACTCGCCCACAGCAAGGGCATAGGCTGGCAAGGTTTTTGGAAGCGCTGGGCGAAAGTTGCAGGCGCTGCATTGATCATTACAATCGCAACGTATTTTGCGACACCGGACGCGTTTATCTTCTTCGGCATTCTGCACCAGATCGCATTCGCGAGCCTTGCCGGATTATTGTTCTTACGGCTGCCATGGCCAGCGCTCATCATATTGGGTGCCGTTTGGATTGGTGCTGCGCCCTATTTGCGCTTGGATGCACTGAGCGGTCTGCATATGGCATGGACAGGTCTTGCCAATGAAACCGTGCGTTCTAATGATTATGTGCCTGTATTTCCGTGGTTTGGTGTCGTTCTTATCGGCATGGGTATCGGCGCGTTTCTGTTTCAGCGCGAACAACTATTTACGAACCCGTTTGCAAGGTTTTCACACACTTGGCTTGGCCGGTTTCTGGCCTATATTGGTCGTCACAGCCTGATTTTTTATCTCATACACCAGCCTATTCTTATCGCGCTGATATATCTTTTTTCGCTTGTTATGCCTGCGCAAATTGACCCGGCGCGGCTTAGCGCCGATTTTCAAAGCAACTGCCAGCAGACCTGCATGATGCAATATGGTGAAGCGCGCTGCACATTCTATTGTGGCTGTGTTGAAGCAGATCTTGCCGCGGTCGACCTGTTTACGCCCCTTATGAACGGCACAATCAAATTTACCGAGGAAGAACCCCTTGCTATCTCGCAAGCTTGCAGCTTGGATATGCTAGCCATACCGCAAGAGGACGCAACAAATGACAACGGATAATAATTACAAGGACCGCCCAAATACCATTCCTTGGCCACCGATAGTTTTAGTGTGCACAATCGCGATTGGCTTTATTTTATCCGGACTTGTACCGCTTGGATTTCCACGCACCATTTTGGGCGAATTGCTCTTTGGCCTTGGCCTTATGCTTATCGTGCTGGCATTGTTGATTGATGTTTCTGCAATGCGTTTGATGAGAAAGCACCAAACAGCCATTTTGCCCAATCGCGGCGCTGATAAATTGTTGACCAAGGGTATTTTCGCGTTCAGCAGAAACCCAATTTATGTTGCCAATATCATGCTCATCATTGGCCTTGGTCTGACTTTCGGCACATTCTGGCATTTATTACTCGCGCCAGTAGCAGCATTCGCAACGCGCAAATTGGCGATTGATCGCGAGGAAAAGCATTTAGAATCGCGCTTCGGCAACGCGTTCAGAACCTATAAAAAGAAGGTCAATCGCTGGGTTTGACTTGAAGAGAGATCAGGATGTAACACGCATCTCTGCCAAACGGTTGACGCATGCTTCTTCTACAGCATCAAGCTCGGCCAATGTTTCTTCAATGTCTTTGCGCTTTTGCCGTAGTTCGCCGCGCTTTTCTTCAACGCGGTCTACAATTTTCTGCAATTGGCCCGCCTCACCTTGAGGCGCTTTATACATCTGAATAATGTCTCGAATTTCAGCGATTGAAAATCCAAGACGCTTACCGCGCATAATTTGCTTAACGAGCAAGCGGTCCGCAGGGCGAAAAAGGCGCGTGCGCCCGCGCCGTACCGGAGCGATGAGCCCCTCATCTTCATAGAACCGTAAAGTGCGGGTCGAGATTTCAAACTCGCGTGTCAGTTCTGTAATGGTATAAAATTCGCGCATAATATGTGCCTCCCATGTCGGAGACATTCCCCTATTTGCGAACGACTAGATAAAATTCTTACGTAAAAGTCAATTAATATATGACCTATTGGTCAAATAAACTACAGTTTAATTAATGCACTATTTAAACAAGGAATACCGCAGCCAGCCCCAAAAAGGCAAAGAAGCCAATAACATCGGTAACGGTCGTCACAAATACACTGGATGCACTGGCTGGATCAATGTCCATTTTTGCAAGCATGAGAGGAATGAGAATACCCGCAAGAGCGGCGCAAATCATATTGATTATCATGGCCGCTGCGATCACCAGCCCCAACGGCACATTGCCAAACCAAGCAGACGCCATCAGTCCAATCAATATCGCAAATAACATGCCGTTTATGAGGCCAACGGTTAATTCACGGCGAATGATACGCCCTGAGTTATAGATATCGATATCTTTGGTTGCCAGAGCGCGCACAGCAACCGTCATTGTTTGCGTGCCCGCATTACCGCCCATAGAGGCGACGATCGGCATGAGAACCGCTAAGGCGACCATTTGTTCAATTGTCGCGTCAAACATGCCAATGATGTAAGACGCGATGATTGCAGTTGCCAAATTGACAAGCAGCCAAACAAAGCGCGAGCGTGTGGTCGATATGACATTATCGGACAGTTCTTCGTCGCCAACACCAGCTAGGCGTTTAAAGTCTTCTTCTGCTTCCTGCTGGATAACATCAACGACATCGTCAATTGTAAGCACACCGACCAGCCGGTCGTTTTCATCGACAACCGCAGCAGACAGCAAGTCATATTGCTCAAATATTTGTGCAGCCTCTTCCTGATCCATCTCGGCAGGAATAGCGTGGCGTGTTTCGCGCTGAATGTCTTCGACGCGCACATCGCGCCCTGCTCGCAAAACGCTATCCAAATCAACCGCGCCCACGAGGCGGAATGTCGGGTCAATAACGTAAAGCTGTGAGAAGCTATCGGGCAGATCATCGGTATCGCGCAGATAATCAATCGTTTGGCCAACCGTCCAATAAGGCGGCACAGCAACAAACTCAGATTGCATACGGCGGCCAGCTGATTCTTCAGGATAATCCAAAGAACGGCGCAGCCTGATACGCTCGGTAAACGGGATTTTAGCCAAAATGTCGGCCTGATCCTCCTCCTCCATATCCTCAAGGATATAGACGGCGTCATCGGTATCCATCTCGCGCACAGCAAGCGCAATCTGTTCATTCGGCAGGACGGTCACGATATCCATACGGATCGCTTCGTCCACTTCCGTTAGCGACGAGAAATCAAACTGATCACCCAAAAGCGCAACAAACTCTTGGCGCTCATTTGGCTCCAAAGCTTCAATCAGGTCGCCAAGTTCAGATTCGTGAAGATTTTCGACTGTGCGTTGAAGTTGCTCGACATCACTTGCCTCGATGGCATTCGAGATTTGTTCGATGACGTCCGCGCGAATAACACCGTCGTCACCGTAAATTTCGGTGCCGTCAGAAGTCGCGGTTTGCGCTTCACGGATGTTTTCTGTTTCTGACATCAAAGATTATCGCACTTAACTCTATAAGGATTGAAGCCTTATTGGCTTTCTTTAAGAGTTATATGACGGAGCGCTAAATGCAAATGTATTGATGACAAGTCTTTTAAAAAAAATTCAAAGTGGAGGCATTTATATAAATGCCTCCACAATTATTTAGTGTTTAAACTTCTTGATCTCACCAGACGCCAAACGAGCGCTGTAAGACTTAAGCTCTTTCTTCACGAGCTTCATGAGGAAGTATAAAGCAAAGATGTTCACGACCGCCATTGCGAAGATCGCGGCATCAGAGAAGTCAATAACGGGGCCAAGGCTGGCCGCAGCACCGATGATAATAAAGATACAGAAGATTGTTTTGAAACTAAGCTCCTGCATTTTGCCTTCACCGAACAGATAGGTCCAAGCTTTCAATCCGTAATAAGACCAAGAAATCATGGTTGAAAAGGCAAAGAGCACAACGGCCACAGCCAAAACATATGGGAACCAAGAGATTGACGCGCCGAAAGCCGCTGATGTTAATGCGACACCAGAATTGTCACCTACCGTTGCAATCGCGTTTCCTGCTTCATTGAGAACGAATTGGCCTGTGGCCGGATCCATAATCAACTGACCAGAAATTGTGATAACCAAAGCTGTCATTGTACAAATAACAACAGTGTCAATCAGTGGCTCAAGCAGTGAAACGAAGCCTTCTGTAATTGGCTCATTTGTGCGAACAGCAGAGTGCGCAATCGCCGCTGAACCAACACCCGCTTCGTTTGAAAAGGCTGCACGTTTGAAACCTTGGATCAAAGCGCCTACAAAGCCGCCCGCAATACCAAGTCCTGTAAATGCACCTTCAAAAATCTGGCCAAATGCCCAACCGATTTTGTCATAATTGACAATCAAGATTATCAATGCGGCGCCAACATAAAGAACGCCCATAAATGGTACGATCTTCTCAGTCACGTTCGCAATCGACTTAATGCCGCCGACAATCACAGCAAACACGATAACTGCGAATATTACACCGGTAATCCAACCTGGATAATCTCCTACGATACCGGAAATCTGCGCATGAGCCTGATTGGCTTGGAACATATTGCCGCCGCCCAAAGCGCCGAGAATACAGAAGATTGAAAATACAATCGCCAGTATTTTACCACCCGGTAGGCCAAGTTCATCAAAGCCCTTTGACATATAGTACATAGGGCCACCAGAAACGGTGCCGTCGGGATATTCATTTCGGTATTTCACACCAAGCGTACATTCGGTAAACTTGGACGCCATACCCAAAAGACCCGCTAAGATCATCCAGAATGTCGCTCCTGGGCCGCCTATACCGACAGCAACAGCAACACCGGCAATATTACCTAGCCCAACAGTACCCGAAAGCGCTGTTGCAAGGGCCTGAAAATGACTGACTTCACCTGCATCATTTGGGTCAGAATAATCGCCTTTTACCAATTTGATCGCATGGCCAAAAAACCGGAACTGCACAAAACCAAAGTAAAGCGTGAAAATTGACGCCGCGACCACAAGCCAAAGCACAATCCATGGGAAAGTTGTGCCCGGAAATGGTGCAAAGATCAGATTTACAAATGGTCCTGTTACAGTGGCAAAAACCTCATTGACCTTTTGGTCAAGTGTTACGACTTCTTGCGCGTAAGCTGTTGAAGCCGCTGCGGCTGCCGCAACTTGCGAAAACAAAATTGTTTGAATTTTTTTCATATTATCGCCCCCTACGCCACAACAGTGACAGGAACGCTAGCGCTCATGACAAGGTTAGAAGTTGCACTGCCGAAAATACGCTTCGTAAAGCCGCCTGCAGATGAGCGCGCGACGACGATTTGTTGCGCATTATTTTCTTTTGAAATGTCATTCAGTGCAGTGGCTACATCGCCGTGACGAACGATACCTTCGGTTTTCACCCCTGCATCTGATAATTTCTTAATCGCTGGATTTATAATGCGTTCTTTTGCAGTCGAAATTTCTTCTTCACGGCGCTTGTGCCGCACTGCATTTTCTTCAGCTGTTTGAAATGAATAGGGTGACCATTCGATGATATAAGCAACCAGAATTTCACAATCGCCAATAAGGCCTGCTAGATTCTGTGCATATGCCAACGCTCGTTCACCTGTTTCGTGACCATCTAGGCCAACCACAAGTTTCGTCGTCATTTAATATTCCTCCCTAAAACATCCATCCCCCTTGATGGATTTTAAGAGTGAAACACAAATAATAATAAGCAGCAACAAGTACTAATTTAGGCTGTTGATAGATTTATTCTATCGGCACATTGTCAATGCCACTTGTACCGCCGGGGCCGCACCGTATGACACGCCGAAAAGTCAGCCAACCACCACGAAACAAGCCGTGGCGCGCAATAGCTTCATAGCCATATTCAGAACACGTCGGTATATGGCGGCACGTATTACCAATAAATCCAGACAGGGTGAGCTGATAAAGCCGAATAAAGCCTGTGCCAAGCAACCGCCCCGGTGTGCGGCGCCATTTACCCTGCCAATTGCGAGAATCGGGTTGTTTTTTATGGTTGGCGCACATTATGCAGCCGGTTCCTTTTGGCGCTCAATCTGATCGATTGCATCAACAATAGCGTCAAAGACAAGCAATGTTGATGCATGGCGCGCCTTATAATCTTTGACCGGCTGCAGATATTTGAGCTCTGCAAAACGCCCCTGAGGCGGCTCACCCTCTTCTTTGAGCATCTGAATCATTTGGCTACGCGTGTCGCGCAATTCCTGCGCTTTGGCACCAATGATATTAGAGGCAACAATTGATGCTGCTGATTGGCCAAGTGCGCAAGCCTTAACAATCTGCGCAAAATCAGAAACAACATCGTCGTCCATCTTCAAATCAATAGAAATCGTCGAGCCACAAAGTTTTGAATGCGCTTTTGCAGTTGCATCAGGGCTTTCTAGTGTGCCAACACGGCAAATATTACCTGCATATTCAAGCAACTTGGAATTATATACATCATCAATCATGTTCAGACCGCGTCAAAAAGTTACTTAAATAAAGTGGCAATCCACCGTTCGCATTCTATATAGGTGTTTGAAAGAGCGATCTGCAAGGTCGCGAAACCGCAGTGTTTATGAAATAAGACCTCTAGCGCTAGCTGAGTCTGTTTGATGCCTTTTGTTGGAGACGAGCCGTGGATGCCATTGTGAATAAGCTGCCAGGCAAGGAAAATACTATGTTGGATAATAACAACACGAAACCAACTCAGGCTGAAGCGGAAGAAGCAGTACGCACACTCCTGCGCTGGATAGGTGAAGATATTACACGTGAAGGCCTGCTTGATACGCCCAAACGCGTTGTGAAAGCTTATGGCGAACTGTTTGGCGGCTATAATGCTGACCCTTCTGAGGTTCTGGGTAGAACCTTTGAGGAAGTCGCCGGTTACAATGATGTTGTGCTGGTCAAAGACATTCACTTCCACTCACATTGCGAACACCACATGGTGCCTATCATCGGCAAAGCGCATGTTGCGTATTTGCCGGATGAACGCGTTCTTGGTCTTTCAAAGATTGCACGCGTCGTTGATATTTTTGCGCACCGTTTGCAAACGCAAGAAACAATGACAGCCCAAATCGCCACATCAATTGATGAAACGCTCGCACCGCGCGGTGTTGCCGTGATGATTGAAGCTGAACATATGTGCATGGCTATGCGCGGCGTTCGCAAGCAAGGCTCAACGACAATAACAACACGGTTTACCGGTGAGTTTGATAAGCCGGAACACCAATATCGCTTCCTCGAAATGTTACGTCAGTAAAATCTATGAGTTTGCCCGTGTCACAAATTGTTTTCGCCTCTGCTGATGTCTCCAAGCAAGAATTGGATTCAGGCGACTTGTTTCGCCCGCGTTTTAATGAGGCTGGACTTATCACGGCAATCGCTGTGGATGCGGAAGACAACACCATATTGATGGTGGCATATATGAATGCAGAAGCGCTGAAACTCAGCTTGCAAACGGGCATCGCCCATTATTGGTCACGCTCACGCAATGCACTTTGGAAAAAAGGCGAAACATCTGGCAATGTGCAGATCATCGCAGAAATACGCACCGACTGCGACCAAGATGTGGTCATGATGCGCGTGCGCACGCAAGATAGTGGTGCAAATTGCCATACGGGCCGAAAAAGCTGTTTTTACAGAAGCTTAAAAGTAGCCGATGACGGGAAAGTTGTTCTTTCTTTTGATGAGAAAGACCAACCGCGTTTTGACCCGTCAAAGGTCTATAAATAACGCCAAATATGCGCCGTATTAAACGGAAGCAATATAAGATTTAATTTCTTCTGCTTCGGCTTCAACAGCAGCAATGCGGCGTTTAACAACATCACCGATTGAAATAATGCCGACCAGTTTTCCATCTCGTGCAACTGGAACGTGCCTAAAACGGCCTTTCGTCATCAGTTCCATGAGTTCTGCAATGTTGGTACTTTCTGCACATGTCACAACGTTTTTTGTCATGTGCGTTGATATGGCACTGTCTAGTGCTTCTGCGCCATGATTGGCGATTGCACGCACCACATCACGCTCCGACAAAATGCCATCAATACTGCCATTTCCAGACGATACGATTAAGGCACCAATCTTATGCTCACGCAGTGATTTTACCGCGTCCATGGTCGTTGTTTCAGGCGGCAAGGTAAAGACTTCCGAACCTTTAACTTCCAATATGCGTGAAGCTGTCATCGTTCATTCCTCCTACAAAAAACCATCTAGAAAGAAATGATGTACACAAACGGCATGTTTGACAAGACGCTATACTGCTTTCTTTACTTATGGCGCTTTGTATCCAGATAACCGATGGCGAAAAATCCTGCGATAAGCCCGCCTATATGGGCCTCCCATGCAATGGATGCGCCGCCGCTAAGCCCAAGAACATCTGACCCGAAAGCAAAGTTTAGAACCATCCATATGGCCAAGAACGGAATAACGCCGCGTTGGCGAAGCGAATCTAATGGACCATAGAGCGGCCCCGCAAGGCCAGCACGTGGGTTGCGCCGATTGGCTTTAAATCCGAAACGCGCAGCACCGCCTAAAAATCCAGAGACAGCACCCGATGCACCAATCAACGGCACCGTATCGCCGTAATAAATAATCGTGTGTAATATCACCGCGCCAAGTGCAGTCAGTATCCAGAACAAAATAGAGCGCAGCGCGCCAAGCCGGTAAGCAACGGGCGCACCAAAGGCAACAAGCCAAACCATATTCATGCCCAAATGGGTCCAATCACCATGCAGGAAAGTGTGCCCAACTGGCGAAATCAACGTCGGTAAATCTAACGTGAAAAACTCTGGCGTGAAGCGTATTGGGAAATAGGCAAAGGTGACGAACACCCATTCAGCAAGCTGCTGCGAAAAAACCGAATTGCGCAAAATGTGCATGCCGACACAAATAACAACGAACACCACCAAAATCGCAGGTAAGTTGAATATAGGCTCGCGCGGCTTTTCCTCGGCAAGCTCATTGTCGACGGGTAGATTTTCCATAGGCACCTGCAGTTCGTATGATTGTTACATCCCTACATAATATCAATGGGCATTTTTGCCAGCACCTATAGGGCATAAAAAAATGGCCACTGATGTTTCCATCAATGGCCGTTGAGACGAGTCCCTGCTCACCCCTAAATTTGTGCTGTTTGGAACGAGTGGCTCCAAGTTGGTTTATTAATGCCATATTAACGAACGGCTATCAAACGAAACAGCTTGTTAAGGTTAACAAATCTTTTCCATTTATCGCCCCTGCTTTGGCCCGCTTCGTGCAACGCCTGTCTCAAGAGAGCTGCAAGGCACGTCATATGTCCCGTCTTGCAACAGTTGAAACAGATAAATGGGAAACTGATAGCGATGCTTCACAATGGCACAACGCAGTTGTTTGATTATTGGAATGCCGTCAAAGGCAACCGCACAGCACCCTTGCGATCTGAAATTGCGCCGGCTGCAATATCATCCATATTACCGTCGACCTTTATTCTTCATCAAGACGACACTGGACAGATGGTATTTCGCCTCGCAGGCACTGCATTATGCTTGCTCTTTAGCGAAGAGTTGAAGGGCAAGCCCTTTGACCATCTGTTAGATCAGGATGACCGCAACCTCATGCGCCGCACCCTATCGTCGTTACAAACAGAGATGGTTGCCGTTGTGCTTCAATTAGATGGCACATCTGAGCGCGGGCGATCTGTTCAGATTGAAGCGCTGCTTTTACCGATGATGGATGAAGAGCCCCGTATTCTTGGCTGCTTGCACACAATGGACATGCCCTATTGGATCGGCGCAGAAGCTTTGATGAGCCTCACCATTTCAAACTTGCGGATTATTGATGCGGGAAAAGAGCTTATATCGCTTCATAACCGTCCTGCAGTCGCTTTGTCGCAACGTAAAGCGGCACCGCAGCCCTTTCAATCAAGTAGCAAATTCGCCGTTTTACAGGGCGGAGCAATGCTTGGCGCGAAACAAGCGCCGCGCGTTGCTACCCGATTACAAAAGCCAAATTTAGTTATCCTGCCTGGCGGGCGATCATGATCAACAATATATAAAAATTTAAGCCCGCGGCTTACCTGTTGTTAACCTCGATGCCTCATTCTAAGGGGACTATTTATTAGACTCGTGGAAAAACCGATGAGCTTTGCCCCAAATGCAGCTGAGATTGACCTAACTAGACGCCAGTTTCAGCGCGTCGATGTTAATTTAATTGGCCGCTATATGTTGCAGGACCGTTCAGAACATGAGTGCAAGATTTGCAACATGTCACCGGGCAGCGCAGCATTCATATGCAACAAAGTTGGTGAAATCGGAGAACGTGTCGTCGCCTATATCGATCATGTTGGTCGCATCGAAGGTAAAATTACCCGCATTACAGACGTTGGCTTTGCGATTGAGTTGACCTCGACAGCACGTAAGCGCGAAAAACTTGCCGCGCAGCTTACTTGGCTTGCCAACAAGCATGAGCTTGCTCTTCCTGAAGATCGTCGCCACGAACGTATCGTGCCACAGAAACAAGCTGTTGTGTTGTCGCTTCCAGATGGGCGTCAATATCGCTGCCGTATCATTGATTTGTCTCTGTCCGGCGCAGCTATAGAGTTGAAAGTAAGACCTGCATTGGGCTCGGCTGTGACACTTGGCAATATGCGTGGGCAGGTTGTTCGTCATTTTGAAGACGGAATCGCAATTGAATTTGCAGTAATTCAGCGACGTGAAAGCCTCTCAGATTACCTAAACTAGGCAATTTATATCAGCAAAAACAATATGTTGCTGAGAATACGCAAAAAATACTTTGAATTTTACACGTAATTTCACAGAATTTGCCTCAAATTTACACGCCAGAATTCGGCTGATTTAAAACTCTTGCTGTCAGTGTTCATCCCACAGGAGATGGACATGACAACAATTAAAAAATCAGCGATTAAGTTTTTAGCTTCCGCATTCGGCGCTGCACTGTGTACCATTATGGCATCGAGCGGCAGTGCCTATGCGCTCAGCATGAAAACGACGAATTTTACCACACAGCCAATTGGCCACAATGAGTTTTGTAAAGCTGCCCCCGTTGAATGCCAACGCACAGGCCGCAACATAGCACCGCATCAATTGACGCGTGCGAGCTGGGCTAAAATTGTCGATGTAAACAATCACGTGAACACGACTGTCGCCCCGCTTACAGATCTTGAAATCTGGGGCAAAATGGAAGTTTGGTCATACCCAACAAATGTTGGCGATTGCGAAGACTATGTTCTTTTGAAACGCATCAAACTGATTAAGGCTGGCATTAATCCGGGCAATCTTTTGATTACCGTGGTCAAACAACCCAATGGCGAAGGTCATGCCGTTTTGACTGTACGCACCGATCGCGGTGACTTCATTCTTGATAACCTTGTCGGCCGTATCGATGATTGGCGTGACACACCTTATGAATACCTAAAGCGGCAATCGACTGAGCATGCTGGTCGCTGGGTAACAATCGAAGACAACCGAAGCCGTATCGCACGGAACTGACGTGTAAATAGCAACACTGTTAATTTGAGTTTGCCCGGGTCGAGTCCCATCATCCATCCCCAGACTTGGGCAACGGCCGATCTTCTTAATTGAAGATCGGCCTTATTTTTATTCGCTAACAAGCTTTGTTCTAAAAGCCTTCGAGCACAAGTTTGCCCCGCGCTTTTCCGCTTTCAAGAATAGCATGGGCGCGTTTCAAATTTTCTGCATTGATTATGCCAAGTGTCTCTGTCGCCGTTGAGCGGATTTTACCGTCATCAAGCAATGCGGCAACTTCGTTCAATATATCGCCCTGCCGCTGCATATCATCTGTTTCAAACAGCGAGCGCGTAAACATCATTTCCCAATGTATCGACACGGCTTTGCCTTTGAACGGCATAATATCGAAGCTTTCTGGATCATCAATCAATCCAAATCGCCCCTGCGGTGCGATCAGCTCTCCAACTTGTGCGGCATAGCTACCCGAATAATTTGTCGAGAATACAAAACCGGGCTGACCTATGTCCAAGGCTTCGATCTGTGCAGCCAACGGCTTGCTGTGGTCAATCACATGGTGCGCACCCAACTCTTTGACCCAGTCCATTGTTTCGGGGCGTGATGCCGTTGCTATAACGGTAAGATCCGTCAAAGCACGCAGCAGCTGGATTGCGATTGAACCAACACCGCCTGCCCCGCCAATGATCAAAACCGCAGGTGCAGCGCCTGGAACAGGATCATTCACACGCAAGCGGTCAAACAGCATTTCATGCGCTGTCAGCGTTGTTAATGGCAAGGCAGCGGCTTCTGCATCTGTCACCGATTTAGGTTTAGAGCCGACAATGCGTTCATCCACGAGATGATATTCAGAGTTTGTACCCTGCCTATTAATGGCGCCAGCATACCAAACCTCATCACCTGGCTGGAACAATGTCACATCGCTGCCTGTCTCGACGACTTCACCAACCGCATCCCAGCCTAAAACAACAGGAACATCATTTTCTGATTGCTTGCGGCCACGTATTTTGAAATCAACCGGATTAACCGACACAGCCTTTACCCGAACCAACAAATCTCGGCCTGTTGGTTGCGGCTTATCCATTTCCAATTCAACCAGCGCCTTGTCATCGACAATCGGCAAGCTCTCATAATATCCAATTACTTTCATTTTATTCTCCATCGCCGCAAAATGTTGCGGTGTTTAATCAAGCTATTTTGCTGAGTTCATTGACACTGAAATTAGCAACCGCTCCATCCGTTGCCTCCATATAGGCTGCTAAATGCGGCGCACTCATATGCTGCTGCCAAAGCTCACGGCTTTCCCAGTTTTCATAAAACACGAAGAAGCCCGGATTCTCATTATCGCTGTGTAGATCATATTGCAGACAGCCCTGCTCTGCGCGTGTGATCGACACGAGCTTCTCAAGCTGTGTGCGTACCAAATCTTCGCTGCCAGCAACCGCTGTAATTTGGGCCAGAATAGTAAGTGCCATGTCAGTTCCTTTTTTGACAATCAATCAAGTTAGATGCATATGAGACTTTACACACAATCTGACAAGTACGCACAATTGATGCATATAGGTACATTATGGATACTGTAGAAACGCACACACATCTACCGGCACAGCGCTTTGAAAATTATGATTGCAGCGAGGGGTGCCCCGTTGAAGCAGCGCTTGAACAAATTTCAGGTAAATGGAAGGGCTTGATTATCTTCCACCTGATGCAAGAAACTCTGCGCTTCAACGAGTTATCCCGCCGCCTTTCTGGCGTGACACAGCGCAGCCTGACGAAGCAGCTACGTGAATTAGAAGCTAGCGGCATTGTTCACCGGAAAGTCTTTGCTGTGGTACCACCAAAGGTGGAGTATCGCCTGACAGATAAAGGCCGCGAACTGCATGATGTGATTGAAGCATTACGCTCTTGGGGAAGCCGTTACAGATAATAAAAACGCCGCAAACTCAATGAGCTTGCGGCGTTTTTAAATTTAATAGTGCTCGCTCTTTAAGCTGAAGCGTTCTCTGCTTCTTCGGCACGCTCTTCATAAATATAAAGTGGGCGCGCACCGCCGCGAACAACTTCGTCAGATATAACGACTTCGCGTACACCTTCCATCGCTGGCAATTCGAACATTGTGTCCAGCAAAATGCTTTCCATAATAGAGCGAAGACCACGAGCACCTGTTTTGCGCTCGATAGCTTTTTGCGCGATTGCGCTCAAAGCATCTTCGTGGAATGTCAGCTCTACGTCTTCCATAGAGAAGAGACGCTGATACTGCTTCACGATCGCATTTTTTGGCTCGGTCAGAATGCGGATAAGCGCTTCTTCATCAAGATCTTCCAATGTTGCAAGAACCGGCAAACGGCCCACGAACTCAGGAATCAAACCAAAGCGTAGCAAATCTTCTGGCTCAACCTTGCGGAAGAGTTCGCCTGTCTTGCGCTCATCAGGCGCTTCCACAGAAGCGGCAAAACCAATGGACGTACCTTTACCGCGCTCGGAAATGATACGGTCTAGACCCGCAAATGCACCACCTGAAATAAACAGGATGTTTGATGTATCAACCTGCAAGAATTCCTGCTGCGGATGCTTACGGCCACCTTGCGGCGGCACGGAAGCAACAGTGCCTTCCATGATCTTCAAGAGTGCCTGCTGTACGCCCTCACCCGATACATCGCGTGTAATAGACGGATTATCAGACTTACGAGAAATTTTGTCGATCTCATCGATATAAACGATGCCGCGCTGCGCGCGTTCAACATTATAATCAGATGCCTGAAGCAGTTTGAGAATGATGTTTTCAACATCTTCGCCCACATAACCAGCTTCTGTCAGTGTGGTTGCATCGGCCATTGTGAACGGCACATCAATCACACGCGCTAGCGTTTGAGCGAGAAGCGTTTTACCGCAACCTGTTGGGCCGATCAGCAAAATGTTAGATTTCGCCAATTCCACATCATCGTTTTTCTCGGCATGTGCCAAACGCTTATAGTGGTTGTGAACAGCAACAGAAAGAATGCGTTTCGCATAAGGCTGGCCGATGACATAATCATCAAGCGCACCCAAAATCTCTTGCGGTGTTGGCACACCTTCGGACGATTTAGCCACAGAGGATTTATTTTCCTCGCGGATGATATCCATACACAATTCAACACATTCATCACAAATGAAGACGGTTGGTCCTGCAATTAGTTTACGCACTTCATGCTGGCTCTTGCCGCAAAAAGAGCAGTAGAGTGTGTTCTTTGCGTCTCCGCCTGAACTTCCACCACCACTATTACCGACTTTGCTCATCAATTCGTCCCTATGTTTCGCAGCATATTCTACTATGCCGGATTTTGCCCTTTCGGGGGCTATTTGTCCCGTGATTACCGATCATAAGGTAAACGGATACTATTTAACTGGACGCAAAACATTTCCAGCGTGATTCGTATCAACATGTGACCACACTTCTTGTAACCAACACATTAACGCGTCCAAAATTTAACGCGATTGCGCAAATACGCAATCGCAAAGGCGTGTCACAATTGCCGCACTCACGTCTAAAACAACGCAATATGCGTTAAATCAGACGATTACTTAGCGCTTTCGCTCTCAATCGCCGCACGTGACGTGATCACTTTGTCGATCAAGCCAAATTTTTGTGCTTCATCAGAAGACATAAAGTTATCGCGCTCAAGTGCGTTTTCAATCGTGTCGTAGTCCTGACCTGTGTGTTTGACATAGATCTCATTCAAACGACGCTTCAAGCGCTCTGTGAACTTGGCGTGGATCATAATGTCCGTTGCCTGTCCCTGATAACCACCTGATGGCTGGTGCACCATGATTGATGCGTTTGGCAATGCAAAGCGCATATCTTTTTCGCCAGCGGCAAGAAGCAACGAGCCCATGGACGCTGCCTGCCCTGTACAAAGCGTAGACACAGCAGGCTTAATGAACTGCATTGTATCATAGATCGCCATGCCAGCAGTCACAACACCGCCTGGTGAGTTGATATACATTGCGATTTCTTTTTTCGGGTTTTCTGCCTCAAGAAAAAGAAGCTGCGCACATACGAGTGTCGCCATGCCGTCTTCAATCGGGCCCGTGATAAAGATAATACGTTCTTTAAGAAGGCGTGAAAAAATATCATAGGCGCGTTCACCGCGTGCGGACTGCTCCACAACCATCGGCACAAGGTTCATCGCGGTTTCAATTGGATTGCTCATTTATCACCTTTGGCGTGTTAGCTTGAATTCATGTTTAATTTTGCGAATGCAAAATTATAATTCTAATTCCCGACTTCATAGACATTTCGGGAATCATTTAAATCTGTTCCTGATAAATAGGGTGTCAAACCCCTATTTCGCAAGGTAGGTATGGGAATTTGGTTTAAAGGTGGTTTATACATTCCATTCCTACCCCTCTTTCACATCATTTATTTGCTATGACCATCTGCCCAAATTACCTTAAAATTACGTTGAAGCCCTCCGGCCCCCATGTATCCATTGACCCACATGAGCCAGCCTTCGTTCAGAACCCCTATGCTGCATATGCCGCCTTGTTTGAGGCTGGTCATCCGGTTTTCTTTTGGGAAGAATATGGCATTTGGTGCCTGGCAGGTTTTGATGCCGTCAATACTTTGTTTCGTGACCGCCGGTTTGGACGACAAATATTGCATGTGGCAACCCGCGAGGAACTTGGCTGGCCAGAGCGCCCTGCACATTTGAAAAACTTTGATGATGTCGAGCGCCATTCACTTTTAGAGCTTGAGCCGCCCGGCCATACGCGTTTGCGCAAATTGGTAAACCGCGCCTTCGTATCACGGCAGGTCGAATTGCTGCGCCCGCAGATTACAGACCTTTGCCTGCAACTTGCGGATAAGTTTAGCGGCGAGACTGAACTTTTGGCTGATTATGCAACGCCGCTTCCCCTTACGACGATCTGCCGCTTGCTGGGTGTTCCCGTTGATGCTGGCCAGCAATTGCTTGATTGGTCGCACGCCATTGTGAAAATGTATGTGCTGGACCCAACGCCTGCCGATGAAGCAGCCGCGGACAAAGCGTCGAAAGACTTTGCCGATTTTCTGCGTCATCACATTCAGCAGCATAAGCAGGCACCGAAGGATGATCTGCTCTCAACGCTCATCGCCGCCACAGAAGATGGTGACCGATTGACGGAAGACGAGTTGATTTCAACGATTGTCGTGCTGCTTAATGCTGGTCATGAAGCAACGGTTCATCAGCTTGGCAATGCTGTGAAAACGATTCTAGAAAGCGGCATAAGTCCTTCAAAACTATTTGAAAGTGATGCTTCAACAATTGCTACGGTCGAAGAGTGCATACGCCATGACGCGCCGCTGCACATGTTCACGCGCTATTGCCTTGATGATCTAACACTTGAAGTCGATGGCGCATCTATTCCTTTGAAAAAAGGTCAACAGATCGGACTTCTCTTGGGAGCAGCCAATCGCGACCCACGCAAGTTCGATGCGCCTGACCAGTTTAATCCGGAACGCTCGTTCCAAGGCAATGTATCGTTCGGCGCTGGCATTCATTTTTGCATTGGGGCACCGCTCGCGCGGCTTGAGTTGCAAATAGGACTGCGTACATTGTTTGAACGCGTACCGGATTTAAAACTATCGACACCGCCGCAATATCGCGACATTTTCCACTTTCACGGACTTGATAAAGTTCTCATTTCATAGACGACAAAGAGGCATTCATGACCACCCCAAACTTTGACGAACAGATTAAACGCATTGGCACAAATTGCGCCAAATGGGACGCACTTGAGAGCACATATAACATTGCGAGCGACGAAGGCTTGGCCATGTGGGTGGCTGACATGGAATTTAAGCCACCGCAATCGGTTCTTGATGCGCTGAGCTCAATGGTCGATCACGGCGTCTTTGGGTATTATGGCGATCAAACCTCTTACAAAAACGCTATCGTAAACTGGATGGACCGCCACCATAATTGGAAAATTGACCCAGCGTGGATTTTCACGACGCATGGCCTCGTTAATGCTACGGCATTTTGTGTTCAAACATGGTCTAAGCCCAATGATGCCGTTATCCTGTTCACGCCTGTTTATCATGCCTTTGCACGCATTGTTGAAGCCAATGGTCGCCGTGTGCATGAAAGCCCTCTGATTGATAAAGATGGGCGCTATGTGCTTGATATGGAAGGTTTGGAAAAGAGCCTTAAGGGCGATGAGACAATGCTCATCTTCTGCTCACCGCACAATCCGGGTGGACGCGTTTGGTCAAAAGACGAACTAAAAGAAATTTGCGATTTCTGCATCAAGCATGATCTGCTTTTGGTGTCTGATGAAATTCACCATGATCTGGTTTTCGGTGATGCCAAACACACAATCATGAGCTTGATGGGCGAAGACATCAAATCGCGCCTTGTCATGATGACGGCAAGTTCAAAGACATTCAACATGGCGGGCGGTCATTGCGGCAATGTCATTATTGAGGACAAAAAGCTTCATGGCGAGTTCGACGCAACGCTGAAAGCCAATGGCATTTCATGCAATAGTTTTGGCATTCGCATGACGGAAGCTGCCTATAATGGCGGCGATGAATGGCTGGAAGCGCTTCTTGCCTATCTATCAGAAAACAAACGTATTTTTGATGAAGGCATTAATGCCATCCCCGGCATTCGCTCGATGAATTTGGAAGCAACCTATCTTGCTTGGGTTGATTTTTCAGGCACTGGCATGGACCGCGCCGAGTTTACAAGGCGCATTGAGAAAGATGCCAAGATTGCCACCAATAATGGGCCTACATTTGGCTCAGGCGGCGAAAGCTGGCAGCGCTTTAACCTTGCTGCCCCACGCGCACAAATCATCGATGCCGTGGCGCGGATGCAAGCTGCCTTTGGTGATATGCAATAGGAAGCATGGCAATCAAGATAGCGTATCTGATTTTGTCGGATACGCTATTTTTGTAGGCACGAATTTTAACAATCTTGCGCTAATCATCCACGCTCAAGTCAGCAAGGGATTAAACGCATATGTTCGGCAGTTCAAAATCACGCCTTCCAGCCATTATAACATTTACAGACGGCAAGCAGCTTAAATGTGAAATTACACCGGGCTCAACACCCGGCCTCATGTCTGCCATTAGCGGCGAGAACGTCTTTATGGATCTGTATGTGGAAGGCAAACGTAAGTTTTACTTACGTCAGCATGTGCTTAGCGTTGAAGAAGACAGCGAAGCTGTAGCGCTTAAAGAAAGCAAAGCTTAAATCTCAACGAATTCATCGTGTCCAAGGCGGGGCTATCCCCGCCTTGAAGTTGTTTGAAGGCTGGCTTAGCCAAGCGCCTTATCAATATCTGCAATGATATCGTCAACGCTTTCAATACCAATTGAAAGTCGAACCACATCATTGCCAGCGCCTGCTGCTTCGCGCTGTTCGTCCGTCAACTGGCGGTGCGTTGTTGACGCAGGGTGGATAACAAGCGAGCGTGTGTCGCCAAGGTTAGCAACATGGGAGATTAGTTCCAAGCTTTCCACGAATTTGACGCCTGCATCATAGCCGCCTTTTAGGCCGACAGTGAAAACACCACCTGCCCCGTTTGGCGAATATTTCTTTTGCAATGCGTTGTAAGGATCATCTTCCAAACCGGCATAACGCACCCACGACACTTTATCATGTGATTTCAAGTGTTTTGCGACCGCAAGCGCATTGTCGCAGTGACGCTGCATACGCAAGGACAAGGTTTCTGCACCAGTCAAAATATTGAATGAGTTTTGCGGAGAGATCACGGGACCAAAATCGCGCATACCCAACACGCGGCAAGCGATTGCAAACGCAATATTGCCAAGTGCTTCATGCAACACAACGCCTGCATATTCCGTGCGCGGCTTTGAGAGCATCGGGTATTTGTCTGTTGCAGACCAATCGAATGTGCCGCCATCAATGATGAGACCGCCCATAGAATTGCCGTGCCCACCGATGAATTTAGTCAATGAATGAACAACAATGTCCGCACCATGTTCGAATGGGCGAATAAGATATGGCGTTGCCATTGTGTTATCGACGATCAGCGGAATGCCATGTTTTTTAGCTACTGCTGACACAGCTTCAAGATCGGTGACGATGCCGCCTGGGTTCGCCAAGCTTTCGCAGAAAATAGCTTTCGTATTCTCATCGATCTGGCTTTCAATCGTAGACACATCATCCATATCGGCCCAGCGCACATGCCAATCGAAGTTCTTAAACGCCTGATTAAACTGGTTGATTGAACCGCCATAAAGCCGGTTTGCTGCGATGAAATTATCACCCGCATTCATGATCGTGTGGAAAACCAGCAATTGTGCGGCATGACCAGATGAACATGCAAGAGCGGCTGTACCGCCTTCCAATGCTGCGACTTTTTCTTCGAGCACTGCTGTGGTTGGGTTCATCAACCGTGTGTAGATATTGCCAAATTCCTGCAAACCAAAAAGCTTAGCTGCATGGTCTGTGTCTTTGAAAACATAGGCTGTTGTCTGATAAATTGGCGTAATGCGTGCACCCGTCGTCGGGTCAGGCGATGCGCCAGCATGAATTGCGAGTGTGTCGAAACCGGGTGTGTGAGGCGCCATATTCATCTCCTAAATAAATTTATGTATGCGTTATTGAACAATTGCTCGCCTTTGCAAAGGAAGGATTTTCTAACAAAGCTCGAATGAGCGGGCATATACATGCATTTCAAGCAATTTGCTGAAATTATAATCTGGTTAAAGCCTCAGTCGTGGTATCTCAATGGCAGGGCAGCGGTCTTGCACAACAACCAGCCCCTGCTCCTCAGCAAACAGTGCCGCTTTATCATCGCGCACGCCGAGCTGTGACCAAATGTATTTAGGCTGCGGCGTCAGATCGAGCGCTTCTTCGATCACGCCGAACAAATGCTCCGGCGCGCGGAATACATCGACCATATCAATCGGCTCCGGAATATCGGCAAGGGATGCGTAAGTCATCGCTTTGTTGATGATACGGCCTGAATGACCCGGATTGACGGCAAAGACCGTGTAACCTTTGTCGACTAAATACCCGATCACCCGGTTGCTAGGTCGGTCGCGGTTAGCAGACGCGCCAACGACTGCGATGGTTTTCACTGTGGTCAGCACATCGCGCAAAAACGCATCTTCATAAATATCGTGGTCCAAAAAGTATTACTCCGGCAAAAATTATTCGGGCAACGGCATGTTGCGGTTTTCATCAAGTGGCGCAAATGGATTATGTGCTAATTCCCAAAGATGACCATCGGGATCTGCGAAATAGCCTGAATAGCCACCCCAGAACGTTTTATGAGGCTGTTTGGTCGCCGTAGCGCCGCACTTGATTGCATGCGCAAACGCCTCGTCCACGGCCTGTTCATCATCAAGATTATGGGAGATCGAAACACCGCGATATTGCACGGGCATATCTTCGACACCTGCATCATCAGCCAGAGCCGCTTTACCAAACAGTCCTAAAACCGTACCGCTCGTGATAAAAAAAGTGACGCTGTCTTGGCTGGCTGAAGACTTTTTAAAGCCAAGCTTTTCGTAAAATGTGGTGGAGCGTTCAATGTTCTCAACACCCAGCGTTATCATCGTCAAACGTGGCTCAAATACCATTAACGGTCACTCCACTTTGCTTCACGCTTTTCAATAAAAGCTTCAATGCCCTCGCACGCATCGCCTGCCAGCATGTTTTCCGTCATCACTTTGGATGTGTAATCATAGGCTTCACGAAGCCCCATCTCTGCTTGTGCGTAAAATGCCTGCTTGCCCGTTTTGACGGTCATTTGTGATTTTGAAGCGATCATGGTCGCATATTTTGTAACCACTTGATCCAGATAATCTTCGGGAACAATGCGGTTAATCAAGCCATATTCTTTGGCATCGCCTGCCTCAATCGTCTCGCCAGTCAGCAGCATTTCCATTGCTTGTTTGCGGTGAACATTGCGCGTGAGAGCGACCATTGGCGTTGAGCAGAACAAGCCGATATTAACACCGGGAGTACAAAAGGTTGCCTTGTCGGTCGCGATTGCCAAATCACATGTTGCAACCAGTTGGCAGCCTGCGGCCGTTGCCAAGCCATTAATGACCGCGATTACGGGCTTTGGACATTCATTGACTGCCAACATTAGCTCCGAGCACAGATCAAATGTCTGCGTGAAGAACGCCTGCCCCTTATCTGCATCCGCACGTCTGGCTGTCATTTCTTTTAAATCATGGCCGGCGGAAAACACTTTACCCGCATGACCAATGACAATGACGCGCACGCTATCATCAGAGCCGGCGGCAACAATTGCATCACGCAATGCTGTCATCAACGCAATCGACAATGTGTTCGCTGAACCATTGTTGAGCGTCAAATGCAAAATGGCATCTTTTTGCAGCGATAATAGAATTTTATTTTCCGATTGCGGGACGGCTGACATGGCTTTAGCTTCCAGTTGAATATCGATTTCAAACTACCAGTGTCAGGCTCCAAGTGACAAGGGTGGCCGACGACTTGTTACAATGGATTTGTTCATATGAGCGCTCAACAAAACACAGTCAGCTACGAACGCTATGATTTCTGGAGCGTCTCGACGCTGCACTTATGTGCATTGACCTTTGTTGCGCTGAACGCAGCGCTTGCATGGCTTCGCGGTGAAACGGATTTCATTATCGGCGCGCTCTATCTTCTAACATTCGTACATATGGGATTTTGTATCGCGCGCAATAATTTTAGCGGATCGCGCAAAACGACATGGATATTATTGGTTCTAGCTCTGCTCGTGAGCGAGTCAATAAGGTTCTCAGGCTACCTTATCCCAGCCAGCCAATTAACTTCCGGCATTACCACCGCTCCCACTGTCGGGCCCTATATTGGTAAATTTATACAAAATATGACGCTTATTGGCCTCAATCTTTCTGATCTTGGCGCATTGATTTTCTTATTGATACTTGGGGCGAGCATGACTGCCTATTTCAAAATCAATAGCCATGGCGAAGGCACGCTGGAGCGAATTGTTGTACTGGGCATCCTTTTGATGTTCGCACTGCTTTTAGGAAGCGTTCTTTTTAGCGGAGCCGATACTTCCGCGACAGCTGGGGGAAACGATCCTGCCCTGCCGCAATGGTATCTTTTGCCGTTTTATTCAGCGCTGCGTGCCATTCCCAATGAAGTTGGCGGCATCATCATGCTGTGTATCATGCTCATAATTCCAATTGCCGCTATTTTTATAGGAACCCCAAAAGCAAAAGGACGGCGCCTGTTTATGCGCATACTTATGGGGCTTGCGCTTGCATCTTTTGTTGGTCTTGGTGTCCTTGGCGCGCAATCCGTCAATAACAATATGATGATCGCTTCTCAGGTGCTGATTGCCATTTACTTTTCATATTTCATTATCGGAACGATTTTGACACCGAGACCGGAGAATTAAAATGACTGAATTTAAACCAGTGATGACTGCGTCTGCTATTGAGCATTTTCTTGATACGCAGTTTTCAGAAGTTCATGTCGATGGCCGTGTATTTTCAGTTGTTGATGTTTCTCCAGCAAAAACAACGCTTCGCCTTGACCCAATTGCGCGGCATTTACGTCCCGGCGGCACCGTTTCAGGGCCAACACTTTTCGCGCTGGCAGATGTTTGTGCTTATCTGGTCATTCTTGCTCATATCGGCCCGATGAAGCACACCGTTACGACCAATCTCAATATCAACTTCATGCATAAGCCTAAGCCCGGCCCGCTTAATTGCGTCTCGACCTTGCTAAAACTTGGTAAAAGGCTTGCTGTTGTTAATTGCGATATATTGGATGAAAATAAGACGATTGTGGCCCAAGCAACGGCAACATATTCAATTCCATCGAAATAATTATACGGTAAAATAATACCACACTGTTAAGTCACTGTTTTTGCTTAACATTTACGTTTTGACGTTTTCAATATCACTTGACAGTGCCCCTCACCCTCAGTAAACGCAGCTCTATCGCGCAAAGCTTCTGTTTTGTGCGGTTTATTTTTTGGAATATGCGATCAATTTGCATCCCAAATACAAGCAACAAAAAAAGCCTGAACCGACTGGTGACGGATATCTAAAGGAAACTCTTATGCGCACATTTTCGCAGAAGCCTCACGAGGTGGAGAAAAAGTGGCTGATTATCGACGCTGAAGGTCTCGTCGTTGGTCGTCTTGCCTCTATTATTGCTCACCGTCTTCGCGGCAAGCACAAGCCTACATTTACACCGCATGTTGATGATGGTGACAATATTGTCGTTATCAACGCTGACAAAGTTGTCTTCACAGGCAAAAAACGCAGCGACAAAATTTATTACTGGCACACAGGCCACCCAGGCGGCATCAAGCAGCGCACAGCTGACCAACTTCTTCTTGGTCGCTTCCCAGAGCGCGTTCTTGAAAAAGCTGTTGAGCGTATGATCCCACGTGGTCCGCTTGGTCGTCGTCAGATGAAAAACCTTCGCGTTTACGCTGGCTCTGAGCACCCACACACAGCTCAACAAGCAGAAACGCTTGATGTTGGCGCAATGAACTCCAAGAACAAGAAAGTTGGTTGATCCAAATGGCTGAAATTAATTCACTTGAAGAACTGGGCGCAGCAACTGGCGCTATCTCTGCCGAAGCTGCTGTTGAAGCTGCACCGGTTTACGAGAAAAAAGTTGATGAATATGGCCGTGCCTATGCAACTGGCAAGCGTAAAGACGCTGTCGCACGTGTATGGTTGAAGCCAGGTTCTGGTAAAATCACAATCGTTGGTGAGCCTAAAAAGCGCGATGTTCGCTCTAAAGCCCGCAAAGAGAAGGTCAAAGCAGTTAAGTCACGCGACTTTACTGAATACTTTGCCCGTCCTGTTTTGCAGATGGTTATTAAGCAGCCGCTCATCGCAGCGAACCGCGAAACACAATACGACATCGTAATCAGTGTTGCTGGTGGTGGTCTTTCTGGTCAAGCTGGTGCTGTTCGTCACGGCATTTCAAAGGCTTTGACATATATGGAACCATCATTGCGCGGCGTTCTGAAGCCAGACGGCTTCCTAACACGCGACAGCCGTACAGTTGAACGTAAGAAATACGGTCGCGCAAAAGCCCGTCGTTCTTTCCAGTTCTCAAAACGATAAAAATAAACTGGCATTTATTGTCAGCTGCATTGAGCGGGGCTTTTCAGCCCCGCTTTTTTTGTGCATTTATACCAAATGGATTTTGATAATTATTACGTTGAGAACGAACAAAAGTTTAATGCTCTTGGCGATGCAGTGGAATCGCTAATTCGCAATATTGCTCGGCAGAGAGCAATTGAGTTCGTCTCAATAGAGAACAGAATAAAGACAAGAGATTCTTGCGCCCTAAAAATAAAAACAAAAAGCTATAAAGATCCCGCTCGAGAGATGCAGGATATAGTTGGTGTTAGAATTGTTGTGCACTTTATAGACAATCTGCAAGTTTTTATCGAACTGATTAAAGAAACATTTCAAATCGACGAAAAGAATAGCTACGAGGAGAACGGAGGGCTTGGAACTGACAGAGTCGGCTACCGCTCTAGCCATTTCGTTTGCACTTTTGATCCTAAAAGATGCGAACTCGAAGAATATTCTGGGTTCAGAAAGATACAATTTGAAATACAGATTCGAACCATTCTTCAACATGCATGGGCTGAGTTGGCCCATGATCGAAGCTACAAACTTGATGGCGGGTTACCAAAAAAAATCCGTAGAGAAGTGAATTTATATGCTGGCATGTTGGAAATCGCTGATCGCAATTTCAGTAAAATAATTACAGACATTGAAGAATATAAGAAAAAAATCACCACCCAACCAATACAAAAGCAAGAGATCGATAGCTTTACCCTGAAGAAGTTTTTAAATGAAGCGGCAATAAAATTTAATATCGATTTAGTCGAAGAGGCTGCTAAAGTTGACGAAAAGCTGGCCGAAGAAGTTCGAGATTTCGGCATTAAAGATATTAGCGAACTTGCTAATATTTTTGATGAAATTGCATTGGAAGCTATGTCAGAAGAAACAACAACTAACTACTATGGATTTTTACGAAGTATTTTAACATGGTATGATCTGCCCAGATATATGCAACGCGCACACAATGGGAACTGGAATGTAATTGACAAACGTTATTTGAAAAAACTTGAACTCAAATACCCAGATGCCCTCAAAATATTTAGTGACCATAGTGTAGAATTAGAAGAGGAATTGGAACCGTTTTGGGAGTCGGATATTGAATAGCGGTAAAGCGACTTCTAAATATATGTTTTGAATAAGCTTCTCTCACTTATCTGTAATATATTATCTACCTTCATCTGGTTCATGGCATTTCGAACTCGATCAATTGGGTATTCTTTTAGCGCGTTACTTAATTAGGATTAAAACTATGCCATCGACCAAAATCGACAACGCTTTTACAGCACGTACTCTCAATGCAGCAGCAGAAGACCCAACGCATGCAGGTGCGTTGTCATTCATGCGCCGCAAATATTCCAAATCACTTAGCGGTGTTGATGTCGCGGTGATGGGCGTACCTTTTGATGCTGCGGTCTCTAACCGTCCCGGCGCACGTTTTGGCCCGCAAGCGGTTCGGCGTGCTTCAGCAATTTTTGATAATGATCCGCAATATCCATTTGATGCAGATTTGTTTGAAAATCTGGCTGTTGTTGATCGCGGCGATGTTCTTTTAGATTATGGCAATCACAGCCAGACGCCAAAACGCATTGAAAAAGAAGCGGCAAAAGTTGTTGAATCGGGTGCCAAACTCATCACAATCGGTGGTGATCACTATGTTACGTGGCCAACTTTAAAAGCGCATTTTGCCAAATATGGAAAAATGGCTCTTATTCAGTTTGATGCCCATCAGGACACTTGGTTTGATGATGGCAAACGCATTGACCATGGTTCATTTGTTGGGCGTGCTGTGCGCGACGGAACGATTGATCCTGAACACTCCATTCAGATCGGCATCCGCACCCATGCGCCAGAAGATTGCGGCATTAAAATGCTGTATGGTTATGATGTTGAAGAAATGCGTATCGCCGAGATTGTAAAAGCAATCAAAGAGCGCGTTGGCGACATGCCTTGCTATATCACCTTTGACATTGATTGCCTTGATCCGGCCTATGCACCTGGCACCGGCACGCCCGTTGCGGGTGGTCCATCTACGGCAAAAATGCTTGGTGTATTGCGCGGCCTTGGCTCGCTCAACATTGTTGGCGCGGATATTGTAGAAGTTGCCCCAGCCTATGATCACGCCGATATCACGGCAATCGCGGGCGCTTCTGTTGCTATGTATTATTTGGGCCTGCTTGCTGAACAGAAGAAGAAGTAGTTCACACATTGATTCCGCAAATGCGGCTAAGTTTTTGGAATTAGAATCAAAATGACTAAATCAGTTTTTATTGACGGCGAGCACGGAACCACTGGCTTGCAAATTGCAGAGCGGCTTGCTGCACGCGATGACATCAATCTTTTATCGCTTGCGATGGAAGATCGGCGCGACAATGAAAAGCGAACAACAATGCTGCGCGATGCTGATATTGCGATTCTATGTTTACCAGATGATGCTGCGCGCGAAGCTGTTGCACTGGCTGAAGATTCCGGCACACGGTTTATTGATGCGTCAACTGCGCACCGTATTGCTGATGGCTGGATCTATGGTTTTGCAGAAAGCGAGCCGGGCCAGCGCGAGAAAATCATCCACGCGCAAAATGTCACGAATCCGGGCTGTTATTCAACAGGCGCGATTGCCTTGCTGCGTCCCCTCACCTTAGCGGGTCTATTACCGAGCACCTATCCAGTGACCATAAATGCGGTTTCTGGCTATTCAGGCGGCGGCAAGCAGATGATTGCGCAGATGGAAGACGCCACGCGTGATGACGCAATAGAGGCACCTTATTTTGCCTATGCGCTTAGTTTGAAGCACAAACATGTGCCTGAAATAAAAGTGCGTAGCGATCTTACACTTGATCCAATTTTTACGCCAAATGTTGGCCGTTTTGCTCAAGGCATGCTGGTCAATATTCCGCTGCATGCAGATGCGATGAATGGTGCCTCTCGCGAAACTATTCATCAAGCGCTTGCTGCTCATTATGCAGACCAAGACATCGTTGAGATTGTTCCTAACGCTGTAACTGACGGTTTGGCGCGCATTGATCCAACTGAAATGGCGGGAACCGACCGCATGAAGCTTTATGTTTGCGCGCGTGAAGACGGCAAGCAAATCAACCTTATTGCTTCATTGGACAATTTGGGCAAAGGCGCATCAGGCGCAGCTGTTCAAAACCTTAACTTGATGCTTCAAGCCTAATTTAAGTGAGGCCGTGCGTATGTGCACGGCCATCTTTTAGCGGTAGCGGCCCAACAAGCCCGCGCCAATGCGCAACCGCAAATGCTAGAACTATAAATGCCAAGCCTTGGTGCACGAGTGCCCAATCCAGCTGGACCTCCGTTAGCAGCGTTGCAATACCAACAATCGCCTGACCTATCACTAAGATAAGCAGCATTGTGGCACGCCATGTGTGGGTTGAACCAGCGGCCCAGCGCCAACAAATGATGGTATGCAGCAAAACGGCGGCCAAAACGACATAGGCACCCGTGCGGTGAACGAACTGCACAATTGCCGGATTTTCAACCAGATTATGCCAGCCTAGCGATGCTTCCCACATTACCGATGGGAAAAAACTATTCCCCATCATTGGCCATTCATTAAAGACAAGTCCTGCATCCATGCCGGCAACAAGCGCGCCAAGATAAATCTGAAAGAAGATCAATATGGCTAAAACACCGCCTATGAATGATGAATTGGCGGTTGGTTTGAGATCATTGCGATGCGGGGCAATGCCGCGCGCGACCCACATTATAAGCGCGAGTATCAATGCGGCCATGCAAAGATGGGTTGCCAAACGATAATGGCTCACATCAACCCGCTCGCTCAAACCTGACGACACCATCCACCAGCCGATAAAGCCTTGCAAACCACCCAAGGCAAGCAAGCCCACAAGCGGCTTTTTGATACGGTTGTCTAATCTGCCTGTTACCCAGAAAAAAGCCATGGGCAATGCAAAGACGAGGCCCAAGCTGCGCGCTAAAAAGCGGTGCGCCCACTCCCACCAAAAGATGAATTTGAACTCATCCATCGACATGCCTTTATTGACCAGCTGATATTCAGGAATCTGGCGATATTTTTGCAGCTCCTCTTCCCAAGCAGCATCAGTCAATGGCGGCACGACGCCGTGAATTGGTTTCCACTCTGTGATTGAAAGGCCAGAATCGGTCAGACGCGTCGCACCGCCAACAATAACCAGACACAGCAACATCAACGCTGTGAAATAAAGCCACTGGCGCACCATTTTGCGGTTTTTCAATTCGCGCTGAAGGCTATTTTGTTCTGGCTGTGACATGAGGGTAATTTCCATTCATTATGTAACGCGCTATTTCGCAAAATAGCTGCCTTCATACAAGTGTCGGTTTGTCGCGGACATTTGTTGCCAAACGCCTCGGTTTGATGGCAAAGGTCAAGAAACGAATATTACCAATTGGGACGAATTAATGCCGACACGTCTAAAATCTTTTATCGGGATGCTTCTGCTCGTAACAATGGTGATTGTTTACGCATTGGTTGCCACCACTGTGGCCACATACCGACTGGCCGATAGCGAATGGTATATCCATTTAGCGTTTTTCGGCCTTTCTGGTCTTTTATGGGTGGTCCCTGCGATGTTTGTCATTTCTTGGATGCTTAGACCCAGCAAAAAAGAAATTGAGAGAAACAAACAATAGAATTTGAATAAACCAAGTAACCTTTCAAAAACCATGTTTTGAAAGATTACGGTGGAAACGCGCTAAATCAAGCAGCAAGTTCAAAACGCTAAAACATTTGAAACTTGCACATGCAATCCTTACGCAAACAGGATTGGATATGTCACACATATTAGAAAATACGTCGGCCACAAGTGATCGGAAAACCCGAACACGCGCAGCCTTCTCAGTTCGTGCGATCACGGATAGACAAGAAGCGCTGTCTTATGTCGACCAATTATCTGATGATGTGGTGACAACCGGCTACCAATCAAAAATATTCCTGTCCGCATGGCTTTCTAACGATACAGCCAAACCACTCTTTCTCATTTTCAATAAACATGGCTATGGCGATGTTTTATTACCATTGGAGTTGCAGGCTAAGAAGACGGCAATCTATTGCGGCGAATCTCATGCGAATGGTAATTTTCCCGTCGGAAAGCGCGACGATATTCTCGCCCTTTCAAACATTACGATTTCAGAAATATCGAAAGAATTGCGAAATCTCAATTGTGCGGCGGATGCTCTCTTTCTTGAACGTCAACATGAGCAATGGGATGGCATCAAGAACCCGTTTGTTTTCGAAAGCAGTCAAGCCAGCCCGAATGTAGCGCTATCGCTGAGCCTTGAGGGCGGATTTGAAGGCGTTCAAGAGCGCCACCACGGCAAACGCAAGCGCAAGCGGCAACGCAGCCATATGCGCAAGCTAGAGACGTTCGGCACTGTGCGTTATGTTGAACAAGTGCCTTGCCATGATGTCGAAGCTGTACTCGATGCGTTCTATGAAATGAAAACGGCACGGTTCAAAGAGCTTGGTCTTTATGACGTTTTTGCTGATCCATCTGTTCGCAACATGTTTGGCAAAATGTTTAAAGACAGCTGTGCGCTCGATAAACCGACACACACATTGCAAGCCGTTTATTGTGATGATGAACCTGCGGCTATCATTGGGTGCACACACCATAAAGGACGCCAAACCGTTGAGTTTGGCACTTTTGCAGAAAAGTTCGCAGATTGCGGTCCAGGCGATTTGTTGTTTTTCAATTCAATCGAAACAGCATGTGCAAGAGGCTATGATATTTATGACTTTGGCGTCGGTGATGAGTTTTATAAACGCCGCTGGTGCGAAATCGAAACATGGCACCGCGAAACCCACATTCCAATTAGCGCACAGGGTAAGCTAAAAACCACGCTGCGTATTTTGCGTGGCCGCATTGTCAAAGCCGTTAAGACCAACACATTCGTGTGGGCAAAAGTGAAGACTGCCCGCAAACATGTTGGAAACTTGTTTAGGCGCTGAACATTTGTTCAGCACCTAACTCAAACTTTTAGATTATGCGTGATATCGGTTTGATGTCGGCGGCAATGGCGCATCGACATTGCCTGACGTGACGATCAACACATCCTCATAGCCGCCAGCAACCAGATCTTCTGCAGCAGCAACAACCTGATTTGAATCTGGCTCCACCATCGATATGATAATTTCGCTTTCCGGTGTTGTCAGTCTTTTAAGACCACTTGCATCCGTTGGCCCGCAATCAACCACAACTAGATCGTAAGCAGAGCTCAGCGCATCCATAATCATTGGCAAGCGATCAATCGCACGCATCGCCAAAACAGCGTCTGCATTGCCTGTCGGGATAATATGGGCCCGTGTTGCCGCATCGCAGTGAATAACGTCTGAGTAAGGTGCCTGCGAGGCCAAAAGCTCGGTAATGCCGGGCAATGTAAAGTCTGCGAGCATATGCTGCGAAGATGCAGCAGTGCCCGTTAAATCAACAAGAACGACACGCAATCCCTCATCTGCTAAATGCCGAACAAGGCTTACAGAACACATGCTGCCTGCATCACCTTCTGGCGATACAATAATGGCACGGCCGGCACCCTTTTCGATAAGTTGATTGGCAAGCGAAGCGACTGAGAAATTGTCGTTTGCTATATATTCTGGTTCAGGAACATGTTCCTCGCGTTTTTGATAAACGGCGGCTGCGCTTTTGGGTGCATTGTTTGCAACCGGCATTACGACAGGCATGGCAACGGGCATCGCAACAACATTGTCCTCATCAGGTTTTGCACGGGCCGCAGCAACAGGCACCAAAGCGCGACCAGAAAACAACTCGCTCATTAATGTCACAAGAACCATAATGATGAGCGAGCCAACAAATGTTGCGCCCAAGAGCGGAACCATTTTTGGAAACGCAGCTTCAATCGGCGTTAAAGCCGGAGAAATAATGCGTGCTTTGGCTGGCACATCTTCGCGCTCACCACGCGATTTTGCCTCACGGAAACGCAAGGAATAGCTTTCAAGCAATGCGCGCTGTGATGCTGCTTCACGTTCCAACGCTCTAAGCTCGACTTCCTGTCCGCTCACCTGCGATGTGGCAGCTTTTTGCTCGTTCAGTGCGCTTATGAGATCTTGTTCCCGCTCGCGGTTAATCGAAGCCTCGTTGCGCAATCCTTGCAACACGCGTTCAGCTTGTTCACGCACTTGCTGGTTAAGATCGTTAATTTGAGATCGCAATGCCTTGATACGCGGATGCGCAGGCAGCAGCGTCGTTGATAGATCCGCAATTTGTGCGTTCAAACGAACCTGCTGCTCACTCAATCGCTCAATGAGCGCTGAAGAGATCACATCCGGCAATGTATCAAGAGCAGCGCCGCTTTCCAGTGCGCGCTCAACAGATAGAACCCGCGCTTCAACACTTGAACGTTCGGCGCGAACCCGTGAAAGCTCTGATGCTAATTCGCCAAGTTGCTGGCTCGCAAGTGTGCCGTCGTTTTCACTTTGAAAAAGATCATTTGAAGCGCGGAAGTCTTCCACCCGCGTTTCAGCTTCAAATAGGCTGCGCTGTAGCTGTGCGATTTCAGACGCTAGAAAGTCAGCCGCCTGCCCGCTCGTATCACGTTGAGATTGGCTCTCCAGTGACACATAAGCTTTTGCAATGGCGTTAGGAACGGCTTTGGCAAGTTTGGGGTCTGTCGATTCAAATTCAATAACGACGACACGTGCAGGCTCGGCAGAATAAACTTCCAAGCGCTCACGCATCGCTTTGAGAATACGCTGTTCGCCCGGCAATTCATTTTCTCCTGCCGTCAATTCACGCGGGTCATCGACCAAGCCAAAGGCAATAAGACCTTCTTTAAAAGCGGAAACATTCTGCTCTGAGGAAAACTCGGCCATTTCTCCAAGTTTCAATTCTTTAGCAACTTTGAGCAACAAATCTGATGAGCGAATAATTTCGATCTGACTGGCAATACTTTCAACGTCAATTAAAGGCTGTTCTGCTGGTTGGTTATCTGTCGATGGGCGGGTGTAAACGGATTCATTTAAATCCAGCAATACACGCGTGTCCGCTTTATATTTTGGAGAAACCATACTCAGCAACCCAAAAACAACGGCTGTGAGTATGAGGGCGATGATAATAATACGGAATTTATCGCGCCAAACAGCACCGAACAAACGTCCCATATCAATATCGGCGTCGCGTGACTGGACTTGATCCGACATACTCATAACTCCAACTCAAAATACAAACGACTAAACACTTACCCACCCACCTTCTAAAGCAACATGGTAACCATAGAGTAAACCTGCCCTTAAAGCTTTGTTCGCAAAGGTAACTGAAGGGTTAAGCTTTGGGCGCTGACGGCGGATACGCCAAGGAATTGACCGCTCTTTGACCAGTTTTTTACCAGCCATTAACCTTAACAGCGCGATAAAGGGGCTGAGTTTTATTGCGCAACGTGCGCAGATTCTGACCGGAACGCGTTATGATGAGTATGAAAACAACCACACGAATGATCGCACTAAGCATTGCTTTGGCGAGTTTAAGTGCTTGCACAGGTTACCGCCCTGCACCGCCCGCATTTCACGATATCATCAATCAACCCTATATGTTGGATGCCGGAGATCAGATTCGGGTTACCGTGTTTGGTCAAGACGATCTGACCAATACATATAATGTCGACAAATCAGGCTACATTTCATTCCCACTGGTTGGCGCAATCGCAGCACGCGGACGTACTGTCCAGCAAATCGAAGGCGCAATCGCAGCATCTTTGCGCAATGGTTACTTACGCGATCCTGACGTTTCTGCGGAAGTTGCCGCATACCGCACAATCTTTGTAATGGGTGAAGTTGGCGCTTCGGGCCAATATTCTTATCGGCCGGGCATGACAGTACAAATGGCCGTTGCCGGCGCAGGTGGTTTTTCTTCACGGGCCAATCAGAGCAATGCGGATATTACACGCCAAATCAATGGTAAAGTAATGACCGGACGGGTTCTCATTTCTGATCCCGTTATGCCAGGCGATACTGTCTATGTCCGCGAACGGATTTTCTAGTCCAGTGCATAAACCAGAAACGTTACGCATCGTCCATATATTGCGCGCACCTATGGGCGGTGTGTTGCGCCATGTTCGAGACCTTGCACTTGCGCATGCAAAACTCGGCCATGAGGTTGGTATTATATGTGATGCCAGTGGTCCGGCAGGCTATAATGAAGCATTGCTTGAACAGCTTGAACCTCACCTTTCTTTGGGAATTACGCGCACCGCAATGAGCAGAAGTGTTGGGCCATCTGACATCACTTCTACAATGACAATTCGCAATCTGATTAAATCGCTGCGCCCTGATGTTGTGCATGGGCATGGCGCAAAAGGCGGCGTTTACGCCCGTATTTGCGGCTCGCTAATAAGCACCGATCACGGACGCCCTGCGCGGCTTTATTCGCCCCATGGCGGCAGCCTTCATTTTGATCCTGCCAGTAAAAACGGCAAGATTTATTTCGTTATTGAGAAAATTCTCGAACGCTTAACGGACTGCCTTTGTTTTGTTGCCGACTTTGAGGCCAGCGCCTATCGCAGCAAGGTTGGCACGCCAAAATGTCCGTCACGGGTTATTTACAACGGGCTTGCGGAAGATGAATTCGAACCCATCACCCTTGCCGATGATGCCGCCGACTTTTTGTTTATTGGCGAAATGCGGATGCTCAAGGGACCAGACCTTATGCTGCGTGCGCTTTCCAGATTAAAAGCTGAAGGCGCGCAAAACATCAGCGCTGTTATGGTGGGCGAAGGCCCTGACCGCGAAGAAATTCATACCCTCATAAAAGAACGTGAACTGCAGACCAACGTTACGTTGCGCCCGCCAATGCCTGCTCGAACAGCGTTTTCACTGGCTAAAACCGTGGTTATGCCTTCGCGCGCTGAGGCGATGCCTTATATTATTTTGGAAGCCTTGGCCGCGCAGCGTCCACTGATCGCGACCAATGTTGGCGGCATTCCTGAAATCTTTGGAAAAGCAAAAGACGTGCTCATTGAGCCTGATGTCGATTCTTTGACGGCTCGGATGCGATTTGCATCTGAAAATCCTGATGATTTCATGGCACGAATGCCTGATCATACTGATTTACGAAAAGAATTCTCAATCGACACAATGTCAAACTGGGTACTTGAAGCCTATTACAAAGCAAAGTCTCGACGAAAATAAGTCGAATGGTACAGCTTTTATCAAGCGTTTCTTAGGGTTGCGGCTCTATTGTCGTCACAACCGCCCCGTGGGTATGCAAACAAATGACCAATATTGATCCAAAAGAAAAATACTCTCGTACTGCTGTCGCCAATTATGACGACGGCGAAATGCTTGTCGTAAAACCGGGCAAGTTGAACGATCTTGCAGCGCGTATTGCCGCTGAATACCGTGTGGATACGGTATCGCCTGCGATGTTGACCGGCTTTATGCGGCTGGGTGAAGCGCTTGTACTTTTTGCGATCGGCATTGCGATTATGGTCGTCTATGTCGGCGTGAAATGGACGCCTGTGGCAAACGGATTGGTTTGGCATTACCTCCTATCCTCCGCCATTGGCGCAGTCCTCACCATTGCTTTTTTTCAAGTATTAGACCTTTATCAAACCAGTGCACTTAGGCGCTCTTTCCGCACATTTCCAAAAGTTCTTCTGGCGTGGACATCGACCTTTGCTATCTTATTGATTGGTGCCTTCTTCTTAAAGATTTCAGAAGACTTTTCGCGCGTTTGGCTCGCCTCTTGGTATATTGGCGGCGTCATTTTCCTATTCTTTGAACGTCTCATGCTCAATTTTTGTGTGCGCAGATGGGGCCGCAACGGCATTATGGAGCGCCGCGCGGTCATCGTTGGCGGCGGAAAACCTGCTGAAAAACTGATCCGCTCGATTGAGCAACAAGCCGATAATGACATTCGCATTTGCGGCCTCTTTGATGACCGCGATGACCTACGCTCGCCGCCGATTGTCGCTGGATACCCGAAACTTGGCAATATCGAAGAATTAGTGGAATTTTCACGCCGTGCACGCATTTCTATGCTGATTGTTGCTTTGCCGCTTGATGCAGAAGATCGTGTTTTGGCGATGCTGAAAAAACTGTGGGTACTTCCGGTTGATATCCGCCTATCGGCACACTCAAACAATTTGCGCTTCCGCCCACGCACTTATTCTTATGTCGGCAACATTCCTATGTTCGACATTTTTGACCGCCCTATCCGCGATTGGGATTCTGTCGCAAAGCGTGCCTTTGATATTTTCTTTTCTGTCCTAGGCATCACGCTGCTCTCGCCAATTATGCTGGGTGCCTATCTTGCTGTGAAATTGACCTCAAAGGGACCAGCCATTTTCGTGCAAGAACGCCATGGTTTTAACAATGAGATCATTCGCGTTTACAAGTTCCGTTCGATGTTTGTAGATCAGCAGGACCTAACGGCTAGAAAATCGGTCACGAAAGGCGATCCGCGCGTAACCCCTGTTGGCCGCATTATTCGCAAAACGTCAATTGATGAATTACCGCAGTTTTTCAATGCTTTGCGCGGCGACCTATCGCTTGTTGGGCCACGCCCCCATGCCGTTCACGCGCAAACACGTGAAAAGCTTTATGGTGAAGTGGTTGATGGATATTTCGCGCGCCACCGTGTGAAACCCGGTGTTACTGGCTGGGCTCAGATCAATGGTTGGCGCGGTGAAATCGACCATGATGACAAAATCAAAATGCGCACTGAATGCGATCTCTATTACATAGAAAACTGGTCGCTGATGTTTGATCTACGCATCTTATTCATGACGCCCATCAGCTTGTTCACAAAATCGGATAATGCCTATTGACCGATACCAGCTTACATTACGGTGCCCCAAATGGCCTAACGCTTGCTGAAAAAAATCGCGCTTTGATCGCGATTTTAAGCGGTTTCGCGTTATGGACCGGCGCGTTTTTAAGCGGATTTGTAATCGCTGAACCAGCGCCTTATGAGCTTTTCATGGCTGGCCTGATTGGCGTTTGGGCTTTGCTGGGGCTTAAAATTCCAGCCTCTATTTCACCGCTCGTTGTCTTGATACTTCTGTTCAATGTTGGCGGCATTGTATCATTAATGACGATGGATAATTGGTCGAGCCAAGTTATCTATGTCGCCGTTTCATTTTTCCTCGGGCTGACATCAATCTTCTTTGCCGCCGTCATTGCGGCAAGGCCAAGCCTGCTTAGGGTCATTTTCTCTGGCTATATGGCTGCAGCGCTCATTACAGGCACAATCGGTATTCTTGCCTATTTCGGCGCAATGCCAAGTGCTGACCTCTTCTTGCGCTTTGGGCGCGCGAAAGGCGCCTTTCAGGATCCCAATGTTTTTGCGCCGTTTTTGTGCTTACCAGCGCTCTTCTGCTTGCATCAAATCTTGGTACGCCCCGCGATCAAATCACTGCCATATATGGCGATGCTTCTTGTCATTGCGCTTGGTATATTTCTATCGTTTTCACGCGCAGGCTGGGGGCTTTTTGTTCTTAGTGCACTCCTGCTAACAGCGGCGCTCCTGATATCCAACCCGTCGGGCCGTTTTCGTGTGCGCGTGACACTATTGGCTATAAGTGCGCTAATCGCGGTTAGTGTTGCACTTCTCATAGCGCTACAATTTGAAGCCGTGCGCGATATCTTTTTCACACGCGCTCAATTGGTGCAGGACTATGATGGCGCGCGTCTGGGACGCTTTGCCCGCCACTGGATTGGATATATGATGGCGACGGAGCACCCGTTCGGCATCGGTATTCTTGAGTTCGGTGAGATGTTTGGCGAAGATACACATAATATCTGGCTCAAAGCTCTGTTTGATTATTCATGGCTTGGCTTTTTTGCCTATGTCACGCTTATGGTTTGGACTTTGGGCGCTGGTCTGAAAATTCTCTTTCGTAATCGGCCTTGGCAACCATACTTGCTGTGTACCTATATTATCTTCATCGGCCATATCGTCATTGGCAATGTGATCGACACAGACCATTGGCGGCACTTCTTTTTGCTGCTGGGCATCATATGGGGCTGTATAGCGGCGGAAAATTATCACCAAAATAAGCTTGCTGATTCTCAATAAGTGGTCGGAGCGGCGGGATTTGAACAATTAAAGATTAATTTTACTTATTTTTCCATTGCCTAAAGATACAAAATTAGGATGGGCGCAATTCCTCAGAGCCAATAAAATAAAATCCTCTAGTATATGCAAAGGAGCTAGATTGGACGGCTCTTTTCCATTCACAGCAAGGTTAAAGCTGGCACAGCCGCACGGGCAACGCCATAAAGTTGCTTGCACTGCTTCCAACTATTCTAAAAAGGAAGCTGCTTTTTATTTCCATTATTCAGCATCCATTGTGCCAACTCTAGCTCTTGAGCAGTAAGGGAACGCATATCTGAAAATGAGTCATTCATATGTAAGCAAAGGGATAGATTCCAACCTAAAAATGCTTCTTAGCAAATGCTCTACCGGAGCCAGATTTTAAATATCTTTCGAATTTATCTGCCTTATCATGATCGGGAAAAGCGATATATCCAACGAGTTTCCATGGAGCAAATTTCTTTGTATGCCTAGATTCCCCTTTGTTATGCTCGCTATGACGCTTTTTAAGATCAATAGTACAACCGGTATAATATCTGTCAGGATCAGATTCGCTTTGAAGCATGTATACATATTTCATGTAGTCCGCCTTCGCCCTTCGGGCTTCATCGTGACACCCGCTTCGCACGCTCCGGCTTTGATTGGCTTCCGCCCAATCACGCCGTAGCTAGATTTTGGTTTTGCCAAAATCAGCGAAGGCGGATGGTCGGAGCGGCGGGATTTGAACCCACGACCCCTCGCCCCCCAGGCGAGTGCGCTACCGGGCTGCGCTACGCTCCGACTATCATCGCTATAGCTGCCTCTTTATCACCAGACAAGACTGCAATTGAACAGAGCTCTGTAATCTTACAGAGCCCATAACAAACGAAAATGTAGGCAAAAAAATACCGCTATCCAAAAAAGGAAGCGGTATGAGTTAAGTGAGTAAAAGACTGGTGTTAAATCCAGTAAGCAAGAAATACGGGGTAGATATTAACTTGCGGTTAAGCCTCAAGAATATTTAGCGCGCCTGATCTAATAAACGTTTGCACTCAAGAAGATCGAATAGCGCCTCTTGCAACAATGTTCGGTTATCTCGGCTCATGCCTTCGCCAGCGATCGCATCTTCTTTTGCGTTTTTGCTGCGATTGAAAAGCCCGCGCCCCTTCGCTTTTGCTTCTCCGACAAGCACGTTTTCGTCCATAGTGTCAGATTTTGCGTTCTCGCGTAGTTGCTGAGAAGCTTTATCGGCTTCCTCAGCTTGTGCATGCGCAGCTTCTTGGTTGCGCTTGGACATTTCTTCCAATGCACTCAGGTCGCCTGTGCCAATAGCAATGGCAAATTGTACCCCGTTTTGACGTAAAATTTTCTGTACACCCTTAATGGTGTAGCCTTCTTCATAAAGAAGATGCTGAATACCGCGCAGAAGATCGAGATCAGCGGGCCGATAATAACGGCGACCACCACCGCGTTTCAGCGGCTTGATTTGGCTAAAGCGTGTTTCCCAGAAGCGCAGTACGTGTTGAGGCAAATCCAACTCATCAGCAACTTCACTGATCGTGCGAAACGCGTCTGGACTCTTATCCATAATCAACACCTACCTAAAATCACATATCGCACATACTAAGCGAGGCGAATCAACGCTCCTGATCATAGCCTAGTTAACGTGAGCTACGGCGGAAACCTTCAATTACATGATTCTTAAGGACATTTGAGGCTTTGAATGTAACCACACGCCGCGGCGTGATGGGCACCTCTTCGCCTGTCTTAGGATTCCGGCCGATCCGCTCGTTCTTCGAACGAACCTGAAATGTTGCGAAGGAGGAAAGCTTTACTGTCTCGCCTCGCACAATGGCATCGCAAATCTCATCGATGATCATTTCAACCAAAAGCGCCGACTCGGTGCGGGATAGGCCCACCTTCCGATATACAGCCTCCGACAGGTCAGAACGTGTCAACGTCTTGTCCGTCATTTGGCGTTTCCCCTCAAAGTTTCGTGGTATCGGCGAAAGTTATAGAAATTACTGTAGTGAATCAAGGCCAATAGACTTCTAAAGCGCTAAATTAAGTTACCAACGTAATAATACTGCGCCCCAAGTAAATCCACCACCCATTGCTTCAAGTAAAACCAAGTCACCTTTCTTGATCCGTCCATCAGCAACTGCGACTGAAAGTGCTAAAGGTACAGACGCTGCAGAAGTATTACCATGTTTATCAACAGTAATAACCACTTTTTCTGCGGGTATACCTAATTTTTTAGCTGAAGCATCAATAATACGGCGATTTGCTTGATGGGGAACGAACCAATCTATCTGCTCGCCAGTAATACCTGCAGTTTCAAAGGAATCTTCGATCACGTCTGTGATCATGCCAACAGCATGTTTGAAAACTTCCTTGCCAACCATCCGTAAATGGCCAACGTCTCCGGTCGTTGAAGGGCCACCATCCACATAGAGTTTTTCTTTGTGGCTACCATCTGAGCGCAAATGAGCCGCTAGAATACCGCGATCCGACGTTAAACCAACGCCTTCAACGGCTTCCAGTATAATAGCGCCTGCCCCATCGCCGAACAAAACGCATGTTGTGCGATCTTCCCAATCCAGCAAACGCGAAAATGTTTCTGCACCAAGGACCAGAACCCGCTTTGCCATACCGCCGCGTATGTAAAGGTCAGCGGTTGTCGTTGCATAAACAAACCCTGTGCAAACAGCTTGCAGATCGAAAGCTGCACCGTGTTTCATTCCGAGACGGTTTTGAATATTAACGGCAGTCGCTGGAAACGTATTGTCAGGCGTTGATGTGGCGCAGATGATCAAATCGATATCATCTGGCGTCAAACCCGCATTGTCTAATGCTGCGCGCGCGGCAGTTTCGCCAAGCGATGCGGAGGTTTCCCCCTCACCAGCTATGTAGCGCTGCTTAATGCCAGTACGCTGCTCTATCCATTCCGATGTTGTGTCAATTTTTTGCTCGAATTCTGCATTCGGCATAACGCGCTTTGGCAAAGCACTACCAACACCTATTACCGCTGATCGGATCATTGAATCTACTTTTCGCTCTTGTTTTCGTTGAGTTCCGGCACTGTTACCGCAGGTGAACTGCGTCCCTGACGTGTATGGAACTGCTTGATATCTATATCGATTTTTCTTTGCAACTCGTTACGAACCATATCGTGGCCCATATCCAAAGCAGCCGCAAACCCTTCGCTGTCAGTGCCGCCGTGACTTTTGATCACAATGCCATTGAGGCCCAGAAAAACACCGCCATTAACTTTGCGCGGGTCCATTTTTTCGCCCAAGCGCTTAAACGCACTGCGCGCAAACATATAGCCAATCTTAGACATCAATGAATGCCCCATGGCGGCGCGTAAATATTCGCCGATTTGCCGCGCTGTGCCTTCAGCTGTTTTAAGGGCAATATTGCCCGAAAAACCTTCCGTCACGACAACATCAACCGTGCCTTTGCCTAAATCATCGCCTTCAACGAAACCGTGATATTCCAATGTTGGCAAATCCGCATCGCGCAGCAAGCGCCCTGCTTCTTTTACTTCTTCTTGGCCTTTGATCTCTTCAACGCCCACATTAAGCAGACCAACAGTCGGGCGTGGATTTTCAATCATTGCGCGCGCCATTGCAGCGCCCATGACGGAAAAATCAACCAATTGCTGTGCATCAGCGCCAATCGTCGCGCCAACATCCAGAACGATGCTCTCTCCGCGTAAAGTCGGCCAAATCGCAGCAATAGCAGGGCGTTCAATATCTGCCATTGTACGCAGGCAAAAGCGTGACATAGCCATGAGTGCGCCCGTATTGCCAGCAGACACACAAACATCCGCCTCACCGGTTTTAACGGCCTCAATAGCCTTCCACATCGATGACTTCCAGCGCCCTTGCCGCAAGGCTTGAGACGGCTTGTCATCCATACGCACAGACACATCGCAATGCACGAATGTGCTGGCGGCTTTTAATTTGGGAAACTTATCAATTTCAGGCTGAACTTCAGGTTCTTTGCCATAAAAAATAAACTTTAACTCAGGATGACGCTCTAGCGCGATTGCTGCGCCGGGTATGAGTACCGACGGGCCATGATCGCCGCCCATCGCATCCACTGATATTGTGACCAAAACTGAACCGTCCCGTTTATTAATTATTTAATTCAGGTTATTTTCATGTTCTCTTGAACAAGACGAAAATAACGGTTTTATGGCAGCGAACAAGCTTTTCCTCAAAGCTTCACAGCTTGTCTTTTAAAGCTGCAAGCGCTGCAAAGGGATTTTCTTTGGCGTCAGCCTTATCTGAAGCGCTTTCTTCTGCAAACTTTTGAGCTTCTTCCTCTGCCCCGTCAATACGCGGATATGGATTGATCTCAAGTGCAAAAAACTCCGCCGCGATGTCTCCCACGTCCAAAAATGGCGATTGAAAGACTTCCGGCACATCGTCGCCTTCAGCATCAATCAACAATTCATTAGCTTCGCCAGTAACAGCAGGCTTTGCCAATTTCGACGTTTCAGGCACAAAAACCGCGTTTATTTCTTCGTTGACCGTCTCTTCCACAGGCTCCAACGTAATCACACATTCCTGATAAAGCTGCGCTTTTAGGGGCCCAGATACTCTCACACCGTCCTTATGCCAGCGCTTGATGTTCAACTTTGCAGACAATGACGATATCGACAGCACGCCCATGCTTTTAGCCAGCGCCGCAAGTACATCCGCGTCCGGTTCAATCTTCACGTTCAGCCCCTTCGCAGGCAGCTTTAATACGTTGATTTTTTGCGATATGGGGCTTGGTAAAGCTGAGCCAGATGCATTTTCATCCATATGATTCTCATTCATTCGCAAATTACCTTACGGTTGAGGAAAATTAATTTCGCCGCGCAACAATTGATCCTCATCAATCTTGGCCAAATGAGCAGCGCTCGTGATCATATATTGAGCCAGCGCTTCAGATGCTAGCTGTTCTTTGCTATCGGGCGTAATGTTACGGACAAGCGCGTCTTTTAATGCATCAATATTATTATCATCCAAAGCCTTCCAATAAGGCCCCATGCGCCCATAGAACATTTTTCCCAGCTTTTTCATACGCTTGGGAACACCCGCGTCCCCCACACCGAGCTCGCGCACAGAGTGATCTAGCTCCAAAAAGAACTCATCAAGCACATCTTGGCTCAGCTCTTCTAATGCAGGCGATGTGCTGCGTGTGCGGAAAAGAAACAATATCATGTGAAGTCCGATGGCTTCATAGCGGCCTATCGGCGTATCAGGCACACCCCATTCGGCATAAAGGACCGGCTGACGACCAGCTTCAATAATATGTGCATAGAGCTTAGAAACGATTATCTCGTTCGGATTTTGTTTTTTTGGTCGAAACAGTGACATAATCATAATGCAAACCCTTACTCTATTCGGCACTCGAATAACTTATACTTGCTGCTAGCGCGTTGCGCAGACGCTTGCAAGAAGGCGGTATGTGCGGTACCGGACAATAGAATATATAGAGTATGCGTACTCTGCTTAAGGAGATAGATGTGGCGGCAAAGAATTCCAAGACCGATAAAAGAGGTCATTTCATCGCAGCAGCAGTTGCAGTCGCAATGCTTGGCGTTTCGGGCTGCTCAACATCGAGTGTTCTAGGGTCCAAAGAAACCTTCAAGCAAGGTTATGTCATTGACGAAGAAACAATGGCGCTTGCGCCTGTTGGTTCGAGCCGTGAGCAAGTTTTGCTAGCGCTTGGCACACCCACCACTACGAATAATTTTGGCGGCGAAGTCTTTTACTATATTTCCCAAACGCGCGTTCGCTCTGCTCAGTTTTTAAAGCCTAAGCTTGTCGACCAGCGTGTATTTGCGATTTATTTCGATGACAGCGATACGGTAAGCCGCATTGCCGATTACGGCCTTAAAGATGGGCGCGTATTTGACTTTGTTGCTGGCGCAACGCCAACGGGCGGTAAAGACCAGACATTCCTAGGTCAAATCCTGACAGGATCTCTAGGCGGCCCTTCAGCTTCCAGCATTCTGGGACGCTAACAGCCTCAATCAATATATTAAACGCTGCAAATCACATTGGTTTGCAGCGTTTTATTTTGCCAAAGATTTACGGCGCACAACGAAAGCTTGGCCCAACAGGACAAGCAAGCATAGCGCGCATACAGGCAATACGATCCAATTGAGCATATCCCAGCCATAGGCGTTTAGCGTTGCACCAGATGCAAATGACGCAATTGCTACAGTTGTGAACAGCGCGAAATCATGCACGCCTTGAATCTTGTTCTTTTCAGATGGGCGATAAGTGTCTGTGAGCATGGCTGTTGCGCCAATAAAGCCAAAGTTCCAACCAACGCCCAATAATATAAGCGCAAACCAAAACTGCCAAAGCGCAAGACCCGATAGCGCAACAATTGCGCAGCCAATCAATAAAATCAGTCCCGTCGCGACGATTTTCTCTTTACCGAATCGCACAATCAATCTGCCGGTAAAGAAGCTCGGCGCAAACATAGCCATAACATGCCATGAAATGCCTAAGGTCGCATCGTTCAATGAGTGCCCGCAGCTTATCATGGCAAGCGGTGCGCCTGTCATCACAAAGCTCATTAAGGCGTAGGTTGTGACGGCGCACACAAAAGCGATTAAAAAACGCGGCTGCGAGATAATTTCGAGCATAGGGCGTTCCGCGCCCGATGGTGCATTTGCGTCTTCTACTGGCACGGGCAAAGTGCGCAATGTCATTAAAATGCCTGCGCCAATGATGCCCAGAGCCACCACCGATATGAATGCACCTGCAAAGCTTACAGGCTGCAGCATATCTTTGGTAAAGATAACGGCTTGCGGTCCAATGATTGCGGCAAATACACCGCCGCCCAGAACCCAAGAGATTGCCTTTGGCTTAAATATTGCTGGTGCTGCATCGGCTGCTGCAAAGCGATATTGCTGAACAAAAGAACCGCCGACACCAAGAACGGCCAGTGCCACGACAAAAAACCAGAAATTATGCTGGATCAAGGCCAATGCGGCCAAAGCACCGCCAACACTTGAAATTAAGGAACCTGTTGAAAAACCATAGCGGCGTCCAACAGCACGCATCAGCATTGCAGCTGGCAATGCGCCAAGCGCAACGCCGACATTATATCCGGTGACTGGCAGTGTTGCGAATGTCTTATCGGCGCCTAAAAGGTAGTGACCAGCCAAACCGCCGATAGAAATTGCAATCGGCGCACAGGCACCGACAAAAGCTTGAGAAATAGCGAAAGTAGCGGCCGTGCGCTTGGCTTCACCAAGGTCTAGCGTATCGCTCATTTTTTCTCACGATACTTACGGGCTATACGGTCAAGAACAGCATTAACGAGTTTCGGCTCATCACCATCTTCAAAGAAGGCAACCGCAATATCAATATATTCAGAGTTGATCACGGCAACTGGCACATCCTTGCGCTCAAGCAGCTCAAAAGCCCCTGCCCGTAAAATCGCGCGCAATGTGCTGTCGATGCGCGATAATGGCCAATCTTCTTGCAAAGCATCACGAATGATAGGGTCTAGCTTGGTCTGATCGCGTACAACGCCTGAAAGGACGCCGCGAAACCAAGAGGCATCCGCTGCCACATATTCTTCGCCGTCAACGACTTGACCTAGACGAAATGTTTCATATTCGGCCGCGATCTCAAGTACGCCAGCGCCAGAAATATCCATCTGGAATAATGCTTGCACAGCGGCAAGCCGTGCAGCGCCGCGTTTATTTGCAGACCTAATCTTCCCTACAGCCATCAAACTTGACCCAACATTTTGAGCTTCAAGCTATGCATCGTGATTGCCGCACGCGCCGCAAAACCGCCCTTGTCTAGCTCAGTCTTGCGCACACGCGCCCAAGCTTGAATTGCGTTTTCAACGGTCAAAATACCATTACCAATTGGCACACCTTCAGACACAGACAGGTCCATCAGTGCGCGGGAGCTTTCATTGGACACAATATCAAAATGGTAAGTTTCGCCGCGAATGACCATGCCGAGTGCAACATAACCATCATAATCGGTGACACCGTCTATCGCATAAGCAATAGCGGCTGGAATTTCGAGCGCGCCCGGAACTGTCACCACATCATAGGTAACACCTGCTTCATCGAGCGCAGCTTTCGCGCCTTCGAGCAAGGCATCCGCCATGTCGTCGTAGAAACGAGCTTCAACAATTAGAAAATGAGGGGCATCTGACATGAAAAATTCCGGCTGTTTTGAAATGAAATGGCTGACTACGCCTCTTTACCCGCCTCTGCAAGACGCGAAATGTAACGTTCTACATATCTGGCGATTTGATCGATCTCAATATTGACCTTATCACCCACTTGAACCTGCCCCCAAGTCGTAACTTTTTGGCTATGGCGAATGAGTAGAACATCGAAAATATCGCCGTTAACGCTGTTAACAGTCAAAGACGTTCCATCAAGGCAGACCGAACCTTTGGGCGCGATATATTTTGACAAAGCGGATGGCGCTTCAAGGAAAAAACGTGTTGCATCACCTTCAGCTTCAATGCGTGTCACGGTGGCAAGGCCATCAACATGACCAGACACCATGTGGCCGCCATACTCATCGCCGACTTTCATCGCGCGCTCGGTATTAATGCGTGTGCCTTCCACCCAAGTGGCAGCACTTGTTAAACGCAGCGCTTCTTCCCAAGCCTCAACTTCAAACCAGATATTATTACTATCCGGCGACGATTTTGCTGTGACTGTTAAACAAACGCCTGCACAGGCAATCGATGCGCCAATATCAATCGTTTGCGTGTCATAGGCTGTGCGAATACGAAACAGCTTACCGCTGGCAAGTTCTTTAACGCTGTCAATTGTTGCAATATCGCTGACGATGCCTGTGAACATTAGTTTTTCCCGATTTCAAAATAACGATCAGGACCGAATATAGCGCGTCTTTTGATTACAAAACCATCCGGTAAATCGCCGCTTGTCACAGGGCTTGCAATTCCGCTTTTGCCGACCTCTACATCGCTTTCAAACAAGCAGATATTTTCAACCAGATCGTCACTCAAAAAGCTTCGAGCCACCTGTCCGCCGCCTTCAACCAAGGCGCGCGTGATGCCAATTGCGGCTAAATCTTCCATAAGTTCTGGCAGCGCAATGCGGCCATCATGAATGTCGCAGGCCATAATTTTCGCACCGTGATCAGCCAGCGCTTTCGCATTGTCTGATTGCGGATAGGCTGTTGCCACATAAAGCGGTGCCTGATCAATGGTGTGAACCAATGCGCCATCGACACCCAATCGTGCGCCCGTGTCCAAGACAATGCGCGCAGGCGATCTGTTTTCCAATCCTGGCAGGCGGCAGGTCAACGTGGGATTATCGATGATAGCAGTATCAACCCCAACGATAATAGCGTCATGTTCAGCGCGCAATATATGGCTTTGATGCCGCGCCTGTTCTTGCGTAATCATCAATTGACGGATTTTACGGTCGCCGATCATGCCATCGGCAGAAACCGCAAGCTTTAGAGTCGCTTGCGCCCGTTTCGTCATAGATCGATTCAAGTAAGAACCAAGCACTGTGCGTGCCTCATCTTCCAGACAGCCAACAAGAACTGTGATTCCTGCCTCGCGCAGAATATTATAACCTTTGCCCGATACGCGCTCATCAGGATCGGTCAAGGCACTCACAAGTCGGGTGATGCCCGCATTCACAAGCGATACAGCGCATGGCGGTGTGCGGCCATGATGCGCGCAAGGCTCCAATGTCACATAGGCTGTCGCGCCTTTTGCGTGTTCGCCAGCTTCTGCCAAAGCGGCAGCTTCCGCATGGGGCCGCCCGCCAATATCTGTGATGCCACTGCCAACGATAACGGGTCCATGGCCCAAATCTTTGACAAGCAAAGTTGAGACTGACGGATTGGTGCCGGTGCGCGCTAAATGACGCCGACCGAGCCGAATGGCAGCCGCCATAAATCGTTCGTCTGTTTTGGTAAGATTTTCAGCCGCCATTATGTGCGCCTTGCAACATTAGTCGTCTGCTTCTGGTTTAGCGACCGGTAGATTTCCACCAAGTTCGCCCAAAAGCTCTTGAAAGTCGTTGGGATCACGAAAATCCTTATAGACCGATGCATAACGCACATAGCCAACATCATCGAGATTTTTCAAAACCTCCATAACAAGCGCGCCCACATCATCCGATGCGATTTCCTGTTCACCGCTGCTTTCAAGCTGGCGCACAATACCGGACACAGCACGTTCAATGCGGTCGGCTTCAATTGGGCGTTTGCGCAGGGCAATTTCAAACGACCGCGCAAGTTTATCGCGTTCAAAGGCAACTTTGCGGCCGTTTTTCTTTACAACGTAAAGCTCGCGCAATTGCACGCGCTCAAATGTTGTGTGCCGCCCGCCGCAATCATTACACACACGTCGCCGCCGGATAGCCGTGTTATCCTCTGCAGGACGGCTATCTTTAACTTGTGTGTCTTCTGAATGGCAAAACGGGCAGCGCATTTATCAACTCATATAATCGTAAATCGGGAAGCGGTTTGTTAGCTTGATAACGTCTTCTTTAACAGATGCTTCAACACCAGACGTATCGCCGCCCTCACCTGCTGCGGCAACGCCGTCAACAATACGAACAATCAGCTTGCCAACTTCACGGAATTCAGCAGGACCAAATCCACGTGTGGTTGCAGCTGGCGTACCAAGGCGAATACCAGATGTGATTGTTGGTTTTTGCGGATCGTTCGGCACGCCGTTTTTATTACAAGTAATAAATGCACGGCCAAGCGCTTCTTCCGTCGCCTTGCCTGTCACGCCTTTCGGGCGCAAATCAACCAGCATTAGATGCGTATCTGTACCACCTGAAACAATGTCCATGCCGCCTTCGACAAGTGTTTCCGCCAAGATTTTAGCATTCTGAGCAACAGCGCTCATATATGTTTTAAATTCTGGGCGTAGCGCTTCGCCAAATGCAACAGCTTTACCAGCAATAACATGCATCAATGGGCCGCCCTGAATACCAGGGAAAACAGCAGAATTGATTTTCTTCGCGATCGCTTCATCATTGGTCAACACAAGGCCGCCGCGTGGGCCGCGAAGCGTTTTATGCGTTGTTGATGTTGCAACATGGGCGTGTGGGAACGGGCTTGGGTGCAAGCCTGCAGCAACAAGACCTGCAATATGGGCCATATCAACCCAAAGGATTGCATCAACAGAATCAGCAATTTCGCGGAAGCGTTTAAAGTCGATAACACGTGAATATGCAGAACCGCCGGCCACAATGATCTGCGGCTTGTGTTCTTTTGCCATTGCTTCGACCTGATCGTAATCGATCAGACCTGTTGCAATATCCAGACCGTATTGAACGGCATTGAACCATTTACCAGACTGGTTTGGACGTGCGCCATGTGTGAGGTGACCACCGGCATCAAGGCTCATGCCGAGCAGTGTATCGCCCGGTTTTGCAAGCGCCATAAACACAGCTTGGTTTGCCTGACTACCAGAGTTAGGCTGAACATTAGCAAAATCACAGCCGAAAAGCTCAAGAACGCGTTCAATCGCTAAGTTCTCAGCAATATCAACATATTGACAACCACCATAATAACGGCGGCCAGAATAGCCTTCCGCATATTTGTTGGTCATGATTGAGCCTTGTGCTTCGATCACTGCGCGTGATGCGATATTTTCCGAAGCAATCAATTCAATTTCATTGCGCTGACGGCCCAGTTCTTGGCGAATTGCACCAAAAACAGCCGGATCGCGGTCGCTCAAAGTTTCATTGAAAAAATCGTTGGAAAACTGCGTCAGATTAGCACTATCAGTCGACATAAACGGTCACCTTTCATGATTTAGAAGATGAGGATCTTCACATGTCGTCGCTCTAACAGATGATTACCCCTATGTCATCGCTAGAATCGACACCAAAACGGCGCATCCAAAACATTGAATGCGCCGCGCACGTTTTCTAGCAAGTTTCGACTTAAAAATTTAAAGTGAAGTCGCAGCTGTTTCCAACTCACCAACACCGTCGCGGTTGTAAATATCATCGCGGAAGTGAACAACGCTGTCGCCTGTCGACCATGCGCTGATATATACAAAATATACTGGCACTGGCGTGCTTAGCTGAATTGGCGTGCTCTCACCTGATTTGATGATTTGTTCAATTTGGCCGCGCGTATAGCCAGCTTCTGATGACAACAACCAAGCCGATAGTTCACGGATATCTTGAATACGCACGCAGCCAGACGACTCAAAGCGCAAGAATTTACCGAACAAGCTCTGCTGCGGTGTGTCATGCATATAAACAGCATGCGGGTTGTGGAAGTTGATCTTGGTCGACGACATCGCGTTGATCTTGCCCGGCTCCTGACGGAAGCGCAGCGCAACAGCTTCATCTGTTGCCCAGTTCACTGTTTCAGGTGCCACTTCCTGACCGCCACCATCAAACAAACGAATTTTGTTGCGTGTCAGATAGGTTGGATCTTTGCGCATTAAAGGAATGATATCTTTGCGGATGATCGACTTTGGTGCAGTCCAATATGGATTAAGAATAACTTCGTGAATCTTGGACGAAAGCACCGGTGTTTCGCGGTCAATACGGCCAACAATGGTTTTATGACGGCGTTCAACACGGCCATTGGTCACAGCTTCCAGCTCAGTACCTGGAATGTTGACCATAACAAAACGATCACCAAGATAGCCTGACATAGAACGCAAGCGCACAAGGTTTGTTTCCAACTGGCCAAGACGTGTCTGCGCATCAACATTTAATGCAGCAAGTGTGTAGTTACCCATAACGCCATCGGCGCCCATACCATGACGCGCCTGAAAGCGCTTCAAGCCCGCATCAAGGAAAGAATCGAATGTTGTGCTATCGCCGGAATTACGTGCCATATCGCCAGAAATGATAAGGCGCTGACGTAATTGACGCACGGCATTGTCACGCACACCAACTTTTAGGCGCTGTGTCGCATTAACCCGTGGCCATCCACCGTTTGCGACGATGCGTCGGTAATTATCAATCGCCACTTCCACATAAGACACGGTTGAAGGGCTGAGAATTGGAAGGCGGCTATCGACAGCAGCTCTATTGCTAGAGCCTGCAGAATCAAACTGATCATCCCAATTGCCGCGCTGTGGTGATTGCAAAATATCACCAATTGATGCCTGAGCGTTCGCCGCTGAAGGTAAAATTGCCGCTGCGCTTAACGCTGCTGCAGATTTTAAAACTGTACGTCGGCTACTTTTAATAAATCCGGTCATGGGTTTCCCGCGTAGTGGATACAAATAAGATTGCGAAACTATAATATGTTGTGCTTCGTAACATCGTCAACTTAACAAAGCGCAAACCATAATAACAATAGCGCGACTACCAAAGGTAATCTCGGACTTATGTACATTGCTCTTGCATTGACCCTAGCTGTCACCCTTACCTGTTTCATTGGAATATGGCTAATAAATGTCATGACACAAGATGCTGGGGTTATTGACTATTATTGGGGACCAGGTTTTGCGGTTATCGGCGGGGTAAATCTTTATCTGCTTGGCACCGGCTCATTTTATGAATGGTTTTTGTTCGGCGCCGTTTGCTTATGGGCGCTTCGATTGGCGGGTTATTTAATCAATCGCCACCATGGCAGCACACTAGAAGATGGGCGTTACCGTGTCATGCGCGAAAATGCAGGACGTGGATATTGGTGGAAAAGCTTACTTACGGTTTTCATATTACAGGCAGTCTTGCTTTGGCTTATCGCCGCCCCTCTTCACGTTGCATTTGGGGCCGACTATGCAGCAATCCCCCTCCTCTTTTGGCTGGGCATTGCCGTGTTTGCCTTTGGTTTTGTTTATGAATGGGTTTCAGATCATCAATTAGCAACGACCAAGACGACCAGTGGGCACAGCGTAAGATCTCTAACACTGGTCAAAAATGGCCTGTGGAGCCGATCACGGCATCCCAATTATTTTGGCGAAATTGTCCTATGGTGCGGCATTTCAATCGCAGCTTTTGCGCTATCGGGTTCGATATTGAGCTTTGTTGGCCCTGCACTTTTAGCATTCGTGATGATCAAAGTGTCTATTCCGCTGACAGAACAGCATTTGGAGAAAAGCCGGCCAGCCTATTCGTCCTATAAAAAGACAACACCGATGCTTTTGCCGCTCGGCAAGGCGAAAAAGTAGCCCTTCATAAACAAAGCGCCGCATGATCTGCGGCGCTCTATTTGTAACATCAGAGTTATTCTTAGAGACGGTACATCACTGTGTCGTTCCAGAAACGGTCCAAACGCTGCATTGTGCGATTCATCGCTTCAAACTCTGCATTGCTGATGCCACCCACAGACTCGATTGACGCAACGTGGCGATCATAGAGTGCGGAAACTGACTTTGCGACTGCGACGCCTGAATCTGTAAGGCTAATGCGCACTGAACGGCGGTCTGAACGTGAACGCTCATGATTGATGAAACCAAGTTCAACAAGTTTCTTGATGTTATAAGAAACGTTTGAACCAAGGTAATATCCACGAGAGCGCAGTTCACCTGCTGTCAGTTCACCATCACCGATATTGAAAAGAAGAATTGCCTGAACAGCATTGATATCGTTGCGGCCTTGGCGGTCAAATTCGTCTTTCACCACTTCTTGAAGGCGGTGATGAAGGCGCTCAACCAATTGCAAAGATTCAAGATATAGCTTGCTGGTAGGCGAAGTATTCGTCGTCGAGTGGGATTCCCCCACCTTATTTAATTCGTTTAACATTGTAGCCTCACTGTATGTCGCCGATGTTTCTCGGCTTGTGAGTTCAATCTATCGAAGACGTATAAAATTCGAATTAAAAGCCAGCGTTAACAACCTCTTACAGTTCGCTATTGTGAGTTTTGCTTAACAAGAGCTTACAGGTGTTCGAATCCGGTACGCTGCTGGCGTCGTTTCTCAATGAATATGCCTGCCGATAAGAGCGCCCAAAATAAAATAGCAATGCTGTGCGTTAAAACTGTCATTGAGCGCGGTTCAAACAATTCTGTCCAAACGCCAAAAGCTAAAAGCTCAAGACACATGGCAAATAGCCACAGAACAACGCCCCATGATTGGGTCATCCACAAGCCCAAACCAGCAGCAGGCAGAATGACGGCCAAAACAGTCTTGAGCATACGCCAATGGGTATCCAGCATATCGAATCGCAAATTGCCGTTTTGCGTGATGCCGGTAAGCTGCGCCCAGTTCATCAATGCGGCGATGAGGCACAGCACTGCCATGGTTCGCAAAAACCATACATATAAAGACACAATGAATGTGCGCTTGGAGCCATTGGTTTGCATCGTGTGGAGAACCGCACCTAATCGTGGATGAGGCATAATCGCCTCTTGGCTTAATTTGCTACCCTAGCTCTTGGCTAAATGCAAAGTCCCGTGATACGCCCACAAGGAGTTGTACACGGACTAAATGGAATAAATAAATGCGCAATATTGATGACATTGTTCAAAGCCGCCGATTACGCCGTATGCGTAAAGCACAATGGTCGCGTAATCTTGTGCGTGAAAATCAACTCACGGTGAATGATCTGATTTGGCCCATTTTTCTTGTTGAGGGTGAAAACCAGACCCAGCCGATTGATGCCATGCCCGGTGTTTCGCGTTTGAGTGTCGATATGGCTGTTGAAGCTGCCAAGAAAGCCCATGATCTTGGCATTACGCTGATTGCGCCATTTGCCCATGTGCCTTTTGAAAAGAAAGATGTCACCGGCTCTCACATTCTTGATGAAGACAACATCATCTTGCGCGCCGTCGCAGCGATTAAAAATGCAGTGCCTGAAATCGGGCTTATGACAGACAGCGCGCTTGATCCGTTTACAGATCATGGCCATGACGGGGTTTTGCGCGATGGTATCATCGTCAATGACGAGACCGTTGATATACTTGCGCGCGCATCGGTTTTGCAGGCGCAGGCAGGCGCAGATATTATCTCACCGTCCGATATGATGGATGGCCGAATTGGTGCCATTCGCGATGCGCTTGATGCATCTGGCCAAAGCGACATTGCGATCATGTCTTATGCGACAAAATTTGCTTCTGCCTATTACGGCCCCTACCGCGAAGCGATCGGCACATCCGGTCTCTTAAAGGGCGACAAGAAAACGTATTACATTGACCCTGCGAACTCAGACGAAGCCATTCGCGAGGCCGAACAAGACATTGCAGAAGGTGCTGACATGATCATGGTCAAGCCTGGCATGCCTTATCTGGATATTTGCCGCCGCCTCAAAGACACGTTCCAAATGCCGACCTTTGCCTACCAAGTGTCGGGCGAATATTCGATGATTGAAGCTGCGGCTGCCAATGGCTGGGTGGACGGCGAGCGCGTCATGATGGAAAGCCTGCTTGCTTTCAAACGTGCTGGCTGTGACGGCATTTTGACCTATTTTGCACCAAGGGTCGCCGAAAACTTGGCCAAGAATTGAAATCAGCACCGATTGTTCCCATCTATTTGTAGAACAAAGAATGAGGACAAGCATTGATGAATAGCGAAGCTGACATACAACACTGGCGTCTATTAGAGGGCGTGCGAACAAGACGCATCTTTGCGTTTTTTATCGATTACGCCATGGTCCTGCTCTTAATAGCGTTGGCAGTTCCTCTAATTGCAGTGCTTGGCATTGCAACATTAGGCGCCGCATGGCTGCTTTATCCAATCTTAGGCTTTCTTGTTGCCGGAATTTATATTGCATGGACCGTTGGCGGTGAAAAACAGGCCACATGGGGCATGCAAATGATGGGTATCAAACTGTCTCGGTATGATGGGCAGCGCATTGATTCCATGACCGCGATTGTTCATGCCGTTTTATTCTGGGCCACAACCGCAATCTTTATGCCGCTTTTACTGGCTCCGTTGTTTTTAGAAGATAAGCGCACCTTGCATGATCTTGCCCTTGGAACACGCGTTATCCGCTCAAATGCTTGATCAAACTGTACCTTGACGTTTGCCAATTTGTGACCAATTTTACTCTGGCAATCTTTTTGGGTGATGATGACACAGCACGATACAAAAACACCGCAGTTTTTTCTGACATCACCGTCTAAGTGCCCCTATCTTGACGGGCAGATGGAGCGGAAGATATTCACGCATCTTGTTGGTGACAAAGCACCGGAATTGAATGAGCTTTTGACGCAAGGTGGTTTCCGCCGCAGCCAAAATATTGCATACCGCCCCGCCTGTGAAACCTGCCGCCGCTGTGTGTCCGTGCGTATTTTGGCCGATGAATTTAGACCAACGAAGAATATGCGCCGCATCATAAAGGCGAATAATGATCTGATTGGCACTGAGCTTAATCCAGAACCAACGTCAGAACAATTTTCATTGTTTCGCGCCTATCTGGATTCAAGGCACCGCGATGGCGGCATGTCAGACATGACAGCGCTGGACTATGCGATGATGGTCGAAGACACGCATGTAAATACCAAGATCATTGAGTATCGCCGCCGTGGTCCTGACAGCTTCATAACGGGCAAAGGTGAAGGTCCGCTGATTGCCGTTTCATTATGTGACCGCATGAATGACGGTTACTCTATGGTTTACTCATTCTTTGACCCGGATACGGAATTCAAATCCTTGGGCACATGGATCATTCTTGATCATATCTCGCGAACAAATATCCAAGGTTTGCCATTTGTTTATTTGGGGTACTGGGTCGCAGGTTCACCTAAAATGGACTACAAGTCTCGCTTTAAACCGCAACAGCACTTGACCGCGAATGGGTGGGAGCTTTACCGCGGTTAAGTGAACCACCGGATAAAGCGACATGACTCCCTATCAAAAAGGCCTATTGATTACTGGATTTGGCGGCTTGGTGCTGACAATCGACATTCCACTCATCAGGCTTGGCGGCGGTGATGCATGGTCGGCGCAATTTACCCGCTCTGGGCTAGGCTTAGTAATCGCACTCTTGTGCTGGGTCTTCATCAGATTACGACAGGGCAAACGCGTCTCGCTATTGCCGGGCCGCGCCGGCATGGTCGTGGCTGCCTTTTATGGCTTGAGCGCCATTGCTTTTGTTGCTGCGGTCTTCAACACAACGACCGCCAATCTCGTTTTTATTCTAACGTCCACAACCATATTTTCGGCACTATTGGGCTGGGTTATCCTTCGCGAACGTCCTAAGACTGCAACGCTCATCACAATGGCTATTATGGTGTTCGCGGTATTTTTGATTGTTTCAGAAAGCATTCAAAGCGGCAATTATTTTGGCGATTTGTGCGCCGTGGCAGCTTCTTTTGCATTGTCATTGGGAATCGTATTTGCCCGTTTGAGCGGCAAAGATATGGGTTTTGCGCCCATGATTGGCGGCATAATACCTTTGATATTAGCGACTGGCGTTTTGCTTTCAAAAGGCGGTGTATCAGCATTTCACCTTGATGCCGCTTGGTGGACAATCGCCAATGGTGCGATTGTTATTCCCATTGCATTTTGGTGTCTTGCGACTGGTCCTAAATATCTATCTGGGCCAGAAGTAGCGATGTTCTATCTTTTGGAAACAGTTTTGGCGCCGATTTGGGTCTGGATCATCTTTTCAGAAGCGCCCACCCGAAACACGATGATCGGCGGCACAATATTGATTATTGCGCTTATAGGCCATTCGCTTTGGCAATTACGCAGCGAGCGAAAACGGCGATCAGCTGAGCGTAACGAACTTGCCACCAATATAGGTTAAAGGCATTTTTTCACCCGATGCAAAAGCCCGCACGCGCCCAATTAGAATATCGTGGTCGCCTGCCCCAACAATCTGGTTGATATCGCAGTCAAACCACGCACTGGCCTGCGGCAAGATCAAGCGCCCACTTTCAAGCCGGCGCACCTCAACTTCCGCAAAGCGGTCCGCATGATCGCCTTTGGTAAAGCGCATCGCTGTATCGGCCTGCTCTGCGGCCAGAATGTTGACCGTATAGCCTTTGGCCTTTGCAAACGCATCATGGCTGGATGAAGCCTTGCGAATGGACCAAAGCACCATTGCTGGATCAAGCGACACCGTGTTGAAGGAATTGCATGTCATGCCATAGTCTTGGCCTTCGAAATGCGTGGTCACGACTGTGACGCCGGTTGCAAAACACCCCATCGCTTTTTTAAGCTGATTGGCGTTTAAGGCATCAAGGTTTAAATTTGCATCAGCATTCATTAGAGAAATCTCCTTCACGGCACTTCGTGACCTTCGGCTAGCGTCCACAATTCAAACCATGTTTCACGGTCTATTTTTACGTTCATTGCATTTGATATTTTTGCAATGCGCTCGATATTATTCGTGCCTATTACCGGCATTATTTGTGCTGGATGAGCAAGCAACCAAGCAATTGCCACAGCATCGGCACCAACATTTTGCTCATTTGCAATTTCTTTCAACCGCGGCATCACGCGCTTTGCAGCTTCATCAGATGTATCGAACAGTCGCCCGCCCGCCAAAGATGACCAAGCCATAATCGGCATATCTGCCTGCTGGGCTTTGGCAATCTGGCCATTTGTAAACGGCGCGTGTTCAAGAATGTTGACCTCGATCTGATTGGTCAAAATCGGATGTTTCATCGCGGATTGCAGGAGTTCAATATCCCACGGCATAAAGTTTGAAACACCGATACCGCGCACTTTACCGCTATCGACAAGCGCATCGAGTGCAGCGCCTGTTTCATGGTGATCCATCATCGGATCAGGACGGTGGATAAGCAGCATATCAATGACGTCGACACCAATACGCTTGAGCGAATTTTCGACCGAATAATTAATGTGGGCCGCCGAAGTATCATAATATTTCACGCGGCGCTGCGGGTAAGCTTCACCCGTTAGCATGATATCGCATTTGGTTATGATCTGCATTTTGCTCTTTAGATCACTGCGCCCTTTAAGCGCATTGCCAAAAAGCTCTTCGCACACATAGCCGCCATAAATATCGGCATGGTCAAATGTCGTAATGCCTTGATCCAAGCAAGCTTCAACCTTGCGGATAATATGCTCCGAAGACGTGTCTGCATCATCACCTAAGCGCCACACACCATAGATTAGGCGGCTCATCTCAGGCGCGGCGTTTTTAAAGTCGATCATTTGCATGCTAGAAAGTCCATTATCCATCAGTTACTTACGTGTACCATTGCCAAGCGGCGTTGGTGGTGTTTCGTCTGGTACACGCCCATATAGATGAGGCATTGAGCATGTTTTCAAGTGCGGCAAGACCTTGGTGCCAAATATTTCGCATTCATCCAAGTGAGGATAGCCCGAAAAGATGAAGGATCGGATACCCATCTTCTGATAGGCTTCGATCTTGCTCATCACCTGATCAACAGAGCCAACCAGCGCTGCACCACAGCCTGAGCGCGCACGGCCAACCCCTGCCCAAAGATGCGGCTCAATAAAGCCAAACTCGTCAGCACGGTCACGGTTGGCGGCTTGCAGCGCTACACCGTAGTTTTTTGCATCCAAGGCACGTTCGCGAATTTCTTTGCCTTTTTCATCTTCAAGCTTGCTCACCAGCTCGTCCGCATATTCATAGGCTTCTTGCTCGGTATCGCGCACAATCATATGAACCCGCAGACCATAATCGATCGTGCGGCCATGTTCCGTTGCCCGTGCGGCCACGCTTTTCATGCGCTCGGCGATAAGTTCTTCAGGCTCAGGCCACATCAGATAAACGTCACAATGTTTTGCGCAAAGTTCAACAGCGTCGGGCGAATAGCCGCCAAAATAAAGCAATGGGCCGCCATTTTGTTGGTACGGGCGAACCGGATCTGTGTTGAGGCCCTTTAGATTATAGATTTCGCCTTCATAGTTGATTTCATCTTGCGTCCAGCATTGACGCAGAATTTCGACAACTTCAGTCGAGCGTTTATAGCGATATTCACTCGATGCTTGCTCACCGGGAAATGGTGAAGAAATGACATTCAGCGTCAAGCGCCCTTTCATCATGTGGTCAAGCGTTGCAACGGCGCGGGCGAGCATGACAGGATGCACTTCACCGCAGCGAATAGCGGCCAATAGATTGATATTATCTGTAATCGGCGCCATCGCAGATGCGAAAGTCCATGTGTCCATACCAACTTGATAGGATGATGGGCAAAGACAATTGCGAAAACCCAATTGGTCGGCGCGCTGAACAATTTTGCTGGTATTTTCCCAAGATGAGCGAAGATCGCCCTCTGGTACACCTAAATAACGATAGTCATCTGAACAAATCGGCGCGAACCAAGATACTTCTGCTGCATCTACATCCGCTGATTTTACGGGGACAATCGTCATTTCGCCTTCTCCTGCCTAGATCTGTTGGTGCTGTTCTACCATTTCAATTGAAATGTATCAATAGTGAATGAATTTAGAACCCATAATTTATCGTGACATGACCAAGCGCCCCTTTTATTATTGCGCCAAGTTTGGGGGAAAAACCTTGCCTGATAAGAAACAACGCGGCGGTGCTTTACCGCTCTATATGCAAATATCAGAACTATTATCGCGCGAAATTGCCGCTGGCATTTGGCCTGATGGAACGCGCCTGCCAACAGAGGCCAACCTTGCCGCGCATTTAGGTGTTGCAGTTGGTACTTTGCGTAAATCGCTTGCGGATTTGGAAGAGAAAAAACTGCTTGAACGCATCCAAGGGTCAGGCACCTATGTGCGCAAACGCGCAAAGTCCGGTTCGATTTATGAGTTTCTCCATTTAGAGCTTAAATCTGGCGCTGGCCTACCAACGGCGCAAATATTGTCTCTCGACAAATGCCCATGCCCAGATTTCTTGCCGCCCTTTGGAGACGGTTCATCGCACCATGCATGGCGCGTGCGTCGTTTGCGTTTTTTGGGCAAAACACCTGCCGCGCTTGAAGAGATCTGGTTTGATGCACGCCACGCACAAAGCTTAGACATTGAATCAATGCCAGAAGCTATGCATTTGTTTTACAGGCAAAATTTAAACTTCTGGATTGCGCGTGTTGAAGATGCTGTTAGCGTGTCACCATGCCCAGACTTTGCGCCAAGCGATGGCCCTTTCACACAAGGAACACCGCTTGGATATGTGGAGCGTGTGTCATGGGGCAATGCGGATACAGTGGAAGAGTTTAGCCGTAACTGGTTTGACCCTAGCACTGTTGCTTATGTGGCAAGATGGGCGTGACCTTTAAACCAATCATCCAAAACATTGCGATACCAAGCCTTTAGCTTTGCATCATAGGCTTCAAAGCCAGCATTTTGTTGATCTTTTGATTGCGTGCCTGGGCGGCCAATATATTCGCCAAATTCTGACTGCCACTGCGTCAAAATTGGCCGCGTCACTTCAGGATGAAACTGCAATGCTAATGTTTTATCGGCTCTGAATGCTTGGTTGATGTGCGGATTATCTGCTTGGGCTGTGGCGAGCAATTGCGCACCAGCAGGCAATGTCCATGTTTGGCTATTGCCGTTTAAAACCATCATATCGTCAGCCAAGCCAATGGCTTTGCCTTCTGGCTTTGCATCAATCGCGTAAAACCCCATCGCCATTGCACCATCATCGCGGTACGAGACTTTAGCGCCCATAGCAGTTGCAATCATCTGGCTACCCAGACAAACGCCGACAAGTGGGATTTGCTTGTCCATCGCATCCTCAATGAACTTTAATTCATCAAGCAGGAATGCATTATTGCTCGCCGTCGCTTCAGAAATCATTTGCGGGCCGCCCATAACCATGACGCCCGCCTCATCGCCAATAAGCGCAGGCAATGTTTCGCCCTTCCAAGGCTCAACAACGCGCACATCATAGCCTTGAGCAATCAAATGCTGACGACCAGCATCTGGCTCTGCAATTTGCCAATGTTCAATTACATAAAGTGGTTTTACTTCACCACGCGACCCTGCAACCATCGATGCCAACTCTCTGCTGTACCATTAAATACGTTGAGATCGATCTTTGTCGCGACGCCTTTTGAAAGTCCAGTACCCGAATACTGCCAGAAGGCAAAATCCTGATTTGGATAACGGGTTATTGGATGCTCAGCGACAGACCGCAGCCAGAAGGAGTGATCTTTGAACTGACCTTTTAGATTGTCATCATAAAAGTCAGGCGCTGTGTAAATAATCGGCTTTTGACCATAATGGCGTTCGATCAGGCGTGACCAAACTTCCATTTTGGCCAGCACATCTTTTTTAGAAATTTTGCCTGGGCACGTTTTGCGGTTGCCGTGCCATTCAACATCAAGCACCGGCGGCAAAGCGCCCTTTTCTTTGGGCACATGACGTATAAACCAATTGGCCTGCTCTTCAGCATTACGGCACCAATACATGAAGTGGTAGGCACCGCGCGGAATGCCAGCTTTCTTCGCTTCGTTCCAATTTTGCTTAAACAGACGGTCAACATGCTTGCCGCCTTCTGTCGCTTTAATAAACGCGAAATTTGCGCCTTGGGTGCGCAGTTTTTCCCAATCGATATCTGACTGCCAATGGGAAACATCGACACCGTGGACTTCAAATTTAGAAGGATGGCGCGCGGGATGAAATTTTATCGGATGCGCATCGCGAAAATTCTCTGAATAGACTTTAGTGCGTCCATGCTTTGGCTGTGGCGCTGCCTGTTTTGTCAGATTTTCAGGTTTTAATGCTGCAACCTCAATCCGTTTGGGAGCTGGTTTTTGCTGCGCGCTCAATGGCGCAGGAAATGGATTTTGTTCTTCAAGTGAGAGCGGCTCAAACGTATCAGCCCGATCACTTTGGGACACATTGATAGAGTTGACGACCTCTGCTGACGGCCTCAATTCAAGCACGTCGCGGGTTGTACCAGACGTACAAGCCGTTAACGCGGTTGCGGCAAAAGCCAAACTGGCAAAAACTGCCAAACGCATATCAAATCCACTCACATTAAAGATATTATTCTGCGCAGCGCGCAATTTTCGTAACCTTAACGGACAATGAATAAACAATCGGCAAATTGATCTGGTTAACAAAAAGCTAATATGGCGCGCCTTGAAACGCGCCTTTTATCGGCAATTTGATGAGTTTAGGCGCTTAAGAGAAATTCAGCTTCAATGCGGCAGTGATGGTCAATCGCAATAACGGCACTTTGCATTGCGCTGAATAAATCTCAGGCGCGTTTCGCCGCCATGTTTGGCAATCAGCTCCGGTATATCGAACGCATATTCAGCGGCGCATTTAAGGCATTTGAATTTTGCACCAAGACGCATGTGCAGCATCTCGTTCAAGCTCAAATGGTAGTTGTGTTCATCAGCATAAAACTCTTTGACCATAACTACCTCGCCTTTTACTTAGCTGAATTTACCCGATCGCGGAAAACCTTTTGGCACCATTCGCCCTGCTCCAGCACGTGCGCCCATATATTCGGCGAGCTCCTCTTTCGTGCGATTATGCGCGCGAGAAGAACTATCGAACCATGTTAAGCCCTCATCCAGCTTGAACAGCGTGACATCCTTAATGCCGCCATCCTTAAACTTTTGAAGACGCACGCCTTTACCGCGTGTCATTTCAGGTACTTGGTCTAAAGCAAAGAGCAACATCTTACGGTTTTCACCAACGCTTGCCACGTAATCTGCGCCTTCTGGCACTGGGTGACAGATCAAAGCTTCGTCAGGCAATTTGACGTTCATGACCTGCTTGCCCTTGCGCGTATTGGCAATGACATCGCTTTCACCCACGATAAACCCGTTACCGACACTGGAAGACAGGAACAATTTGCGGCCAGCCTTATAAACAAAAGCGGTCAAAATATCGCTGTCATTATCCATATCGACGACAAGACGAATTGGCTCGCCATGGCCACGCCCGCCCGGCAATCGGTCGGCACCAATTGTGTAGAACTTACCGACTGTCGTGAAGACGATAATCTTATCGGTGGTCTGCGCGTGGAAGGCCGTTTTGAGCTTGTCGCCTTCCTTGAACGAGAACGAGGAGAAATCAGCGACATGGCCTTTCATGGCCCGCATCCAGCCTTTTTCAGACACGACAATCGTGACCGGCTCTTTTTCAATCATCGCTTCTTGAACAGCTTCAAGATCGATTTCTTTTGCATCAGCAAAGTTCGTACGGCGTTTGCCGATGTCAGTGTCTTTGCCGAATTTCTTTTTCACATCCTTGATTTCAAAAGCGATGACTTCCCATTGCTTATCTTCAGATGCCAGCAAGGCTTCGATCTGGTTTTTCTCTTCCGTTAAAGCATCAAATTCTTTTTTGATCTCAACTTCTTCGAGCTTATTCAAAGCACGCAAACGGAGATTAAGGATAGCGTCCGCTTGAACTTCGGTAAGTTCAAACGTTCTTATCAACTCGGCCTTGGGGCGATCCTCAAAGCGCACAATACGGATGACTTCATCAATATTGAGATAGGCAATCAGAAACCCGCTCAATGTTTCTAAGCGGCGCTCAATAATGCCCAAACGGTTGCGTGAACGGCGCACAAGCACATCGCGTCTGTGCTCTAGCCATTCGAGAAGCATTTCGCGAAGGTTCATCACCTTCGGCGTAACGCCTTTTGAAAGCACATTCATGTTGAGCGAAATGCGGGTTTCAAGCTCGGTTAGCTTGAACAAGGATTCCATAAGAATCTCAGGGTCAACCGCCCGCGACTTCGGCTCCAACACGATGCGTACATCTTCGGCACTTTCATCGCGAATATCTTCCAAAAGCGGTGTCTTTTTGGCGATAAGTAGTTCGGCGATCTTTTCGATCAACCGCGATTTTTGAACCTGATACGGAATTTCCGTAACGATAATCACATAGCCGCCGCGCCCTGTGTCCTCTTTGTGCCAGCGCGCACGCGTTCTAAATCCGCCGCGCCCTGTTTTATAGGCTTCAAGAATATTGGCACGCGGCTCAACAATCGTTCCTCCCGTTGGAAGGTCCGGCCCTTCAACATATTCAACCAGTTTTTCAATGGTAGCATTTGGGAACTTGATGAGATGAAGTGCGGCATCGCAAAGTTCTGCGGCATTGTGCGGCGGAATATTCGTTGCCATACCAACCGCAATACCGGCGGAACCATTGGCCAAGAGATTTGGAAAAGCGCCCGGCAATACAACAGGCTCTTTATCTTCTTCATTGTAGTTGTCGCGAAAATCGACCGCGTCTTCACTCAAGCCCTCAAGCAGAAGTGTACCAACCTCTGTCATGCGCGCTTCTGTATAACGATAGGCCGCAGCATTATCGCCGTCGATATTACCGAAATTACCCTGCCCGTCGATCAATGGATAACGAACAGAGAAATCCTGTGCCAATCGCACCAGCGCATCATAGATCGCTTGGTCGCCGTGCGGATGGAAGTTACCCATCACGTCACCAACGATTTTCGCGCATTTTTTGTAAGCGCTTCCGGGGTTCAGCTTGAGCTGATACATCGCGTAAAGGATGCGTCTGTGCACTGGTTTCATGCCATCGCGTGCATCGGGCAAAGCACGGTGCATGATCGTCGATAGCGCATAGGCCAGATAGCGCTCTTCAAGCGCAGCTTTAAGATCTACCGGTTCAATTGCCTTGCCCGGTTCATCAGATGGTGGTGGCGTGTTCTTTGACATGCACTTTCGTTAGCGCTTTGCCTGATTCGCGGCAAGATTGAAGCGCGTCAACTCACAGATCGTAAACAGCTTCAAGTTTCACGGAAGTTTTGTGACAAATATTCTTACGAAAACGAGGTGCGAGACAAAAATCCCGACAAATTGCCGGGATTTTTAGATTAAAGATTTGAGTGATTACTTCTTTAAAAGATCACGAATTTCTTCAAGCAACTGAACATCAGCTGGCGGTGCCGCTGGCACTTCAGGTGCTGGCTCTTCTTTGCGCATCATGTTGTTGACGGCTTTAACCATCAAGAAAATGATGAAGGCAAGGATCAGGAAGTTAATTGTCGCTGTGATAAAGCTACCATAGGCCAATACAGCGCCCTGCTCTTTAGCGGCATCCAGTGTAGTTGCAGTCACTTCAGATGAAAGACCTGCAAAATAGTTATTGAAATCCAACCCACCAAAAACAGCGCCCACAACTGGCATAATAATGTCGTCAGTCAATGATTTAACGATTGTGCCAAAAGCACCACCGATAATAACACCTACCGCCAAATCCATAACATTGCCTTTGGCAATAAACTCTTTGAACTCACCGATCATTCCCATTGCGTATTCCTTTTGATTAAATCGTTTAATAAAATTGTTTCATTTTGAGAACACTCGTAATGCAACTGCTCTGGAGTTGCAAATATTTAACAAATTCATAAACACATACGATAGCCGTAAGTACGGTTTCAAATTGCGATAATTTCCCTCATATTAACTCAAGTAAAATTGACGGGCGGGGAAACGACATGCAGGGCTGGCTTATCGCGTTGGCGGCATTCATCTATTTGGCAATGCTATTTGCCGTTGCTGCCTATGGTGATCGGCAAACATCTACGCGGTTGTCGCGCCCACGACCGTTTGTCTATGCGTTTTCCTTAGCCGTTTATTGTACTTCATGGACGTTTTTGGGTTCCGTCGGCGTCGCAGCTGATCGCGGATTTGAATATTTTGGCATTTATGTTGGGCCAATATTGCTCTTTACCGTTGGGTTGCCGCTGGTAAAGCGCATTGTCCGGCTCAGCAAATCAGAACGCATAACGTCAATTGCTGATTTTCTGGCTGCTCGATACGGCAAAAATGCACGCGTTGCTGCGCTCGCAGTGGTTATCGCGATCATTGGCACTGTGCCCTATATCGCCCTCCAGCTCAAAGCCATTTCTGACACCGTGACCTTGATGGTGACGCATTATAATGTTTCAGCCGACAGCACGATTTTGAACTTTGATGTCGCATTCATCGTCGCGATAACATTGATTATATTTGCCATTTTATTCGGCACCCGCCACGCCGATGCGACCGAACACCAGGACGGCCTGATTCTTGCCGTCGCGCTCGAATCCATTATCAAAATCGTTGCCTTCATCATTGTTGCGGTGGCTATCACATTTTTCCTTTTCGATGGTTCGCCTGCCATTTTGGAGGCTTTCAAATCGAACGCCGAAACGCAGCGCGCAATCATCAAAGGCAGCTCGCTCAGCACATGGCTCGTGCTGACATTGCTCAGTGCTGCGGCTGTGATCGTGCTACCGCGCCAATTTCACGTAATTGTTGTCGAGAACAGATCAGAGGATGAACTCAATCACGCCGCGTGGATTTTCCCGATCTATCTAATCGCCATTAATGCGCTCGTCATGCCGGTGGCCATTGCTGGCATGCTTTATGTTAAGGGCGGCACGCCTGCCGATCTTTATTTGTTGGCTCTGCCCCTACAAGCAGGCCATGACTGGCTTGCTATGGTTGCCTTTATTGGTGGGCTTTCAGCGGCAACAGCGATGGTTATTGTAGCAACCGTCGCTCTTTCCATTATGATTTCGAACAACATCATTATCCCTTTATTGCTGTGGCGTTTTGGCGGCGTTTTGCAAACATCGGGCAATAATTGGTCAAACGTTATTTTGAATATGCGGCGCATTTCAATTGCTGTCGTTATCTTTGCAGCCTTTGCCTATTATCAACAAACGACACAAAGCGCACCGCTGGCCGCGATTGGACTGCTTTCATTTGCCGCCATGGCGCAGTTTGTTCCCTCTATGCTGTTCGGGCTTTATTGGCGAAAAGCCAATGCGCGCGGTGCCTTTTTCGGCATGCTCGGCGGCGCAATAGTTTGGTCCTATACGCTGCTCATTCCAGCGCTTTCCTCGCCAACAATTGCGTGGATACAGCCCGGCCCTTTCGGCATCGCCGCACTGCAGCCACAAGCCTTATTTGGTGTGCAGCTTGAACCGCTAACGCACGGCGTTTTGTGGAGCATTGGCATCAATATTCTGCTTGTGATTATTGGCTCACTTTCGCGCGCATCAACGCCGCTTGAGCGCGTACAGGCAGCAACATTTGTTCCCCGCAGCCAGCAAGCCAGCAGTGAACTCAAGCGCTTTACAACCACGGTAACCGTTGATGAGGTCAAAGAGACCGTTGCGCGCTATGTCGGCATAGAACGTATGCAAAGAGCATTTGCAACTTACGAAGACCAAGAAGACAAAAAGCTGGTCGGCAGTAATATCACCGATGTTAATCTTGTGCGTTATGCCGAGCAAATACTCGCAAGTGCCGTTGGATCGTCCTCAGCGCGCCTTGTGCTTGGCCTGCTTTTAGAAAAAGACGGAATATCACCTGATGAAAAAATCCGGCTTCTTGATGATGCATCCGAAGCGCTTCAGCAAAACCGCGATCTACTACAAATCGCGCTTGATCAGATGGACCAAGGCATCACGGTTTTCGACAAGGATTACAAACTCAAAAATTGGAACCGCCAGTTTAGGCATTTGCTCAATCTGCCCGCGAAATATGGTCATTTTGGCATGCCGCTGAAAGACATTGCAGAAGCCCTTCTTGATCACGGAGAAGTAAGCACCAATCTGCGCGATGACTTTGTCAGCCATATTAGCCAAGCAAGTTCGGCCTGGCTGCTCCCACTTGCTAAAAGTGGACGCATTTTAGAACTTCGTTCAAACCCCATGCCTGATGGCGGTTTGGTCGTCACCTATACGGACATTACAGGGCGGGTTGAGGCCAATGAAGCGCTGGAGCGATCAAAGCAAAGCCTTGAGCAGCGTGTGCAAACGCGTACCGCAGAACTAACCTCTGTGAATGAAGCGCTGGCAAAAGCACGCCAAGAAGCTGAAACGGCAAATATCGGCAAAACACGCTTCCTTGCAGCGGCGGGTCACGACATTAGCCAGCCGCTCAATGCGGCGCGTCTTTATACAGCGTCCTTGGTGGAACGCACGGTTGATGTTGAACACAGGCACCATGATATTGCCTTGAAAATTGATGCAGCCCTTAGCTCTGTCGAAACAATCATCGGTGCGGTTTTAGACATTTCGCGGCTTGATGCGGGCGCATTGAAAGCAACACGCGCGGCATTTGAAATGAACCCGTTTCTTGATCAACTGCGCAATGACTTCTTGCCGCTTGCTAAAGAAAAGAACTTGGAACTTATCGTTCTGCCTTCCAGCACAATTGTTGAAAGCGACCGCGCATTGCTCATGCGCGTTGGCCAGAATTTAATTTCTAATGCGCTCAAATATACCCGCAAGGGCAAAGTGCTGGTCGGTGTGCGCAGATATGGGAACGCCTTAAAACTATGTGTTTATGATACGGGCATTGGCATTCCTGAACACAAAGTGGACTCCGTTTTCAATGAATTTGAAAGGCTCAGCGAAGGCGCATTGATCGCTCGCGGCCTAGGACTTGGCCTATCAATCGTTGATAGAATATCCCGTGTTATCGGGTCAGAAGTGGAAATCCGCTCTGCACCGGGCGCAGGCACAGCCTTTATGGTGTCATTAACTGCTGCCAGCGCAGCCTCTCTGCCCAAAACGAAAAAGAGCCCCAAACAGGTGACGCAAGCCAATTTGCTGGGCGGGCTTAACATTGCTTGTATCGACAATGAACCGTCCATCGTTGAAGGCATGTCTGTCTTGCTTGATGGTTGGGGCGCAAGCACGATTTGTGCAACCAATATTGCAGAATTAAGCAGCAAGCTTGACGATGCGCCTCGCCCACCGAACGCAATTATTGCCGATTATCACCTCGACAATGAGGACGGCATCAGTGCGATTGCGACAGTGCGTGAAAAATTTGGCACGGATTTGATGGCGATTTTGATAACGGCAGATCGTTCAAACACAATAAAAGCGCTTTGCGCAGATGAAAACATCTCGCTCCTCAACAAGCCGCTTAAACCTGCTGCCTTGCGCGCTTTGCTGCATTCAATTCCGCGTGAAAAACCACATGAGGCAGCTGAGTAATTACTTAAGAAGAAGCGGTGTCGTTTTGGCTATTGCTGTCTCGCAATATATCCGCGCCAATTTTTGACAGGCGGATAACGGCTTGCGTGCGGCTATCAACATCGAGTTTTTGTAGCACAGCTGACACATGCGCTTTGACCGTCGCTTCGGAAACACCAAGCTCATAAGCGATCTGCTTGTTCAAAAGCCCTTCGGCAAGCATACCCAGCACACGCGCTTGTTGCGGAGTGAGTGTTTTAATGCGTGCAATTAAATCGACAATTTCTTCATCTTCATCACCTGCTGGAGACAGATCATGCGGCAGCGCGATATCACCAGCCAGAACGCTGTTTACAGCTTCTCTGATTTGGTCCGTTGATGCTGATTTAGAAATAAAACCGGAGGCACCAAGCTCAATCGCGCGGTGGACAGTAAGATGATCATCGGACGCAGAAACAATAACAACGGGTACGGATGGGTAAGATGCGCGCACAGAGACAAGCGCAGAAAGACCCGATGTGCCGGGCATGTTAAGGTCTAAAAGCAAGAGATCGACCTCATCATGCTCTTTAAGAGCTGCCATGGCGCTTGAGAAATCATACGCCTCGATCATCTGGTTGGGTTCAATTCCATCGCCGATATGATCGCAAATAGCCGACTTAATCGCGTCGCGGAATAAAGGGTGGTCATCTGCAATGAGAACGGTTGTTGGCACAAGCACACCTTAAATTGTGAACAATGGAGTTCTTATGCGGTCTGCAGGCTGCCATCGTCAAGTCAGGTGCGAACTAAGTCTATGTAATTATCCACGAAAAGCACGTGCAATGCGCGGCAAGCGCATGACAAACCAGATGACAACCCACACATTTCCCAAGAACGGAATCGGTATAATCCAGAATAAGGCTTGGCGACTGCGTTCAACCAAAACGATAATGACGGCAAACATCAGGAAGCCAAAATAAAGATCAGCGAGCGTTACAATGCCCCATGGGTCAGTGGACAACCAGCGGCCTGCCTGTGAAAAATTGCCCTGAAACAGCGCCCAGACAATGAGCGCGGCAAACACCGCGCCCAATATTGCCAGTAATGTTCTTAGCAGTCCCATTTCATCACTCCATATTTAAGCAATGAAATAGAACACGCTCACAATTTGTCTAGCGAATGCAGCGCAATCTTAGCGAAGGAGCCGCTGCACTTTATTACAATAGTTCTGCGAAATAGGATTCATGCGCTTGGCACCGTGGCCAGCATTGTAGCGCAAAATAGTGCCACATGTGCTTCCGCTTGCCAGTTGGCGTGCTTTGCCAAGATATTTCATGCCATATTTGATGTTCGTTTCAGGATCGTAAAGTCCTTTGGCAGAACCACGATAACCAACCAAACGCGCTGTTGGCAGACGTAATTGCATCAAGCCGATTTCGCCAGCTGCACCGCGTGCGCTTGGCTTATAGCTGCTTTCAGAAAACACCACAGCATGTGCAAGGCCGACAGGAATGTTGTTGGCTTTGGCATGGCGCGAGATAATCGCGTGGTAAGGCTTACCCTTGCTGGAAAACTTTGCGCTGACCTCTGTCTTTTTTGCCACTTTTGTTGAAACTTTGGCGTCTTGCGTCGTTGCGCAAGCAGACAACGTCACTGCCACGAATAGTGAAAGAACAAACTTATAAATTTTCAAACTGAAACCCTCGATTAACGCAATGTGCGATCAGCGGGCGGAGTAACGCTTGGTAATGCGAAGCGTCCACTCAAACAAAGAATCAGTTTGTAACAAACCGACATTAATAATTTTATTAAATTCAATGGCTTATGATATATTGCTGAACTAGGGCAACGCGCTCAAGAGGCGATGCAATGTATCAATCGTTGACATATCAGCGACACCGTCAACACGTTTGGGACGGAAATGGCGCTGAAACGCTTCGACAACGCCCTTGGTTTTTGCATCAAAAACACCGTCAACATCTATGCGGTAACCATAGAGCCTAAACATGGCCTGCAAAGCTTCAATGGGCTGGCCCGTTTCACCTTCGCTAAAATAACGTCCACCTGCAATGGCCGTTGGCTCTGTCCAGTGGCCGACACCCGCTTGCGCAAGTAGTTTCCAGTCAAAGTTCTCACCTGGATCTAATTTGCGTATCGGTGCCACATCGGAATGGGCAAGCACATGCGCGGCAGGAATTGCGTAGCGTGACAAAATCGATTGGCAAAGCTTAACAAGACTTGCCATCTGCGCTTTAGGATAATCTGGCAAACCAGCAGGATGACCACCATTGACGATCTCAATGCCAATCGAGCGCGAATTGGTATCCTCTTCGCCTTTCCAAAAGCTATTGCCTGCATGCCAAGCACGGTCCGCCTCACGCACCATTTGCACAACACGCCCATCTTCATGGACGATATAATGCGAAGAAACTTGGCTTTCCTCGCTACAAAGCCATTCTTGTGCGCCCTCACCGCTATCCATGCCCGTATAGTGCAGCAACAACATATCGATTGCTCGATCATCTTTGCGCGGCCCAAAATTGGGCGATGGGCATATTTCAGCGGTTTCAAAATCGGCTTTAAATATTTCAGGCATCATAGGCGCTTCAAATCTGCTTCGACCGAATGCCACGCATCATTAATCGCAGCCATTCGGTCTGTGGAAATCTTCATGAATTCCATCGGCAGGCCGCGCGCAAGAAAATTATCCGGATGATGTTCACGCACTAAGTCCATATAGACAGCACGCGCATCGCTATATTCGACGCCATGTTTCAACCCTAAAATACGATAAGGATCGCTTGCGCCCTTATCGACATGCCGCGATAAAATGCGGTCAAACTCGGCATCTGAAATCGAAAATATCGCTGCGACTTCTTGCAAAAACGCCAATTCATTACTGTGTAATAAATTATCAGCTTTAGCGATGTGGAACAAACCGTCGATGATATCGCGCAGGATTGGACAGTTCTCGCCTTCTTGTGAACTGCATAAATTGGCAAGCTGCGCAGCATAGGAGTCAAAGCCTGCTACGTCTTGTTTCGCCAAATTGTAAAGCATGGATACCTGATCGGCATGCTCATCGGGAATATCAAATATTTCTTTGAAAGCATCGACTTCGGATTGCATAACCACACCGTCGGCCTTTGCCATTTTGGCAGAAAGCGCAATCATGGCGACCGAAAATGCAACACGGCGCCGTGTCTCAGGATCGCCTTCAAACAATGTGCGAACGGCTTCAATCACTGCACTAAAGGCAGGGATAGCCGTAGCAGACACGAAATCAGTTATGCGAACCCAGATAGACATTTGGCGGCGCTTTCTTTGAATCGCGTCACTCATAATGCAATTGAAAGAAAAGTTTAAGTAAAACTTCCGTGGCGGTTCTTAAAAAAGTTTAGCCGAGGTAAAATCGCCGCGCCAAAGAGCGCGGCGATAAAATAATTATTGAGCTTTTGGCTCTTCAACAGCAGATTTCACGTCATCAGCAGCTTCTTTAACTGCATCTTTGGCAGCTTCGGTTGCTTTTGCAGCTGCGTCATCAGTCGCCTTTTTCAGCTCTTCAGCCGTTTGACCTGTTTTCTCTGCACCAGTTTCAACGGTTTTCTTGGTCGCGTCCATCATGTCGCTGGCTTTTTCTTTAGCGTCATCGGCCATGTCACCAGCTTCTTCTTTACCAGTGCCAACGGCCTTCTTGGCAGCGTCCATCATGTCGCTGGCTTTTTCTTTAGCGCTATCGGCCATGTCACCGGCTTTTTCAACGGCATCGTCTGCCATTGTTTCAGCGCCTTCAACCAATTCACCGGCTTTAGTTGCAGCATCACCAGCAGCTTCTTTAACTGTATCAACAGCTTCTTTTGCCATGCTTTCAGCATCTTTAGCCACTTCACCAGCTTTTTCAGCGGCATCATCGGTTGCTTTTTTCACGCTTTCGGCTGCATCATTAGCTTTTTCAGTTGCTGTCTGTGCTGCACCCTCAACATTTTTCTTCGCTTCTTCAGCTTCATTGCTACAAGCACCTACGGCCAGCAAAGCGAGAAGGGAAACAGATGCAATCAATAATTTTTTCAACTTAAGTCTCTTTCGTTGGCGCCATATCAGCGCGGTTTAGTTTAACAATCTACATATGTGATATACCCAATCTAATTTCAACAAAAACACGCGTTTTAAAGTTAAAATCGTTGGTTATACCAGATGTACTTGAATATTATGCATTAGAATATGGAGTATTTTATGTCGGCAAGTCGTTGGGACTTTTGGATTGATCGCGGCGGCACATTTACGGATGTGATCGGGGTTGAGCCCAGCGGCGCGTTACATAGTCACAAACTTCTGTCTGAAAATCCTGAAAGCTACCCTGATGCTGCCGTGCAAGGGATACGTGATCTGCTTGGCATAAAAGCCAATGAGCCCGTACCATCTGAAAAGATCGGCACAGTTCGCATGGGAACCACAGTTGCGACAAATGCCTTGTTGGAACGCAAAGGCGATAAAACCCTATTGCTGATCACGAAAGGCTTTCGCGATGCGCTGCGTATCGCTTATCAAGCGCGGCCCGATATTTTTGCCAAAGAGATAATTCTGCCCGAGCAGCTTTATGAGCGTGTGATTGAAGTTGATGAACGCGTCTTAGCGGACGGCACGGTTGAATTACCCTTTTCTAGCAATGCGCTCGAACAGCAGCTTGCCGATGCAAAAGCTGATGGAATCGACAGCGTCGCAATTGTTTTCATGCATGCTTGGTCATTTCCTGCCCATGAAAAGCTGGCCGCAATCATGGCGCAGCAATGCGGCTTTTCACAAATTTCCGTGAGCCATGAAGTCTCGCCCTTGGTAAAACTTGTCGGACGCGGCGACACAACGATTGTTGACGCCTATCTTTCACCGATCTTGCGGCGTTATGTTGAGCAAGTTGCAGGCGCTTTAGGCATAACAGATGATGCAGACAGCCCTCGCCTGCAATTCATGATGTCATCGGGCGGTTTGACGGCGGCAGAGCGTTTCCAAGGCAAGGACGCGATCCTATCTGGTCCAGCTGGCGGCGTGGTTGGCATGGTAGAAACCTGCGCGATGGAAAATTTCGATCATGTCATCGGCTTCGACATGGGCGGCACGTCGACCGATGTTGCCCATTATGCTGGTGAATATGAACGTGCGTTCGACACCGAGGTTGCAGGCGTTCGCATTCGTGCGCCCATGATGCGTATTCACACCGTAGCCGCTGGTGGCGGCTCAATCTTAAAATATGAAGATGGACGTTTTCAAGTTGGGCCAGAATCTGCAGGGGCTAACCCTGGTCCTGCCTGCTATCGGCGCGGCGGACCGCTCACAGTTACTGATGCCAATGTTATGCTTGGCAAGCTCGACCCTCACTTCTTTCCGCCCATTTTTGGGCCGGACCGCGATCAACCGCTTGATGCCGATATTGTGCGTGAAAAGTTTGAGAGCCTTGCCGCAGATATTGGCGATGGGAAATCGGCCGCCGAAGTTGCCGAAGGGTTTTTAACGATTGCCGTTGAAAACATGGCGAACGCAATCAAGAAAATATCCGTGCAGCGCGGCTATGATGTGACGCACTATGTTCTTAATTGTTTTGGCGGCGCTGGCGGCCAACATGCTTGCCTTGTTGCTGATGCGCTCGGCATGACGTCAGTGCTTATTCATCCATTGTCAGGTCTGCTCTCAGCTTATGGCATTGGATTATCAAAAACCTATGCGGCACGCCAACATGCCCTTGTTCAACCGATGCACGAAGATGTGCGCGGTGAAATGACAGGCCTTTTGAATCGCTTGAAGCAAGATGTTCAAGCAGAACTTACACAGCAAGGCGTTGAACGCGGCCGCATTGCGGTTCAGCAAGCATTGCATATTCGCTATGACGGCACAGACAACACGATTGAAGTTGCCTTTAACGGCAGCGATCTTAAAGCTGCAAAGCTTGAATTTGAAAAAGCCCACAAAGCGCAATTCGGGTTTATTTCAGCTGGCCGAAAACTCATTATTGAAGCGGTCGGCGTTGAAGCTATTGAGACTTCCGAAGCAAAACAGTCCAATGACAATCATGATGCAGCAGCTTCTTATGAAGCTACGCCTGCACAGGAAACACATATCTTTGCAGATAATAATTGGCATAAAGCCAATGTGTTTATGCGGCAGGAACAAACACCGCACGATCAACGCTTGAAAGCTGGTGCGACACTTAACGGCCCTGCGCTGATTATTGAAAACAACCAAACGATTGTCGTTGAAGCAGGCTGGCAAGCGCGCTTAACAAATAACGATATTATCGTATTGACCCGCGTGGAAGAAAAATCACGCCTCGCGGCCGTTGGCACAAAAGCTGACCCTGTGATGCTGGAAGTGTTCAATAATCTATTCATGTCCATTGCCGAACAGATGGGCGTCACACTTCAAAACACGGCCTCCTCTGTCAACATTAAGGAACGTCTAGACTTCTCCTGCGCGGTATTTTCTGCCGATGGTGCCTTGGTTGCCAATGCGCCGCATATGCCTGTGCATTTGGGATCAATGGACCGCTCTGTTGAAAGCATCATTCGGCAAAACCCCAACATGAAACCGGGCGATGTTTATGCGCTTAACGCGCCTTATAATGGCGGCACGCACCTACCCGACATCACGGTTGTCACGCCTGTGTTTTCTGATGATGAAACCGAAATTCTGTTCTTCACGGCGGCACGCGGACACCACGCCGATGTTGGCGGCATGGCGCCCGGTTCAATGACACCGCGTGCAACCCATGTCGACCAAGAAGGCGTTTTGATTGATAATTTCAAATTGGTTTCTGAAGGCACATTAAATGACGAAGCGTTTCTGGAGATAATGACCAATCATCAATATCCAGCGCGAAATCCGCAGCAAAACCTTGCTGACATCACGGCGCAAATCGCGGCCAATGAAAAAGGCGCAGCCGAACTTCGGCGCATGGTTACGCAGTTCAGTCTGCCCGTTGTGCAAGCTTATATGATGCATGTGCAAGATAATGCCGAGGAAAGCGTTCGGCGTGTTATCGACCGTTTGAGCGATTGTGAAGCGATCTATCCAACGGACAATGATCAGCAAATCGCGGTCAAGATTACCGTCGACAAACAGGCCCGTGAGGCCACCGTCGATTTCACCGGTACATCGCCGATGAATGGTAATAATTTCAACGCGCCTGAACCTGTTACCCGCGCGGCGGTGCTTTATGTTTTCCGCATCATGGTGGAAAGCGGCATACCAATGAATGCAGGCTGCCTGAAACCGATCAATATCATCATTCCAGATGGTTGCATGTTGAAGCCGACCTATCCGGCAGCGGTTGTGGCTGGCAATACCGAGACATCGCAGAACGTCACCAATTGCTTGTTGCAAGCGCTGGGCGCAATGGCCAACGCGCAAGGAACGATGAACAATTTAACATATGGCAATGCGGAATATCAAAATTATGAGACTATCTGTTCTGGCGCACCGGCTGGTGCCATGAATAATGGCCGCGGCTTTCATGGCGCTTCGGGGGTTCACACCCATATGACCAACACGCGCATGACCGATCCTGAAATATTGGAAATGCGCTTTCCTATCGTTGTTGAGGATTTTTCCATTCGTGAAAGTTCAGGCGGCAAGGGAAAATTCAATGGCGGCGATGGTACGCGCCGTGCCTTGCGGTTTACCAAAGATATGGATTGCGCCATCCTTTCATCGCACCGTTATCACGCGCCCAAAGGGATTAATGGCGGCGGTGACGGACAGTTAGGCAAGACTGAAGTGCAGCGCTTGGACGGCACAATAGAAGTTTTGAAAAACGCAGATCAAACCTTCGTTAAAGCTGGTGAGATCGTGATCGTTACTACGCCAACAGCTGGAGGCTATGGCAAAAAGAACTGACCATCATTTTTCCTTATTCTCACGTCATAGGCTGCGTGGGAATAAGGATATTTGCCAATGCATCGCCGCCACTTTCTGTATGCCGTTTTGTTTCTGCCTGCCGCTTGTGTGAGTGCGCCAAAACCTCAAATCGCACCGCGTGCCATTGAACAAGCAGCGCCGACCACGCTTGACCATCATATTGCTCAATATGCATCTTTTTATGATGTGCCAGAAAGTCTGGTTCACCGTGTGGTCAAACGCGAAAGCACTTATAATCCCAAAGCACGCAACGGGCCTTATTATGGCTTGATGCAAATCTTGCCCGCAACGGCGCGCACAATGGGCTTTCAAGGCGCACCGAACGATCTATTGGACGCTGAAACCAACCTTAAATATGGCGTCAAATATCTGCGCGGCGCTTGGCTTTTATCCAATGGCAGCCACGACCAAGCGGTCAAATGGTATAGCCGCGGTTATTATTACGAGGCTAAAAAGCGCGGCATGTTGGTCGAAACGGGGCTTCGGCCCGGCTAAAGCCTTTTTCAATTTCCCACCTCATTTGGTTGCTTGAATAACTGCTTCTGCCAATTTGCCGGGCATATAGCCAACATTAGACGGCGTCAGGCCAAGCCGAACAATGACAATGTCATTTTCCGGTATAATCGCAATCGACTGCCCATCATGGCCTGCTGCCCAAAAAGTTCCTTGCGGCAATTCACTGACTTGCGTTTCACGCTCGGCAGGCGGCAAGCGCCATAGATGTCCACGGCCATATTTACCGCTCGATGCAGGATGTATGTCGGTCATCCAATCCACATATCCAGTCGGCAACAAAGAAACACCGTTCCACGCGCCACGCTGCAATAATAATTGCCCGAAACGTGCCCAATCCCGTGCTGTGGCATATAAGTAAGAGCCGCCGACAAAATTGCCTGCCGCACCCTGCTCTAAGACTGCGCTTGCCATGCCAAGCGGCTCAAACAATGCTTCTGATGGAAATGCGTTGGGATCTTCGCTCTTTGCGACAGCATTTTGCCAATATTTGGAAAGAATGACGCTGCTACCGGACGAATATTCAAAAATATCACCTGTCGGCTCCGGCGTTTCAGAATCAATCGGTTTGCCCGCTGCAAAAGCTGCCATATCTTCTTCAAGATAGAGCATACGTGTTACATCAGAAACGGAACCATAGCCTTCGTTCCATTCCAGATCGCTCACCATTGCCATTAGATCGCGCACGCGAATGACATCACGGTTATCACCGCGCCAGCTATCAAAATTGAGTGTATCATCAACGCTCAAAATTCCGCGCTTTTGAGCAACGCCAATCAGCGCCGCAGTCACCGTTTTGGTCATTGACCAGCCGAGCAGCGGCGTTGCTTCATCAAAACCCTGACCATAACGTTCAGCGATAATGCGGCCGTCTTTGACGATCACGATAGCCCGCATCCCTTCACCCGCAAGTGCCGGATCATTAAGAACAGCTTCTAGCTCTTGGTTCGTGTCTGTGTTGACTGTGTTTCCTTGCGGCCATTCATCATTGTTCAAATCAACTTTCGGCGCAATGAAGGCATCATGCGCACCGACAATGCCAAGTTGGCGTGCATCAGGCACGATTGTGCAGCCGCGTTCTTTTGTTCCAAAGGCGAGCCCCTTACCAATAAAACCAAAGAGGCCTGTTCGAACGACCGTTGTGCCCGCGCGTTCATCTATTGAATAGCGCATCAGTTTAAGCAGCGGATGGCCTGGCGCTTGCACATCAATTTTAAGAACATCGTCAGGATTACGGCCCGTTAAAACGACATTGGAGCAGATCATTTTTGCCGTGTAATTTGCTCCAACACGGATCAAATCCGGCGGTGCAATGGTGAGCCAAGCAAGTCCCACTATAATCAACAAAATTAAACCGCTTAATATTTTTCGTAACATGTTTTCCGCCAGAATTATGGTTAATCAACGATTAACGGAACGTTGCTATAGGTCAAGAAGGTTCAAAAATAGTCGACAGACAAAATAGCATTACACTTCTTGTGCCACTGGTTTGCCAATATTCAAAACCATAAGGTGTCACTGGGCTAAATGATGGGCACATTATGAAATTTGATTCGGTACGAAAGCACCTAGGACTTGGCGCTGTGATTTTCAGCATGTTTTCACTTAGCGCATGTACATCTGTAGATTATGCAGGTCTATCGCCGAGCGTAAGCACCGTTTCTGCAAATCCCAGATATGGTGACAGCGATCCCATCACATCATGGCAAGGCGGCGCGCCATTTGGATTTCCAATTCACGGTGTCGATGTTGCAAAATATCAAGGCGATATTGACTGGCCAACGCTCAAGCAACAGGGCATCGAATTTGCCTTTATCAAAGCCACTGAGGGCGGTGATGTGCTGGACCCTATGTATGCCAAACATACCAGCGGCGCACGGCAAGCACGCATTGCCAGCAGCGCTTATCATTTTTATTATTTTTGCACCCCGGCGAAAAAACAAGCTGAATGGTTCATCCGCAATGTACCGCGCATAAGAGGCTCCCTGCCCCATGTATTGGACATGGAATGGAACCCGCATTCTCCGACATGTAAACTGCGCCCTCCGGCAGCAAAAGTGCGCCATGAAATGGAAATTTTCATGCGCACGATCGAACGTCACTATGGAACACGGCCGATAATTTACACGACGGTCGATTTTCACGAAGAAAATTTAGCTGGCCATTTTAAGAACGATTCCTTCTGGTTACGCTCGGTTAAAGCACACCCAAAGATCACTTATCCGGGGCGGTCATTTGTGTTTTGGCAATATACGGGCACAGGCCGCGTTAAAGGTGCCACGGGTGATATCGACTTGAATGTTTTTGCAGGATCGCGCGATCAATGGCGTGACTGGGTTAAGCGCTCATCGCGCTAAAATTAATTCTTAAATTTACGTGGGAACTGAACAATGAATTTGATGAAATCTGTTTTAATCGCAGGCGCTGCGACCACAATACTCTCAGCAAGCGCTTATGCTCAAAGCTGCGGCGGTGACTTTAACGCTTGGCGCTCCCAGATGGTTGATGAAGCCAAAGCCGAAGGCGTTTCAGGCGCAGGCATTCAAGCGATGCAAAATGCGAAGATTGATCCAGCAATCCTGAAAAAGGACCGCGCCCAAGGTGTTTACACCCTTGATTTCGTCGAATTTTCACGCCGCCTTATCAGCCAAAACCGGATTGATAACGGACAAAAGAACCTTAAAAAATACGCCTCTGTTTTTGAGCGTGCGCGCCAAGAATATGGTGTTGCGCCAGAAATCATTACATCATTTTGGGCTTTTGAAACCGATTATGGTGCAATTCAGGGCGACGACTTAACAATCAATGCTGTGACAACACTTGCGCATGATTGCAGGCGTCCAGAACTGTTTCGCCCACAATTGATTGCGCTGGCGAAATTGATCGATCAAGGCATCGTGCCTGCCGATGTTACAGGCGCTTGGGCTGGCGAAATCGGGCAAATTCAAGTTCTGCCTGCTGACTATTTGACCAAAGGCCGTGATGGCGATGGCGATGGAAGAGTAGAGCTTAAAACATCTGCGCCCGATGCGATTATGACGGCAGCTAATTTTCTATCCAAGATTGGCTGGCAGGCAAACCAGCCTTGGCTGCAGGAAGTGACCGTGCCCAATGAAATGGAATGGTATGATGCAGGCTTGCACAAACGCCTTCCGGTTTCAGAATGGAAAGCGCGCGGCGTTAGCGCCCGTGGCGGCTCTTTGCCTGCCAACCTTGAGGCGAGCCTTGTTTTGCCCATGGGCCGCAAAGGACCAGCGTTTTTGGCCTATCCAAACTTCACAATCCTGCTGGAGTGGAACCAGTCACTTACCTATGTGTTGACGGCTGCCTATTTTGGCAATCGTCTTGGCGGCGCACAGATTTATAATGCAGGCACGGACCATAACGGCCTACCTGCTGAAAGGCTTAAAGAGTTGCAGGTTAAGCTTAGCGCCGCTGGTTATGATGTGGGCAAGGCCGATGGCATACTTGGCGCAGGAACGCGCGCAGCTGTGCGTGAAGTTCAGCACAAGAACGGCCTTCCTGCGGATGCATGGCCAACCGAAATTTTGTTCAATCATTTATGATTTTCAAATGATGCATCGATGGGCTGCATGAAGACGTGTGAATGAGATTATAAAACCGAACGGAAAATTGCTGAAACCTGTTCGGTTGAGGGCTTTGGCCCTTGGCCCGTCGCATACATCAGTGCGATTCCATCAATAAGCCCTGCACATGTCTCTATGGGAACATCGTCTTTTCCATCGGAAATAAGCTTTAGAAAAAACGCGATGGGCCTGCGCGCAGCCGCTGTGAGTTTATCACCTACCCCTGATAAATCATCACGGCGTGCAGCCGCTAATGTCAGCTCCATACGTGCTAAGAACAGATGCCGCGAGGAATCTGCATAGGAAGCAAGCTCATCAGCAACATAAGCGACGGCTGCATCCATGCCATTTTGCGCAACTTTGTCAGCAAAACCGACCTGCAATTCATCGCAATCTTTTTCCAATAATTTTGCCAAATGATCCGCTGCGGCAATCAAAAGATCAGTTTTCTTTGAAAAATAGTAAGATGTTGAGCCTTGCGGCAGGCTCGAGATTTCATCAACCGCACGATGTGTCATCCCCTCCAAACCCTTACTGGCTAAAAGGCTAATCGCTCCATTGAGCATCGTTTCGCGGCGTGCAGCTTTATTCATTGACAGTTTTTCTCTACATATGCAGAGATTTCCTTTTCCAACATAGAGTTTAGTATGACACAAGCCATTACCAGATTGAACCCTTCCACACTGCCAGATGCAGGTGAAATGGGATATTCTCAAATTAGTATCGTAGAGCCAGGCCGTATGGCCTATATCTCAGGCCAAGTTGCATGGCGACCAGATGGCCTGCGCGTTCCAGAGAGTTTGGAAGAGCAAGCCAAGATTGCTGCATTGAATGCTAAAGCAGCACTGGATGCGGTTGGCGCAAACCCTGAAAACATTGTCATAGCGCGCATTTTCATGGTGGATTTAAATCCGGATACGCTGAACCAGATTTTTCCTGCCATACTGGATATGTTCGGCGGTGCGAAACCATGCATCACAGGTGTGGGCGTTGCATCGCTTGCTGCACCAGACCTTAAAATCGAAATTGAATTGACTGTGCGCTTGCCGAACTAAGTTCTAATCTCCCATAGTCTCAAGGCTGGCACGGCCTGTTGGCGCTTCACCAATTTCGAATGCGTTTTCAACTTCAACAAAAGTATCTGGGTAAAAACCGTTGAAGTGAGAGCGCAGTGAAAGCGAATAAGCGCCAATATTGCCAATCTCGATCCAATCGCCGGTGTCGATTGTTTCCGGCAGATAAAATGGCCGTGTCAAAATATCAACGGAATCGCAGGTTGCACCGCACACTTTAAATGGGACGATCTTTTCTGGATCGCCATTGCGACGCCTAATTGTCGGGTCAGGTATAATTCGCGCTGGCATCGTCATTTTGCCGGTCCAGCTATCCGATAATGACGCCCAAATGCCATCATTGATATAAAGGCGCTTACCTTTACGCAGCAGCACGCGCACGATGAGCGAGAAGGCCCGTGCACAAATCACCCTGCCTGGTTCGGCAACCAATGGCAGGTCATCAAAGTCATATTCTTTAACGGCCCCATCAATGCTCTGCATGAGCGCTTCTAAGCCGGGGGTAAAATCATTTGTTTTCTTTGGGTCACGGCCATAATCGGCAGGAAATCCGCCGCCAACATCGAGCCCCACCAAGGGAACATTGGCGCGTGTGCGCACCCAATAAGCCGATGCAATCGCTTTTTCATAGGTGTCTGCATCTTCGATCTGGCTTCCCACATGAAAACAGATTCCTGTTTTAAAGCCGATACGGTGCAGCCTTCTTAAAAGATCGACGGCATGGCTTGGCGCAGCACCGAACTTTTTGGAAAGCTCATAGGCTGCGTGGCCTTTGGTTTGCAGGCGCACAAACACCGTGACTTGCGTGTGATCAATATCAATGGCGCGGCAAACCCGCAGAACTTTGACGATCTCATCTTCATGATCAACGACGAGCGTGCGAATTTTGTAATGCTCAAGCGCAAGGCGAATATCGGACTGCGCTTTGACCGGATGCATATAAAGCATTTCTGCATCGGGCGAATATTTGCGTACAATTTCAAATTCGGCTGGAGATGCCACGTCGAACGCCGTTACGCCTGCATCAACAAGCGTTTTAATCACCATCGGCTCGCCGTTGGTTTTCACCGCATAGGCGGTTTGTCCGGGGAACAGGGATTGGAAGCGCTTTGCGTCCTCGATCAATACGTGCGGGCGAAAACAATATACGGGCTGATCTGGCCTTAGAGCCAACGCCGCCTCAGTGCCGTCCAAATACCGATCCATATTTCGCTCCCGCAAATCACAACTGATTTGTGAAACCTAATGCAGGGCCGAGTGATGCGCCACCCATAGCGTGATGTGCGGCTAGAACATTAACCGCTTAATTCAATTCAAGTCGAAATCGCTTTGAACGAAGAACACGAGTGGCGCTTAAATAAATACCGCGAATGTGGGCGTAAACATTCGCGGTATATCGTTTTTACGAACCGTTAGAAATTAAGCGGCCAAACGCTCGATTTCAGCATTGGCTTTTGCAAGAGATGCAGCTTCATTTGCCACAAGGCCGTCGGCGGCAATAATTTCAACATCTGTGATGCCGATAAAGCCGAGAACTTGGCGAAGATAAGGTGTTGCAAAGTCGTATGGGCTATCAACAGGCACGCCGCCTGAAGCGATGACGACATAGGCTTTTTTGTCCTCAAGAAGACCTTTTGGTCCTGTTTCAGTATATTTGAATGTGTCGCCTGCGCGGCAAACCATATCGATCCATGCTTTAAGCGCGGCAGGTACAGAAAAATTATATATTGGCGCGCCGATGACGAGAACATCAGCTGCCTTTAGCTGCTCAACAAGCTTGTCGGACAGTTCCAAATGCGCTTTTTGTTCAGCGTTACGGTCTGCCTTAGGCGTCCAGTTTGCGCCGAGCCACTTTTCATTTACGTGCGGAATAGTCTGCGTTAAATCGCGTTCCTGCACGTCAAAATTTCCGCTCTTATTGAGCTTTGCAATCAGCTCTTTGCTAAGATCGCGGCTATGGGAATTCTCATGACGGGCAGATGATTGGATAGAAAGAATTGTAGGCATTATGGTCTCCTTGGAAGGTAATTCTGGAGAGCATATAAGCGCTATAACTGTTCACACTAGACAGCGTTTCGGCGACAGACTGTTCAACGTTTCCTTATGCAGCCCAAGCAGAATTGTCATTTCCCTTGATGCCGATCAGCTTACACAATGCAAAAACAAGGTCGGGCCGGTTCATCGTATAGAAGTGAAAATCGGTCACGCCGCGGTCAACAAGGTCCGTTACTTGGTCTGCGGCAATCGCTGTTGCAATCATCGCATGGGTTTGCGCATCGTTCTCAAGGCCAGAAAACCGGTCCGCTAACCAAGCAGGTACATTGGTTTGGCATCTTTGTGCAAAATTGGACATGGCTTTGAAATTATGGATTGGCAAAATACCCGGCACGATTGGCACATTGATACCAGCGGCACGCACACGCTCAACATAGCGCTCATATAAATCATTCTCGAAAAAGAACTGCGTAATCGCGCGGTTCGCACCATTGTCGACTTTGCGCTTCAACATTTCTATGTCTGCATCAAAGTCTGGGCTTTCGGGGTGTTTTTCAGGATAGGCTGCCACCGACACATCAAAATCTGACGTGGCTTTGAGGCCTGAAACCAGATCAGCGGCATTTTCATATCCGCCTTCTGTTGGCACATATTGAGTGCCCATACCCGTTTCAGGATCACCGCGCAGCGCAACAAATCTACTGATACCCATCGACGCAAAGTCGCGTATGACTTCATCAACTTCTGCTTTGGTCGAGCCAACACAGGTCAAATGCGCGGCAGCTGGCACGCCAGCCTGTTCTAAAATTTTGGCAAGCGTGCGCCTTGACGGATCGCGGGTGGAGCCACCTGCGCCATAGGTCACTGAAATGAAGTCCGGTGAAAGCGGTGCCAATTTTGTAATTGTTTGCGCTAATGTTTCTTCCATCGCATCATTTTTAGGTGGAAAAAACTCAAAGGAAATGCGCAAGTTACGCTCTTCAGCAGCACCATGCGTCCGCGATAATACTGATCCGGTCATTATGCTAATTTCTCCACATGTGCAGTATCTGCAATTTCAATTCGTTTGTCTTCGGCAGCCCAAATCATGACGGTCAAAGGATTGCCGTCATTGGTGCCAGAGGATTTAATTGCTTTTGACGCGATTGACTGTAGCCCTGCCTCTTTAAACCAACCCTCTATGGCCTTGGTTTCAAATCCGAGGCGTTGATGCTGATGTTCCTGACGCAGAAACTCCATTTCATGCGGTGCAAAATCCACGACGACCAATCGGCCAGACGGCGATAGGCTTCGCATTGCCTCGCGCATCGCAGCTGCCGGATCATCCAAATAGTGTAGCACCTGATGGATGACGATTAAATCATAGGCGTTGCGCTCGACGGGCATGTTGTAAATATCGCCAAGCCGAACCTCGACATTGGACAGTTCTGCCGCTTCAAGATTTGAGCGCGCAACGCCAAGCATTTCGCGGCTGGCATCAATACCAACAGCAGAACGATAGTAAGGGGCAAACAGCTCAAGCATACGCCCAGTGCCCGTGCCAATATCCAGCATATTGTTGAATGGGCCCCTGCCTGTAATTTCAAGCAGCGCTTTTTCAACATCACCGTCAGCGGCATGCAACATGCGCAGCTTGTCCCAGCTGGCAGCATTTTTGGCAAAATATTCTGCAGCAGCAGCACGGCGTTTTTGCTTCACTGATTCCAAACGCTCAAGATCACGCTGAACAACCGGATCTGTGGGCTCAATGGCTGCCAATAATGAATGCACAAGGTCAGCCTTGGTGCCGGACGAGACAAGCCGGAAAAGCGCCCATGAACCTTCCTGCCAACGGTTTATCAATTGCGCATCAATGAGTAATTTCAAGTGACGCGAAACGCGTGGCTGAGATTGGCCAAGAATCGCGGTAAGGTCTGAAACGGTCAAATCGCCATCGGCAAGCAAACGCAAAATGCGCAAACGGCTTGGCTCCGCAATGGATTTAAGGCAATCAACATAGGGATCGATTTGAAACATAGCACTCTCAATTAAATGACATAAACATATCTTTATATCACAAATGCAAGCGCTACAAGCACCATATTGAATGTTACCAATAGATAGTTGAATTATGAGCACACGATTTCAAGTTGAAATGTCCAAAGCTTTGAACGCATTGGTGCCCCATGCGCCGCTCAGCGAAGTGATCGCCATCAAAGACATTGCCCGCAAACGCCATTTGCGGCACCTACCTGCCAATATTAGCGCTTGGTTGGCGGTGACGACACATGTGCGCCACAACCACACCGATTATGATGAATTGCTTGATGAGGGCTATGATAGCGACAGCGCGCGCCACTTTGTGCTGGATGCGATGAACGATGTCTTGCGTATCTGGGGTTCAACACGCCTGATCGATGCGGATGAAGATGAGCTATCGCTTATCCGTAATCACAAAGTGAATGTTGCGCATGAAAATGAGGACGATGGAGATTTTGATGATGAGCCAGAATAGCGCATCACCATTCCATTGTTGAACCATCATAGGCAACGAATGTGCCCGTCTTGCTCATATCGATATTCTCGACCAAGTCGGCGATACCACTGACACTTTCATCAACGGAAATATCAGCGCCCTGTCCACCCATATCGGTGCGCACCCAGCCAGGATGCACCAACTGAACGGGAATGTATATTTCACGCAGATCAGTGGCCAATCCTTGCATCACTTTATTGACGGCAGATTTTGATGCGCGATACGCAATGCGATCCGAGACTTGATAAGCCATTTTGCCCATCTGCGACGATATGGTGATGATACCGGGCCTTTTGCTCTGTTTAATATGCGGCAGAAAAGCCTGACACATCATCAATGGCGCAAGCGTGTTGATCTCTAGCGTCTTGGCAAAACCAGCAAAATCCATATCCAGCGTTGATTGTTTTTCTGGCCCGATCACGCCGGCATTATTCACCAGAACGTCAATTGCGCCTTCAACACTAGATGCAGCCTTTTTAATGGCTTCATGGTCCGTAACATCGAACACCAAGACATCAATTTTTGCGCCAAAGGTTGATTTAAGCGCTTGGGCGTCGGCATCGTTTCGCACCGTCGCGATAATGTTATGGCCGCGCTTTATCAGCTCTGCGGCCAATGCTTGTCCAATACCGCGTGCAGCGCCCGTAATTAAAACTCTCGCCATTGTGTTTCCTCGTTTTGGCTGAACATAAGGCCAGATAAATTTCTTGCTTATTTTAACGCGTCACTCTTTTCAAAAAGCGCTCAATAGCAGCGCTTGCAGCGTCACCTGGGGTTCCTAACCGCGCAGCAATTGCGCCATGACGATAGGCCGTGCCATGGAAAATTTCGGTTGGCGTGCCAAGTCCTTTGATTAGATTTGCATAGCCAATCGAAATTGAACGTCGACGCTCACCTTGGCTGCTAGAATAAAGTATCAAATGTGGCGGCATCCGTTTTGTTGAACGGGCATAGGTCGCAGGCGACCACCGCATCCAGTTTTTTGGCTCATCGGTAAAGGCCAGTCCAAACATAGAGCCAATTGACCCACGTTTTGTGGCATAGGCCAGCAAGTCATAAGCCTGCACATCATTGGGAATGATACCGCGAAAGCCTTTTGCTTGCCCTTTGGAAGCAATCAAGGCTGAAAGATGCGCGCCTGCAGAATGCCCCATCAGGACCATACGGTTAGGGTCGCCGCCATATTTACGGATATTTTTGCGCGCCCAGTTCATAGCCGCGGTTACATCATGCACCTGCCCGTCAATCGTTGTTGCTGGCACTTTGCGATAATCCATCGCGACAAAGACATAGCCCTTGGACGTCAACCATTCTGGCATTTTATAAACGCGCTTGCGGTCGCCTTTTGCCCAGCCGCCGCCGTGAATATATATCACAACGGGTTTTTTACGCGCAAACAGACCGCGTCCGCCTTCAGGCTCATAAACATCTAGCTGCAAATTACCGGAGTATCGGATACCGTCATGCAGTTTGGCTGCACCAGCTTGCATAGGTGCAAGCAATAATGTTGCCCAAACCGCAATAAACGAAACGATTATGCGCGCCGAAAAATGATAACGCTGCGCGCTGATATGTGCTGAAGCACCCATGGATCATCCAAATTCTTGATCAAATTGCCCTAATGAAACCGATATACTCGATTTTAGGCAAAATTGTATGGGCTACACGATATTTTTTGATAAACAGCCGCAAATGAATTTGGAAATGACCGTGCTCCCACTACGCCCACGCCCTGACTACAATCCGCCAATGGTTCCACTCGCCGTTGTTTATGAAGATGAATTTGTGCTTGTTCTGGATAAACCGACCGGTTTGCTGACTGTTTCGGGCACGAGCCCGGGCACGCATGACTGCCTCGAATCGCGCGCTATCGACTATAATCCTGAGGCGCGTTTGGTGCATCGGCTCGACTGGGACACATCAGGCCTGATCATATTTGGTCTAACGGCCAAAACGCGCGCCCATTTAGGACGTCAATTTGAGGACCGCGTTGTTAAAAAACAATATATTGCGCGTGTATGGGGCCACCCAGATCAACAATCAGGTGTTGTGAACCAGCCCTTGCGCTGCGATTGGCCAAACCGGCCGCGCCAGATGATCGACCACGAGCAAGGGCGCGAAGCGATTACAGAATGGGAAGTTATTTCCCAAACAGAAACAACAAGCGACCTTTTGATGAAGCCCAAAACGGGCCGCTCGCATCAATTGCGTGTCCATTGCCAATATCTGGGCCATCCAATCATTGGCGACCGTATGTATGCACCTGACGAGGCTTATCACGCCCATGAGCGCATGTGCCTGCACTCCACACAGGTTGAGTTTTATCACCCTGTCACACGCGAGTGGTTAAACTTAAAAAGCCCCCCACCTTTTTAAGTATAAAAATAGCGTATATTTATGCGAACTTAGCTTCGCGTCATTTTTATCACATAATTGCCTTGCAGCTTGCGCCAAGCGCCGTATCTTTGGCGCATCATCCAACTTAAGAGACAGGCCATAGTATGCTGCCCATGATTTTTAAAACGACAGTCGCAACAGCGATCATTTCAACATTTGCCACATCAGCATTTGCGGCAATTGACGGCCAGACAGTGCTTGATCGCCTCGCTGCGCAACTCGAGTTGCAAGGCCTCACACTCAGTGCTGAGAGCGCTAGCGTTGAAGGCGGCGATGACGTTGTTCTCAAAGGCGTCACTCTTAAATATGCAGAAACCGATTCTGTGAAAATTGATTCATTCATTCTTCAAGATGTCATCGAAGCCCCCAATGACGGCTATGTTGTTGGCCGTATCGGCGTACCGGGATTTGAAACAAATGATGACGATGTAAAATTTTCTTTTGGCGGTGTTGTTATTGAAGGTTTCTTTATTGCTGGCCCCAATGAGACAGACCCTATTTTAAAAGGTTCTTTTTATAGAAACGCCATCGGCGCTCCGATCAAGATTAGTAGAAACGGCAAAACCATTTTTTCTGCAGGAAAAAGTTCAGCAACGATTTCTGACTATCAGCCAGGCGGGAAAATAAGCTCTGACATGGTCATTGAAGATCTTTTCATTGACTTCACAGCGACTGGCGATGCCAAGACAATCGAAACGATGAAAGCGCTTAATTACGAGCAGATCAATGGTACGCTTGAAGCCAAAGGCACGTGGGACCTTGGCAATGGCGATCTTATTCTTGATCCAATGACACTATCAGCTGACGATGCTGCAGACCTTACTTTCCGTTTTGAAATTGGCGGCTACACACCGCAATTGGCAACGGCCATGCAGGAAATGCAAAAAGCCAACAAAGACAATGACCAGCAGATGGGTCTTGCGATGCTCGGCATGATGCAGCAATTGGATATTAATTCAGCCTCAATCACGATTGATGATAAATCCCTGACGGGCCGGCTGATCGACTTCTTTGGTGCACAGCAAGGCATGAACCGCGAGAGCACAGTGGCTTTTGCAAAAGGCATGCTGCCCCTTGGTCTTGCACAGCTCGGCGATCCAGATTTTGCTGCCAAGGCAAGCGCTGCCATTGGCCAATATCTGGATAACCCTAAGAGCTTGACGATCTCTGCGGCCCCAGCCTCACCTGTACCTGTTGCGCAGCTTATCGCGGCGGCCACATCAAACCCTGCGTCATTGATCAGCGCTCTTTCGCTGAAACTTGAAGCAAATAAATAATCTCATATTACGAAAAAGGCCCGCTGTGAAATCTCGCAGCGGGCCTTTTTGATTCTCGTAACGCGTTATGAAAGCGCAGCGCTTACCGCGCTCAATCTTTGATGATTGGATTGATGCGCAGGTTGAGTTCACGCAATTGCTCGTTACCCACTTCGCCCGGTGCACCCATAAGCACATCGCGCGCTTGCTGGTTCATTGGGAACATTGTGATCTCACGCAAGTTCTTTGCGCCAACCAACAACATAACCACACGGTCAACACCCGCAGCCATGCCGCCATGCGGCGGTGCGCCATATTGGAATGCACGGTAAAGACCGCCAAAGCGCTCTTCAACAGTTTCCTTCGACAGACCAGCATATTCAAACGCCTTGACCATGGATTCAGGCAAATGGTTACGAATACCGCCTGACGCGATCTCGAAGCCATTACACACCAAATCATATTGGTAAGCTTTAAGCGCTAGCTGCTGCTCTTCAGTGGTTGCAGCGTCCAGCGCCTCTTTGCCACCCTGCGGCATAGAGAACGGGTTGTGTGCAAATTCAACGCGCTTGTTGTCTTCGTCCCATTCGTAGAACGGGAAGTCGACAATCCAGCAAAGCTCAAAGCGGTTCTCATCAATCAGACCCGCTTCTTCGCCTGCCTTCTGACGTGCAGCACCGGCAAAGGATGCAAACTTTTTCGGATCGCCCGCTGCAAAGAACACAGCATCGCCAATTTCAAGACCTAGCTGCTGGCGAAGCGCTTCTGTGCGTTCTGCGCCAATGTTTTTTGCGATTGGACCGGCAGCATCAAACTTGCCTTCAAGCTCACGCCAGAAGATATAGCCCATGCCCGGCTGGCCTTCGCCCTGCGCCCATGAATTCATGCGGTCACAATGTTTGCGGCTGCCAGCGCCCTTAACAGGGATTGCCCAAACTTGGTGTTTCGGGTCTGCATCCAAAATGCCAGCAAACACGCCAAAGCCTGAACCACGGAAATGTTCTGAAACATCCTGCATAACGATTGGGTTACGCAAATCCGGCTTATCTGAACCATACATGCGAATGGAATCGTCATAAGCAATGCGGCGGAAAGTCTGCGACACAGGTTTACCGTCCGCAAATGCTTCAAACACATTGCGCATGACTGGTTCCATCGTCTCCAGAATCTCGTCCTGCTCAACAAAGCTCATTTCAAGGTCGAGCTGGTAGAACTCGCCCGGCAGGCGGTCTGCACGCGGGTCTTCATCGCGGAAACATGGTGCGATCTGGAAATAGCGGTCAAAGCCACTCATCATGATCAGCTGTTTATATTGCTGCGGCGCTTGCGGCAGTGCATAAAACTGGCCCTGATGAATACGGCTTGGCACGAGGAAGTCGCGCGCACCTTCCGGCGATGATGCCGTCAAAATTGGCGTTGAGAATTCAGTGAACTCGATCTTGTTCATCTCTTCACGCATTTTGGCGATAATGCGCGTGCGCTTCATGATGTTGGCGTGCAGTGTTTCACGCCGCAAATCGAGAAAGCGGTATTTTAGGCGAATATCTTCAGGATAATCCGGCTCACCAAAAACAGGCAGCGGAAGCTCTTCAGCTTTCGATAGCACTTCAATATCGCGCGCATAAATTTCGATTTCGCCGGTTGGCAAATTCGCGTTGATTGTCGCATCGCTGCGCGGCTTCACATCGCCATCGATACGCAGAACCCACTCGCCGCGCGCCAATTCAGCAGCGTTAAAGCAAGGAGAATCCGGATCGGCCACAACTTGCGTTATGCCATAATGGTCACGAAGGTCGATAAAAAGAACGCCGCCATGGTCACGAACACGGTGAACCCAGCCAGAAAGCCGGACTGTGTTGCCAGCGTCAGATTTACGTAAGGCGCCACAAGTGTGACTGCGATAACGGTGCATGATAAATGCCTTTAGTTATAATGATACTATTTAAGTGCACCGCTTAATTCAGCTGGCACGAGAAAGCAATGTAGGATGCTTGGTTGGTGTGCTGTTTATATTTGCCTTCAGGTAATTGTCCTTAATATGCATGCCGATTACAACAACTAGCCACCAAGGCTTAAACCAATTTCCGTCATCCTAGGCTCAAGACTGAGGATGACGGTGTCTCAGGTCAAATGTTGCACCCTCCCTCCCACTTTTAAAAGGGGGAGGGATACAGGGTGGGGGTTATTCAAACAATCCGTATTCCGCCCCCACCCGATCAGCCGCGCTGCGCTTGCTTCTCGTGCCTCCCCCGCCAGCGGGAGGAGGCAGAAACATTCGCCCCTCAACAACTCATACATAGAACGCAAGATTCCGCGGTTAGCCACCTGCCCTTCTCCCGCTTGCGGGAGAAGGTGGATACGAGTGCAAACGAGTAGACGGATGAGGGGGACAGAGAATTCCCCTCACCCAGTTGCGGCTAACGCGCAAATGCGCGAAGCCTCACATCCCTCTCCCGCAGGCGGGAGAGGAAAAAGGATGCTTGGTTCGCGCAGGGTTTATATTTGCCTTGTGGCAATTGCCCTTAATATGAATGCCGAACTGTGCTTGCGCGCCCTATCTCTCCCCTTGCGGGAGAGAAAGCAAAAACTTGGGCTTGGTTTGCCAAGTCCTTAGTTTTTGCAAGAGAGGGGATAAATTAAACACCCATCTTATCCACCAACCACAAAACACCCGCACACTGCGGCGATGAACAACGCACCTAAAGCCATTGCCATTGAGAAGAACCGCGCTGCGCTTTTGCGTCTCGTGCGGTATTGGCTCATAATCGCCACGATGTTTCATGCAGAACGCGTTTTGCCACGCCGGATTGGGCTGTGGGTGTCGGACACAATTTTCAAGTTAGAAAGAGCCACCTATTATTTGCAGATTGCGTCAGGCTTTGTGCAGATAGCCATGCCTGTTCAGCAACATGATCCCATAACAATTAAAACCGTTGTCACACGGCTTAAAGCGGTGAAAAAAGCGCTTATCCGGTTAAAGCCAAGCGCCGAGGGCCAGCCCCAACACGGCCAATGTTTGGCGCGGCCCCTCTTGAACAATCATTCACGCGGCTGTGCATTTTATATCCGCAACAGTGCTGCAAAGCTTGTGCTGGCCGTTTTTAACTGCCGTGCACCGCCCTGCCTACATATGGCACGCCCAAATTCAAAATTTGCACTCTATAAATCGCACCACTTAAGTGCGATAATGCGATCACACGCCTTCACACAACCCGCACGCTTAAAGCCAACAATTCCATTCGACTCTTTGCGTCACCTCCGATAAATAAAATTCTTATGAGCTTAATAACGATAAACGACACTGCCACCCTCGCCGATGTTTGCGCGCGCTTTGCAACCCATAAATATGTGACCGTTGATACGGAATTTGTCCGTGAGACAACGTTCTGGCCGGATTTATGTCTGGTGCAGGTTGCCTCTGATGATGAAGCGGTTCTGATTGATCCGCTTGCAGAAGGCATCGATTTGACGCCGCTTCACGATTTAATGGCGAACAAGGATGTCATCAAAGTTTTTCATGCGGCCCGTCAGGATGTGGAAATATTCTACAAACTTTCTGGCAAACTGCCCGAGCCTTTGTTCGACACACAGGTTGCAGCGATGGTGTGCGGCTTTGGTGATTCCATTGCTTATGACCAATTGGTGCGCCGTATTTCCGGTGCGCATATCGACAAATCTTTGCGGTTTACCAATTGGAAGCTGCGTCCGCTTTCTGATCAACAGCTTGAATATGCATTGGCAGATGTAACGCATTTGCGCGATGTGTATAATTTTCTCAAGGACAAGCTGGAAGAAGAAAACCGCACCCATTGGCTGACCGAAGAGATGGATATTCTCACGACGCCAAAGACCTATGATCTGCCGCCGAACGAGGCTTGGACACGGCTTAAATTACGCATCAAAAAGCCGATCGAATTTGCGATTTTAAAAAATCTGGCTGAATGGCGTGAAAATGAAGCACGTGAGCGCAATGTGCCGCGTAACCGGATCATAAAAGATGATGCGATTTACGAAATCGCGCAAAGCCAACCCAAAGACACCGATGGTCTTTCACGGTTGCGCACCCTGCATAAGGGCTTTGAAAAATCGGCAAGTGGGCGCTCGATCATAGATTGTGTTGCGCGTGCCCATGCGCTTGACCGTGATGAATTGCCGAAGATTCCGCGTCCTGCGCATTCGCCAGAAGGCACCAGTGCGGCCGTTGATTTGCTGAAAGTTCTGTTGAAACTTACAGCAGAAGAATTCGATGTTGCGGCCAAAATTATCGCGTCTTCAGATCAGCTTGAGCAGATCGCGATCTTGGGCGAAGAAGCCGATGTGCCCGCGATGAAAGGCTGGCGCAAAGAGCTTTTTGGCGAAAGAGCGATGAAATTGCTCGATGGAAAATCAGGCTTGCGCTTTGAAAACCGCAAGATTGGTGTTGTCGATATTTAATAACGCAGGCTAAGGGCGAATACTGACGGAGATTTTCCAGCCTGTGACTTTTGACAATTGATTGATCCGGCCGGCGGGACGTTCTCCGGCTAAAGCGCGCAGGCTTTCAGGCAGTGTTAACATCATTTCCTTATCGCCCGTCTGCTCCCACTCAAGGTTGCTCATGACGCCCGGCATTGCAGCGGTAAACAAATATGCAACCCGCATAAAACCACCAAGGAGCCTTGAACGCTCCCAAATTCGATCTGTTGTAATGCTGCGGATTTCTGGCGCGAGCGACTCGTTTTTAAGTCCCTCATAACGAAAGTAATTTGACAGCGCGATATAGGCCCGCCCCTGATGATCAACTTGAACAAAACTGCCATAAGCGAGAATCGCAAGCGACTGCATCGCGCGGTAATCGGCATGGGCGCGCCAGCCAATATCGGCCAAGAGACACGCCGCATCGCGGTAGCGTTTTTCGTCAACGCTTTCGTCAATCCCGAACTTCTCGAAACTATATGCAGTCCACTCAGCCAATTCGCGCGCATGGCGCGGCGAACGTGCGCGCAGAATTGCTAGCTCTCCTGCGGCTTCATACAATGCGTCAGCACGCTGCGTCTCTTCATCAAGCTGCGCATAAAGATATCCTTCGCGCAAACCACTGGAAGAAAAGACAATTTTGCTCGGCTCCATCCTCTTGATAACTTCTGCAAGAACAATAGCACCATAAGGCAGCAACGCTCGGCGGGAATTAGAAACGTCGGAAATTCCCTCGAATTTATCCAGATTGCCTTGCTTGATTTTATCGAGGAATTTCAGCAACTCCTCCGGTTCAACCTCATAGGAATGTGTGACATGCAAAGGATAGTTTGTCGAAGATATGTGCAGCTTGGCGATGTTTCGCCACGTGCCGCCAACAGCATAGAAGACGCGGCCTTTGCCGGTATCAAGGATATCTGCGGATTTTATATCTTTGCGCGTGATTTTTTCAGCGGTTGGAAACGATGCTTCTGCACGTTCGCCAAGACGAATGACCCCGAGCGGCATCGTTATGCCTGTTCCCGCTAAATCGCCATTAATATCAACGAGTTCAAGACTACCGCCGCCCAAATCGCCTGCAATACCATCTGGGGCACGAAAGGCTGAAATAATGCCTTGAGCAGAAAAGTGCGCTTCCTCTAAACCCGTTAAAATATGAATGGGTTGGCGCAGAATACGCTCTGCCTTTTCAACAAATTCGGGGCCATTTTCGGCTTCGCGTGCAGCAGCCGTTGCGACGATATACAATTCTCCAACGCCAACCTGATCGGCCAAGGCACGGAAGCGAACCAACGCTTCAAGCGCCTCTTCAACCGCGCCATCGTCCATACGATTGGTCGCAGCAATACCGCGCCCCAAACCACAGGAGACTTTTTCGTTGAACAAAATAGCCGGAGAACGCACCAATCCTTCGTAAAGCACCAGACGAACTGAGTTTGACCCGATATCAATAACGCCAACCGGATTTCGGCCTTTTAAACGGCCTTGAGCGTCTTCAGTTTCAATCACACAAATTACCGATGCTTTTATTTTATCGTCGATGAAGCATCTTGCGCTCTTTTCTTATGCGCAATCAATCCCGGTGCAGAAGATTTCAGTGCTTTTCCACGTCCAGAAAGACTTGGATTGGTCATAAAATAGGTTTGAGCATTGAACGGCGCTTCATCTGGCAATGGAATAACACGTTTTGAGCGACCATCGGATAGCAAATCATAGCTTTGCTCATTGTCCAAAAGATTGGCGAGCATAATTTGGTTGACCACTTGTTGTAACACTGTCGCATTTTCAAGCGGCACCAATGTTTCTACGCGGCGGTCCAAATTACGCGGCATCAAATCGGCAGAACCGATATAAACGATTGGCTTTTTGGACGGCAATCCGCGGCCATTACCAAAGCAAAAGATGCGGCTATGTTCGAGAAACCGGCCGACGATAGATTTCACACGAATGTTTTCAGACAGGCCTGGAACTTGCGGACGCAGACAGCAAATGCCGCGAATAATCATGTCGACTTCAACACCCACAGCGCTTGCTTCATACAAAGCATCGATGATTTTTGCATCGACAAGTGAGTTCATCTTCATCCAGATCGCACCGGGGCGACCTGCTTTCACATGCTCAATCTCTTCGTTGATGTGACGCAAAATTCGGTCGCGCATATAATAAGGCGACACGGCGAGCTTCAAATCTTGGCCCGGATCAGCATAGCTTGTGATCAGATTGAACACGCGCTGCACATCATGTGCAATCTGGTCATTACAGGTGAAGTAAGAAAGGTCTGTGTAAATCTTTGCTGTAATCGGATGGTAGTTGCCAGTGCCTAAGTGAACGTAATTGCGAAGCCCTGATTCTTCTTGTCTGACAACCAGAGACATTTTCGCATGGGTTTTCAACTCGACAAAGCCGAAGACGACCTGCACCCCTGCTCGCTCCAAGTCACGTGCCCAACGAATATTGGCCTCTTCATCAAAGCGGGCTTTCAATTCCACAAGCGCGGTTACGGATTTGCCTGATTCAGCAGCATCCATGAGCGCACGCACAATCGGGCTGTTGTTTGATGTTCGATAAAGCGTTTGCTTGATCGCCAGCACATCGGGGTCGGCTGCTGCTTGACGCAGAAACTGCACCACAACATCAAAGCTTTCATAAGGGTGGTGAATGATGATGTCTTTTTCATTGATCGCGGCAAAGCAATCGCCTGAATGTTCGCGCACCCGCTCTGGAAAGCGTGCGGTGTAGGATTTGAACAAAAGATCATCGCGCGGTATTTTTACAATTTCTGACACCGTACTGAGCGCCAAAACCCCTGTCTGTACGCTCACACGGCTCTCGGGCACTTCCAGTACATGACTTACGAAATCGCGCAGATTTTGAGGCGTTTCAGAATCATATTCAATCCGAATAACTTGTCCACGGCGGCGACGTTTAAGCGCGCTTTCAAAATAGCGCACCAAGTCTTCCGCTTCTTCTTCGACCTCAAGATCGCTGTCACGAATAACGCGAAAAGTACCTGCACCTTTAACTTCATAGCCCGGATAAAGCTTGTCGATATATAGGCTAACAATAAGTTCAAGCGATACGAAGCGAAAGCGCGTCCCATCCGTTGGCACTTCCACAAACCGATTAAGCGCGACCGGCAAACGGATCAGCGCATTCATAGTTTTGCGGTTCTTTAAATTGATCAGTTCCAACGCGATGGAAAAACCAAGATTGGGAATGAATGGAAATGGATGTGCCGGATCAACAGATAAAGGCGTCAAGATTGGGAAAATCTTTTGCAGGAAATGATCTTCAAGCCACGCTAAATCTGCAGGCAATAATTCTTCGGTTTTAACGATCTCAATATTTTCTTTGCGCAGCTCTTCTAGAAGCGAGGACAAAGTGGCCTGTTGTTCACATTGAAGCTTGGTGATTTCTTCAATCACCATATCCAATTGTTCTTGCGCCGAAAGACCGTCGATAGACCGTTGGCTGACTTGCTCCCGCACCTGCCCCGCTAAACCCGCGACACGCACCATAAAAAACTCGTCAAGATTGGCAGCGGAAATCGACAAAAACCGCAGGCGCTCAAGCAAAGGTTGGCTCGTATTTTGAGCTTCTTCCAAAACACGCCAATTGAACTGGAGCCAAGAAAATTCGCGGTTCACAAACCGTGCAGGATCGTTCTCGGCAATCATCTTTATAGATGATGCAGCGTTTCCGGAAGTTTCTTCGAAAGAGTTAATCATGCGACCCATATTCTTATCAAGAGTTCTATCGACTCGCCGTATTTATACCAGCTATATGACAGAAATAAATCGCTATGCACTAGGGGCAGTTTGAACCAATAAGAAACTGGTTTTCCACACTATTCACTGTCAATCGTTTCAAGCACACGGGCGATCAGAGGCTTTGTAATACGCGCCTTAGACTTCAGCGCTTCCCGATCAAGAAGATTGACCACATGGTTTGCACTGCCAAGGGAGCGATCTATGCGTGTTGCCAAATACTCAACAATATCGGGGCCAACATTAATCTGCCTGTCAGCAAATAATTTGGCAAGAACAGCGCGCAGAAGCGCATCATCTGGTTCGCCAATTTCAACGGTCGTGGCAGCCTTAAAGCGAGAGCGAAGGTCTGCCGTTTCTAAACGCCACAAAGCTGGGTTGTTTTCGGCCGTAATCAACATGGTTTGCTGCGCATTGCGAACAGCGTTCATGAGGTGAAATGTGCGGGTTTCGTCGAAGTTCCCCTCAGACAACCCATCGATTAGGATTGGGCGGCCTTGTTGCGCTTCATCCAGATCAACATCTGATAATTCCGACGGATTAACACGGTGCGCCTGTGCCGCCTCGCACCAAATCTCGGCAAGGTGCGATTTTCCATAGCCTTTAGCGCCAATCAAAATAGCCCAAGGCGAAGGCCAATGCGGCCAGTTATCAATAAGAGATGCCGCATTCAAATTGGCAGCACTGACCACCAAATCATCGCGTGTCAGCGATGGTGCGCCCCTCAAATCCAGCAGTAGCTGATTTGCTTCAACCATTAAAAAACGCTCTAGCCAAACTCAATGCGGCTATTCTTCTATTTCAGCTTTGGTCTCTATAGCACGCCCTGCGCTTTCATTTTGGTAAAGATCGCTGTGAAGATAGGCCGAAAGAGCAAACCGCACCAACACGCCAACCGCAGCAGCAGCGGGTACAGCGATTAACATGCCTGTAAAGCCGAGCAGTGAACCAAATGCGAAAAGCGCAAACATTAACCACACCGGATGCAAACCAACGCTATCGCCAACCATTTTTGGTTGAAGGAAATTACCCTCAAAGAACTGACCAGCAAAGAAAATCGCGGCGATGATACCGATTTGAATATAGTCCGGCCAGAACTGCACCAGCGCGACACCAATGGATAATATGAGCCCGATTGCAGAGCCGACATAAGGAATGAAGCTCAACACTCCTGTGAGCAAACCAATAAGCAAGCCGAAATTCAAACCCGCTAAGGTGAGCGAAATGGCATAAAAGATACCAAGGATCAGGCTTACCGTTCCCTGCCCGCGAATGAAACCAGCCACAGCCTCATTCATATCCCGTGCAATCGCACGCACTGTGGTTACATGATCGCGCGGAATCCAGCCGTCAATTTTGGCAATCATTTTGTCCCAATCGAGCAACATGTAAAATGCCACAACAGGCGTAACAACCAAAAGGCTGACAATGTTCATTGCGGCCTGACCAGAATTCCAAATTCCCTGCACGACGGTTTTAACGACACCAAAACCTTCTTCCAGATAGGTGTCAAAACTATCGGTGATCTTTTTCATGTCGAAGCCAAGATCAACGGCGGCAAAATCAATGCCAAAAAATGTATTGAGCCAAGTCATGTCGATCTTCGCGCTGGAAATGACTTCGCGCAGTCGCACCAAATAGTTCGGCAAATTGCCTGCAAACTCAATTGCCTGCGATGCTAAGACCGGCACAATAATTGCCAAAGCGAGAAGAAACACAATGAGGAACGCCAGCAATATGCTGACAGTCGCCCATATGCGCGACATGCCTTTGCGTTCCAAATAGTCCGCAACTGGGTCTAAGAAATAGGCCAGAACAAAACCCGCTAAAAACGGCAGCAAAACGCTTCTGAAAATATAGAGAAGCACACCGAAAACAATGATTGCACCAAGCCAGAAAAGAGCCTGACGGCGCAGCGCTTTTGCTGATAAATGTTCGCCCATTACTTAATCCTCATATTCTGCCATATGCCGGAACCACACGACGCAATAAGCCGCCGTAGATGCCAAGGTTAATGCAGCGACAATGTAGATAAGAGCGCTGCCTAGAATCGGTATCGAAAAAAATCCAGCCTTCATTGCAATCAGATAGGCAGCCAGACCAATCTGCACAAGTGTATTCGCTTTAGAAATCATAAGTGGCTTTATAACGACATCAGCGCCCATAATTGTTGACAATACCACAGCGCCGATGATCAGCGCATCGCGTGCAACAACTAGAAACACAAACCAGATCGGCACGACCTCATAATATCCAAGTGCTATAAAGACAGCTGTTAAAAGCACCTTGTCTGATATTGGATCGAGATAGGCTCCGACCTCGCTGCCGAGACCGTATTTACGCGCAATAATGCCATCGACAGCGTCTGAAATGCCGGCCAAGATAAATAAAACCAGTGCGGCAGTCCAATTGCCCAAGACAATGAGATAAATAATCAGCGGCACGGTAAATAAACGGGCCAAAGTGATGAGATTGGGGAGAGTGTAGACGTTTTTTCCCATCGAGCTTAATCCTGTTCAGTCTTTATCTAGGTTCAATTCACGTTAAATCCAAACAACGGCTGCAAATGTAGCCAATAAAAGTCCTTTTTTCTGTGATTGTGGCACAAGACCATTGGAACATAAGGACGACCCGTGCCATAGAGCGCTAAAACCGAAGTAGCAAACGGGACAAAGTCAATGTCAGAAAATGCAAACAGTTCAAACGGATTGAGTTATGCCGATGCCGGCGTTGATATTGATGCCGGAAACGCGCTTGTCGAGGCCATAAAGCCTATCGTGCGCGAAACAAGCCGTCCTGGCTCTGATACCGAAATCGGCGGATTTGGCGGATTGTTTGATTTAAAAGCGGCTGGCTTCAAAGATCCTATTCTTGTTGCTGCCAATGACGGTGTTGGCACAAAGCTAAAAATTGCGATCGATGCCAACAAGCATGACACGGTTGGCATTGACCTTGTGGCAATGTGTGTGAACGATCTGGTTGTTCAAGGCGCGGAACCATTGTTCTTTCTTGATTACTTCGCAACGGGCAAATTGAGCGTTGAAGAAGGCACCGACATTGTGCGCGGCATTGCTGATGGCTGCAAACAGGCTGGCTGTGCATTGATTGGCGGCGAAACCGCTGAAATGCCCGGCATGTACCGCGATGGTGATTATGATTTGGCTGGCTTTGCGGTTGGTGCAGCAGAGCGCGGCGCAATGCTGCCTTCTAATGACATTCAAGAAGGTGATGTGATTTTGGGTCTTGCATCCAGCGGCGTTCACTCCAACGGCTTTTCACTCGTGCGCAAAATCATTGAGACAAACGGCCTCGGCTTTGCAGACAAAGCGCCGTTCGGTTCAAAAACAGTTGGCGAAGAATTGCTCGAGCCAACGAAAATTTATGTGAAGTCACTTTTGGCAGCCATTCGCGAGACCGATGCCGTGAAAGCAATGGCGCATATTACCGGTGGTGGATTTACTGAAAACATTCCGCGCGTTCTGCCAAAGAGCCTTGCAGCAACCATTGATCTTGACGCTTTGGAAACACTGCCTGTGTTTCGCTGGCTTGCAAAAGCTGGCGGCGTGAATGCGACAGAAATGCTGCGCACATTTAATTGCGGTGTTGGCATGATCGTTATTGTATCGCCGGAAAACGCAGATGCCGTGAGCGACATCCTTGAACGTGAAGGCGAAAAAACATGCCGCCTTGGAACGCTCACTGCGCGGAGCGGCGAAGCGGTCATTTACAAAGGCACACTTGATCTTGGTTGAACGGGTTACAAAAGTTGCAATTCTGATTTCCGGTCGCGGGTCGAACATGATCGCGCTTGCAGATGCAATTTCTGCACCGGATTTTCCAGCTGAAGTCGTCGGTGTCATTGCCGATAAAAAAGATGCGGCTGGCCTTATCACTGCTGCTGATATGAATATCGCAACAGGTGCATTTGCACGCGCAGATTATGCATCGAAAGCAGAGCATGAGACTGCAATCCACAATCAGCTTTGTGAATGGGATGCAGACATTATATGTCTTGCGGGTTTTATGCGCCTTTTAAGCGCAGACTTTATCGACAAATGGGCTGGGAAAATTATCAATATCCACCCAAGCATTCTGCCGAAATATAAAGGCCTTAACACGCACCAGCGGGCACTTGACGCAGGTGATGATGAGCACGGCTGTACCGTTCATTATGTGACAGCTGGTATGGATGAAGGCCCTGTAATCGCGCAGGCAAAAGTGCCAATATTAAGCGGTGACACTGAAACCACCCTCACCGCACGTGTGTTGGAGCAAGAACACAAGCTTTATGCGCAAGCGCTACGCGATGTGATCGAAAGGCAAGAACCATGAACTACCGCCACGCTTACCATGCTGGTAACTTTGCCGATGTCGTCAAGCACATCATTTTAACGCGCGTATTGATGTATTTCAAACGCAAGGATGCCCCGTTCTTTGTCATGGATACCCATGCAGGTGTCGGGCGTTATGATTTGAAAGGCGTTGAAGCGCAAAAAACGCGCGAAGCTGAAACAGGCATCGCGCGCCTTATAAAGGCACTACCCAACGCGCCAAAAGAAGTACGTGAGCTTTGCGAACCGTTCACAACTCTTTTGAACGACATGAACGAAGACAAACTTCAGCATTATCCCGGCTCGCCCATGGTTGCACAATCATTGATCCGCCGCACTGACCGCCTGTCGCTTGTTGAGCTTCACCCTGAAGATTTTGACGAACTTACGATCAACTTCAACTGGGCCAAGAACACCAAGACGCACCATCTTGATGCTTGGCAAGCAATGAAAGCGCAGTTGCCACCAAATGAAAAGCGTGGCCTCATCTTGGTCGACCCGCCATTTGAAGATCGCGATGAGTTCAATGCGATTTTGCGCGCGCTTTATGATGCTCAAAAACGCTTCTCCAAAGGCACCTATATGCTTTGGTATCCGATCAAAGATTTGCAGATGATTGCCAGCTTTTCCAGAGTCCTTTCCGGCATGGATTTGGGCCGCACGTTAGATGTTCGGGTGATGATTGATCGCCCCGGCTCTCAGGCTAAATTTATTGGCACCGGAATGGTTATCGTCAACCCGCCTTATGTGTTGGAAAAAGAGCTAAAGGTTTTGTTGCCTTGGCTGGTCAAATTATTTGAAGTCGTGCCGGGCTCCGGTTCGCATTCAATTTATGAGCTCGTTGGCGAGCAAAAATAGCCAAGAACGCTTGGCGCAGCATTGTGCTTGCGCTACATCTCAAAATGATAGGGCAAGGCAGGAGAAAATGATGAAGTCGAACATAAGCAAATTTGCAGCAATATTATTGAGCGGTGCAATGCTTAATGCTCCGATTTTAAGCCCTGCCTCTGCAGCTGACATGGTGTATTCGGAAGCTCAAAATAATGACTGTAGCGATGTAAAAGTAATCAATCGCATTAAGTCACGGTTCGATATTCAGGCCAATGAAGTTCACCACAATCCTGACCTTCAAGTCGCCGAACTATATAACACCTATGAGACACGCTACGAGCCAGAGGGCAAAAGCCCCTTCGCGCGGCGTTATTGTAAAGCGCAAGCTTATATGAGCGACGGCCAACAACGCTCCATCTGGTATTTACTGGAATATGGCGCAGGCTTTGCAGGGCTTGGCAATAATGTTGAGTTTTGTATTTCTGGCCTCGATCGCTGGAACGTCTATGGTGCTCACTGCAATATATTGCGCTAAGACCTATGAACCGGCTGATCCTCTGCATAGCTTTAATGCTATTGGCTGGCTTTGTTGCGAGCTGCTCAGCCGAAAATAACGATAGATCAGAACCGCTCTCAACCATTCCTATTGGCAATGGTTTTGATTTCTATGTTCTATCGTTGTCATGGTCGCCTGGCTATTGCGCTTCAGAAGGCAATAATGCGGATTCGCGCCAATGCGGACCGGATAAAAAATATGAATTTGTTGTTCATGGGTTGTGGCCGCAATTTGAACGCGGATATCCAGAAAATTGTAACAGCAATAACAAGCTCGATAACAGTCTCGTCAGCTCCATGACGGATATTATGCCAAGCTTTGGCTTGATCAAACATCAATGGCGCAAACATGGTTCTTGCAGCGGCCTTTCACCTGAAGAATATTTTAGCGTCACGCGAGCAGCATTTAGTAAAATCAGTCTTCCGCCTAGCTTTTCCGGTTTGACAGAAACAAAAACAATTTCACCCATTTCTGTTGAAAAACTATTTCAAGCCGAGAATCCGGACATTCCTAATGATGGGATTGCAGCCACCTGCAAGCGCAAATATTTGCGTGATGTGCGCATCTGCATGACAAAAGACCTTGCCTCATTCCGCTCTTGCCCAGAAATTGATAGAAACTACTGCCGCAGCCGCTCAATGGCTGTCGCCCCTTTACGATAGGAACAACAATGCCAATTATACTCTATTCACCGGCTTCTCCCTACAGCGCCAAAGTGCGCATGGCAGCAGATTATGCAGATATTGGCATTGAAGCGCGCAAAGTGACCACGAGCGACGAACCAAGCGATCTGATTGATGCCAATCCATTGGGAAAAATACCAACATTGGTTCTTGATGATGGTTTCTCGGTTTTCGATAGCCGCGCCATTATGCAAGAACTTGACCGCATGTCTGGCAAAACGCTCTATCCACGCAATGGCGACAAACGGCGCATAGCAGAGCGCCTTGAGGCAGCAGCCGATGGGCTTTGTGATTGCTTGCTCGCACAAATTTATGAAAAGCGTATGCGGCCGGAAGAAAAAGTCCATCAAGAATGGATTGATATGCAAGCACGTAAAGTAGAGCGATCACTCGATTGGCTTGAAGAAAATATTACACCTGTACGGGGAAAACTAAACGGCGGACAATTCGCCGTCGCGGCAGCCATGAGCTATATGGATTTGCGTTTTCCAGATTTAAACTGGCGCCGTGGGCGCGCCAAACTGCGCCGGTTTGAAACACGCTTTCAAGAAGCCTATCCTGCGTTTGATACTTATAAAGCACAGGCTTGAATCAAAAATGCCGCCGAACGCAATGTCGGCGGCATTTTCACTAAGATATTAAATTAGAATTTTAGACCAATACCTGCGCGAACGCTGTGATCTGAAAAGCCTGAAGAAACGGCCGTGCCATCAAGATTGTAATCTTTAGCACCATAATCAGTGTAACGGTATTCAACACGGGTAAAGATATTTTCTGTTACAAGCGCTTCACCACCGACACCAACTGTCCAGCCAAGATGTGTGTTTTTATCACTCACATGAAAACTATTGCCAGCATCATTGGTAACTGTAGCGGTAAGTTTGGCCTGTGTTGCTGCAACACCGGCTGTACCGTAGAGCATGAATGGGTCAAACGCATAACCAAGACGCGCGCGGGCAGAGCCGAAAATACCTTGCTTACCGCCTTCACCATCGATTGAGACTTTTGCATCGGAGTAACCTAGGTCACCTTCGACACCATATACAATCGAGCCGGACTGGCCGTTAACGCCGACAAATCCTAGACCAGAGATGCCTTTTGCATCCACATTGCCGCCTTGCCCTTCATCGCCGCTCAGGTCAAACTTTCCCCATGTATAGCCCAGTGAAGCACCGCCATAGATGCCAGACCAAATGTTTACTGGAGCAGTGTCTACATAGTTTGAAACTGGTGGCTCATATGGCGCTTCAATCGCATCTGCTGCTATTGCCGGCGCTGCGCTCAACAAAGCTGCGACTGCAGCACCTGTTTTTATAATGTTACTAAGCATAACTACTCCTATCGGCATTACCGTATATTAAAAAACTCACTATTCTCCATATAGTTTAATTATTCATACACATAAAGCAGTTTGTACTTAAAAATAACCAATCTTACTGCAGAAATATCAACAATGTTACGTAAATAGGAAATTACTTCACTTTACATCAGTATATTTTCTTAAACGTTCTCTCAGGCACAGAAAGTAATTTCGCTTCAAAAGAACAGGCTTGAATCAAAAATGCCGCCGAACGCAATGTCGGCGGCATTTTCATTAAGATATTAAATTAGAATTTTAGACCAATACCTGCGCGAACGCTGTGATCTGAAAAGCCTGAAGAAACGGATGTTCCACCGACACCTGTATTATAGTCTTTTGAGCCATAATCAGAGTAACGGTATTCAACACGTGTAAAGATATTTTCTGTTACAAGCGCTTCACCGCCGACACCAACTGTCCAGCCAAGATGTGTGTTTTTATCACTGCCAATAGTATCGCTAACTTTGGCCTGTGTTGCGGCAACACCTGCTGTACCGTAGAGCATAAATGGGTCAAACGCATAACCTAGGCGCGCACGTGCAGAACCGAACAGACCCTGTTTAATTTCAGCACCGACACCGATTGATTCTTTTGCATCGGTGTAACCCAAGTCACCCTCGACACCATAAACGATTGAGCCGGATTGGCCGTTAACACCAACAAATCCTAGACCAGAGAGGCCTTTTGCATCTACATCACCGCCGGATGTATCAAACTTGCCCCATGAATAACCCAGTGAACCACCGCCATAGATGCCAGACCAAGTATTTGCTGGAGCAGCCTCTACATAGTTTGAAACTGGTGGTTCAGGTGGTGTTTCAATCGCATCTGCGGCAATTGCCGGTGCTGCGATCAACAAAGCTGCGACTGCAGCACCTGCTTTTAGAAAATTCGTACGCATAACTTCTCCTATCGGTGTTAATTGTGCCCTTGATAAAAATCTTGGGCAGCCCCTCACCCTCAAGAAACGTTTTGCACCTCAATTGCGGCATTTGATTTTCAAAAATGTGGAATTCCCGTGACTGAAATAAGGCGCTTTGTAGTGTTCTAAATAAGCAACAGTTTTATTGAGCAACGAACAAAATCAATGCGCTAGCCCTTTTTATCGGCCCATAGACAACTTATATACTGGTCACATTCTAAGCAGGGACCCCATATAAATGTTACTCAATATCGCAATGCTGGTGGGCGGATTAATTCTGCTCGTTTTTGCTGGAGATTATCTCGTTAAAGGTGCTGTGGGTCTTGCGGAGAAATTTAACATCCCGCCCCTCATTATCGGCCTTACAATTGTAGCATTTGGCACGTCTGCACCGGAGCTTGTTATATCGCTCGATTCAGCGCTGTCAGGCGTTCCCGATATCGCTGTTGGCAATATTGTAGGGTCCAACATCGCCAATGTGCTGCTTGTGATGGGACTACCTGCCCTCATTACCGCCATTCATGCCAACCAGAATGGCCTTTCGCGTAATGTAGGTATTCTTCTGTTTTTCACTCTTGCATTTATGTGGATGATTTCAGACGGTGTTTTATCAAGGCTGGAAGGCGGCATTTTGTTTGCCGGCTTGGTCCTTTATATTATCGCACAAATCGTGCGCGCACGCACACAGACAGAAGATGACGCAACGATACCATCTGATTATCACGACGATGTCGGAGACGCTCCGACACAAAACTCCAAAATAATAGTCTTCCTGCTTGGCGGTCTTATTCTGCTGCCCATTGCGGCTCATTTCACCGTGGAAGGCGCGTCTGGTATTGCAAGCCACTTCGGTGTTTCCGATGCGGCAATTGGACTGACCATTGTTGCTATAGGCACATCGCTACCGGAACTGGCGACCTCTTTCATGGCAGCATGGCGCAAAAATGGTGATGTAGCGCTGGGCAACATTATCGGCTCAAACATTTTCAACATCGCAGCCATTATGGGCATAACAGGCCTGTTGATCGATGTGCCTGTTGCCGACACAATGATTGCCTATGATATGTGGGTCATGTTAGCCGCCGCCGTCTTGCTCGCGGTTATTTGCTTTGCACGCATTACGACCGGAAAATTGCTCGGTAGCGCTATGCTTCTGGCCTATCTGGCCTATATCATTTCCGTATTCTAATTTTTAAACGGAGTTATTTGTGGCCAAGCAGCACATCAATGCATTGATAACTGGCGGTGCCCGCCGTGTGGGCCGCGCTATCGCCTTGGATCTTGCGGCCAATGGTTATGGCGTTATCATTCACGCCAATTCTTCACTTGATGAAGCGCAAGCGCTTTGCGAAGAAATCAAGCGTAATGGCGGCCGTGCCTTTGCTGTTGAAGCTGATCTGACGAAAATGAGTGAAACCACGGCTTTAATAGACCAAGCCGCGCAAAAAGCTGGAAGCGTTGACATACTCATCAACAATGCGTCGGTTTTTGAAGATGATGAAATAAGCGATCTTGATGAAGCTCTATGGGACACGCATTTTAATGTTCACGTTAAAGCGCCTGCATTTTTAAGCAGCGCCTTGGCAAAACATTTAGGTGATAAGGAAGGCCTGATCGTCAATATGATCGATCAAAGAGTATGGCGGCTTAACCCTAAGTTTTTCACCTATACGCTGTCAAAATCTGCCCTCTGGACAGCAACGCAAACAATGGCACAGGCGCTTGGTCCTAACATTCGCGTCAATGCTATTGGCCCTGGCCCAACTCTAAAGAATGAGCGCCAGTCCGATGAAGATTTCGCAAAGCAACAAGCGACGCTCATTTTAAAACATGGGCCTGACTTGTCTGAATTTGGCGCGACCATTCGCTATTTGTGGCAAACAAAATCAATCACGGGACAGATGTTAGCGCTTGATGGCGGTCAGCATCTTGCATGGCAAACACCCGACACCCATGCCAATGAATAGACAATTATTGTCAGTAGGCATTATTCAAATGCGTAATATTGTTGGCTTTAAAGCGTATACCGCTTGAAGCGGCACATGGAACAAGCCCATATTATAAATATGATTCCTGATAATCCAGATATGGCTGACAATGTCCCTGATGTAGAAATTTCTGCATCTGCCCTCACTGATGTTAAGTGGGAGCAGGATGAGACAATCACCAATGATTTGTCTGGTACTGAGCTTATCAATGCCTATGTGAAACGCCTTCCCAACAAGCCCGGCGTCTACCGTATGTTCAATACGAACGGCGATGTGCTGTATGTTGGCAAAGCTAAATCGCTCAAAAACCGCGTCACGAATTATGGCCGTCATGGCGGGCACACCAACCGTATTGCGCGGATGATCCGCGAAACGGCATCAATGGAGTTTGTGACAACACGCAGCGAAACAGAAGCGCTGCTGCTTGAAGCCAATTTGATCAAGCGCCTGCGCCCAAAATTCAACGTTTTGCTGCGCGATGACAAGTCATTTCCATATATTTTAGTAACGGGCGATCATGAGGCACCGGGGCTTTTCAAACATCGTGGTGCGCGGTCAAAAAAGGGCAAATATTACGGTCCCTTTGCTTCGGCTGGCGCGGTTGGCCGCACCATTAACGCATTGCAGCGCGCATTCTTGCTGCGCACATGCACCGACAGCGTTTATGAAACACGCACGCGGCCTTGCCTGCTCTATCAAATCAAGCGTTGTTCTGGCCCTTGCACGGGTGAAATTTCACAAGAAAATTACGCGCAATTGGTGAGCGAAACGGATGATTTTCTCTCTGGTAAAAGCCGTGCGGTGCAAACAGCAATGGCACAAACGATGCAAGACGCATCGGATGAATTGGATTTTGAACGCGCAGCGCTTTACCGCGACCGAATATCGGCGCTAACGGCGATCCAAAGCCATCAAGGCATCAATCCGCAAGGTGTGGAAGAAGCCGATGTATTCGCCATTCATCAAGAGGGCGGTACAAGCTGCATTCAAGTTTTCTTTTTTAGAACAGGTCAAAACTGGGGCAACCGCTCCTATTTTCCCAAAGCAGATTCATCGCTTGAACCAACAGAAGTGCTCGGTGCATTTCTGTCTCAGTTTTACGATGACAAGCCCTGCCCACGGCTTATTCTTCTGTCGCACGAGATTGAGAATCCCGAACTTTTTGAAGAGGCTTTCACGCTTCGCGCTGAACGCAAAGTGACCATCAATACGCCGCAGCGCGGTGAAAAGCGCGATCTTGTGACCCATGCGCTTGCCAATGCAAAAGAAGCGCTTGGGCGACGTTTGGCAGAGACATCAAGTCAAGCACGATTACTCAAGGGGCTTGCTGAAACATTTGAATTAAAGCGCGTGCCGCGCCGCATCGAAGTGTTTGATAACTCGCACATCATGGGAACAAATGCTGTTGGCGCGATGATTGTTGCTGGCCCTGAAGGGTTTGTGAAAAACCAATATCGCAAGTTTAACATCAAATCGACGGAGATCACGCCGGGCGATGACTTTGGCATGATGCAGGAAGTTATGGAGCGCAGATTTACGCGCCTTATCAAAGAGCATGGTATTCCTGATCGTTCTGCCGAAACTGATGACGCGCCAGAAAGCACGGATACATTGCCTGCATGGCCAGATCTTTTGCTGATTGATGGCGGCCTTGGCCAGCTCAATGCCGTGCGCGAAATCGTCAAAAGGCTTGGCATTGAGGATGTGATAGAACTCATTGGTGTTGCCAAAGGCCCGGACCGTGATGCAGGCCGCGAACGGTTCTTTATGCCCGGTAAAACGGATTTCAGCCTTCCACCGCGCGATCCGGTTTTATATTTCACACAACGTTTGCGCGATGAATCGCACCGCTTTGCCATCGGCACGCACCGTGCGAAGCGCAAAAAAGAAATGGTGCGTAATCCGCTTGATGAAATTGCGGGGATTGGCCCTTCTCGCAAGCGCGCACTATTACATCACTTTGGTACAGCCAAGGCCGTTGCCCGCGCACCGCTGTCAGATTTAAGCAAGGTCGAAGGCATTTCAGAAGCAATGGCAAAGCTAATTCACGATCATTTTCACGATGGTGATCAGTAAATCGCTTTAATTGCTTGACCCAAACACTTTGCAGTGTTGATTTGAAATTTCACAGAGAATAGCAAAACCTATGTCTAACGCTCAAAAACTATTAATTTTCTCATTGCCCAACGTGCTCACTTATGCGCGCATTTTGGCGGTTCCGCTGATTGTCTTATGCTTTTTCACCAAAGGGGAATTAGCTTCCAGCGATACTGCGCGGTGGGTTGCCCTATTCATTTTCGCCCTTGCTAGCGTAACCGATTTTTTGGACGGTTATCTGGCACGAAGATGGCAGCAAATTTCCAATATTGGCCGCATGCTAGACCCCATAGCAGATAAGCTACTGGTTTCAGTCGTGTTACTCTTGCTGGTTGGATTAGATACCATTGTTGACTGGTCGCTCTGGGCTGCTGTGATTATTCTTTGCCGCGAAATTCTCGTCTCTGGTCTGCGCGAATATTTAGCGGCCTTAAAAGTCAGCGTTCCGGTTTCGCAAGTTGCCAAATGGAAAACAGCCATACAAATGATCGCTATTGGTTTTTTGCTTGCGGGTGAAGCGGGAGACAAAGTCCTTCCCTATACAAGCCAGATCGGCCTTACGCTTTTATGGATTTCAGCAATCGTTACGATTTACACAGGGTGGGATTATTTCCGTGCAGGTATGCGCCATGTGATTGAAGATCCAAAAGATGGTGCGGCATGACAAAGCTTGTATATTTCGCATGGGTTCGGGAGCGCATTGGGTTTTCTGAAGAAAGTGTTGAGCTGCCAGACGACATTGAAACCGGTGATGACCTTATGCGCTGGTTGAAAACACGCGGTGAAAACTTCGAACATGCGCTCGAATATTCCGATCAAATCCGCATTGCGGTTAATCAGGAACACATTCATCACAGCGAAAAGATCGGTGCGGCAAATGAGATTGCGCTGTTTCCTCCCATGACGGGTGGCTAAGCAAGTGACGCTTAAACCTCACATATCTGTACAAGCGGATGATTTCGATCTTCAAAACGAGGTCGATAAACTCACCCAAGGTCGAAAAGATATTGGTGCCGTTGTTACTTTCACAGGGCTTTGCCGTGATGAAGGCGGAAGGCTCAAAGCGCTTGAGTTAGAACATTATCCTGCAATGGCTGAAGCGCAGCTCAATCAGATTGCGCAAAAAGCCGCCCAGCGTTGGCCGCTTACGGGCCTGACTATTATTCACCGCTTTGGTAAATTTGAGCCCGGTGCGAATATCGTGCTTGTCGTAACAGCATCCAGTCATCGCCGTGCGGCATTTGAGGCTGCGGATTATTTGATGGATTATCTTAAATCCGAAGCACCCTTTTGGAAAAAAGAACATCTTGCAGACGCTGAAGATGGCGATTGGGTTCAATCCAAACAGGCAGATATTGATGATTTAAAGCGCTGGTAGGCGCTTACATCAACACCCCACCCGCAATCGCTACAAAGTGGCAGGTAGAGGCGGCCAACACAAAACTATGCCAAATCGCATTTGAATATTTAATCGTGTTGGACTGATTGAAATAAATGCCAATTGTATAAAGCAAACCGCCAATAATCACGAGCCAAACACTGCGCGCAGCTAACACCTCAAACAACGGCCATAGAAGCAAAATAGAGCTCCAACCAAGCGCAAGATAGATAAAAATCGTATGTTTATCCAAGCGCTCGCCTGCCAATAATTTAATCAAGGCACCGCTTGTTGCGACCAGCCAAATGGCTGCCAAAAGGTAATAGGCAAAATCGGTATTCACGATGAACACCATCGGCGTAAATGTGCCTGCAATTTTGAAATAGATCGCAGCTTGGTCAAAACGGCGCAATATTGGCCGTAATTCAGGGCGCGGCACCATATGATATGCAGCTGAAAAACAAAAAAGGCCGATCACACACGCCGCATAAATTTGAACAACGCCTAAATAGCGCGTATCGAATGCCGGCTGGCTTAAAAGAAGAATAAATGCAGCAATCGAGAGCGTGACACCGACTATATGGACTAACCCATCCGCTAAACGTTCTTCGAACGAATAATCAGGATAAACAAAACTCAAATGAGATGCGGAAGCTTTCGCCTTTATTGTGGTCGCCATATTAAACTCTTTACACTGCTATGATCACCCTCGTGATGAATTAAAATTTCCTCGCCATAAGCATAACAGAGATATGCGAAAAAAAAGTAAACCGGACAGATTGCTCTGTCCGGTTTGCATTAAGTAAAAATTCATTGAAGCGAAATTAAGGAATTAACCTACGATTTCGTTGCCACCAAACCAGAATGCAATTTCTTCAGCAGCTGTTTCAGCAGCATCAGAACCATGCACAGAATTCTCGCCGATTGATTCAGCAAACAATTTACGGATTGTGCCGTCAGCAGCTTCAGCTGGGTTTGTTGCACCCATAACTTCGCGGTTTTTCGCTATAGCGTTTTCGCCTTCAAGCACCTGAACGATGGTTGGCGCAGAACACATGAATTCTACAAGCTCGCCAAAGAATGGACGCTCTTTGTGAACAGCGTAAAAGCTTTCAGCCTGTTTTTGGCTCATCCATACGCGTTTAGAAGCAACAACACGAAGGCCGTTCTCTTCAAATACTTTCGTGATAGCACCAGTCAAGTTGCGCTTTGTTGCGTCTGGCTTGATCATGGAAAATGTACGTTCGATTGCCATTTTTGACATTCCTGTTTTCTTTATGAAGGGATTTGGGCGGTCTATAGCGGCCCTAGCTATGAAAGCCAAGGCTTTTATCTTTCCACTAAACGTTAAGCGGCTATCGTCGCAGCACGTCCTGCCCCATCATACATATCCAGCAGCGTCTCCATCCAAGCTTCTGCTTTGCTGCCTTTCTTCAAGAGCGATTGCCCCTTAAAGATACGGAGCCATTGCAATGCCCCAAACACAACATAGTCAGCATAAAGTGGTTTCTGCCCACCGATGAAAGGTTGATCGGCCAGCATCGCCTCTAACGGCACTAACACATTGTGCAAATCTGTTGATGATGCACCACGTGTTGCACTGAAATCTTCCAGTGTCATTCCAAACGTTTTTTCGCGGGTCGTTCTAAAATGAACTTTGTCTTCATCATTCAGTGAATGATAAATCTGTATGAGGACAAGTCTTGCGACAATCGGATGAAGTTGGTTTTGGCTCCAAGCCGTGACAAATTGTGTTGCCGCTTTGCCACCCTCGCCGTTAAACAGGCTTGGTCTATCTGGGTATTTCTCTTCAAGGTAAAGCGCGATTTTGTAGCTGTCTTCGATGATGTTTTCTCCATCACGCAAAACAGGCACGCGGCGGCTTTCGCCTTCTTCGATACGGGCGACCTTAGAAAAACCAACAGGTTCAGTCTCGTAGCTCAGGCCTTTATGGGCGAGCGCCATGCGAACCTTCCAGCAATGTGGGCTGAAAACCATCTTATTGTCAGCGCCGCAAAGCTCATAGAGTTTGATTGTCATCGTCTATTTTCCCTATCCAATTACTTGGCCCTTTGCATAACGCTTTTCTATCTTGCTAAACAAGCCAATCCGAGCCAAACAGCAGCCATGTTAAATATTAATAATCTTACATTTCGAATGATGGGCCGCCCCCTTTTCGAAGACGCATCAGCGACTATCCCAACCGGCTCTAAATGTGGCCTTGTTGGACGAAACGGCACGGGCAAAACCACACTATTTAAACTCATCAATGGGACTCTTTCGCCGGAAAGCGGCGATATCTCATTGCAAAAAGGTTTGAGACTTGGCCAAGTAGCGCAGGAAGCACCTGGCACGGATGCCACTCTTCTCGAAACCGTGCTTGAGGCTGATACTGAGCGTACCGCCTTGCTTGAAGAAGCTGAAACGGCGACGGATCCAAACCGGATTTCTGAAATTCATATTCGCCTTGCGGATATTGAAGCACATTCTGCCGAAGCGCGGGCCGGCGCTATTTTGCACGGACTTGGCTTTGATGCAGAAGCGCAGCAACGGCCATGCTCGTCCTTTTCGGGCGGTTGGCGTATGCGTGTGGCGCTGGCTGCGGTTCTATTTCTTGAGCCTGATTATCTGCTGCTTGATGAGCCGACCAACTATCTCGACCTTGAAGGCACTTTGTGGCTGGAGAACTATATCCAGAGATATCCGCATACCGTCTTTATCATCAGCCACGATAGGGATTTGCTGAATTCAGCTGCCACCTCGATTTTGCATCTGGAAAATAAACAGCTCACTTTATACCGCGGCAATTATGACAATTTTGCCCGCACGCGCGCAGAGCGCATGTCTCAACTGGTCAAATCTAAAGAGAAACAAGACGCCAAGAAAAAGCATATGGCGGCATTTGTTGAGCGTTTCCGCGCCAAAGCATCTAAAGCCAAACAGGCGCAGAGCCGCTTAAAAGCACTTGAGAAAATGGGCGACATTTCGATCATGGTTGACGAAAGCGTCAAACCTATCGTTTTCCCTTCGCCCACCAGAGAAGCCGCATCGCCAATCGTAACGATGGAATCTGCGCGTGTTGGTTATGATCCGGATAAGCCTATTTTGACGCATCTTAATTTGCGCATTGATGCGGATGATCGCATTGCGCTTTTGGGTGCGAACGGTAATGGCAAATCGACATTTGCGAAATTGCTTTCGGACCGCTTGCAGGCTCAAGAAGGCACCGTTGTGCGTGCGGATAAACTGCGCGTTGCGATGTTTGCCCAGCACCAGATGGATGACCTTCACTCAGATTGGACTGCATTTGACCATTTGCGTGCAGCGCTGCCCGAAGAACCTGAAAGCCGCGTGCGCGCGCGTGTTGCGGCGATGGGACTTGGCACCGACAAGATGGACACAAAAGCTGCTCAGCTTTCCGGTGGTGAACGGGCCCGGTTAACGCTTGGTCTTGCAACACTCGACAAGCCGCATCTGTTGATTCTGGATGAGCCGACCAACCATTTGGATATTGATAGCCGCGCAGCCTTGATTGAAGCGCTTAACGGTTATTCTGGTGCCGTGATGTTGATCAGCCACGATCGCCATTTGCTTGAGGCGACAGCTGAGCGTTTATGGATTGTTGGCGAAGGTACTGTGAAACCTTATGAAGGTGACATGGATGAGTATCGCACGCTCATCCTTAAAGGTCCGCAGAAGAAATCCAACGATGATGACGATGGTAAAAAAGGCGATGGTCTATCGGGTAAAGAGCGGCGAAAACTGGCTGCACAAGCACGCCAAAAAATGGCGCCTGTTAAGAAAAAGATCAATCATATTGAAGGCTTAATGGCGAAAGCCACCAAAGAGATTCAAGTAATTGATGAAAGTCTTGGCACAAAAGCTGTGCTTGATGATCAGGGCAAAGTCTCTGACTTGACGATCAAACGCGGCAAAATTGAAAAACAAATCGCCGATTGGGAAGCCGAGTGGATTGATCTGTGCACACAGTATGAAGAGGCAACGGGCACAAATTTAATGGACGACTAGGCTTCAGTCTTCTGAACCTCGTCCCCATTTTTGATCTGGTTGTTTCTTCTTCTTGGCGACCTCAGGCACTTCTTCCTGCCTGCCGATACGAGAAGCGCGCCCCGTTGTACCGGTTGGCGCGTTTCCAATTTTCTTCTTGCTTCGGCTGCGTGTCAAAAAATAAATGACGACGCCAAGAACCAGCAGAATAAAACCAATTTTAATGTAATCGCCCATACCAGAAAACATTAGGCCGCCCGCTCCCACTTGCCTTCCATTGACTGCTTCCAATAGGTCAATGTGTGACCGTCAGCTTTCAAACTCTTCCAATTGTTGCGCGCCTGACTGACAGCGCTTTCATCATTGCCATCAAACATAATCGCAACGCGCTCATAGCTGTTCAAACCATCAGGAAGTGCCGCATTATCAACGACAAAGCGTATGTGGCTGCCATTTTGATTCAAGTCGGTCGATGTCAGGAAAACCGGATGTTCGGCCTCGAATGGATCGCCGTCTCTTCCATGCGCCAGAAAGCTATCAGCCTTGTACTCCCATAGCCGAACATCAAGACGATCCCGCACATCATCGCTATGAGTTTGAATTGTTGCCTTCCACCCACGACCAAGCGAACGCTCGATGAGCACCGGAAGGGCCTCATCAAGCGTTGTTTCAGTTAGATGGTAGAAGACAATATCAGTCACATTTTTACCGTGCTTAGCCTTCGTAAGAATCGGCAACCATCTGGTTAAGCAACCGCACGCCAAAGCCAGATGCCCAAGATGTATTGATGTCTGATGCAGGCGATGACATCGCTGTGCCAGCAATATCGAGGTGCGCCCAAGGTGTTTCACCGACATAACGCTGAAGGAATTGTGCCGCTGTGATTGAACCAGCGTAACGTCCGCCTGTGTTTTTCATATCGGCGAATTTGCTGTCGATCATTTTATCATAAGCTGGCCCAAGTGGCAGGCGCCAAACTTTTTCGCCAGAAGCGCTTCCTGCATTGAAAATGTTTTCAGCAAGCTCATCATTGTTAGAAAACAGACCAGCATGTTCTTGGCCGAGCGCAACCAGAACAGCGCCAGTGAGCGTTGCCAAATTGACCATGAATTTTGGTTCAAATTTTGTATTACAATAATGCAGCGCATCACAAAGAACCAAACGGCCCTCCGCATCTGTATTGATGACTTCAATTGTCTGGCCAGACATTGAGGTGACGATATCGCCTGGTCGCTGCGCGTTACCATCAGGCATATTTTCAACAAGTCCGATGATGCCGATGACATTTGCTTTGGCTTTACGCGCAGCAAGAGCATGCATGAGGCCGGTTACTGCCGCAGCGCCGCCCATATCACCTTTCATGTCTTCCATGCCCGCAGCAGGCTTAATGGAAATACCACCCGTATCAAATGTAACGCCTTTGCCCACAAAGGCGATTGGCTTGTCTTTGGCTTTACCGCCGTTCCATTTCATAACCACAAGACGCGGATCATTACGCGATCCTTGTGCAACGCCAAGCAATGCGCCCATTTTGAGCTTCTTCATCTCTTTTTCAGTCAAGACGTCGATTTCAACGCCAAGTTTTTTCAAGGCAGAAGCGCGTTTTGCAAATTCAATTGGGTACAGGACGTTGGCTGGTTCATTGACAAGATCGCGCGCAAGAATTGTGCCCTGCGCAACAGCCTCTTCAATTTCCCACTGTTTTTTAGCGTCCGCCACATCTTCAAGACAGATAGAAACCGTTTGAGAAGACGGCTTTTCTTCGTCGTCTTTCTTCTTTGTTTTGTACTGATCAAAATCATAGCTGCGCAAAAGATAACCATGTGCAAAAGCTGCGGCCTGAGCACCAGAACCTGACAGTTGAACAGTTACTTGCTCTTCATTTTCAAGTGCAGCACGGGCTTTACCGCCCAGCGACATCCAATCGTCTATCGACAATTTGTCCAACTCACCGGCACCAAGCACAACGATGCGCGAAACAGGTGCACTCGCTGGTGCAAGCACATCAAGCTTAGCGCTTTTCTTGGCTTTAAATTTTGCAGAGGCTGCGGCTTTTGCGAGCACATTTTCAGGGTCCGCATCATTTACGAGAGCCGATGCGTCGTTTAACGCAGCTTGTACAATCAGCAACGCCCCTTTTTTCGGTGTAGACAGTTTTGCGAATGATATTTGCGGCACAACGGACATGAACGAACCTTTTGTATTTAATTACAAGAAAAAAGAGATTTGCATTGATTTGGGCTCACTAACCAGCTTTGACAAGTCAAATCCGACCTAAAATAGTTGTTAACCATTAAAATTGCCTAAGTGTTAGTCAAACACATGGTAAATCCTTAATAGATAGTTGTCGATGCAGATCGCTTTTTAAGTATCTGTTCGGTGAAAATCAGAGAAGCGAGTCGCCTGTGAACAGCATCCAACGCTACATTTTCGGACGTATGTTGAAAGCGTCACTTGGTTCTACCCTCGCAATGGTTGCGTTGGTTTGGGTAACACAAGCCGTCAGCCGCATTGATTTTGCGACAGGTTCCGGCAACTCCATCACATCGTTTCTACATTTCATGTCATTACTCATTCCTCAGTTTTTAACTGCGGTTCTGCCCTTCGGCATTGCCTTGGGTGCTGTTCAAGTGCTGAATGCGATGAATAGCGATTCAGAAATGCCGGTTTTAGCAAGCGCTGGCATAGGCAAATGGCAAATCGCCAAACCGATTCTTATCGTTGGCTTTATGGCAGGTGCCTACACATTGGTTTCAAGCCATTTTATTGAACCCTATACCAACGCGAAATCCCGTGATGTTTTGACACAATCACGTGCGAATCTTTTGACAACACTTATTCAGGCAGGTCGCTTCACGCGCGCTGACAAAGATCTCACCATCTATGTGAATGATAAAAATGGCAGTGCGCTTGAGCAAATCATGATTTCAGACACGCGCGATCCTAAGCTCGATCTGATTTATTATGCACAATCAGGCGGTGTCGGAGAAGTGAACGGCGAATCATTGCTCATTTTGAACGATGGCGAAATTCATCGCAAAACGGCTGGCACCCAAGACATTACCGTTATCCGCTTTGCGTCCTATGCCATTAGTCTTTCGCAATTTTCACGCGCTGACGGTAAAACCAACTATTTCGTGATGGAACGCACCACGTCTTACCTGCTCAATCCGGACCCAAATGATAGGGAAGTGCAACGCTCTCCTGGCAAAATAACAGCCGAATTGCATCGCCGTTTTTCAAGTTGGCTTTACCCCGTTTTGCTAGGCTTTGCGGGTGTGGCCTTGGCCGGAAAACCGAGATCCCATCGCGGTGCGAGTATTACCAATTTTATTTTGGCTTTTGGGGCGGCAATCATCTATCGCGGTTTGGCAGAATCTGCCATTGGCCTCAATAAAGAGACGGCTGACTACATCTACCTTCTCTATCTAATACCGCTTATCGGCATTGCGATTTCGTGTTGGATGATTGAGACACAACGTACGATTGAAGCGCCTGATTGGTTGCTCAGATATATGGATAAGGTTGCAGAATTTGTGAAAAATATCCGTCTGACTTTCGCACGTAGAAAGGTGTCCTAATGCTCGGACGAACCCTTCAGCTTTATATCTTCAAATATATGCTCAAGATGACGATTTATTTCTTCCTTGGCATAGCTTTGCTTATTTTTCTGATTGATTTCACCGAAATGAACAACCGTTTTGGCAATTTGCAAGGGTATTCATCTTCACTTGGTATTTATATCACGACGATGCGCCTACCCTTCATTTTGAGTGTTGCGATTCCGTTCGTTATTTTGGCAGCCTCTATGACAACGCTCATCCAACTCAATAAGAAAAACGAACTTGTTGTTGCGCGCTCTGTTGGGGTTTCAGCTTGGCAATTTCTTTTGCCGCTCTGGCTCGCGGCTCTGATTTTTGGCTTGTTCTCTATTTTTGTTATCAATCCAATTTCAGCCTATGGCTATTCAGTTGCAACAGAGATGGAAAGCACATTTAGAGGCCAAAAGAAAAGCGCAGATTTATTTGATGATAAGCGGCCTTGGCTGCGTCAAGATTCAGAAGATGGCGGCAGCATTTTAATCGGTGCAGAGCGTGTTTCTGGCAACGGAATTGTTCTTCTCAACCCTGTTTTTCTTGAATTGGACGGTGATGGTAGAATCAAACGCCGCCTTGATGCAAGAAGGGCGCGTCTTGAAAATGACCGTTGGATTTTAACAGAAACAACAGCGAGTATCGTAGGGCAGCCAAGCGAGGATCTGGGTCAGATTTTCGTGCCAACTGATATAGACCCTGCCGTTATTAGAGAAGCACTTGTTCCACCTGAACTTGTTCCGTTTTTACAACTATCTAAGCAAATCAATGCGGCACAGTCATTTGGCGTCACATCGGCTCCTTATCGCATGCAATTTCAAGCACTTTTGTCGACTCCGCTTTTGTTGATTGCAATGACACTTATTGGCGCAACAGTTTCGTTAAGGTTTGCACGATTTGGTCAGTCAGAACGTATGATTTTAGGTGGCATTATTGCGGGCTTCATGCTTTATGTCGTCACTGAGGTCACAAAGTCCTTTGGTGGAGCGGGAATCATATCGCCGATTATCGCAGCTTGGTTGCCAGTGGCAGCTAGCAGCATGTTTGGTATTGCGTATTTGCTGCACCGGGAGGATGGGTAATTGTTGGGTGTGAGAGTGGTGGATCAGCGTTTGATCAATCAAGGGGAAAAACGTTCGTATGGTGCTTGGCGACAAGCAGCAGCGCTTTCGTGTGCAAGTGTGCTTGCCATTGCGGCAGCCATGACAACCCCTGCCCTTGCGCAATCAGGCGAACAAGTCGGCGGCTTTACGAACCCAAGCGCTGATGCACAATTGCTGCTACAGGCCGATGAATTAGTCTACGACAACGATAATCAGACGATCACCGCCCAAGGCGGCGTGCGCATTGATTATGATGGCACTATTCTCATTGCCAAGCGCGTTATCTATCAAGAAACAGGCGGGCGTTTGATTGCCGTTGGTGATGTGGAAATTCTGCAACCTGATGGCACACGCACATTTGCCGACGAAATTGATATTACAGATGATTTCCGTGATGGTTTCGTCAACTCATTGCGTGTTGTCACGACTGATGAGACACGGTTTGCTGCGGAAAGTGCGACACGCCAAAATGGTGAAGTTACCACATTCAATAATGGTATTTACACAGCTTGTAACGATTGCGTCTCCAAAGAAGGCCGCCCTTTATGGCAAATTAAAGCCAAAAAGATCATTTGGAATGGCGAAGAGAAAACGGTTCGTTTTGAACGGGCAACCTTTGAATTCATAGGTATTCCGCTTGCCAAAATTCCAGTTTTCACGACTTCTGACCCGAGCATAAAGCGAAAAACGGGCTTTCTTATTCCGAGCTTTAAAAACTCTAAGGAATTGGGGTTTGGGTTACGTGTTCCCTATTTCATAAATCTTGCACCGAACAGAGATTTAACGCTGGCAGCGACGGGCTACACCAAGCAAGGTTTCTTAGGTGAAGCTGAATATCGCCACCGTTTGGAAAATGGTGTTTTCACGCTCAAAACAGCTGGCATTCATCAGTTTGATCCAGATTCATTTAATTCTGGCTATGTCGATTCCACTGTCGTCAATCGCGGTATGGTTGGAACGACAGGCAGATTTAAAATCAATCCACGCTGGGCTTTCGGCTGGAATGGTATGCTTCAAACCGATGCCAATTTTTCTCGCACTTACGCGGTTGAAGGTTATGACGGATCCACATTTCAGAATAATATATATTTAACGGGTCTTGGCGAACGCAGTTATTTCGATGCGCGCACGATCTATTATGACTACCAAACGTCAAGCACAGCGAGCCGCAGTGAATTTGAACAGGCTATCGTTCTGCCAAGTGTCGATTATAATTACACACTTGAAAGCCCTGTTGCAGGCGGTGAACTCTCCTTCAATATGTTCAGCCGTTATCTGAAACGTAAAGAAGAAGATGCTCGTTTTGGCGGCGATACTACGCGCAGTAACTTTGCGACCCCAGGCGTTGATGCTGATACATTCAGTCTGACAGCGGAAACAGAATGGAAGCGTACATTCATCACGGATGGCGGCCTTATGATTACGCCGCTTCTGCATGCACAGAGTAATTTCACCAACCTAGAAGACCGCACATCTGGCGACCTTTCTGCTACAGATGCTAATCTTGGCGGAAGCGATAGTTATTATCGCGGCATGGTAACGGCTGGGCTTGAAGTGCGTTATCCAATCTTGTTCTCTACCAGCAGTGCAACACATATTTTAGAGCCTATTGCTCAAATTTATGCGCGTCCGGACGAATCTCAGATTGGCCTATTGCCGAATGAAGATGCTCAAAGCCTTGTCTTTGATGCGAACTCACTTTTCGCACGTGACAAATTTTCCGGCTATGACCGCATGGAAGGTGGCACACGCGCTAACCTCGGCGTTCGTTATACGGGAACATTCGACAATGGTTGGGGTGTCAAAGCGATATTTGGTCAATCCTACCATTTGGCTGGCCTTAATTCATTCGCTCAAGCCGACACTTTCAATACGGGTGCCGATTCTGGCTTGGAAACAGACCGTTCTGACTATGTCGGCGCCGTATCGTTTACCAATGGCTCCAATTATTCATTCGATGTTGGCGCACGCTTTGACGAAAAAGATTTTGACGTAAGACGCGCTGATTTGGCCGCCAATTACACTGGCAACCGTATAAAATGGCGTGTGGGTTATGCTTTCATCGGCAGCCAACCGATCTATAATTATATCAGCGACCGCCATGAAGTATCGACTGCTGCCTCCTATGAATTTGCACCGAATTGGACGGTTTATGGCGGCGCGACCTACGATATCGAAAACTCATTCCTAGACCGCTACACAGTTGGTATTGGCTTTGACTGTGACTGCTTTAAAATGCGTGCCAGCTATAGCGAAGATCGCAGCACCAACACCGATACGATTACAAAGCAGTATCAATTGTTCTTATCATTCAGGACTTTGGGTGATTTTGGGCTTAACAGCGACGAGTTTTCTTCATCGCAATATTGATTTGTGTGACATTGTTTGAACAAACATGAATGACACTGCTATATAACACTTGCTGCATTTAGCAGCTGATTTAAGAACTGACTGTCGGAGGCATTCATGCGCGCACATTCACTTTTGACGACCGGACTGCTTGCCGCCGCTATGGCAATCACCCCTTTGGCTTTCCAAAACACCAATCTCAATGTCGTTGGTGCAACCGCTGCACATGCATCTGAGATCAAGGTCATTGTGAATGATGAAGTTGTTACCAGCTATGATATTGCGCGTCGTTCAGCGTTTTTGAAGCTTCAGCGCCGCAAAGGCAATCTTCGTCAACTAGCCATTGATGAATTGACTGATGATGCGCTCAAACGCAGCGCGATAAAGCGCGCAGGCATTCGAATTCCAGACAATCAAGTTGATGCTGCCTTCGCAAACTTTTCAAAAGGCAACAAGCTTTCTGCCCAACAAATGGGCAAAATTCTGGATCAAGCCGGCGTCACATCCAAACATTTCAAAGAGTTTATCCGTCTGCAAATCGGCTGGGGGCAAACTGTTCGCATGCGTTCGCAGCGCAACAGCCTTATGAGTGAACAAGATGTTGTTGCAAAGATGCTTGAGCAAGGTGGCCAAAAGCCCACGTCAACAGAGTATCTGCTACAGCAGGTTATTTTTGTTATTCCGCAAGACAAACGCAGTAGCTTGCTTAAAAGACGGCGCACAGAAGCAGCAAACATGCGCGGCCGTGTTAGTGGCTGCGAAAGCACACAGCAACTTGCAACGCAAATACGTGATGTGACTGTGCGCGATTTGGGCCGCGTTCTTGAATTGAGTTTGCCAGAACGCTGGGAAAAAGACGTAAAAGGCCTAAAAGAAGGCCAAACAACACGCGTGAAGGATACCGAACGCGGTGTTGAATTCCTTGTTGTTTGCCGTGCGCGTGCTGTTTCCGATGACCGTGTTGCCCAACTTGAATTTTCCACACAAGCGCTGGATGATGCAGGCGGCGATCTTGGCAAACAATATTTGGATGAATTGCGCAGCTCTGCTCGTATTCAAAAGCGCTAAGAAAAAGTACAATTGACCGACATTCACGCAACAACAGCGGGAGAAAACCCCAAGCCGCTCGCTGTTAGCTGCGGCGAACCGAGCGGTATTGGTCCCGATGTTATTTTGGCCGCATGGACCATGCGCCAAGAACAGCAGCTCCCACCATTTTATGTTCTGGGAGATGCGGCGCAACTGGCTGCACGCGCAGCAATGCTTAAGCTTGATGTGCTAATTCAAGAAACAAGTCCGCAAGGTGCTTTGTCATATTTCTCATCCTCACTGCCGGTTGTGCCGCTCTCATCTACCCTTTCTGAACACCCCTGCGTCGCATTGCCGAGCAATGCTGCCGGTGTCATTGAAGCCATAGAACGTGCGGTTGCAGATACGGTCAATGGTTTTGCATCTGGGGTTGTCACCGCTCCTATCTCAAAAAAACCGCTTTATGATGCAGGATTTAAACATCCGGGTCACACTGAATTTTTAGCCGAACTTGCTCACAAACATTATGGCCAAACATATCTTCCCGTAATGCTAATTGCCGGGCCGCAACTGCGCACGATACCCGTGACAATTCATATTGCGCTTAGCGATGTACCAACAACCTTGACGAAGGAAATGATTGTCGAAACAGCTGTCGCAACCGACATGGATTTAAAGGCGCGTTTTAAGATTGCGCAGCCAAGGCTTGCCATATCCGGCCTTAACCCGCACGCGGGCGAAAATGGTGCTATGGGCCGAGAAGATATTGAGATTGTAGAACCTGCGGTAAAAGAACTTATAGCCCGCGGCATCAATGCTTTTGGTCCGCTGCCTGCAGATACAATGTTTCATGCAAGCGCACGCGCTACCTATGATGTTGCTCTTTGCATGTATCATGATCAGGCACTTATTCCGGCCAAAGCACTCGGCTTTGATGATGCTGTGAATGTGACGCTTGGTCTTCCTTTTATTCGCACCTCACCCGATCATGGCACAGCATTTAGTCTTGCTGGCACGGGTCAAGCAAAGCCGGATAGTTTTATCGCGGCATTAAAAATGGCAGGACAAATGGCGGCATCATCAAATGTCTGAAGCTCTAGCAATTGATGGTTTACCGCCGTTACGGCAAGTTATTGATAGCCATGGTTTAGCGACTAAAAAATCGCTTGGGCAAAACTTCTTGCTTGATCTGAATTTAACCGGACGCATTGCGCGCACTGCCGGTGATTTATCTGAACTGACAGTCATTGAAGTTGGCCCTGGTCCAGGCGGGTTAACCCGCGCCTTGCTTATGCATGGCGCAAAGCAAGTGATCGCCATTGAGCGCGATAGCCGCTGCCTGCCCGTTCTCGCGGAAATTAGCGATCATTATGGCGACCGGCTTAAAGTGATTGAAGGCGATGCATTAGAGGTCGACTTGGCTTCACTTGCCAGCGGCCCGACTGCAATTGTTGCCAATCTTCCCTATAATATCGGCACACAATTGCTGGTTAACTGGCTGAGTGGGCCTGTATGGCCGCCTTTTTTCCAGTCGCTGACGCTGATGTTTCAGCGCGAAGTAGCACAGCGCATTGTGGCAACGGCAGGCGATAATCATTTCGGTCGTTTAGGCGTTTTAGCAGGGTGGCGTTGCCATTCTGAAATTGCTTTTGATGTTTCACCGCAAGCATTCTGGCCGCCGCCCAAAGTGACGTCTTCCGTTGTGCATTTGACACCGCGCCAGCAACCCATTGAATGTGACGGCGCGGCATTAGAGATGATTACACGTCATGCCTTTGGCCAGCGACGCAAAATGCTGCGTCAAAGCTTGAAGCCAATTGGCGGAATTGCGTTACTCGACCGTGTCGGTATCGACGGTACAAGGCGCGCAGAAACACTCGAAATTGAAGAGTTTTGTGCGCTTGCAAATGCTTTCAAGCAAGTTTGATCAGTTACCAATCAACGTCGTTATAAAATCGTACATACCGGGCCTGCGCGTGCGGCGAAGCCGCTCTGCAACGACAATCGAGCGTACCTCGCCATAGGCTTTCGCCAAATCATGATTAACGATAACAAAGTCGTAATCGCGCCAATGCTCTATTTCGGCTGCGGCATTGACCAAACGCTTTTCAATTACCGCTTCATCGTCCTCAGCACGGCGGTGTAGGCGATCTTTCAATTCTGCCATGCTAGGCGGCAAAACAAACACGGAAACGACATCAGAGCGCATTTTACCGCCGAGCTGTTCTGCGCCCTGCCAATCAATGTCAAACAGCATGTCACGGCCTTCGCGCATTGCTTGCTCGACCGGCTCACGCGGTGTGCCATAGAAATTTCCGTGAACTTCTGCCCATTCGAGCAGATCGTCATTCTCGCGCATTTTCAAAAACTGGCGTTCAGAAATGAAATGGTAGTGTCGTCCATCAATTTCGCTGGCACGGCGTGCACGCGTCGTGACACTCACTGAAAGTTCTATACCTGATCCATCGGCAAGCAGATTACGAGCGATTGAAGATTTTCCCGCGCCAGATGGCGACGATAAAACCAACATCAACCCGCGCCGCGCAATGCCATCTTCCAGTATCATTGTTTCAGAACTATCACTCATATTATTGCCATTACTGTAGGTTTTGAACTTGTTCGCGGAACTGATCATTGACTGATTTAAGCGACAAGCCAATTGCCGTTAAGGTTGCTGATGCCGACTTTGAACAAATTGTATTTGTCTCGCGGTTAAATTCCTGTGACAGGAAATCCAGCTTTTTACCAACTGCCCCGCCCTCGCTTAAATATTTTTCAGCAGCTTTAACATGAGCCGCTAAGCGGTCAATCTCTTCGCGTATATCGGCTTTAGTAGCGAGCAAAGCAGCTTCTGCTGCTAAACGCTGAGCGTCAATTTCAACACCGCTGAGCGATAAAAGCTGATCGACTTGTGCCTTTAAGCGCGCATGTATTTGCTCTTGTCCATTTGCTTCATCATCACGGGCATGTGCGGTGAGTTTTGCAATATGCTGCAAGTGCTCTGACAAAATCGATTTAAGGGATTCGCCTTCAGATTGGCGCATGGCAACAAGCTGCTCCAATGCGATATCGGCTGCCGCACCGACGGCTTGTTCAAAAGCTTCTTGCTCTTCGCTTGTTGCTGGAGCGAGCACTTGATCTTCCGTAATGATAACGCCGCGCATTGCTAAGATTGCATCAGTCGTTGGTGCAGCAAGACCATGTTCAACCGCTAAAGCACGCCCCTCTTGAGCGATTGCACTAAACAATTCACGATTAATAACGGGACCATTACCAGCCTTTGCCGTATCGACGCTTATCGAGACCTGTAAATTGCCGCGTGCGATAAGCTTGGCTATCCGCTTTTTGATCTGCGCCTCAACAGCTTCCAGCCCAGATGGTAAGCGCATACGAACATCGAGGTTTTTGCCGTTTACCGAGCGCATATCGCAGATCACGGTGCGATTGCCGACTTGTACCGAGCCCGAACCAAAGCCGGTCATGGATTGCAAAGCACTCATCTTTTCATCTCCGGCATTCAGTTAATTGTAGCAGCAAACATTTTAGTTGGAATCGGTCTGCGCTTCCCTGCGTTGTTTTTCAATCTCACGCCATTTAGCAACATTCTTATTGTGCTGTTCAAGCGTGCTAGCAAAGACATGTCCACCTGTACCGTCTGCCACGAAATACAAATCTTCTGTTTGCGCAGGGTTGGCGACAGCCTCTAACGCGGCGCGGCCTGGAATTGCAATTGGACCAGGCGGTATGCCGTCAATCGTATAGGTGTTGTACGGGGTCGGTTTTTCGATATCTGATTTATAGATAGGGCGATCTTCTGGCCGACCTTGTCCGCCAAATATACCATAGAGAATTGTCGGATCTGACTGTAAGCGCATGCCTTTGCGCAGGCGGTTGATAAACACTGCAGCAACGCGCGGACGCTCTTCTGCAACGCCAGTTTCTTTTTCAACAATCGACGCAAGCGCTACGAATTCATTGATATCAGCGATTGGAAGATCTGGCGCTCGTTTTGCCCAGACTTGTTCAATCAGCGTTTCCTGCTGTGCTTGCATCCGCGCAATAATCTCAGTGCGTGTCATACCGCGCTGAAAACGTTGTGTATCTGCAATCAGCATGCCCTCTGGCGGCAATTCAGCAGGCATCTCTCCAACAAGGGTTTCATCGGCAGCAATCTTTTGCGCCGCTTGGAAAACTGTGTTGCCCTCAACAATGGTGAGCGGGTGCAAAATAGCACGGCCACTGACAAGTGTTTCCATGACTTTTTTCATCGAAGCGCCGCGGGGAATTTCAAATTCCCCTGCTTTCAATGCTTCTTCATTGCCATAGGCGCGCAAGCCCCATTTGAACACTTCAGCATCGGAAATGATGTTACGGCGATCAAGACCATTGGCAACTTGTGTCATGCTTGAACCGCTACGCACCGTATAGTTCATCGCCTGCTCAAGCGGTCCTGCTTTTTCAAACTGAACTTTTCCATAATAGAAAACACCCGCCAAAAGCACGAGCGCAAGAACGAATGTCGAGAAAAGAAAGTGGAAAAATACAACGACTTGGCTGCGCGATGTTTTTGCACGTTTGCGCTTAGGCGGTTCAAAACCGGGTTGAGCTTTGATTGCCTGACTGGCTGATTGCGGCACGGTGCGAGAACCACCATTAGCGCCAACGGGATCGTCAGCTGGTTGTTTCGCTTTATTATTGGTGCGGCCGAACTTTACATGATCGTTCACATTCACGCCCTTCAATGAATTCATATTCTAACAATGACTCGTCATAATTCGAGTCGTTCGTAATAGAATAGATAGCCTGAGTTAGCTGTTGATAGAAAGGCAATGTGGCGGAAAATCGCCCTTAATTGCACTCATCAAACAGAACTTTTAACCTTCGTAGCGCTTGAGTACCAGCGAAGCGTTGGTGCCACCAAATCCAAAAGAGTTGGACAATGCAACGTCAACTTTTCTCTCGCGCTTTTTATGTGGCACAAGATCAATCTTGGTTTCAACCTCAGGGTTATCCAGATTGATGGTAGGCGGAACAACTTGATCTCGGATAGCCAAAGCACAGAAAATTGCTTCAACGGCACCTGCTGCACCTAACAAATGACCAATCGACGACTTCGTCGAGCTCATGGATACATTTTCTGCATGATCACCGAGCAAACGCTCAACAGCGGCAAGTTCAATCGTATCAGCCATTGTCGATGTGCCATGCGCATTAATATAATCAATGTCAGATGGCTCAAGCCCTGCACGTTTTAGCGCAGCGCGCATACAACGTTCCGCGCCATTACCATCTGCAGATGGTGCCGTGATATGATACGCATCACCTGACATACCGTAACCGACAATTTCAGCATAGATTTTTGCGCCGCGTGCCAGTGCATGTTCTAGTTCTTCAACCACAACAATGCCTGCACCCTCACCCATAACAAAACCGTCACGGTCTTTATCATAAGGGCGCGATGCTTTTTCCGGCTCATCATTTCGAGATGTGGATAAAGCGCGACACGCAGCAAAACCAGCAAGGGAAATGCGGCTAATCGGTGATTCAGTACCGCCAGCGACCATCACATCTGCATCGCCTAAAGCGACCAAACGGCTAGCATCGCCAATAGCGTGAGCACCTGTAGAACAAGCTGTAACTACCGAATGGTTAGGACCACGAAGTTGGTGCTTGATTGAAACGTAACCGCTCGCAAGATTAATCAAGCGACCCGGTACAAAAAATGGAGAAAGACGTCGTGGGCCGCGCTCTTTGAGCACAATACCGCCCTCAACCATGCCTTCAATGCCGCCAATACCTGAACCAATCAAAACGCCAGTGGCGTTACAATCATCATCCGTTTCAGGCTTCCAGCCAGCATCGGCCAATGCTTGATCGGCAGCAGCAATTGCATAGACAATAAACTGATCGACTTTGCGCTGTTCCTTGGGCTCCATCCAATCATCTGCATTATACGTACCGCCAGTGCCATCACCTCGCGGCATAACACAAGCAATTTTTGCAGGCAGATCATCTGTCTCAAAAGTATCAACACGCTTTGCAGCGCTTTCACCATTGAGCAGGCGGGACCAAGTACTATCGAGTGATGCGCCCAAAGGCGACACCATTCCAGCACCGGTAATAACAACGCGTCTTAGGGACATATCACAAATAGGGCCGGAACTCGTTAAAGCACCGGCCTCTCAAAAAACGCAATTAAGCGTTTGCTTTTTCGATGAACTTCACGGCGTCGCCAACAGTGAGAATTGTCTCAGCAGCATCGTCAGGAATTTCAACGCTAAACTCTTCTTCAAAAGCCATAACAAGCTCAACAGTGTCCAAGCTATCAGCGCCAAGATCGTCGATGAAGCTAGCTGCTTCTGTCACTTTGTCCGCGTCAACACCTAGGTGTTCAACAACAATTTTCTTTACACGTTCTGCGACATCGCTCATTTCAGAGTCCTCGAATTTTTAATTTCTGTTCAAGTGTGACTATCCGTACCGCGCAAGCTAATCAAGCAATTTTAGCACAGTACCGACAATTTTCTTCAGCTTTATTGCGTATGAATACGCATTAAATCATAGCCATCCCGCCGTTTACATGCAGGGTTTGCCCCGTCATGTAAGCTGCCTCGTCACTCGCCAAATATGCGACAGAAGCGGCGATTTCGTCCCCTTTTCCCATGCGTTTCATCGGAATCGCACCCATAATCGCATCTTTTTGCTTATCGTTGAGCTTCTCTGTCATAGCACTTTCAATGAAGCCTGGGGCTACACAATTGACGGTGACATTTCGTGTTGCAATTTCTTGTGCCAATGACTTGGAAAAACCAATTAGACCTGCTTTTGACGCGCAATAATTGGCCTGACCTGGGTTACCAGTTACGCCAACAATAGACGTGATATTGATAATTCGGCCGAATCGACGGCGCATCATCGGGTGTGTCAAAGCACGTGTTAGGCGAAATACAGACGACAAATTGACATTGATAACGTCGTCCCAATCGTCATCTGACATGCGCACGAACAAACCATCGCGCGTAATACCTGCATTGTTTACAAGAATATCGACGCCTTCAAGTGTCTCCTCAGCTTTAGCTGCTAAGGCTGCCACTTCATCCTTATTACTAAGGTTAGCAGGCATCACATGTGTCCGGTCGCCCAGATCATCAGCGAGAGCTTTCAGCTTCTCCTCACGTGTGCCGTGAAGTGCGACAACGGCGCCCTGTGCATGCAAAATGCGTGCGACAGCCTCGCCTATTCCACCAGATGCTCCAGTAACAAGTGCTTTACGACCAGAAAGATCAAACATGTAATATCCCTAATTATTGTTAGGCGTTCGTTTCTAAAAACGCTTCTATATCGGCAGGTGTGTTGATGGCAACGCCAGCAAGATCACGGTTTATTCTTCTCGCAAGGCCCGTAAGGACTTTACCGGAGCCTATTTCAGCAAGCGTTGTTACGCCATTGACACCGAACCATTCAACAGTCTCCCGCCAGCGCACCTGCCCTGTGACCTGCTTAACCAAAAGGTCAGTCAACACGGCCGGATCGGTTTCTGGCGCTACATTAACATTGGTTACAACAGGCACAACGGGTGCATTTGCAGTGACTTCTGCCAGCGCTTTTGCCATAGCTTCAGCGGCAGGCTGCATAAGTGCACAATGGAATGGTGCAGATACTGGCAATAACAATGCTCTTTTAGCACCGGCCTCTTTTGCAGCTTCAGCAGCTGTTTCAACAGCAACTTTAGAGCCGGAGATGACCAATTGGCCGCCGCCATTATCATTGGCGATCTGGCAAATGCCTGATGTTGCTGATGCGGCATTTGTGCAAATTGCTTTAACAGCATCATCTTCAAGGCCGATGATTGCAGCCATTGCGCCCACACCGACAGGTACAGCCGCCTGCATCGCGTTACCTCTAATGCGTAGTAAACGTGCTGTATCAGCCAGTGAGAACGTGCCAACGGCTGCATGAGCGGCATATTCGCCAAGCGAATGCCCCGCAACGAATGAAACCTTGGATTTCAAATCAAAGCCTTTGGCCGCTAAGACACGGGCAACAGCCACGGAAACAGCCATAAGTGCAGGCTGCGCGTTGGCGGTGAGCGTCAAAACATCCTCTGGCCCGTCAAACATTGTCGCAGAAAGCTTTTCACCAAGCGCCTCATCAACTTCATCAAAGACCGCTTTTGCCTCGGCGTAAGTCTCAGCAAGTTCTTTGCCCATACCAACAGCTTGGCTGCCCTGCCCTGGGAATGTAAATGCGAGTGTCATGAATAAGTGCTCCACTGGTTTTGGCGGTCAATGAGGATATGATAAAGGATTGTCAAGCTTTCGGCATATCATCAAGTTCAATTAACTTCTTCAAAAAGCGATAAAATTGTTAATCTTTTAACACAATTTTAAACGAAAATAGTCCAACTGAAAGCGTCGACGATTGTCCTCAATCGCTACATGAGTAGCTCGACCGCCATCAGGCATGTTTTTGCATTTAACGCCTGACATTTAGGTCAAGACATTGAAAATCAGTAACATTCGTATCTCAACTCAGCTTTTTTGCTTAGTATTTGGGTTGATTGCAGCATTCTCCATAATGCAATTCTTTCAAAGCAAAGCCGCATCTGAGAATCTTCGGCAAGAGCGCTATCAATTATTGAGCAGCCAGACTCAAAGCGCAATTTCCATATTGCAATATTATTACGACCTATCGCAGACTGGCGAGATGGCGGAAGAAGAAGCGCGCGCTGAGGCTTATAAAACGGTTTCAAATATTCGCTTTGAACCAGACGGTTACTTTTTCGGATTCGACAGCGACACCAATATGATCCTTCACGCCAACCCAAGTACCGTTGGCAAGAACTTTAAAGGCATGACCGACCAAAATGGTTATCCCTTTGCTGATGAGATGATGAACACTGCTGAAAATGGTGGCGGCATAACGAATTATCACTGGCCTAAACTTGGTGAGCCAGAAAATGTCGTATTCCCTAAAGCCAGCTACAACGCCAAATTTGCACCTTGGGGCATTGTTCTTGGTACCGGCGTTTATACCGACGATTTGAACGCTCAGATTTGGGCTGATCAAATGACGTCCATCTTTGCGGCTTTAATTATCCTTATCCTTGGACTTATTGCTGCATATTTCCTTATTCGCGGCATAACAAACCCATTGAAAAATGTGCATGATGCGATGCAAGCGGTAGCGGCAGAAAATACAGATATTGAAGTGCCACACACCGAGATGAGAAACGAAATTGGCATGATGGCAAATGCAACTCAGACTTTGAAAGAAAAGGTCATTGAGCGCCAGCAGCTAACGCAAGCGAAGATCGAGCAAGACGCCCTCATTAATTCTGAGCGTGAAAGCAACACCAACGCCACCAAAGCAGAAGCAGAACGCCAAGCTAATGTCGTAAAGACAATTGGCGCTGCTCTAGCGCAGTTGGCAAATGGTGATCTTTCCACGCGCTGCGAGGCGCTTGGCGGTGAATATGAAACGCTTCGCCAGAACTTTAATAATGCGATGGAAAAGCTTGAAGCCGCTATGGCGAACATTCACCAGAAAGGCAGCGATCTTGATGCTACTTTCTCTGCGATCAGTCATTCGTCTTCTGAGATGTCAACGCGCACAGAAAGCCAAGCAGCGAACTTGGAAGAAACATCAGCTGCCCTCACCGAGCTAACTGAATCTGTTAGCAGTGCTGCGACGGACGCTAAAAATGTTGCTGGCCGTGTTGATGAAGTCAGCATTGATGCAGCCCGTTCAAATGCAGTTGTCGACAAGGCAATTTCTGCAATGAGCAGTATTGAGAAATCATCAGCAGAAATCACAAAAGTTATTAGCGTGATTGATGAGATCGCCTTCCAGACCAATTTGCTTGCACTTAACGCTGGCGTTGAAGCAGCGCGTGCCGGTGAAGCTGGTCTTGGCTTTGCCGTTGTTGCTCAAGAAGTTCGTGAGCTTGCACAGCGCTCTGCTGCTGCGGCAAAAGAGATTAAAGGCCAGATCCAGCAATCAACAACACAGGTTAAAGAAGGTGTTGGACTTGTTGGTCAGACAGGTGAAGCCTTGAAGCGGATTTCAGATCAGATCAATGAGGCTAATCAGCTCGTTGCTAAGATTTCGGTTTCTGCCAGCGAGCAATCTACAACGCTTCATGCCATTTCTGAGGCTGTTAATGAGATCGACTACGGCACACAGCGAAACGCTGCCATGGCCGAAGAGTTGACAGCAACAGCGGGCGGATTGGCGCAAGACACCTCTGAACTCATGTCTATGATCCAGCAATTTAAGCTTACACAAAAACGCGACGAACTGCGTATGGCAAGCTAGATACGAATATAATTCCCAGTTGCACTTAAACAGCAAGCACTTTGCCTCCCCTATTGTTAAAATAGTGGGAGGTCTTTTTTTCTAAAAACACCTATTTGAATATTGTGCTCAGCCCCAAAAATGCCGCAATTGAGGCAATCATTTGAGCGTCCAATCCCACTTCGGTGATTGCTAATAGGGCTTCAATCCGTGACGACACAAATCATTACACAGGCGGGCACACCTGCAAAATTTACCTTCGACCTCATATTGCGAATATTTGGCGGCTTTACATTTATTGCCAGTCAAATTTTCTGCGCGGCGGCAGCGGTCGTATTTTGTACAGCAGGCCTCTTTCATTTAAGCACGAGGGCAACAATGATTGAATCTGCGATCATCGCGGTGCCGACACTTATATTATGTGCACAAGTGTTCATGATGGTCGTGCGTGCAGAACGAGACCCAGACAATAACTAAATTCACGGCTGGATTAGTCCAACCGTGAAATTTCAGTTTTGAGTGTTGATAGCGCCCAAGGCGCATCAATATTCATCGCAATGGCAACAGGCTTGCGGTTTTCATCGGCAATGGTTGCGCCGTAATTTGCTTCATCCAAGCTCACGCGCAAACCGGAACGGTGAAAGTCAAAGCGCTCAGGGTTTGTACAGCACAACACTGCTGCAGCGTCATGCATGGCGCATCCATCAGCGTTGACCACATCGCGGTAGAACTGCAGATAGAACGGCGTGATGCGGCTAATAAAGCCCCCAATTTTCGGCGACTCTTTCGCAAGCGCTATAAAGTCGTCCGACTTCATCAATGTCTGCATGGTTGCATTCAAGCCAACCATTTTGATCTCTAAATCGGATGCAAAAACCTCATCTGCAGCACGTGCATCATGAAAAATATTGGCTTCGGCATGTTCTGTAATATTGCCGGCATGCTCAAATGCACCGCCCATAAGGACCAGTTCCTTAAGGTTTGAAGCAAAAGAATCATCCAACCGCAGAGCGTCGGCAATATTTGTTAATGGCCCTATCGCGCAGACCACGAGCTCGCCTTTGTTTTCGCGCGCCATACGCACCAAAAACGCGGCAGCGGTCTCATCAATATTGGCACCGATCTCAGGCACGTCAATAATATCGCCAAAACCTTCCGGCCCGTGCACATGCGGTGCAGGTTCATATGTGGCTTCGCCATAAGGTAGGCTGGCGCCCTGCGCCACGGGCACATCAGCGCCCAGCAATCCAGCTAAATAGCGTGCATTGCGGCTCGACTGCCCCACAAATGTGTTTCCAAATATTGTCGTTAGGCCGACAAGCTCAATGTCCGGCATGGCATGTGCAAGCGCTATCGCGATCACATCATCAACGCCTGGATCTGTATCAATAATCATTTTCATGCAGCGCTGTTATCGCTATTTATAATCTGTTACAATCTGGTTTTAGAAATTGCGCCTATTTCACCGCGCAAGACTTAACGCTCTCCCCTTGCACTACGGCATAAAAACTGTATAAGGCGGCCATTGCTGATCAGCCGGGGGCTGAACGGAGGGTGGCCTTTTGGCTATTGAACATTGATTGTGTTCGCCTCCCGTGTTCCCGCTCTCGACCCATACCGAGATCAAAGCACCTTTCCTACCACATTTGTGGCGGATCTGGTTGCGGAGGCTTCGCGCTGAACAGCAGCAACGAAAGGAAAGGCATAAAATGGCTTTATACGAGCACACATTTCTTGCACGCCAGGATATTTCTGCGCAGCAAGTTGAAGAGCTAACACAACACTGGAAAGGTGTTTTGGAAGCAAACGGCGGTACAATCGGCCGTGTTGAAGGCTGGGGACTGAAATCTCTTCAGTACCGCATCAAGAAAAACCGCAAAGCACATTTCGTGATCATGGACGTTACTGCACCTGGTGCAGCTATTCATGAACTCGAGCGCCAAATGCGCATTCATGAAGACATTCTTCGCTACATGACTATTAAAGTTGATGCGCACGAAGAAGGCCCTTCAGCAATGATGAAACGCGGTAGCGACCGTGATGATCGTGGCCCACGTGGCAATGATCGTGGTGATCGTCCTGCACGCGGACCGCGTGAAGACTCACGTGGCCCACGCGAAGATAAAGGTGATAACTAATTATGATCGATATTAATCAGCTTCCAACTCGTCGCCCGTTTCACCGTCGTCGTAAGACATGCCCGTTCTCTGGAGCAAACTCTCCAAAGATCGATTATAAAGACGTGAAATTGCTTCAGCGTTACGTTTCTGAGCGCGGCAAAATCATTCCTTCACGCATCACAGCTGTGAGCATGAAGAAACAGCGCGAGCTTGCAAAAGCAATTAAACGCGCACGTTTCCTTGGTTTGCTACCTTACGTAGTAGGCTAATATACGATTGCTCGGCGGTTCGCCGCCGAGCTTTTCTCTTGTGTGTTCGGCATTCACGAGAAACAGAATAATCACACCGCCTATCTGCTTCGACTAAACAGATATGCGAAAATCCGAGTTGGGGTGACATCACCTCTAACTGCTCGATAGCAGGACAGCGAAATGAACATTAACGGCCAAGACATTATGATTGGGTTGATCGCAGGTGCTGCGACGGCTTTGTTGTGCCTTGGTGTTGCGACTGGTTCAGGTCTATCCATTCTGCTTTATCTACTCTCTGCTGTTCCGATTATGGTCGCTGGCCTCGGATGGAGTCTTGCTGCATCAATCATTGCGACCTTTGTTGCGACGATCGCGGTTTTTGTTATTGCAAATGAAATGACAGCGCTGTTTGTTGTTTTGACCACCGCCCTTCCCGCTGCAGCTTGCGCCTATTGGATGACGCTTTCGCGTCCAGCAGAAGAAATTGGCGGCCCACAAGGCAAGCTTGTCTGGTTCCCATTTGCCGACGTTCTATTTCGTATGTGCCTGATGATTGGCGCAGCTTTTATTATTATTGGTATCGCCATTAATTATGGCCAAGAGCTTATGAAGCCTGTTCTTGACGAACTTGTTGCCAATCTTCAGATCAACAATCCCGATTTTGCATTTTCGCCAGAAGCGCGCACTCAGTTTGATGCAGCGATCGTGAGCATGATGCCATTCATGCAGCCCTTGATGTGGACCTGCGTGATGATTGGCAATCTTTACATTGCGATAAAAATTACGGCGACCTCTGGTCAGCTAAAGCGCCCATCAGATGATTTCCCAACAGCTATGCGTATGCCAAAGCCGTCGCTCATCCCATTTGGTATCGCTGCTTTGCTTTCACTGGTTGGCGGCGCTGCCGGCCTTGGTGCCAGCGCGATTTTAGGCGGCCTAGCAGCGGGCTTCATGCTTTCTGGCTTTGCACTATTTCATGCCTATTCACGCGGCCGCGCATGGCGCCCATTTGGCATGTTTGTTTTATATTTTGCGACGGTACTCACAATGTTACCGCCGTTTTTGATGTTCTTGATTGGCCTGTTTTCGCTCGCGCGCAACATGCCGATTTCCAATCCACCACATAACAATTCAAATGAATAGATAGAACGAGAAAGGTTCAATATTATGAAAGTTATTCTTCTTGAACGTATCGCCAAGCTTGGCGCTATTGGCGACGAAGTTACTGTAAAGCCAGGTTTTGCACGTAACTTTCTTTTGCCATCAGGCCGTGCACTACGCGCAAACGCAGCAAACCGCGAAGTGTTTGAAGCACAGCGTGCCGAAATCGTTGCACGTAACGATGAGCGCAAAGGCGTTGCTGAAGAAATTTCAAAAGGCCTCGACGGCAAAACATTCGTGTTTGTTCGCTCTGCTGGTGAAACAGGTCAGCTTTACGGTTCTGTTTCTACACGTGACATTTCTGAGTTTCTTGCGGCACAAGGCCATAAAGTTTCTCGCAACCAAGTCGATCTTAAAACACCAATTAAGACAATCGGCCTTGTGGACATTTCGTTGACACTTCACCCAGAAGTCGAAACAACAATCACACTCAACATTGCTCGTACAGCTGATGAAGCTGAGCGTCAGGAAACGGGTGAAGATCTTTCATCTGCTGATGCGATCTACGGTGAAAACGATGAGAAATTCGAATCACTTGCAGACTTCGAAGATGAAGATGATGATCGTCCACGTCGCAAAAGATCAAATGATGTTGCTGAAGAAGCCGCACCAGAAGCTGCTTCTGAGTAAGCTTTAAAGCCTCACATCAAGCCCGCTTTGTTTATGCAGAGCGGGCTTTTTTATGCGCTATTCCCGTCAACGAAAAAAGCCGATTAACTTTTTTGCCTGTGAATAGCGTGAATAATGTGATGTAGCCAAAAACTCACAACCAAGACCTCAATAAAGCAGCTATAGCTTTAGCTCAATCAGGAGAGAATCATGGCAGACCCAGCGCGCAAACAAAACGCGGCAAATGACGATTCATCGCCATTATACCGTGAAGCGCCCGGCAACATTGAAGCTGAACAGGCGCTTTTAGGTGCTGTTCTGGTCAACAATGATGCATTCTACCGTGTTTCTGACTTTCTAAAACCTGAGCATTTTTACGAGCCGCTGCACCGCCAAATTTTTGAAGTTGCAGGCCAGCAAATCCGTATGGGCAAAACGTCCAATCCGGTGACGATCAAGACATTCTTGCCTGCCGACGAAAAAGTGGGGGACATTACGGTTGCGCAATATCTTGCGCGTCTTGCCGCCGAAGCGGTGACGATTATCAACGCGGAAGATTATGGCCGTGCGATCTATGATCTTGCCATTCGCCGCGCGTTGATCGGTATCGGCGAAGATATGGTGAATATTGCTTTTGATGCACCGGTTGAAATGCCGCCCGGCGAACAAATTGAAGATGCTGAACGCCGCCTGTTCGAATTGGCTGAAACGGGCCGTTATGATGGTGGCTTCCAGCCATTCAATGACGCGCTGCGCACGGCGATCGATATGGCAAACGAAGCCTATATGCGCGAAGGAAAGCTGTCCGGTATTTCAACAGGGTTGAAAACGCTTGATGCCAAGATGGGCGGTCTGCAACGTTCCGACTTGATCGTTCTTGCTGGACGTCCAGGTATGGGTAAAACATCGCTGGCAACGAACGTGGCCGCTAATATCGCGGCGGCATATCGCGGTGAACAACAGGCCGACGGATCCATGAAAGCCGTTGATGGCGGTGTCGTTGGCTTCTACTCTCTTGAGATGTCAGCCGAGCAGCTTGCGACGCGTATTTTGTCTGAAGTGTCGGAAGTGTCCTCTTCAAAAATCCGCCGCGGTGAAATCACCGAAGCCGAATTTGAGCAGTTGGTTACAACGTCGAACCAAATTCAACGTATGCCGCTCTATATCGACCAAACGGGTGGTATTTCTATTGCCCAGCTTGCTGCGCGCGCACGCCGCCTTAAGCGTCAACGCGGTCTCGATGTTATGATCGTGGACTATATTCAGTTGATGTCAGGCTCATCGAAAAATTCCGGCAACCGCGTGCAAGAGATCACAGAAATCACGACCGGCCTTAAAGCGCTGGGCAAAGAATTAAACGTGCCAATTATCGCTTTGTCTCAGCTTTCTCGTCAGGTGGAAAGCCGCGAAGACAAGCGCCCTCAGCTTTCCGACCTTCGCGAATCGGGTTCTATCGAGCAGGATGCGGACGTTGTGCTCTTCGTGTTCCGTGAAGAATATTATATCCAAAACATGGAACCGCGCCGTTCGCCAGAAGATTTCCGAAATGATATTAAAAACGAAGAATATATCGCTTGGGAAGAAAAGATGAACAAAGTGGCCGGCACGGCGGACGTTATCATCGCCAAGCAGCGTCACGGACCAACCGGCACTGCGCGTCTTTCTTTCGTGCCGCAGTTTACGCGCTTTGGCGACCTTGCTGAAGACGATCACGTGCCAGAACAATATGAATAGGCGAATGCTTCGAACATATTGTTTGATATGGCATTAGCAAATTGACGATTATGGCGATAACTGCAATAAGAACGTACCAAGAACACAGGTGCGCGAAACTGCATGGCTAAAAAATCTAAAACCGCATTCATTTGTCAGAACTGCGCCACCACGCACACGCAATGGCAAGGCAAATGCGAAGGCTGCGGCGAATGGAACACGATCGTCGAAGACAACCCTTTAGCGGGCATTGGTGGTGGGCCCGGCCGCGCGCCTAAAAAAGGACGTGTTGTGCCCCTCGCCTCGCTGGATGGCGAAATCGAAGAAGCGCCACGCATTATCAGCCGTGTTGCTGAGCTTGACCGTGTTACCGGTGGCGGTTTTGTTCGCGGCTCCGCCGTTTTGCTTGGCGGTGAGCCTGGTATTGGCAAATCAACACTTCTCATGCAGGCCGCAGCTGCTTTATCCCGCGCAGGGCATAATATTGTTTATGTGTCTGGTGAGGAAGCCGTTGCACAGGTTCGCTTGCGTGCAAAACGGCTCAAAGCCAATGAGACACAGGTGCTGCTTGCAGCAGAAACCAATGTCGAAGACATTTTAACAACGCTCAACGATATGGAGAAGCGTCCTGATCTGGTGATTATCGATTCGATACAAACCATGTGGACAGACAGCGCCGACTCAGCCCCCGGCACAGTCACACAGGTTCGCCAGTCTGCGCAGGCGCTTATTCGTTACGCAAAATCCACAGGCGCAACCGTTGTTATGGTTGGCCATGTCACCAAAGAAGGCAATATTGCTGGACCGCGCGTTGTTGAACATATGGTAGACGCCGTCATCCAGTTCGAAGGCGATGGCAGCCATCAATATCGTATATTGCGTGCGCTCAAGAATCGCTTCGGCCCGACTGATGAAATCGGTGTTTTTGAAATGATGCAATCGGGCCTACGCCAAGTTGCCAACCCATCTGAGTTATTTCTGGGCGAGCGGGCCGATAATGCCCCGGGCGCAGCTGTCTTTGGCGGCATGGAAGGCACGCGGCCTTTATTGGTTGAAATACAGGCATTGGTTGCACCAACGTCGCTCGGCACACCGCGCCGCGCTGTTGTTGGCTGGGATTCTGCGCGCCTTTCAATGATCATTGCTGTGCTGCAAGCGCATTGCGGTGTGAACCTTGGGCAGCACGATGTTTACCTCAATGTTGCTGGCGGCTATCGCATTTCTGAACCTGCGGCCGACCTTGCGGTTGCCTGTGCATTGATTTCTTCACTTGCTGGACTTGCTTTGCCGACTGACTGCGTCTATTTCGGCGAGATTAGCCTTTCGGGCTCGATTAGACCGGTGCCCCATGCGGGCCAAAGGATAAAAGAGGCCGAAAAACTGGGTTTCAAGTCGGCAGTTTTGCCAAAAGGAAGCTCGGATGTACCTAAACGCAACGATGAAAGCATTTTTGCAGCGGAAAAACTTGTAGATCTGGTCGTAAAGATTGCAGGCGGCAAAACACTATCCTATGAGAGTGATGAAAAATAATGGACGAAACGGGACATGTTTTGGTCATTCGGAATTAAGGGATAATTTGGTCGGGCCTTTAATATTAAGAAACCGATCTTTTTACGGGAATAGCATTCAATGCCAATAACACTCCTAGACGGCCTTTTTATCGGCCTTGTTCTTCTTTCAGCTTTACTGGCAATGGTACGCGGATTTTCTCGCGAAGTATTATCAATCGCCTCTTGGGCAGCAGCCGCTGTTGCTGCGTTTTTCTTCTACAAGCAACTTGCGCCAACCGTTGATAATTACATTGGCAATGAGTTGATTTCGCAGCTTGTCGCAGCTGGCCTTATTTTCATTGTCACATTGATTATTGTGACCGTGATCACCATGCGCATTGCTGATATGATTATTGATAGCCGCGTTGGCCCACTTGACCGCACACTTGGTTTTGTATTTGGCGCAGCACGTGGTATCGTGGTTGCAGCTGTTGCAGTTTGGTTTATCGACTTTTTTGTCGGCGGCGCCCAAATTGGCTGGATTGATAATGCCAAATCCAAACCATTCCTTGATACGGTTGCAAACCGCATGATCAACCTCCTGCCAGAAGATATAGACAGTATGATCTCTGGCGAAAATGATTCACAAAATACGGATACTTAGCTATCATGACACATGAATCCGACCACGAAGCAGACGATCATTTTCACGACGAATGCGGCGTGTTTGGCATTTATGGCCGCCCCGACGCAGCATCGTTTACAACCCTTGGTCTGCATGCACTTCAGCATCGCGGCCAAGAAGCTGCTGGCATTGTTACTCACGACAACGGCCAATTCCACATTGAGCGCCATGTCGGGCTCATTGGTGATACTTTCACCAAGCCTTCTGTGATTGAACGCCTGCCGGGCGATAAATCAATCGGGCACACGCGCTACGCCACCACCGGCGATTCATCGCTGCGCAATATTCAACCGCTTTTTGCCGAACTTGATGGCGGCGGCTTAGCTGTTGCTCACAATGGCAACATTACGAACGCGCTAACCGTGCAACGCGAATTGCAGCGCAAAGGCGCGATTTTCTCTTCAACGTCAGATACAGAGACCATTCTGCATCTTGTCGCGATGAGCCAGAAACAAGATATTCTCTCTAAATTCCAAGAAGCTATTGTGCAGCTTGAAGGCGCATTTTCACTGGTTGCACTGACAGCCAAGAAGCTTATTGGTTGCCGCGATCCGCTGGGTATTCGTCCGCTTGTTCTTGGTGATTTAGACGGTTCATGGATACTCGCTTCAGAGACATGTGCGCTCGATATTATGGGTGCACGGTTTGTACGTGATGTAAAACCTGGTGAATTGGTCTGCATCACCGACAAAGGCATTGAGAGCTATTTCCCCTTCAAAGTTGAAGAGGACGTCAAGCCGCGCTTTTGTATCTTTGAATATGTTTATTTTGCGCGCCCTGACAGCAATATCGAAGGCCGCAATGTGTATGATGTACGCAAGCAAATCGGTGTCGAGCTTGCCATTGAAGAACCTTGTAATGCCGATATCGTTGTCCCTGTACCCGATAGCGGTGTGCCTGCGGCCATTGGCTTTGCGCAAGGCGCTAATATACCGTTCGAACTTGGCATTATCCGCAACCATTATGTTGGCCGCACATTTATTCAGCCAACCGATGCCATTCGCCATATGGGCGTGAAGCTTAAGCACAATGCAAACCCGTTTGTCCTAGAGGGCAAAAGTGTTGTGCTGGTTGATGATAGTATCGTTCGCGGCACAACATCTAAAAAGATCGTACAGATGGTTCGCGAAGCCGGTGCGCGTGAAGTGCATATGCGTATTGCTTCTCCGCCCACCATGTCTCCATGTTTTTACGGTGTCGATACACCGGAGAAATCCAAGCTTCTTGCATCGCGTATGAGCATTGAGGAAATGGCCGAATTCATTCGTGTCGATTCGCTTGCGTTCTTATCCATTGACGGGCTTTACCGCGCCGTTGGCGAAGCAAATCGCAATGCGGACGTGCCGCAATTCTGTGATGCTTGCTTTACGAACCAGTACCCTACCCGCTTGCTCGACCATGATGGTCCAGACAATGTGCGTAAATTATCGCTGCTCGCAAATAATAATTGATCGGTGCTTTCATGAGTCTTGTCAAACCTGATTTATCGGGCCGTTTGGCCTTAGTTACAGGCGCGTCGCGCGGTATTGGTTACCAGCTTGCGCTTCAACTGGCTGAAGCGGGTGCAGAAGTTATTGCCGTTGCACGCACCGTTGGCGGGCTTGAAGAACTTGATGACAGCATCAAGGAAAAAGGCGGCAAATGCACTTTGGTGCCGCTCGATCTGAAAGACCTTGAAGGTATTGACCGTTTGGGCGGTGTGATTGCCGAGCGTTGGGGCAAGCTAGATATTCTCGTTGCCAATGCGGGTGTGCTTGGCACGATTTCTCCTGTTGGCCACGTTAAGGCCAAAACATTTGACGAATTGATGACGGTCAACCTCAATAGTGTGTGGCGTTTAATTCGCACCACGGACCCGCTATTGCGCCTGTCTGACGCTGGACGTGCAATCTTGCTATCATCAAGCGTTGCACATTCCGCCCGCGCCTATTGGGGGCCATATGCTGCCTCTAAAGCTGCTGTAGAAGTTTTGGGGCGCACATGGGCAGCTGAAGCTGAAAAAACACCATTGCGCGTCAACAATGTTAATCCTGGCGCGACGCGCACCCATATGCGTGCACAAGCGATGCCTGGTGAAAAAGCCGAAGATTTGCCGACAGCGCAGGAAACCGCGTCAAAAATCATTGGTTTGGCGTCACCGGAGCTTACTCAAACTGGCATGTTATGGGACGTTCCCACACAAAGCTGGCTGAACTATAATCTGCCGTCTTAGACACTTACCGTATTCTTTTTGATTTGCCTTAACGCTGCACATCGCTCGATATGCAGCGCTTAAACTTTAGCTGTCAGATTTCTCGATCTGCTCTGCGTGCTCTGCGGCATGCTTTCGCCCATCTTTGCGATACATATGCACCGAGTACGGCAAGAAGGCCAAATAGGCACATGCCGATAGCGTAAGCGTTGTCCAAGTGAAGTTTGCCAATGCGGCAACATATAAAACTACAATCAACATCATCGGCATAACTGCGGATCGTGCGATACCGCCGACCGTTTTCGCGCTCCAAACCGGTAGGTTTGAGACCATCAGAAAACCAATAATGATGGTGTAAACGGAAACGAATGAGGCTGTGATCCAATCCGCTGGAAGCCCTAAAAACCCAATATAAACAGGCAGTAAAACCAATAGTGCGGCGGCTGGTGCAGGTATGCCAGTAAAGTAAGCCTTTTGCCATTTAGGGCGCGCATGATCGCCCAATGTTATATTAAATCGTGCAAGGCGTAATGCGGCCGCGATCACATAGATCAGTGCGGCAATCCAGCCAAATTGTTTGGTTTCATCAAGCACATAAATATAGAGAATCAATGCAGGAACGCAGCCAAAATTGACCACATCGGCAAGCGAATCCATTTCAGCGCCAAACTTTGACGATGCTTTTAAAAGACGCGCTATGCGGCCATCTAATCCGTCGAGCAAAGCGGCTACGAGCATAAGCCCGATAGCGGCTTCAAAACGCTGTTCAAACGCCATGCGGACTGCCGATAGGCCTGCACATATAGCAAGCACGGTTACAATATTCGGCACTAAATAACGCAGCGGGATTTCACGCAAGCGCTTGTGTTGATTGTCTTTGTACTTATCTGGACCATCCGGCTCAAACGGCGGAAAGGCATCATCCATCGACATCTATCATCAACCTTTGCGCGTTACGCGCAGTTTATACTCACTGCCAAAACCAGCCAGAACCGTTTCTCCGGCAATCGCATTTTGACCAACAGCAACCTGCGGCACAGCGGATTTCGGCAAATAAATATCAAGTCTTGATCCAAATCGAATGATGCCGAAACGTTCACCGGCAGCGATCTGCTCACCTTCATTGGCAAAACATAAAATGCGCCGTGCAATCAAACCAGCAACCTGCACTGTTGCGATCTGGCCGTGCGGGCTTTCGATCACCAAACCATTGCGCTCATTTTCGCGGCTCGCCTTATCAAGATCAGCATTAAGAAATTTGCCGGGCTTATAAGCAATTTTGGAAATCTCTCCGCGAACTGGCGCACGATTAACATGAACTGAAAAGACATTCATGAAAACAGAAATACGGGTCCACTCGTCGTCGCCTAATCCTAGTTCTTCTGGCGGCACAACCGGACCAATTGCTGACACAACACCGTCCGCTGGGCTGACGACAATATCATCGTCGAGCGGCGTGGTGCGCTCTGGGTCCCTAAAGAAATAGGTGCACCAAGCGGTAAGCACGAGACCGACAAAAAACAACGGCTCCCAGATCATGCCCAGCACAATCGTCACCAAGGCAAATATGCCAATAAACGGCCAGCCTTCTTTGTGAATTGGAACAAAGACTTTTTGAATACTGTCTACCAGACTCATTTTTTAACGCTCTAACGGTTTCGTTTATTTCATGTAATACAGACGCCGTGCAGCGTCAGTTTTCGAATATGGCTCAGCTATCGCTTGTTTTTTTGCGTAACACAACACCGAGTTCATCGGTCTCCTGCGCTTTACGCAAGCGTTGTTCTGCTTCGGTCGCTTCCATCTGGCGCTCCCACATTTTAGCATAAAGGCCGTCTTTAAGCGTCATCAACTCGGCATGACGGCCTCGCTCTGCGATCAAACCATCACGTAGAACTATGATTTCATCACATTTGATGACTGTGGACAACCGGTGCGCAATGACCAGCGTGGTGCGGCCTTTTGAAACTTCATCCAGTGAATCCTGAATTTCCTGTTCGGTTGCCGTATCAAGCGCAGACGTTGCTTCGTCCAAAATAAGAACTGGCGGCGCTTTTAGAATTGTTCGCGCAATCGCTACACGTTGCTTTTCTCCGCCCGAAAGCTTCAAACCACGTTCACCCACCATTGCATCAAAGCCTTCTGGCACGGTGCGAATGAAATTGCCGATTTGAGCGAGTTCAGCTGCCTTGAGAACCTCTTCTTGGCTCGCATCAGGCCGACCGTAACGAATATTGTACGCCAGCGTATCGTTAAATAGCACAGTGTCTTGCGGCACCATGCCAATGGCGGCGCGCAGGGATTTTTGCGTTACATTGCGAATGTCGTGCCCATCAATGGTGATCGCGCCGCTTTGAACATCATAAAATCGGAACAGCAATCTGGATAGAGTTGATTTACCGGCCCCAGAAGGACCAACAATCGCAACGGATTTCCCCGCAGGCACTTCAAATGAAATGCCCTTTAAGATGGGACGGTTTGCATCATATGCGAAATGAACATCTTCAAATTTTATTGTACCGTCTTTAATGACTAAAGGCTCGGCATCGGGTGCATCTTCTACTTCAGCAGAAACATCGAGCAGATCGAACATCTGTTCAATATCAGTCAGGCCTTGTCTAATTTCGCGGTAAATAAAGCCGATGAAATTGAGCGGAATGGAGAGCTGCATCAACATTGCGTTGATGAATACAAAGTCACCAATTGTGCGCTCGCCTGCAATGACAGCGCTGGCTGACATCCACATCATGACGAGCATGCCGATACCAAAGATGACGCCCTGCCCGAAGTTTAACCAGCCGAGCGATGTCCAAACACGTGTTGCAGAACGCTCATAGCTGGCCATAGATTTGTCGAAGCGTTCAGCTTCCATTTCTTCATTGCCAAAATATTTGACCGTTTCAAAATTAAGCAGTGAGTCGATGGCTTTGGAATTGGCATCCGTGTCGGAGTCATTCATGTCGCGCCGGATTTGAATACGCCAATCCGATGCGATGATTGTGAACCATGAATAGCCAAAAACAGTAAAGGCCGTTACGGCAACATATTCCCAGCCATAGCTAAAACCGAAGATCGCTGCGACAAGCGCAAATTCTAATATTGTCGGCAACGTATTGAGGATCGTGAAGCGAACAATTGCCTCAATGCCCTTTGTTCCGCGCTCAATAATGCGCGACAACCCGCCGGTGCGCCGCTCGAGATGAAACCGAAGCGAAAGGCGGTGCATGTGCTTGAATGTTTTATGGGCAAGCTGGCGCACCGCATACTGACCAACGGATGCAAAAAGCGCATCACGCAATTGCTGAAAGCCCACATTGACGACACGGAAAACATTATAAGCGATCACCAACATAACGGGCCCAAGCAAAATGGCTGGAACCCAGCTATCGACGGGGAAATCCAACTCACCGTTGAGCGCATCGGTTGCCCATTTGAAGCTGTAGGGAACCAGCATCAAAATGAGTTTAGAAATGACCAAATAAAACGCAGCCCATAGAACACGTCGTTTGAGATCAGGACGATCCGTTGGCCACATATAAGGCCACAGATTCGCTATCGTTTTGAACGTGCCGCTATTATCGGTCGTTACCGTTTTATCTGCCAAGAGAAAATGCCTTTAGTCATGTAAATTGGTGCAGCAAAAATCTACTGCTCGAATAATTTGGGTATGTGCGCACTCAAAGCAAGGCGTGCTTCACATGATTTTATTTGTCAGTCGCTTTAGAGGCTTCTTCGTTTTCTGGTAATGCGAAGATCTGCCCTGGCCAAATCTTGTCAGGGTTTTCAATTTGATCCTCATTGGCTTTGTAGATCGTTGTATATTTTATTCCGCGTCCATATACGCGCTTTGAAATATGCCACAGCGTATCCCCACGGCGAATAATGACGGATGTACCAACTGGTTTCAAACGTTCATTCACATTACCCGTTGCTTGGACTTCAAGTGGCGCTTCATCCGCAATAACGACTTGAACGCCATCTTTTTCAGTCTCAGGCGTCATGTCATCGGCACTTTTCGTTTCAACCATTGCGCCCTTTGGGCTTGCTTCGGATGCATTGCTCATCTCGCTACTCGGCGCCTGATCATCGTCACCTGCTGCGGTCTCTACAGGCATGGATGGCGCGGTGCCAGCAAGCGCTTGGGGAACAGCAACAGCGGCGAGTTTTTCGCCTTCTGAACGGGTAAATGGCACTGCGGCACGGGCAACGACATCAAAACCGTTTTTGCTCAACCTGTCTGCACGAATAACATAATCACCGATTGGCAGATCGCGATTGGCTTCGACGAGAAAGCGCCCATCACTATTTGCTAAATCTTCGCCCAATATGATCTCATTGGCGTAAACCCGAATACGTGCGCCAGCATCGGTTGCGCCAGCCACAAAAACTTTTGCGCCATCAATTTCAACAGCTTCAATGCGAACCACTTCGCCTGCTTTTTGCTGAGGCGCTGCCTCTTCTGATTGCATCGTAGTTTTTACTTCTGCAGGCTCTTTAATTGACGCTGCCGTTTTTTCGGCTTCATTGTCTTTGACAATTTCATCATCTGTTTTGGGTTCAGCCTGTACTGGAGCTTCAACCACTTGCAATGATTGCCCTCCTTCCGATTTTGTAATCAACCTTGATGGCGCGCCCGGTGCTTCAACCAAAGCTAAAACGTCAGTGCTGCCTTTTTCGGGAATTGAGACAATCGCCGTTTCAAGCGATGTTGCGACAGTGCCATCGTCTTGTGTGGCGCGCAGCACAATTGTATAATCGCCTTGCTTTAGCGGCTCATCAAGCGTGGCTACAAACTCACCTCGGTCGTTTGATTTTGTAATCGCCAGGGATTTGGACCCTGCTATGATTTCCACATCAGCGTTACTGGCTGCAATACCAGCGATTACCATGTCGCCATTGGGTTCAACACGCAGAATATCGAATGTCGGCACAATATTTTCTGAAGCGGTTTCAACAGGTGCTGCGGGCTCAGCATTGGTTTGTTCAGCTTGCGGCGCTGCAGCGACTTCCTCAGGCGTGTCAGCACTTGGTGAGGCTTCTTCGCTCTCAGTAGCAACCGAAACATCATTCGCCTCTGGCAAAATTTCAGCTAGCGCTGTGCTTTCCTCAGCTTCGGGTGCAGCGGTTCTATCGCTTTTTGGTGAAGCGTTTGATTCGCTTTCTGGCGTTTCAGTTGATGTGGCAACCGACTTAAATGGTTCTAGCAATTTGTTAGGATCGCCCAGATAACCAGAAGCGACCAGTCCGGTGATCCCGACCACGCCTGCAAATAGCCAAACGCCAATGCTTTCCTTGCCCATGTAACTGCCCTAACTTATTATTTGCTGCGAACAATCGCGCATTTATTCATTAAATGTCTATCCTTTAAAGGCGCAAATCGCAATTGCCTCAACAATATCAGAGGCCTTGACCGTGAAAGGTCTCTAAGACAAAACACGGCATGAAAAAAATTAGCTCCATTTGCGTCTATTGCGGCTCGTCACCCGGTGTCGACAGTAGCTTTGAAGCCGCCGCCCGAAAGCTCGGCAAGTCTATGGCCGAACGTGACATTCGCCTTGTCTATGGCGGTGGCACACATGGTTTAATGGGTGCTGTTGCAGGCGGTGTCATGGAAAATGGCGGCAAAGTCACCGGTATTATTCCTGAATTTTTGATGCGCCAAGAACGCACGCCCGATGCGATGGATCAGATTGATGATTTCATCGTGACGCAAGACATGCATACGCGCAAACAGCTTATGTTTGAACGTGCCGATGCATTTATTACTCTCCCGGGCGGTATTGGCACTTTGGAAGAAGTTGTTGAGATGATGACATGGGCACAGCTTGGCCGTCACAACAAACCCATTGCGCTTGCCAACTTGAGCGGTTTTTGGAACCCATTTATAACTTTGATTGACCATATGGCCGAGGGCGGTTTCCTACATTCGCAAAATAAAATCAAACCGCTTTTGATTGATAATATCGATGCGATTGTGCCTGCAATCATTGAGGCAGCCGCTGCAAAAGAAACGGCTGCAAATTAAGATTGAACGGTATTTACTTGGAAGCTTTAAACAGTGACCACGTATAAAGCGCGAGCCCCATCCAGATAAAGCCAAATGCGATGGCCTGAATGCTTGAGAACGGCTCGCCAAAAACGAACACAGCCGTTAGAAAGATCATCGTTGGTGCAATATATTGCAAAATACCCATCGTGGTATAGCGCAACTGTTTTGCACCAAATGCATATAGAATCAGCGGGATCGCTGTCACTGGGCCTGCAAAGATCAACAGCCCCATATCGCCAAATCCGGTTTGGCCAAAATGCCCCTCACCGCTTGCGGTAATCCACGCAATGACAATCATTGCAGGGATCGCGAGGATAATAACTTCCAGCAAAAAGCCTTGTGTGGGGCCAATGGGCAGTGTTTTGCGCAAATAGCCGTAAATACCAAACGAGCAGGCAAGCGCCAAGGAGACCCAAGGCAAACCGCCTGCGCCAAAGGTGAGAATACCAACAGCAATAACAGCACATGCAACGGCGGCCATTTGGAGCCTTGTAAAGCGCTCACCAAGCAAAACCACGCCCAACAATACGTTGATCAACGGGTTGATGTAATAACCAAGAGCGCCTTCAATTGCGCGGCCTTCCGCGATAGCCCAGACATATATACCCCAGTTTATGGAGATTAATGCGGCTGTTATGCATGCCATAATCAAAGTGCGCGGACTTTTAAGCGCGGCCACCAGATCGTCGGTACGTTTAAGCCATAGGACAATGATTCCAGCGACGGGTATCGACCACAATACGCGGTGCGCAACGACCTCAACAGCGGGCATATGCCCGACCATCTTCATGTAGAGAGGCAAAAAGCCCCAAAGAACATAGGCACTTATGGAAAAAGCAAAGCCTGCGAGGGGTTCTCGTGGTTGCTTGTTCGTCTCATGGGGAAAGGTTGGTCGCATTTAATTGCCATATCCAATTTTGTGCCATTATGCATGACAAAAATTGACATGGTTTCAAAACAAATGTCGATCACAGCTTTACGAAACGAGCCGCCCTATTCCGCTGCGGCCACACCGGCCGTGCCTCTGTTCTTCATAAGCTTGAAATTAATTGAATCCATGAGCGCGACAAAGGAAGCGTCGATAATATTATCGCTGACGCCAACGGTCCACCAGCGCTTGCCGGTAACATCGGTCGATTCAATTAAAACACGGGTTATCGCCTCGGTGCCGCCGTTTAAGATGCGCACCTTATAATCCACCAGTTCCAAGTCCTGAATTTCGGCCTGATATTTGCCAAGATCCTTGCGCATTGCCAAATCCAGTGCATTCACCGGTCCATGGCCTTCGGACACGCTCATATGTTGGATGCCATCAACCGTCACTTTAACAACGCCTTCGGACACGGTAATCATCTGCCCTGTAGCGTTATGGCGCCGTTCAACGCCAATTCGGTAGCTATCAACCGTAAAGAAAGTTGGCACTTCGCCCAATGTGCGCCGCGCCAAAAGCTCAAAACTGGCATCAGCACCTTCATAGGAATAGCCCGATGCTTCGCGCTCTTTGACGATGGAAATGAGCGTATCAAGGCGCGAATCGTCTTTGCTCACATGGATGCCGCGGCGCGCCAGAACATTGAGGAAGTTCGACTTACCGCCTTGGTCAGAAACCATCACGCGGCGTGTGTTGCCAATCTTATCTGGCTCGACATGTTCGTATGTGGCCGGCTCTTTTAACAGCGCAGATGCATGAATACCGGCTTTTGTGGCAAAAGCTGACGCGCCAACATAGGGCGATTGACTTGCCGGAGCACGGTTAAGCAACTCGTCAAATGAGCGCGACAAATGCGTCAGCTCACTGAGTTTGTCCTGTGTGATCGCGGTTTCAAAACGCTCCGACCATTTGTCTTTTAATGCCAGCGTGGCAATTAAAGTCACAAGATTTGCATTACCGCAGCGTTCGCCCAGCCCATTCAGCGTTCCTTGAATTTGGCGCACACCTGCATCCACAGCTGCCAATGAGTTTGCTACGGCCTGCTCGGTATCATTATGGGCATGTATGCCCAATTTGTCGCCGTCGATGCCTGCAGCAGTGACCGCTTTTACGATGCTGTAGATCTCGCTTGGCTGTGTGCCGCCATTTGTGTCACACAGCACTATCCAGCGCGCACCTGCCTCATAGGCTGCTTTAGCGCAGGAAATCGCATATTCAGGATTGGCTTTATAACCGTCAAAGAAGTGTTCGCAGTCGATATAGGCTTCTTTGCCAGCGTTAAGGGTTGCCTCAACAGACTGCGTAATATTGTCGATATTCTCTTCATTGGTGCAACCAAGCGCAACGCGAACATGATAGTCCCAAGCCTTTGCAACAAAGCAAACTGCATCGGAATTTGAGGCAATAAGCGCGGCCAATCCGGGGTCATTTGACGCTGAAACGCCTGCCCGTTTGGTCATGCCGAAAGCAACAAATTTAGCCTTTTGCGTGCGTTTTTTGGCAAAAAAGTCCGTATCTGTTGGGTTTGCACCCGGATAGCCGCCTTCGATATAATCAATACCAAATGCATCAAGCATGTTGGCAACATTGATTTTGTCTTCAACGGAAAAATCGACACCCGGCGTCTGCTGACCATCGCGCAGGGTTGTATCGAAAAGATAGATACGTTGTTTGTTGTCTGCACTATGCGTCATTGAACTGTCTTGCCTGCGAAACGATCTGTTGCTCGGATGAGTTGGTCCAAAATGCCTGGTTCTGAAAATGCGTGTCCTGAACCCTCGATCAAGTGAAAATCGGCTTTTGGCCATGCCTTATGCAATTCCCACGCAATACGCGCCGGACATGGCATGTCATAGCGGCCATGAACAATCACGCCATCAATATCGGCTAGTTTATGTGCATCACGCAGCAATTGGCCTTCATCTAACCAGCCGCCATGCACGAAAAAGTGGTTTTCAATACGCGCAAACGCCAAAGAAAATTGGTCTTCGTGGAATTTGTCGCTGGTTGACGGTTCCGGCAAAAGCGTAATTGTTTCGCCTTCCCACGCGCTCCACGCTTTTGCGGCAGCAAGCTGTTCTTCGCGATTATCGCCGACGAGGCGCTTGCGATAAGCCTGCATCATTTCACCGCGTTCAGCTTGTGGAATTGGCGCGCAGAAGCGCTCCCATTTTTCGGGGAACATTTCTGAAACGCCGAATTGATAATACCAATCCAATTCAGCGCGGGTGAGTGTGTAAATGCCGCGTACAACGAGTTCGCTCACGCGGTCTGTATGTTTTTCAGCATAAGCAAGCGCCAAGGTTGAGCCCCATGAGCCACCGAAGACGAGCCACTTATCAACGCCGATCATTTCTCTGAAACGCTCAATGTCGGCAACCAAATGCCATGTGGTGTTGTTTTCAAGCGATGCAAAAGGTGTGGATTTTCCGCAGCCGCGCTGGTCGAATAAAATCACATCATAAAGCGCTGGATCAAACAGCCTTCTATGAACAGGGCCAAAGCCGCCGCCCGGACCGCCATGAAGAAAGACTGCAGGCTTTGCGCCCTTGGTGCCCACGCGCTCCCAATAGATCGAATGGCCGTCTTCTGTTTCTAAATAACCACTGTCGAAAGGCTCTAGCTCTGGATAGAGTGTACGTAAATCGCTCATCATTTTTCCGCCTTGTGACATACTGCTTCAATATTGTTGCCTTCAGGATCGAGCACGAAAGCACCGTAATAATTTTCATGATAATGCGCCCGTATTCCAGGCGCGCCATTGTCTGAACCACCAGCCTTGAGCGCTGCCTCATAAAAGGCATCGACAGCTGCGCGGGTGGGCGCTGCAAAAGCAAAATGCACAGGTGGTTTTTGTGCCTCGCCCTCGCTGAGCCAGAATTGAGGGCGCTGCGTACCATAGCCGACAACACGTTTTCCATCGGTAAATTCTATTGGCACTTCGGCAAGCATTAAGATGCTAAGAGGCGCAAATGCCTGATCATAAAATGAAACCGCTTTGCTGATGTCTGCTGCGCTTATGCCTGAATGATCAATCATGTTTTGCCCTCACCTTGCTGATGAATCTAGTAAATCAGGATGAGAATGAGTGCAATGCAGCTTGTCGCTACTTCTGCGGCCAATCCTTGGTATCGTGATCGGGGTGCTGATTGGAGACAACGCCTGCGTTCCATTGTGCATTTTCTTCAAGCTGCATCGGCTCGACTTCCGGCAGTTCAAAGAGCCCAATAGTGGCACTGCATCTTTGTGAAAAATTCACCTGAACTTGCGGCGGCGCCATAGACGGGTCGTCCAATGTTCCGATTGCAAGCTCCATCCCGCCTTCAAACTCGTAAGTCAGCGGCGTTCCGCAATTGCCGCAAAACCCGCGCCAATTGCGGTTTGAAGAATGAAAGTGCTTTGGCTTTCCGCGCGTCCAAACGACATTATTTGCCGAGACAAATGGCGCGAAAAAACTACCGAATGCTTTTTGGCACATTCGGCAATGACAGATGGATGCTCGCCCTAAACTATCGGCTTGATACCGCACGGCACCACATTGGCATCCACCTGTAATTTTCATGTCACGCCTCTATCGTTTGATTTCCCATGTCGTCACGCGTTCGCCAGTTTCTGAGTCTTTTGAATCCTTTAGCTGGATTCCTTGAGATAGGAGTTTATCACGAATACGGTCTGCCTCGGCAAAGTTTTTATCGGCGAAGAAGGCAAGGCGTTCCGTGATTAAAGCGTGCTGTTCACTGGTAAGCTCTTCTTTCTGCCGAAGATCAAAACCAAGCAGCGAGAAAACTCGGACTAGAGTACGACGAGTATCATGAGTATACTCATATTTATCATTTTTTGTAGGCAAATCAGCGCCTTGAAATCCTGTACTGATAGCAGTAATTGATGCTTGCGCTCGGGCGATTACACTCCGAATATCCAAGTCTTCACCTAGCGGCCTCAAAAAGAATTGAAAATTTCGGTACTCTTTTCGAGTATCTTTAAAGTTCAAATCTTTATTTCTGTAATACTTAATGACGTCCTCATCTGCCCCATCCGGTGCATCACCATAAAAGCACTCAACCACACTACGCCATTTCGTAATTGTCTTTTCCGCCTCAACTAAGCGACTAATAGAAAAATCAATTGGCTCGCGGTAATGCGTCATCAGCATCGCAAGGCGCAACACTTCGCCTGGCCATTTGCGACCGCCGAATTTTTCCGTGTGCAGCAATTCATGGATCGTCACAAAATTGCCGACAGACTTCGACATTTTTTTACCTTCAACCTGAAGGTAGCCATTATGCATCCAGATATTGGCCATTTTTTGCGTGCCGTGCGCACAGCAGCTTTGGGCAATTTCATTTTCGTGGTGCGGGAAGATTAGATCTAAACCGCCGCCATGAATATCGAATGTTTCGCCAAGATAGGCTGCGCTCATCGCAGAACATTCGATATGCCAGCCCGGGCGACCATGAATAATTTCGCCGTTAAACGTCGCATCCCAGCCCGGTTCATTTGCGCTCGACTCTTTCCATAGAACAAAGTCGCCTGCGTTTTTCTTATGGTCTTTGGCTTCGATGCGTGCGCCCGCTTGCTGGTCTTCAAGCTTACGGTTTGACAATGCGCCATAGTTATCCATCGAAGTCACATCAAAAAGCACTTCGCGCCCCTCGCCGCCCGTTGCGATATAGGCATGGTTTTTATCAAGGAGATTTTGAATAAGCGTTGCCATGTCTGATTTACCATCAGCGCGCGGCAATACAAATTCTGTTGCGCGTGGCTCAATCGTTGGCGGCAAACAGCCAAGCGCTTCCACATCTTTGTGAAACTGGTTTGCGGTTTTTTCCGTAACGTTGCGAATGGCTTCATTGAGCGGCAAATCAGGAAAATCGCGCAGCGCACGCGCGTTAATCTTGTCGTCAACATCGGTGATATTGCGCACATATGTTACGTGCTTCTCGCCGTAAATATGACGCAGCAAACGGTATAGCACATCGAACACGATAACCGGACGCGCATTACCAATATGCGCATAATCATAGACCGTTGGACCACAGACATACATGCGCACATTCTTGGCATCGATTGGCTCAAATGTTTCTTTGCTGCGTGTGAGCGTATTATGTAGGCGCAAGTCCATAAATTGATTCCAGTGTTCTATTGTTCGCGGATGATGCATAGCGAATAAAATGTCAGGCTTTGAATAGCATTGATTGGAAATGCTTCAAGCATCACGCATCAATCAAGCCTATATTCTAGGATAAATATTGCAAAATATGCTTCTCAATTCCAGAATTATTAATTTTTTTATCCGTGTTTACCAATTAACAAAAAAAGTTAACCACCTCCCTAGGCAGTGCGTATTTTTAGGGTTACCAAAGGTCATCCCGCGTAAGCGGGAGCCAGGTATCCAGCGATGAGTTTGCGCCCCATTTTCATCGCTAAGTTATTTTCCCTCGGACCAGGGGAGGTATCAATCGGATACCTGGTCTTTATTCTCATCTTCAAAATAGTGAGCCTTGGGAATCGTCGATTGGCTTGGGCTTTTTCTTTTGTGTAAAATCTTTTGGCGTGACCTGTTTATGGTTTTCAGGGCTGATATTCGAAACTTTATTGACCAAATCTGAAACGGCAATTGCTTCAAAGAAATCTTCATCCGGCGCACGCAATAAATCTGCGATGTGCCGCGGTTCTTGCGTTCGGCAATCAAGCCAGCGCTTAAAGTCTGTCTCTGCTATCGCAATCGGCATACGGTGATGAATGGCTTGGAATTGTTTATTAGAAGGCGCGGTTAAAAACGCAGCCGTATCAATTTCCGCACCGTCTTTATTCATGTAAGTTTCGGCCAATCCGGCAAAGCCAATCAGTTCGCCATTTTTTGGCCGGACCCAATAGGCCTGACTTTGGCCCGTTTCCTTATCGCGTTGCCACTCATAAAATCCTGATGCCGGTATCAATATACGCCGATGCCGCATGGCATTGCGAAAGGATGCTTTTGTTGCAGCCGTTTCACTGCGTGCATTTATAAGCAGCGGAAAGTCGCTTGGATCTTTTACCCAGCTTGGCAAAAGCCCCCACCGCATTAATAGCGCATCTTGCTCTGGTAAATTTGAACCTGCCATGCGTGGCAAGCCTGCCGATATCGTCATGATGGGCTGTGTCGGTGCAATATTATAGCGCGGCGGAAAATCCTCGACGCCCGCCACGGAAAACAAATTTTCCAGCGCGTCAGAGCTATGGATGAGTGAAAAGCGTCCACACATAAGTTTTCAATCCGTAATCATTTGCTACCGCGCCAAGCGCAACCAAAACCAAGCCAAAGCATTTTCACAGTACAGCTACAAAGGAGACGAACCATGAAACGCTTATTACCAACTATGGCAGCTGCCGCTGCAATGCTAGCCGTTGCTGCTTGTTCCGAAGATGGCGTCACGCAAACAGGTGCAGACACAACCAACCCTACGATCGAGCAAGAAAGCACTGGCGCAATCGATAACAACACAGCTGATGACATTCAGATCAAGCCTGCGCCGGATACCGAAGTCGCGCCTGAAGAACCGTCAACGATGCTGCAGTAATCTCATAAACGCCCTAACAGCAAGATATGGCCTCCCCTAGCCATATCCTACTGCCCAAAGCCAATGGTGCTCCCATCACCATTGGCTTTTTATTTGCGCTCATATGCTTGTGACAGACACCCAACATTGGAAAAAAGATTAGCAGGGTATAGAATCTCATAGATTATCAATGTTTCAGATTGTCGGTTCAATTATATGAGTGAAAAAATCCCGCAGCTTGCCGTCTCAATTGCCGTTCGGCATGCCGACAATGGTTCGTTTTTATTGGTGCGCCGTGGACGTGCTCCTTCAAAAAACCAATGGGCATTTGCAGGCGGGCGTGTTGAATTTGGAGAAACCTTAGTGGCGGCAACGGCGCGCGAATTGCATGAAGAAACAGGTTTAACGGCTCAGAACATCGCTTTCTTTGAGCCTGTTGAAATTATCAGCCATGAAGACAGCACCGCATATCATTATGTCTTATGCGTGCACACAGGGTCAGCGCGCGGCACACCGATTGCGGGTGATGACGCTGCTGAAGTGCGCTGGGTACAACTTGAAGATTTTGCCGGACTTGATGTCACGGATTCCACATTAGATTTTGCAAAACGTATCGCGAAACAGCACGCAAGCGATTGAGTTTTAAAGCGTGTAAGCGCAAATATTTGATCTAAAAGTGCAACTATCTCAAAAATAATGCTTTTTTCTGCCTTTATTCCGTGGAACAAGACCCGCACTCAAATTTGGAGGTTTGATCAAAATTGCAACATTTAGTGCATCCAAGCTGGTTTAGGCATATGGCCGCATTTATGTTGGCAATCGCGCTCGGCGTTGCGTCGCCTGTTACGGCCTTGGCGCAAACTGGTGCTGCGCCCTATGACGAGCGTCTATCAAGGCTTTCTGAAGTGCTTGGCTCCATCCATTATTTGCGCAATCTATGCGGTGATGTTTCCAATGATTGGCGCGAACAGATGGAGGCGCTTTTAAAGGTTGAACGCCCTGCCCCGAACCGCCGTGCGCGCTTAATATCAAGCTTTAACAAAGGCTACCGGACTTTCGACAGTGTTTATACGGCCTGTACGCCGCAAGCACTTGAGGCAGTTGACGCTTATATGAGTGAGGGAAAAACACTGGCACTAGAGATTAACAACCGCTATGCGCAGTGACGTTTACCAAGAGTAAATCTAACCGTTCATCGACCGTTACATTAACGTTTTTTGTGTTATTGTGCATTTTAAAGATTAAAGAGTTTGGGCATTTGCCCGTGAGTTAGCGTTATGATTACCGACGAAAAATTAGCAGAACTTGACGAAGTTATCGCCAACGAGAAGCGGGTTGCGGCCCGTGAAGTGCATAATGAAGCTTGGGCGGACGGCATTGTCGAAGGTATTGACGCTGCTATTCTTGCCGAGACAGCGATTGCAACGGCACTCGAAGAAATGATCCGCACTGAAGGCGAAGAAGCGGCTCTGGAATTGGCTGACACGCTTAGAGACCGGATTTTGTCAGGTGAATTTTTGCCATATCGCACGATCCAGTAAATCGAGCGCTCTTTTCTTGCTGCCTGTGTTATCTATTTGCAATGATATAAAATTTTGAGCGACAACACTGAGTGATCACAGTGCGTTTTGAATGAAACTCGGCTACAATTACTTTTCGGCGATATCTACGATTCTCGAACTGGCAAGAATGTGCAAAACACTCTGAAAACCCAAACGATCATTATTCTTATCATCAGTGCGGCTTTATCATTGTCCGCCCTTGGAGCTTTTGCGCAAGAAGGCAGCGGCAAAGCGCCCCCTTCTTTAATGATCCCCCTGCCTGATCCTATTCCAAGAAGTTTCGACCCCAATAATCCTTTGAATTTTGAGCCTGCAGCGGATGAAAACCCTGTCCGCAATCCGGCGCAATCTCAAACAGGTTTTGGCGACGCCGATCAAAAGATTGAAATTCTGTACGACGTTGAAGAATTGCCATTCGCCGTTCGCCGCATGCGCGAATTAATTATGGATGCAGCGCGCTCGGGCGATCCCGAAAGACTTAGAACCTTGATTGGCAATGGCGCCAACATTACCCGCCTATCGCTCACCGATATTGAAGGCGACCCAATCACTTATCTTCAATCGGTTTCTGGCGATAAAGAAGGCCATGAAATTTTAGCCATATTGCTTGAAGTTATGGAAGCTGGTTTTACGCGGCTTGATGGCGACACGGATAATGAATTGTATGTCTGGCCTTATTTCTACGCTATTCCGCTGCAAGATTTAACACCGCCGCAGCGCGTTGAACTGTTCAAGCTGGTGACTGCCGGAGACTATGAAGACATGGTGTCCTTTGGGGCATATATCTTTTTTCGTGTCGGCATTACACCAGAAGGCCGCTGGCTCTTTTTTGTAGCGGGCGATTAAATCTAATTGCGAAACGCCGCGCTTAATCAGGCCTTTTACCTTGCCGATGTGCGGCGCGCGCCTTAACTAAAAGCCACCTGATTTGCTTAAGGATAATACTGTGCCGAATGTTGTTTTAGACGAACGAACACTCATCACTTTTGATGGCTCCGATGCCACTCATCTTTTGCACAATGTGCTGACCTGCAACATCGAGAGTTTAAATCCAGGCATTGCCCAGATTGGTGCGCTTTTGACACCGCAGGGCAAAATTATGTTTGATTTTCTCATCAGTAAGACTGGCGACAATGTCTATTTAGTTGACATTGAGACAGGCAGCGCCGCGGCATTTATCCAGCGTATGAAAATGTTTCGGCTTCGCTCTAAAGTGGAAATTACTGAATCAACTGAATCACTTGTGAGCATTTCATGGGATGATGATTCAAGCGCCTCAAGTGACGCTTTACGCGACACACGGTTTGCTGACATGGCTGTTTACCGCTCTTATAAATCGGGCATCACCGCAACTGATCGCACTGAGTGGGATGCGCTGCGCATAGAGCAAGGCGTGGCTGAAAGTGGGCTCGACTTTCAATTAGGCGATGCATTTCCGCATGATGTTTCACTGGATCAAAACGGCGGCGTGGATTTTAAAAAAGGCTGTTATATCGGCCAAGAAGTGATCAGCCGCATGCATCACAGAAAGACCGCACGCAGGCGCATACTCATTGCTAAAACAGACACGGATTATGGTGAGGCGACCGATTTGGTTGCGAACGATAAGCCAGTTGGTTCACTGGGTACAAAAATCGGCCAAAGCGCGCTTGCCTTGTGCCGTATTGACCGTGTTAAAGACGCAATCGACAACGGTCATATGATCAAAGCTGGCGATGCAAATGTTGAGCTTTCGATCCCGCCATCCGTCTCTTATTCATGGCCAAGCGAAAGCGATAAAGATGCCTGACCAACAAACGGCACCCAAGCGTGCGTGGCAACGTATGCTCTCAGGCCGCAGGCTTGATCTGCTTGATCCATCGCCAATGGATGTTGAGATTGCCGACATAGCACATGGTCTTGCACGTGTTGCGCGGTGGAATGGACAGACATATGGCAGCCATGCCTTTTCTGTTGCGCAACATTCGCTGCTGGTAGAGCAGATCGTTGAGCGAACAGCTAAGGATGCGACGCCTGCATTATTGCTAACGGCCTTACTGCACGATGCGCCAGAATATGTGATTGGCGACATGATTTCACCGTTCAAACAAGCAATTGGTGCTGGTGGATATCGGGCCGTTGAAAACCGCCTCCAAGCGGCAATAAATTTGCGCTTTGGGTTGGCTGGAAACACACCCGCCAAAACCAAGAAAATAATCAAGCGTGCTGATTATATAGCTGCCTTTTACGAGGCGACACGGCTTGCAGGTTTTGACACGGATGAAGCTGCGACCTATTTTGGCAGACCGGAAAATGTAACGCCAGACGGCCTTGTGCTTGACCCTATGCCAACGGACGAAGCGCAAGCTGCATTTTTGGCCCGCTTTGAAATTTTAGCTGCACAATTTACCCCTAAGAGAAAAAGCTAATGTCTTATTTTGCGGTATGCCCCCTATCCAAGGTCAAGCAAACGGTTGAGGCACATAAAGCAAGCCACGTCTTGACGGTATTGTCGGATGAGCAAGACGTGCCGAAACTGAAGAATATCGCATCTGGCAATCATAAAGCGCTCGGTTTTAATGACATTGCATCACCGCTTGCAGGCCACATCATGCCAGAGGAACAAGATGTGCGCGAAATTATGATGTTCATGCATGGGTGGGATCAAAAAGCGCCAATGTGTATCCATTGCTGGATGGGCGTTTCGCGCGCGACAGCGTCGGCATATATCGGCGTTTTAACGCTGAACCCTGATGTTGATGAAGTAGAGCTTGCCAATGCACTGCGCTGGGCTGCCCCTTTTGCAACGCCCAATCCTGCTATGATTAAGATTGCCGATGACATTATGGGGCGCTCAGGCCGTATGGTCGATGCAATTCGTACAATTGGACGGGGCGCAAATGCCTATGAAGGCACACCTTTTGTCTTTCCTCTTGAGCCAGCTGACCTATATCCAACTCCATAACGGGTATGCATGGCACAATGGAACTTATCCTTTTGTCACCCCGTTGCCGTATGGCAGATTACAAAAAAGAACATTGAGGGCCCAAACGACATGGACGAATTAACGAATAACTTTGCAGAACTCAGCACAGGCATGGAAGCTTTGGTTGCGACTGTCGGCGGTCTGGTCGTCAAATATACCTTTTCCGTTATTGGTGCCATTTTACTATTACTTGTTGGCTTCTTTATTGCTGGTCAGGTTCGAAAAGCTGTCTATTCCGGTATTAAGCGCACAAAAAATGCCGATGAGACACTTGCGCGTTTTATTTCAAAAGTTGCGCGCTATGCCATTCTAGCAATCGTCATCATTATGGTTCTGTCGCAATTTGGTGTGCAGACAGCCTCGATAATCGCTGCACTTGGTGCAGCTGGCCTTGCGATAGGTTTGGCCTTGCAGGGCACGTTGCAGAATGTTGCTGCAGGATTAGTTTTGCTATTTCTGCGCCCTTTCCGCGTGGGTGATTACATCGACTGCGGAAGCTTTGACGGTATTGTTGAAGAAATCGGATTGTTTGCCACTGAATTTAGAACACTGGACGGGCTCTACCGCTTAGCGCCAAATTCCGAGGTATGGGGATCACCGATCACCAATTTCTCACGCTTGCCAATTCGCCGTTTCGACCTTTCTATTGGTATCGGCTATGACGATGACATTGATTTAGCGATGAAAACAATGCGGGACATTATCGACAATAATGCGGACGTATTGACCGATCCTGAACCGTTCTTGTTTGTTGATTCACTTGGTGACAGCGCAGTTGGTGTAACCTGCCGCGTTTGGATAAAAACACCTGTTTGGTATCCAACAACACGTCAGCTCACCAAGGATGCAAAACAGGCATTCGACAAGGCTGGTCTATCAATTCCGTTCCCGCAGCGTGATGTCCATCTTTACAAAGAAGATGCAGCTTAACGGCGGCGACTTAGAACCTAAAAAGAAAGGCACCATATGGTGCCTTTTTATTAGCTTAAAATAATATCGAGCCCGATATCCATCGTCGGCGCAGCCATCGTAATTTTCGAAGTTGAAATGTAATCAACGCCAGTTTCTGCAATCGCTTTGATGGTGTTGATATTCACATTGCCCGATGCTTCGAGCTTTACTGTGCCATTATTATCTTTGCGGTTAATCGCAACTGCTTGCCGCAATTGATCATTCGACATATTGTCGAGCAGAATTACATCCGGCTTTGCTTTTAACGCATCCACCATTTGGTCCAAAGTATCGACTTCGATTTCGATTTTGACCATATGGCCGACATAGGCACGCGCATTTTCTACAGCTTTTGCTACACCGCCGGAGACAGCAATGTGATTGTCTTTAATCAAGATTGCATCGTCGAGGCCATAACGGTGGTTAATGCCGCCGCCGCAGCGAACCGCATATTTTTCAAAACTACGCATACCGGGGATCGTTTTGCGTGTGTCAGCGACCTTCGCGTTGGTGTGTGCAATCTGTGCTGCAAATTTTGATGTGTAAGTTGCAATGCCGCACATATGCATAAGAAAATTAAGCGCCACGCGCTCTGCCGATAGGATCGCACGCGCATTACCGCTGATTGTCGCCAGCGCATCGCCCGGTTTTACAGCATCGCCATCTTTGGCCACAACGTCAAATTTCAGCTCATCATCCATCATGCGAAACGCTGTTTTGGCAAACAGAATACCAGAGACAAACCCATGATCGCGGCTTGCCATGACAGCTGTTGCGCTCGCGCTTGATGCAATCGTCGCATTGGTCGTGATATCACCGGCACGCCCTAAATCTTCTAACAAAGCTGCGCGCACGGCTTCTTCTACCATCAATCTTGGCAGGTGCGGAGAAATGACATGCATCGTATCAGTCCTTATAAAATTCGGTGATGATGGCTTGGGCTTGTTCGAGTTTGAGCAATGTACGCCGTTTCCAGCTTTCGTTTTCGCTTGGAAAATCTGTGCGCGCATGGCCGCCGCGACTTTCTTCGCGGTTTAGCGCTGCTATGCACATGAGTTTTGCCGTTGTCACAACATTGCTAAAGCGCAGCGAATGGCTATCTGATTCAAGCTCCAAAAGCCGCACAAGTGCTTCTTTCATGCCTTCTTTATTGCGCAAAACGCCCATATTGGCGCTCATGGTTTCACGCAATGCGGCCATATTGGGATGTTCAGCTTCTGTCAGATGTTCATCAGTTTCAACTGAACCTTCTTGCCAGTTAGACGGTGCATCAAACCTCGCCTCTGCCTTTAACGCATCGGCAATACGTGCAGAAAAAACGACAGCTTCCAGCAGTGAATTTGATGCAAGACGGTTCGCACCATGCGCGCCAGTGGACGTACATTCACCGCAAGCCCAAAAGCCTGGCAGTGATGAGCGTCCATCCATATCTGTCCAAATGCCACCCATGAAATAATGGGCTGCGGGCACGACCGGTATCAACTCTTTGGATGGGTCAATGCCCGCGTCGCGGCAATAATTCCAAACTGTCGGAAACTCATTTTCAAAATCATGGATCGCTGTGCGGCAATCAAGATAAGCGCCGCGCCCAGCCTGCACTTCCGCAAAGATGCCGCGTGCCACCACATCACGTGGTGCAAGTTCTGCATCTTCGTGCAGAGGCAGCATGAAGCGTTCGCCATTGCCATTTAGCAGGTGAGCGCCGTGTCCGCGCAATGCTTCGGTTGCAAGCGGTGCTGGATCTTTGCCCACATCAATGGCCGTTGGGTGAAACTGGACAAACTCCATATCAGCCAATAACGCACCAGCGCGTGCTGCCATGCCGATGCCGCCGCCGCGCGCTTCCGTTGGGTTTGTTGTTACTTGATAAAGGTGCCCAACGCCGCCCGTTGCCATGACCACATTCGAGCCTTCAATGACAATGGGGTCGCCCGCACCTGCCGCATCACGTGCAACAACGCCCGTAACCACATCATCTTCGACGGTAAGGTCTTCGACGACATAGCCTTCAAGCACGCGAATAGATGGTGTTTTCTCCACAGTCTGAACCAAAGCTTGCATGATCGCACGTCCAGCACGGTCACCCGACACGCGCACGATACGGCTTTCGGAATGCGCAGCTTCACGGCTAACCTGTAACTTGCCTTCCAAATCACGGTCAAATGGCACACCGAATTCCAACAGATCGTGAATGCGGTCTGCCGCTTCGCTTGCCATCATCCGCGCGACTTTTTCGTCGACGATGCCATCGCCAGCGATCAAGGTGTCTTCGACATGTTTGTCTATGGTATCGCCCTGCCCGACGGCGGCGGCGATGCCCGCTTGCGCCCAAGCAGATGAAGCGCCCATACCAATTGGCGCAGCAGCAAGCACAGTTACAGCGCGTGGCGCTAATTTGAGTGCACAGAAAAGGCCAGCTAACCCGCCGCCAATGATAAGGATGGGTTTATCGGTCACTGATTTAAATTCACCATACGTTCAACGGCTTGGCGCGCACGGTCTGCCGTTAAAGGATCAACATGAATTTCTTCTTTCATCTCCAGCAGCGCATCCAAAATTTTCGGCAGCGTGATACGCTTCATATGCGGGCAAAGATTGCATGGCTTGATGAATTGCACATCCGGCGCGGAGCTTTCGATATTGGATGCCATGGAGCACTCTGTCACCAGCAGCACTTTTGGTGGGCGCTTATCACGCACATAATTAATCATGCCCGATGTTGAGCCTGCATAATCGGCAATGGCGACAACAGAAGGTGAGCATTCTGGGTGCGCAATAATCTGAATTTCAGGATCAGCTTCTTTATAGGCAAGCAATTCTTCAGCGGTAAAACGCTCATGCACTTCGCAGTGCCCTTTCCAAGTCAGAATTTTGACTTTGGTTTGCGCCGCCACATTGAGCGCAAGAAACTCATCTGGAATACACAGAACACGGTCAACGCCAAAGCTTTCGACAACGGCAACAGCGTTTGATGATGTGCAGCAAATATCGCTTTCCGCTTTCACATCGGCAGACGTGTTCACATAAGTGACAATCGGCACGCCGGGGTAGCGTTCGCGCAGCTGGCGCACATCAGCGCCTGTGATTGATTCTGCCAGCGAACAACCGGCCCTCATATCTGGGATAAGCACAGTTTTATCAGGATTCAGCAGCTTAGAGGTTTCGGCCATGAAGTGAACGCCGCACTGCACGATGATATCTGCATCGACCATCGTTGCTTCTTTTGCCAATTGCAGACTGTCGCCGACAATATCAGCAACACAGTGGAAAATATCCGGTGTCTGGTAATTATGGGCTAAAATGGCCGCATTACGCTCTTTTTTCAGCTTATTGATCGCATAGACGTAAGGCGCATAAACAGGCCACTCAATGGCCGGAATGTGCTCTTTTACCAATTCATAAAGATGCGCGGTTTCGCGCTCAACCTCTGCATTCCACTCCAAATTAGGCCGTGGTAGAACGCCGTAACGCTCAGCTGCTGTCTTACCGCCAGTGCTGGCATTCGATGTTGAAACAGAGGTCATCGCCTACTCCCTTAATCGCGCATTTTGCGCTCTGTATAGGACATATCCACTGATATGGGGCTCTGCAAGGTATGAGCGGTAATATTCAACCTTATGCGCGATAAGAATCGCTATCTTTTACCCACTATATTCATCACTTTTCGGCCTGTCATGAAACTGATGTATATCCCGTCTTAAGCTGCGGCCCTTCCTTTCACATAATTTATAGGTGCCGCTATGAATAAATATATCAAGCTTGATGACGAGATTAAAACGCCAACAGACATTCGCGAAGAAAGCGAAGATGTGGGCCGCAACACTTCCGATAACCCGACCATGGGAGATATTATCAATCGCCGTCTTTCACGTCGCGGATTTTTGAGTGGTTCACTTGCTGTTGCCGCCATTAGTACAACAGTTTCGCCGATTGCATTACTTGCTGCATCAGAAGCGCGCGCGGCCACAACATCATTCGACTTTGAAGAGATCATGGCTGGTGTTGATGAAAAGCACTATGTTGCAAAGGGCTACGATGCTGACGTGTTGCTGCGCTGGGGCGATAAAATATTCGCCGATTCTCCTGAATTTGACCCAATGAACCAAAGCGCGGAATCTCAAGCGAAGCAATTTGGCTATAATAATGATTATGTTGGCTTTATTCCACTTGAAGGTAGCAGCGATCACGGCATTTTGGTGGTCAATCATGAATATACAAATGCTGAATTGATGTTCCCGAACTGGGCAACAATTGGCAAGGACGGCGAAGGCAAAGATAAAGTGAACAATGGTGCGTTCACGAAGGAAATTGTCGACATTGAAATGGCCGCACATGGTGGCACGGTCATCGAGATCAAAAAGACAGATGGCAAATGGGCACCCGTGCTCGACAGCAAGTATAATCGCCGCATTACTGCGACAACCGAAATGTTGATTTCTGGTCCTGCGGCAGGCCACGAACGCCTGCAAACAAATGCTGATGCAAGCGGCACAAAAGTGTTCGGCACACTCAACAATTGTGCGGGCGGTGTGACGCCTTGGGGCACATATATTATGGCTGAGGAAAACTTCCACGGTTACTTTGGCGGCAGCTTGCCAGAAGGCCACCGCGAAGCTGCTAATTACGAACGCCTTGGCGCTCCTGCTGGCTGGTATAGCTGGGCCGAACACCATGAGCGTTTTGACGTATCAAAAGAGCCAAATGAAGCAAACCGTTTCGGCTGGATCGTTGAAGTAGACCCAATGGACCCAACTTCTATGCCGGTAAAGCGCACGGCGCTTGGTCGTTTTAAGCACGAAGGCTGCGAAACAATTGTCAATCCGGTTGATAACCGCGTTGTTTCATATTCCGGTGATGATGAGCGTTTTGATTACACATATAAATTTGTCTCTAACGCAAAATTCAATGCCGAGGACCGCGCAGCCAACAAAGATATTTTAGATGATGGCGTTCTCCATGTCGCCAAATTTAATGAAGATGGAACCGTTGACTGGATGCCGATGATATTCGGTGAAGGCCCTTTAACGGCGCAAAACGGCTTTGAAAGCCAAGCCGATGTGCTGATTGAAACGCGCCGTGCAGCCGACCTTCTTGGCGCAACGAAAATGGACCGTCCTGAAGATGTTCAGCCAAATCTGACCAAAGGCACGGTCTATGTGATGTTGACCAACAACACACGCCGCAAGGTGGGCGATGAGAATGCTGCCAACCCACGTGCAAATAATGCTTTTGGTCACATTATCGAAATCACGGAAACAGGTGGCGACTTTGCCTCAACCAAATCCACATGGGAAATCTTGCTCAAATGCGGCGACCCAAAAGTGGCTGAAGTTGGCGCTTCATTCCACCCCTCGACAACCGATAATGGCTGGTTTGGCATGCCAGACAATTGCGCGGTTGATGCTGAAGGCCGTTTGTGGGTTTCTACAGATGGAAATGACAAAGAAAAAACCGGACGTACGGATGGCCTTTGGGCGGTTGAAACAGAAGGCGAGCTGCGCGGTGCATCAAAGCTGTTTTTCCGCGTGCCTATTGGCGCTGAAATGTGCGGTCCAGTGTTTACACCCGATGATGAAACACTGTTTCTTGCAGTGCAACACCCGGGCGATGACGGGCTTGCAACCTTTGAAAACCCTGCAACACGCTGGCCAGATTTTAAAGACAACTTGCCAACACGGCCATCGGTAGTCGTTGTCACCAAACAAGGCGGCGGTAAAATCGCTTAATTGAGTATAATGTGCTTTAAAGGCGGCTCTTATTGGGGCCGCCTTTTATAAATAAAAAATTCTCACCTGAGCTAACAATTTTATTGAATTGCGTCTTGCACGGGAAAAGTACAATTTCGCCGCTCAGGAGATTCCCATGCATTCATCAACCACGCCTGCTAAATCCGATTACCCTTGGCTCATTATTGCATCTGGCTGTCTTATTGCGGCTATGACCTTCGGGCCGCGCTCAGCAATGGGGTTCTTTCAGCTGCCTATGCTTGCCGACACTGGTTGGAGCCGCTCTGATTTTGGCCTCGCCATGGCCCTGCAAAACCTCATCTGGGGCGTTGGTCAGCCGTTTTTTGGTGCAATTGCAGATAAATTCGGCACATGGCGCGTTTTGGCACTTTCCGGCTTCATCTATGCAGCAGGTTTGTTGCTGATGGCTTCGCCCGAAAGCCTTTGGTACTTGCATTTGGGCGGCGGCGTTATGGTGGGGCTTGGCATTGCATCTGGCTCATTTGGTATCGTGCTGGCTGCCTTTGCGCGCAATGTTACGGCTGAACAGCGCAGCTTTACGTTCGGACTAGGCACTGCGGCAGGTTCTGCGGGCATGTTCATTTTTGCGCCCTACTCACAGGCACTGATCAATCATTTTGGCTGGTCAGACTCTTTGCTTATTTTATCAGCAATGATGCTCGTCATCCCGATACTCGCCATACCGCTACGCGGTAATTCATCTTCTGGCACACAGAAACAAACGGATGTGGCACAATCAATCGGTGCGGCACTGCGCGAAGCATTTTCGCATCAATCATATATTTTGCTTGCAGTAGGCTTTTTTGTCTGTGGTTTCCAAGTGGCGTTTATTACGGCCCATTTTCCCGCTTACATTGGCGATATTGGTATTGAAGCAAAGTTTGCGGTGCTCGGCCTCGCCTTAATCGGGTTCTTCAATATTATTGGCTCTTTAGCATCGGGAATTATCGGGCAAAAATATTCCAAGCCGATTTTTCTTGCCTTGATTTATATCGGACGCTCAATCGCTGTGACGGCATTTTTACTGCTGCCGCAAACAGGCACGTCTGTTGTTATTTTTGCCAGCGTTATGGGGCTGTTGTGGCTTTCCACTGTGCCGCCGACCAACGCACTCGTCGCGATTATGTTCGGAACGCGGTATCTTGGCATGCTGGGCGGTATTGTCTTTTTCTCACACCAAATCGGATCATTCCTTGGCGTTTGGCTCGGCGGTTATCTTTACGACATTTATGGTTCATATGATCCCGTTTGGTGGCTGGGCGTTATACTTGGACTTTTTGCAGCACTTATACATTGGCCAATCAAAGAAACTGCTATCGAAAGAGAAAATATAGTTATCCCAGCAGAATAAATTAATTTTCGTCATAAAGTTGCCATATAATATTCTTACACTATATTTAAGTTGGATGATGGCAGCCCCTATATTTGTCAAAGGCACTTAACCCCAAGGTGCCTCTAGCGCAGCCCTCGCGCTTTATCATCCCAATTCGGCGGCCAAGTTGGTCGCCTTTTTTTTAAGTTTAAGCAGCTGGCCATCTTTTGGATGCTGCATTCAAAAAGCCAATGCGCGATTCCGGTGGCTTTACCCCTCTTGGATAATAAATATCGCGGTCAAAGAAGTAGCCCAACATATGAAAAGCATCCGCCAAGTCACTCATTGAGCATTCACGCTCACTGCTTTTCATCAAAAACTGCGGCAAAGGAAGCAGCTTATCTTTCCAAGGCGCGCCCGCCTCTGCGCTCACCGCCTGCCCACTTTTAGGCGAAATATAGATCAGATTTTCGCGCACACCGCTGCCCGCACACCGCGACAGATCAAGCCCAAAGCCAAGCTCATCCAGCAAACGCATTTCGAATTTGACCATCAAGGGGCCTGCAATTTCCGGCTTATCTAAATGTTCCAGAAGCACTTCGAGCGCGCCATACATCGCCTCATGCGGATCACGCTCAGGCAGCAGCCGCAAATGGCTGCCCAGCAATTGTATGGCGTTGACGCCCAAAGCACTTTCCATCAGCCGTGCGGCGGTCATTTGCAGCGGTTCAATTTGATAAGTGCCAAGATGCTCATCAATGCGAGCACGCCATACCGCTTCAACTCTATTTCCAGGCTGAAGAAAAGGCTGCATTCTGCGGGACCTACCGCCGCGCACAAGGCCCAAATGGCGGCCATGTTTAGGCGTCATAAGTTCAACAATGAGACTTGTCTCACCGTGTTTTTTACACCCTATGATAATGCCTTCGCCGCGCCATTCCATCCGGCTTAACCTATAGCATTAATCGTGGAAATCGAGCCCCATTTCGCGGTAACGCGCAGGGTCGTCGCCCCAGTTTTTGCGTACTTTGACAAATAGGAACAGATGAACTTTCTGCTCCGTTAGCTCGGTAATTTCTTTACGGGCTTGCATGGAGATATTTTTAATCGCCTCGCCCTTATGGCCCAGCACAATCTTCTTTTGGCTGTCGCGCTCAACATAGATCGTTTGTTCAACCCTTACAGAACCATCGGGCTTTTCTTCCCAAGCTTCGGTTTCAACTGTTGTTGCATAGGGTAATTCCTGATGCAGACGATCATAGATTTTCTCGCGTGTGATTTCAGACGCAAGAATACGCATCGGCAAATCAGACACCTGATCTTCAGGATAATACCAAGGGCCTTCCGGCAATGCTTTTGCGAGTGCATCCAGTACAGTTTTACAACCATGGCCTTTGAGCGCTGAAACCATGAATGTTTGATCGAACGAAACACGTTTATTCAATTCGGTTGTCAGCGCCAACAAATCCGGCGGATCGATCATGTCAATTTTGTTTAAAATCAGCCACTTAGGTTGGCGAACTTCTGAAAGTGATTCAATGATACGCTCTTCATCATCACGGATACCTTTGCGGGCATCAATCATCACAAGGACGATATCGGCATCATGCGCACCAGTCCAAGCCGTTGACACCATTGCGCGGTCTAGCCGGCGCTTAGGCTGAAAAATACCCGGCGTGTCCATGAAAACAATCTGCGTATTTTCATGCATGGCAATGCCGCGAATAAGCGTACGTGTTGTTTGAACCTTGTGGGAGACAATCGAAACTTTGGAGCCGACTAAGCGGTTCAACAAAGTTGATTTACCTGCATTGGGCGAGCCTATAAATGCAGCAAAGCCTGACCTGGTTGCGGGCTTATCTTCGCTCATTGTTACGGGTTGATCTTCAATCATTTTGAAACGCCTTTGGTTTCAGGTTTCCATACCGCTTCGCGGCGAAGTAATTTTTCAGCTGCAGCTTGTTCAGCAAGGCGCTTAGAGCGCCCTTCGGCCCGTTCAGCTTTCAGCTTACCAACCTTCACTTCAATCACAAATACCGGTTCATGATCCGGTCCTTCGCGAGAAATCTCACTATAGGCTGGCACTGTCTCGTGGTATTTGTGTGACCACTCTTGCAATTCCGTTTTAGCATCGCGCCGTGCTGCGGCAACATGCGCGGCACGTGGCTCCCAATAGCGATTAATAAACTGCCGTGCCGCAGGTATACCACCATCAAGATAAATTGTTGCGATCAGCGATTCGACCACATCTGCACGCATGTTTTTCTGGCGCTCAGACTGTAGATCACGCACATCAGCGCCAGTGCGAATAACTTCGTGCAATTTCAGCTCGTCAGCGATCTCTGCTAAGGTTTCAGCATTGACTAGCGCGTTAAGACGCACTGAAAGTTCGCCTTCATTGGCCTCGGCAAAACGCGCAAACAGCATTTCGGCAATACAAAGCCCCAGCACACGGTCGCCTAAGAACTCCAGACGCTCATAATCCTTGCCGGTGCGATGCTGCGCACTGGAATGCGTCAGTGCACGATCAAGACGCACGATGTCTTTAAACTTATGGCCCGTTAGCTCTTCAAGCTTTTCAAGCTTTTGAGACGATACAGTTCCTGCAGGTGCGTTATTCGTCATTCTGCCGCCGACTTAAACAAACGATCGCCTCGTACAGATGACGGCCAGCGCCAAATCTCTAATGGCGAAGCGCCATCAGCAATCGAGAAGAAGATATAGTTGGCGCGGCCAACCAAATTTTCCATTGGTACGAAACCAACGCTGAAACGGCTGTCAGATGAATTATCGCGGTTATCGCCCATTGCGAAGAAATGGTCTTCCGGCACGGTAAATTCGCGCGTGCTATCGCCTGCGGCACCTTGTGTAAGGTCTAGCGTGGTATAGGTCACACCATTGGGCAAAGTCTCACGGTATACATCAACCGCACGGTCTTCCTCGGTAATATCGACATCTTCGATTGTGCCGATTTTCTCGCGCTCAACAGCTGTACCATTTATGAAAAGTACGCCGTCTTTCATTTGCACTTTATCGCCAGGCAAGCCGATGACGCGTTTAATATAATCCAAGCTTGGATCAGGCGGGAACTTGAAAACAGCGACATCGCCGCGTTTCGGCTCACTGCCCCAGATACGGCCCTCAAAAAGATCAGGGCTAAATGGTAATGAATGTTTTGAATATCCATATGCCCATTTGGTCACGAACAGATAATCGCCTTCCAATAAGGTTGGCCGCATAGAGCCCGACGGAATTGAAAACGGTTGAAACAATAACGAGCGGATCACAACCGCCAAAAGAAGGGCCTGAACGATAACGGAAATTGTTTCGCCAATACCGCCCGGTTTTTTCTCAGTTTTTGCCAATTTTATATTCCGATTCTTAGATCATAGCGTCATATTTATGATGCGCGTCATAGACCTATCGCGGCTTGCTCGCAATCCCAAGATGACAAACCGTCATTATGACGCTGCAGGAAGCGCCTCGATGATCACAAATGCCTGTGCAAGTGGATAATCATCAGTGATTGTGATGTGGATATGAGGCACATGCCCATCCGGTATCAAGCGCAAAAGTTGCGCTTGAGCGCCATTGGTCAGTTTCATTGTTGGCTTACCGCTTGGCAAGTTCGCAACGCCCATATCGCGCCAAAACACGCCTCTTGAGATCCCCGTGCCCAGCGCTTTTGACATTGCTTCTTTTGCGGCGAACCTTTTGGCATAAGAAGCTGCGCGCTGTTGGCGTTTGTCAGATTTTTTCTGCTCAATTTCCGTAAAAACACGCATGGTGAAGCGCTCACCATGTTTTTCAAGGGTTTTCTCAATCCGGCGAATATCAATTAAGTCACTGCCAAGCCCGACAATCATGATGAAGCCTCAGCATTTGCCGAGTGAGCCGCATTTTGTTTCGACTTTTCGTCTGCGCACTTTGCAAGCTCTTGCGTTTTTGCCTGCGCTTTAACTATTTTCTTTGAAAGGCGGCGCTGCTGAAAAGCGGCCGTTGCCTTGCGAAGCGGAAAATAAAACAACGCGCCAGCGACGATACCCATCGGCACACCACCAACAATCATTGGCAAAATATAAGGATCCCAAACAGCTTTAAAGCCATATGCTTTTAACGTGTGGAGAAAGCCCTCTGCGCCAGAGGAAACCTCAATTGACCGGCCCAAAATCATACGGCCGAGCTCTAGTGTTGCAGCCCATATAAATGGAAATGTAATCGGATTACCGACAGCGGTTCCAAGTCCTGCCGCTATAAAAGATGCGCGCAGCAACCAAGCCAGCGCAAACGACAAGACGAAATGAAAACCCATGAACGGCGTAAAGGACGCAAACACACCTATCGCAAATCCAAGCCCGATAGCATGTGGTGTCGCGCGGATTCGCAAAACACGCTTCCAAACATACCGGCTGGAACGCGCATGGTTACGGCGCGGCCAGAGATAGACGCGCAACCGCGTCCAAAACCCGTCCTGTTTTCGCCGTTTGAACAGCATGAAAGTCCTACCAATGCATTTTGGGCAACGCAGCCAACAAAAACCACCTGTTGCCGCCCCTCACTCTTGGGCTAGCACAAAGTCGTTTAATATGTGTTGCAGATCGATCTTATATTGACCTTATCCTATGAAATTCGGGCGGCATTTTGTCCTGCCTAAATACTATAAGCTCTATACGAAGTTTAAGAATGTCGACGTTCTGCCGTACTAACGGCAGGTGACGCTCTTAGCTGCGATAATAAACGGTTCAAATGTTTGACATCCCAAACTTCCAGATCAAACAACATCTCTGTAAAATCGGGTGCCGTGCGGGCCATCGACATTGTGTGAATATTTGCATCATTATCAGCAATAACTTTGGAAATTTCAGCCAATGAACCAGGTGCATTGATCGCAGTTACAGCCGTCTGAACTGGGAAACGCTTACGGTTGGTCTGATCAATGTCCCACCGCACATCAATCCAGCGTTCCGGCTGGTCATCATAGGCAGCCAAGGCAGAGGACTGAATCGGGAAAATCGTTATGCCTTTTCCTGGTGTTGCGATGCCGATAATTCTATCGCCTGGAACAGCACCTTCAGCCGTAAAGCTGACAGGCAAGTCGCCTGCTGCACCACGAATAGCCAATGTGCGATCTTTAGATGCATTCTCATCTTCTGGATCGGCGGCCTCAGGGAACTTGAACATCATGCCATTGGCATCAGACAAGTTGAACCAGCCTTCACCCAACAATTCAGCATTGGGCGCTGCATCATCATCGGATTGGAAGTCACGGAAAACGGCTTTTAACACCTTGGTGGAGGATAGCTCACCCCGCCCGACCGCTGCCAGCAAATCATCAACTTCGCTAAAGCCAAGCGCTTCAATACCGTCCTTAACGATCTCGCGTGAATATGGCTTTGCAGCACGCTCAAATGAACGGTCGAGAATTCGGTTGCCTAACCCAGCATATTGCTTGCGCACGGCCATGCGGGTTGCACGGCGAATGGCAGAACGAGCCTTTCCTGTGACAACGATGCTTTCCCATGCCGCTGGCGGTGCAGCCGCCGCTGACCGGATAATATCAACTTCATCACCGCTTTGCAGCTGTGTGACCAATGGCATAATGCGCCCGTTGATCTTTGCGCCAACGCAGGAATTACCCACATCAGTATGCACCGCATAAGCAAAATCAACAGAAATAGCGCCGCGCGGCAATGCAATTAAGCGGCCTTTTGGCGTGAAGCAAAAAACCTGATCGTGAAAGAGCTCAAGCTTCGTATTTTCCAGAAATTCTTCTGGGTTATCACCTTCAGAAAGCGCCTCAATCGTATGGCGAAGCCAGGAATAAGAATTAGTATCTTTAAAGGCAGAAAGCTCTTTCTTCGATTGAGTTTCGCCTTTTGCGTTTTCTGCGCCCAAGGGCTGATCTTTGTAAATTGCGTGGGTAGCAACACCAAATTCAGCAACTTCGTTCATCGCGACAGAACGTATTTGCAATTCAACACGCTGTTTTGAAGGACCAACAATCGTTGTGTGTAATGAACGATAATCGTTGGATTTCGGTGTTGAAATATAATCCTTGAAACGGCCCGGCACCATTTTCCATTTGCGATGCACGATGCCCAGCGCTCGATAGCAATCGTCTTCATTCTCAACAATGATGCGAAAACCGAAGATGTCAGAAAGCTGTTCAAACGAAAGGCCTTTGGCCTCCATCTTTCTAAACACGGACCAAGCTTTTTTCTGGCGGCTTTTAACAGAAGCATGAATGCCATTATCTGCGAGCAAGTTTTTGAGCGTTGAAGAAATTTCAGCCAGTGTTTCCTTATTAAACTCAGCAAGCTGCGTTAGGCGCTGGCCCACAGTGCTGTAACCATCTGGATTAATATGCTGGAACGCAAGGCTCTCAAGCTCTTCGCGCATATCCTGCATACCCATGCGGCCAGCAAGCGGCGCGTAGATATCCATTGTTTCTTCTGCAATGCGCAACCGTTTGTCAGGGCGCATATGATCAAGCGTGCGCATATTATGAAGTCTGTCGGCCAATTTGACCAACAGCACACGCACATCATCTGAAATTGCGAGCAGTAATTTGCGTAGATTTTCGGCTTGAGCTGCCTTTTTAGACATCAAATCAAGACGGCCAATTTTGGTAAGGCCTTCGACAAGACGCGCAGTATCTTCGCCGAACATCTCCTCAATCTCAACGCGCGTTGCGCTGGTATCCTCGATTGTGTCGTGCAGCAGCGCGACTGCAATCGTGCTTTCATCCATATTCATGTCGGTCAAAATGGCCGCAACTTCGAGTGGATGAGAGAAATATGGATCGCCAGAAGCCCTCGTCTGGCCACCATGTTTGTTCATGGCGTAGACATAAGCCTTGTTGAGCAGTGCTTCGTTCACATCGGGCTTGTATCGCTGCACGCGTTCGACAAGCTCGTATTGACGCATCATAGGGTAGTATTGCTCCAACAAAAATACGCGGTGCCTAATGGTCACCGCGTATAGTATATAAGCCTCTAATTAACAGGCTATAAAGAGCTAATTTCAGATAATCAGAATTAGTTGTCGTCAGATTTTTCTGGCGGCACAAGACCTTCAATACCTGCAAGCAATTCTTCTTCACTCATGGAGTTAAAAGTAATCTGCTCGAGCGGTTCACCATCACCAGATGGTTGATCCACGACTTCTGCTTCTGGCTCATCAACTTCAACATGTTTTTGAAGCGAATGAATCAGATCTTCTTCAAGATCACCAGGGGACAATGTTTCATCTGCAATTTCGCGCAGAGCAACAACTGGGTTTTTATCATTATCGCGGTCGATAGTGATTGAAGCACCTTGAGAAACCTGACGTGCACGATGTGCAGCAAGCAGGACGAGATCAAAGCGATTTTCAACTTTATCGACGCAATCTTCGACGGTCACGCGGGCCATTTAGCGTTCCTTTTCGTCGTTTGAACGGGAAATTAGTTGCCCCGCTATACAGAACTCACAATACAAACGCAAGAATTAGAAACATCGCAAACACAGAAAAGCAGTCTTTGCGCGTCAAACACCTGAATTGCATGTCATCTTAGCGATTTTATGCGGCGCTTAAGCTTCAAAAACGCTTTTTAGAATCGCTTCCAATGCGTGCTGATCATTTTTATTAAATGCAGCAGGCTGATTGCTGTCGATATCAAGAACACCAATCAGTTTTTTGTTTTTATCAAAAACGGGCAGCACGATCTCGGATTTCGTTGCTGATGAACAGGCAATATGCCCTGAGAATGCTTCAACATCATCCACAAGCTGCGTTGTTTGCGTTTTGGCAGCTGCGCCACAAACGCCTTTATCAAAAGGGATCACAAGGCAGCCGTGACCGCCTTGATAGGGTCCAATCTTCAACAGATTAGGTTCAACAACGCGGTAAAATCCCGTCCAGTCAAAACGATCATCAGAATGATGCAGCTCACACGCAAGTGTCGCCATCAACGCCACTTCATCTGTTTCGCCATGTGTCAGGCTTTCAATAACTTTGGCTAGATAATCGTAATCGACAGCCGCCATTAGTTATTCTCTTTCAGAATGCGTGACTTTTCACGATTCCAATCGCGCTTTTTCGCGGTTTCGCGCTTATCTGCAACGTTTTTACCTTTTGCCAAAGCTATTTCCAGCTTGGCGCGGCCGCGATCATTAAAATATAATTTTAACGGCACAATCGTCATGCCTTGACGATCAACACCATTTGCCAGTTTGACAATTTCTTTTTGATGCAGCAGCAATTTGCGGCGGCGGCGCGGTTCGTGGTTGAACTTATTGGCCTCTAAATATTCAGGCACATGCGCATTAATGAGCCACATCTCACCATTTTCGTAAGACGCGTAACTCTCGGCGATGTTTGCCTCGCCGTTTCTCAAGCTCTTTACCTCTGTGCCATGCAACATAATGCCGGCTTCAAAAGTTTCATCAATCGCAAAATCGAACCGCGCTCTGCGGTTCTCAGCGATAAATTTGCCTGACGATTTTTTCTTTTTTGAATTGCCCATGATGATTAAATGCGAACGATTGTTCTCAATTCAAGAGACCAGCATGACGCATCGCATCATCAATTGCCATTTGTGTCGATTTTTCAACCGCTAGCATTGGTGAACGCAAATGGTTTTCGACTTTGCCAAGCTTTGACAGAGCATATTTTGTGCCTGCAACACCCGGTTCAATAAACAATGCCTTGTGCAAAGGCATCAAGCGATCTTGGTACTCAAGCGCTTTTACATAATCACCCGCAAGCGTTGCCTCTTGAAACTCGCAACATAGGCGCGGCGCAACATTGGCCGTTACAGAAATAGCGCCAACACCGCCATGTGCATTATAGCCAAGGGATGTCGCATCTTCTGCTGAAAGCTGAATGAAATCCTTGCCGCAGACCATGCGCTGCACCGAAGCGCGCTCCATTGAGCCGACAGCATCTTTAACACCCCAAATATTGGCAAAATCATGCGCCAGACGGCCCATTGTTTCTGGCGTCATATCAACCACAGAACGCGCTGGAATATTATAGATGAAAATCGGGATCTTCACTGCCTCTGCCATCGCAGCAAAATGTGCGTATAGGCCACGCTGAGTGGGACGATTATAATAAGGTGTTACAGCAAGAATGCTGTCTGCCCCAGCTTTTTCGGCGTGAACAGCAAGTTCTACAGCCTCAACAGTGTTGTTTGAGCCAGCACCTGCCATTACGGGCACGCGGCCTGCAACATGCGCGACAACCAGTTCTGTGACACGTTTGTGCTCATCATGGGAAAGCGTTGCGCTCTCACCAGTTGTGCCAACAGGCACGATTACCTTCGTGCCCTCTTCGATCTGCCAATCAATAAAGGCGCGAAGCGCTGTTTCATCCACGGCACCTGATGCATCAAAAGGTGTCACTATAGCTGTCATTGAGCCACGATAGCTTTGACGGTCAGTCATTCTAGTCTCCCAGCGTTATGCTGATTGTTTATGTTGCGCTTTTGGACCTAGAATTAGCGTAACGCAAGTATCTGCAACGTGCTCCATAGATTTTTCCAGTCGAGGCACTTTTTACGCCACATTATCGTTACCAAATATTAACCATAGATTTACGCGAATCTTCGAGTTTTGGGATGTTGCGCCCAATTGCTGACACTGTGCTTTGCTCCAAGGACAAAATGAACCGTCAATTAAATTCGTCAAAAATTATACACGGCGCGCTGATGAGCAGCGGCGCGGTCGCTATGCTTGTTTTCGGCGTATATATGTTTTTGCCCTCCGATGCGCCCATTGATCAAGGCAACACAGGCGCAGTAATCTCTACAGGCTTAGAAGAAGACAAAGTCGCATTGATCACCAAGCCTGATGCACCGGCCATAATTAATAGCTCAACTGTGCAGCTTAAAACCGGACTAGATGCATTAAAATCGGGCGATATTCTTGCGGCAATAAAAACGCGCGATAAACTGCCTGAAGCAGATATTGACCGTGCTTTACTGAGTTGGCTAATCGCAACATCAGGCCACAGAGACGTGCCTGCCAGTGAAATTCGAAACACACTGGAAAAGCTCAATGATTGGCCAAGCCAGACGACAATCAAGAGCAATCTAGAACGCGCAATGGCGCAGGACCCGCTGTCTCTCGTGCGGCTTCGCTTAACGATTGGCGATGAAGCCCCCCTTACCTTTCAAGGGGCTTATGCATTAGCAAAAACATATCAAGCCACTGGCAATATTGAAAAAGCAAGGACGCTGCTGCTGCCATTTTGGCATGACACTGTTTTAAGCTCCGGCGATGAAAGCCGCATATTGGAAACATTTGGCGATGTACTCACAAAGCGTGATCACGAGATTCGCTATTTTAATATGATGGTTCGTGACCGCATTAGCTCAGGCGGGCGCATTGCACCATTTTTGGATTATGGCGATATTCACGACGCATGGACTGCGGTTATCCGGCGGCAAAAAGCCGCCCGTGCTAAAATTGATAAAATCACTGAAAACAAACAAAAAACAGTTGCTTACACTTATCTTAAAACAGAGTTTTTAAGACGCTCGGATGAGAATAAAAAAGCGATTGAGCTTTTAAAATCCATGCCGAAAACGGCAGAATTTACCATTAATGCTGATGCTTGGTGGGATGAGCGGCGCATAATATCGCGGCAAACGCTCGAAGATGGCGACCCGCAAACGGCTTATGACCTAGCATCGCAGCATGAGGGCGGCGCTGAAACGACGCAAGTTGATGCTGCTTTTCACGCGGGTTGGTACGCGCTGCGCGGTCTCAATAAACCCGAACTTGCTGTTTCTCATTTTGAGAAAATAATCGAAATTGCACAGGGCAATATTTCGAAAGCCCGAGGCTATTATTGGCTGGCAAGATCTTTGACAGATCAAGAAAAATCCATACAAGCCTACCAAAAGGCGGCAACATACAACACTACGTTCTACGGACAGTTGGCAGCCGACCATTTGGGGCAACCTTCGGCGCTTTCTGGGCGCCCTGTTACACGCAATAAAACCGTTGATGTTCAGATACTTAAAGCCATTGACCGCCTCATTGAGCTTGGTGAAACAAACCTCGCACGCAAAACCTATGTCGCGCTTGGCTGGTCCGCTGACGACACCTCGCTTCTTGCTCTGGCAGCAGCACATGCCTCTGACAATCAAGATTATTATGCAGCCTTAAAATTGGCCAAAGCAGCTGACTGGCGCGGGCTAGACATGGGCTCTTTAACCCATCCGCTTGGCGCAATTTCTGATGCAACAGGACTTGATGCAAAGGATCACGCCCTTGCCTATGCGGTTGCGCGGCAAGAAAGCGAATTTAACATAGGTGCGGTTTCTAGCGCCAATGCGCGGGGCTTATTGCAAGTGCTTCCTGGCACAGCAAAACAAATGGCTGCGGCAGAAAAGATGGCTTATGCGCCTGAAAAATTGACGCAAGATGCAAATTATAATGCGCGGCTTGGTGTTGCCTATCTCAATAGCCAATTCCAAAAATTTGATGGCTCGTACATTCTCACCTTTGCCGCCTATAATGCGGGACCGCGCAGGGCCGAAGAATGGATGAAGCGTTTTGGTGATCCGCGCGGCAAACCTTTATATGAGGTGATCGACTGGATTGAGGCCATTTCCTATCCAGAGACACGCAATTATGTTCAGCGCTTGATGGAAAATTTGCAAGTTTATAAAATGCAGCTCGGACAGAAGACGTCTATCGCACACGATTTGCGTTTTGGTACAAATCCATAAGAATATGTGCTCAATCGCTGCATAGACCTACAATTTGCAAGATATTCGACCTATGGTCGCATCAAATTCTCATTAGGACACTTTCGGATGACCAATTCTGCCGTTCAATGCCACATTGAAAGCCGTTTTTACACGAGTCGCGACGGCTTGCGGCTTCATGCGTGTGATTATGTGCCATTTGATGCGGCGCATGAGCAAAATCTTCCGGTTATTTGTATGCATGGCCTGAGCAGAAATGCGCGGGATTTCGATCTTTTGGCCAAGTACCTCGCCTCACATCCGCAAACACCGCGCCGCGTTATTGCTTTTGATTATCGAGGCCGCGGCCTATCAGAATATGACAAGAACTGGTCAAAGTATAATGTGCTGACGGAGGCCGAAGATATTGTTAGCGGCTTAAATGCGCTGGGTATCGAGCATGGAATTTTTATAGGCACATCGCGCGGCGGTCTTATCACTTTTGTTCTGGCCGGCATGCGCCCAACGGCGCTTAAAGGCATCGTGCTTAATGATATTGGCCCAGTCATTGATGGGGCTGGTTTGATGCAAATCCGAAGCTATCTTCAACAGGCGCCCCGCCCCAAAAATTGGAGTGAAGCAATAGAGGCGCAAAGGAAGATTATGGGCAAAAGCTTCCCTGCCCTGACAGACGAAGATTGGCTGTTTGAAGTAGAATGCCGCTATTCGCAAAAGGATGGGATTTTATCGGCAGATTATGACCCGCATCTTGCAGATACGATGAAAGGCCTTAATGCCGGTGATCGCTTGCCGACAGCTTGGCCGCAATTTATTGGGCTTCGCCATTTGCCTACCTTGGTCATACGCGGCGAAAACTCAAATATTTTGTCCAAAGAGACGTTTGAGCAAATGAGTGCTGTTCATCCAAAGATGCAGCAGCTTCACGTTGAAGGCCAAGGCCATGCACCCATGCTGCATACGAGTGGTCTTGATGATGCCATCGCACAGTTTTGCGCAAAAATCTGATCTCAGCGCGTTTTAGCTAAGCGACTTATCACGCTCTATTGTTTCATTAGGGCTTTGATTGCGGCTGCGATGCATTCTCTACCGAGTAAATTCAGCTTTTCACTTTTCTAAAGTACAACACACAAAAAACCCGGCAGTTGCCTGCCGGGTTTTTCGTTCAAATCTGAAAGGTCAGATTAGAATGAACGTGTGAAGCGAACACGACCGCCCCATACGCCATCGCCATTTGCGTCTTCAAGAGCGTCGCCGCCTGAGTAGTTTACGCGAGCATCGATATCGAAGCCAGAAACAACTTTGTAGTTAACGCCAGCGCCAACTGTGTAGCCGTCTAGGCCAGCAGTGTTATCAAGACCGTAGTTGAAGCCTGCACGTGCTGCCAATTTCTCTGTCAAGTCTGCAGAAATGTCTGCACCAAGAACATGTTCGAAAGCAGCAAGGTATTCAGTACCGAGTTTGCTGTCGTCAGAGTACTGGTAACCAAGACCAAGTGTTGCTGCACCGAAGTTGTAAGAAGCATAGATTTTAGCAGTCAAAGCTTCTTCAGATTCGTTGTATGCAAGACCTGCATGCAAGCCGATTTCGCCGATAGAACCGTTAACGTCAAGAAGAACGTCTGGTACGTAGTCGCCATCTTCGTCTTCTTCAAGAGCAAGCGTAATGCCGAAGCCGCCAGCGTTTGCTGTGTATGCAACCATACCAACTTCGCCTGGGCCAAAGTTTACGATACCATCGCCATCAGCACCGAAACCCCAGTCCCACCAAGAAGCGTTCTTACCGATTGTAAGACCTGCAAGCTGGATAACAGCGTGGTCGATTGAAAGACCAGAGTCATCGTTGTCGCCATCCTGAGATGGAGTGCTGTCGTAACCAAGACGGATACGTGAGTAAAGTGGGCCGAGCTCTGTGTCGTTCCATGCTTCAACGTTCAAACGAACTTCAGATTTTTTACCCCAGTCGCCAGCACCATCGTTAGTACCACGAGCATCAACACCGCGAGCAGCGTCGTCGTCTTTTTTAGCGAAGTTCATTTCGTAACGAACATAACCTGAAATTTTCAAGCAAGTTTCGCCACCAGGAATGTAGAAGTAACCAGCGCCAGCTGCATCACATACGCGTACGTATTCAACAGCTTCTGGCTCAGGAATTACAACTGCGTCAGCAGCACGTGCGCCTGATACAGCTACGAGAGCTGCTGCAGAACCGAGTAGTAGGCTCTTAATGTTCATAATTGACCTCCAGTCAAATTAGTTAAAACGGGTCTGGTATATCACAAGGACGTTTGTCCCATCCCCAATGTGTAAGAAACAAACGTCTGCCCGTTTCTTGATGTTGAACATACTCATGGTTTGGCGCAGAGCAATATCGTTTGTCGTTCCAGTAGGCCTTCACGGTGTGTTCAATTATCCTTGTTGCAAAAAAGACACGATTTCGTCAACGAACTGTTCACGAAGATTTACAATACGTTAACAAAGGGCCACTTCCGTGTAAATCAGAGCGAATCTGTATGAGAATCGCTAAGATTTTGGCCCATTCACTAAAACAAAGATCAAACTGTAATAATTCAGGCGCGTTCCAAGGCCGCGAGCGCACCAGCAAGCCGTTAGAATGTATAGGGTATTGTTACACGCTCGTTTAAATCCACACTGAGCGGATGCTGCAAAGGCGGCACGGCGCGCTGATGACAATCTGAGCGCGGACATATGCGGCAAGATATTCCAATGGGGTCAAAGGCCGATTCTTTGCCCACCTCCAAACCATCTGCATAAACCAGTTGAGCGGCATGTTTGATCTCGCACCCCAGTGCTAAGGCGTAGCGCGGCGCAGGAACATTAAAGCCAGCGCCCAGATTGGTCACTTCTGTTGCAAGACATAAATAGCGCACACCATCGGGCGTTTCAGCCTTTTGCCGCAATATACGGCCCGGTGCTTCAAAGGCTGCATGGGCATTCCACAAAGGACATGTCGAGCCAAAACGCGCAAACTGCAATTTGGTCGCGCTATGGCGCTTTGTAATATTGCCGGCTTGGTCCACGCGGGCAAAGAAAAACGGCACACCTTTGCGCCCAGATCTTTGCAATGTGCTGAGGCGGTGCGCGACCTGCTCTATGCTTGCACCAAAGTGACGCGCCATAATGTGTAAATCGTGACGAACATCGACAGCAAAGCCTGCAAAGCGCTCATACGGTAATAAAGTCGCGCCAGAGAAATAATTGGCCAAGCCGATGCGGCATATATCGGCGGCTTCCGGCGACCTGAAATTGGCCTGCTGGGCAATGCGATCGAGATTTGGCGCTTGCTCAAAGAAAGCGATCTGGTGCGCCATCTGAAAAATCCGCGATGACTGGCTTTGCACATTACTTAATGTCAGCAGTTTTTGCGCGGGGTCATAACGACGGATTGGTGCGTTATGGCTCACATCCTCACTTATATATACACGCACTTGATGTTGATCGAACAAATATTGAGTGAGCGCCTGATGCATATCGCGGTCAATTTTGGATAGCGTCTCAGCCAGCGCCTCACCTGCCCGATCAAGACTGTCTATATAATTGTCATTATAATGGAAGAAATCGCGCACTTCTTCATAGGGCGTTAATTCGCTCAAAGCGCCTGAGCGCTCCAATGAATCATCAATTTGCGCAAGCCGTTCGCCAGCACGCCGCAAAGCCTGATGCATATTAAGGAATGCACGGGCCACAATGGGCGATGTTTGCGAAAAGGTTTTCAAGTCACGCGAAGATAATTGCTCTGCTTTGAAAAGCGGGTCGGCCAGCGCTTCAAGCAGATCAGCCAGTAGGCGGTCACTGTCATTGTCTGACAAGGATGCAATATCAATGGAGAACACTTCTGCCAAACTGAGCAGCACAGAGGCCGTGACATGGCGCTGGTTGTTCTCAATCTGATTGAGATAGCTTGTCGAAATCGACAGCCTTGCCGCCATTTCAGCCTGTGTGTGCCCATGCTTGTCGCGCAGAGACCGAATGTTTTGACCGATAAAGAGTTTACGTTCGCGCATTATACTTTTTTACTTTTGAAAGTTGCAACTTTGATAAATTATATTCTTACACTAATTTACTCCTTACAATCTGACAAGCTTGCCTTACTGATAGTGAAAATCGAAATGGCGCTGATGTCTAAACACGCGTCTTTATAGCCGGAGCAACCTGATGATCTCAGATACAACGCTAGACCAATTGGAAGCAAAACGTGCAGAAGCGCGTCTTGGCGGCGGGCAGCGGCGCATTGATGCACAGCACGCCAAAGGCAAGCTAACGGCACGCGAACGGCTCGATGTGCTTTTCGATGAAGGCTCGTTTGAGGAATACGACACTTTAAAGTCTCATCGCTGCACAGACTTCGGCATGCAAGAGCAGCAAATTCCAGGTGACGGCGTTATCACGGGATGGGGCAAGATCAATGGCCGCCCCTGCTATGTGTTCAGCCAAGACTTTACAGTGTTCGGCGGCTCCTTATCTGAAACCCACGCAGAAAAAATCTGTAAGGTCATGGATCTTGCGGTTCAAAACCGCGTGCCAATCATTGGCCTTAATGATTCTGGCGGTGCGCGCATTCAAGAAGGTGTGGCTTCGCTTGGCGGCTATGCGGAAGTGTTCTGGCGCAACGCACAGGCCTCCGGTGTTATTCCGCAAATCTCGGTCATCATGGGGCCATGTGCAGGCGGCGCGGTCTATTCCCCAGCCATGACTGACTTTATATTTATGGTCAGAGATACAAGCTATATGTTTGTTACAGGACCAGATGTGGTCAAAACCGTCACCAATGAAATTGTGAGCGCCGAAGAACTGGGCGGCGCATCGACACATACGAAGAAGTCATCTGTCGCCGATGGTGCCTTTGACAATGATGTGGAAGCGCTTTTGGAAGTGCGCCGTCTGTTTGATATGTTGCCGCAATCATTTGACAGCGCCCTGCCCGTTTTGCCGACCACAGACAGTGAAACCCGCATTGAGGCAAGCCTCGACACGCTGATACCGGAAAATCCGAACCAGCCTTATGATATGCACGAAGTTATTCGCAAAGTGGCTGACGAAGGTTCGTTCTTTGAGATTCAAAAAGATCACGCTGGTAATATATTGTGTGGGTTCGTTCGCATTAACGGCTCAACGGTTGGCGTAGTTGCCAATCAGCCAATGGTGCTGGCCGGTTGTCTGGACATTAACAGCTCTAAGAAAGCAGCGCGGTTTGTGCGTTTTTGCGATGCGTTCAACATTCCGATTTTGACACTTGTTGATGTGCCGGGCTTTTTGCCAGGTGTTGGACAAGAACATAGCGGCATTATTAAACATGGCGCAAAGCTGCTGTTTGCCTATGCGCAGGCAACGGTGCCTCTGGTCACGGTCATCACCCGCAAAGCCTATGGCGGTGCTTATGATGTGATGGCCTCAAAACATATTCGCGCGGACATAAACTATGCTTGGCCAACGGCTGAAATTGCCGTGATGGGCGCAAAAGGTGCATCGGAAATTATTCACCGCGCTGACCTTAAAGATGCCGATAAAATGGCGGCGCACACCAAGGAATATGAAGATCGCTTTGCCAATCCGTTCATAGCCGCACAGCGCGGTTTTATTGACGAAGTTATTATGCCGCATTCGACGCGCCGCCGCGTTGCCCGCGCCTTTGAAATTCTCAAAGGCAAGAAGGTGACTGGCCCCGCTAAAAAACACGATAATATTCCGCTCTAAGGGTACGACACATGTTCACCAAAATTCTCGTTGCCAATAGAGGCGAAATTGCCTGCCGCGTTTTCAAAACTGCGAAAGCCATGGGCATTAAAACTGTCGCCGTTTATTCAGACGCCGATAAAAACGCGCTGCATGTGCAAATGGCGGATGAAGCCGTGCATATTGGTGCCGCGCCTGCATCGCAGAGCTATCTCATCATTGATAAGATTATTGAGGCCTGCAAACAGACGGGCGCAGAGGCTGTTCATCCAGGCTATGGCTTTTTGTCCGAACGCGCTGAATTTGCCGAGCGCTTGAAAGCTGAAAACATTGCCTTTATCGGCCCACCTGTGAACGCGATTGAAGCCATGGGTGACAAGATCACCTCTAAAAAACTGGCGCAAGAAGCAGGCGTTTCTACTGTTCCGGGCCATATGGGCCTGATTGACGATGCTGACCACGCGGCAAAGATTGCTAGCCAAATCGGTTATCCGGTTATGATTAAGGCTTCTGCTGGCGGCGGCGGCAAAGGCATGCGCATCGCATGGAATGATGCTGAAGCGCGTGAAGGTTTTGACCGTTCAAAATCAGAGGCTGCCTCCTCATTTGGCGATGATCGCATTTTCATTGAAAAGTTCGTTGTTCAGCCGCGCCACATTGAAATTCAGGTTTTGGCCGATACGCACGGCAATTGTATTTATTTGGGCGAACGCGAATGTTCTATTCAGCGCCGCAACCAAAAGGTCATTGAAGAAGCGCCTTCACCGTTTTTGGATGAAGCCACACGCAAGGCCATGGGCGAGCAATCTGTCGCGCTTGCTCAAGCTGTTGGCTATGCCAGCGCTGGAACGGTGGAATTCATCGTCGATAAGGATCGCAATTTCTATTTCCTCGAAATGAATACGCGGCTGCAAGTCGAGCATCCGGTCACAGAACTTATCACCGGCGTTGACTTGGTGGAGCAGATGATCCGCGTTGCCAATGGCGAAGAGCTCGCCCTTGCCCAAGAGGACGTGAAGCTTAACGGGTGGGCAATTGAAAGCCGCCTTTACGCCGAAGACCCTTACCGCAACTTTTTGCCTTCTATCGGCCGCCTGACGCGCTACCGCCCGCCTTTGAGTTCTTCCGCTGGTGTAGATACCATCGTGCGCAACGATACGGGCGTTTATGAAGGCGGTGAGATTTCCATGTTTTACGATCCGATGATCGCAAAGCTTTGCACATGGGGTAAAAACCGAGAAGCCGCCGTTACCGCCATGTCTCACGCGCTTGACGCATTCGAAGTCGAAGGCATTGGCCACAATCTGCCGTTCTGCGCCGCCGTGATGAAACATGAACGCTTTAAGAGCGGCAACATCACCACCGCCTTTATTGAAGAAGAATATCCTGATGGGTTTGAAGGCGTAACACCCAATGACACTGAATTAAAAGCGTTAGCCAGCATTGCTGCCGCCATGAAATTGAGCGATGAGCGCCGCATTGGCACGCCTATCAAGGCGAGCGGAGACAATGATTATGTTGCTGTTATTGATGGTCAGCACATCAAGCTCGCGGTACAAGCAATCGACACGCATTTCGAAATTGCTTTGTCTGAGGATGGCACCAAGTGCCAAGTTCACATTGATTATACGCCCGGCATTCCACTGGTCAGAGCCAAGGTTGATGCAACGGACTATATAATAAAGACAACCCCGATTACGGGCGGCTACAGATTGCGGGTGCAAGGCCTTGACTTGAATGTCAAAATTTACACGCCGCGCATTGCGGAACTTGCATCCCTAATGCTGGAAAAACTGCCGCCGGACACGTCCAAATTGCTACTCTGTCCTATGCCCGGTTTGATCGTAAAATTGAACGTTCAAGAAGGCGACAAAATCGAAGAAGGTCAAGCATTGGCCATCGTTGAAGCAATGAAAATGGAAAATGTTCTGCGCGCTGAAAAAGCCGGAACGGTTTCAAAAATTCCTGTGGCCGTTGGCGACAGTCTTGCAGTTGATGAAGTGATCATGGAGTTCGAAGGATGAGCGATAAAACCAAGGTCGACGATCAATATTGGAATGCAATTGCGGAAAAAGAGTTGAAGGGCAAAAGCCCAACATCGCTTAACAAAAGAACGCCTGAAGGCATCACGATCAAACCGCTTTATCTGCCGTCTGACGTGCCGGAACAGGCCGCCCGCGACTTACCGGGTTTTGAGCCCTACACACGCGGCGTCAAAGCCACCATGTATGCGGGCCGCCCGTGGACCATTCGTCAATATGCAGGATTTTCAACGGCCGAAGAATCCAATGCTTTTTACCGCAAGAACTTAGCGGCAGGGCAAAAGGGTTTGTCGGTTGCGTTCGATCTTGCAACGCACCGCGGCTATGATTCAGATCATCCGCGTGTTTCTGGTGATGTTGGCAAGGCTGGCGTTGCGATCGATTCTGTCGAGGACATGAAAATCCTTTTCGACCAGATTCCGCTGGATGAAATGTCTGTCTCCATGACGATGAACGGCGCGATCATTCCGGTGCTGGCGATGTTCATTGTTGCAGGCGAAGAACAAGGCGTTGATAAAGCCGTCCTGTCGGGCACTGTGCAGAATGATATTTTAAAAGAATTCATGGTGCGCAACACATATATATATCCGCCAGAACCATCGATGCGGATTGTTGCCGATATTATTGAATATACGGCCAATGAAATGCCAAAGTTCAATTCGATTTCAATTTCCGGCTATCACATGCAAGAAGCCGGTGCGACCTTGGCGCAAGAGCTTGCCTATACGCTGGCCGACGGCATGGAATATGTGCGCGCAGCAACGAATAAGGGCTTGGATGTTGACCGCTTTGCGGGCCGTCTCTCCTTCTTTTTCTGCATCGGTATGGATTTCTTTATGGAAGTCGCAAAGCTGCGTGCTGCACGCATGCTGTGGTCGCGCATCATGACTGATTTTGGCGCGCAAGATCAGCGCTCCAAGCTTCTGCGCACGCATTGCCAAACATCTGGCGTATCGCTCACCGAGCAATCACCGCATAATAATATTATCCGTACAACGATTGAGGCGATGGCCGCAACTCTGGGCGGCACGCAAAGTCTGCACACCAACTCGTTTGATGAGGCGATGGCGCTGCCCACAGAAGCCTCGGCGCGTATTGCACGCAATACGCAGCTTATTTTACAGCATGAAACCCGCATGACGGATGTGGTCGATCCGCTCGGTGGCTCTTATTATGTTGAGGCGCTGACCAAACAGCTTGCTGATGAAGCGTGGAAACTCATCGAAGAAGTCGAAGAACTTGGCGGCATGACCAAAGCTGTCGAGCAAGGTCTGCCTAAGATGCGCATTGAAGAGGCTGCAGCACGGCGCCAAGCGCGTGTGGACCAAGGCGAAGACGTTATTGTTGGCGTCAATAAATATGTCGTAGAAGACGAAGAACCAATCGACATATTGCAAATTGATAATACCAAGGTGCGCGATTCACAAATTAAGCGCCTTGCCCAAGTAAGAAAGTCACGCAATCCGAAAGCGCTGGAAAGCGCAATCCAGAACCTAGAAGACGTTGCGAAATCTGGCAGAGGCAATTTGCTGGAAGCTGCCGTTGAAGCTGCACGCGCACGGGCAACACTTGGCGAAATTTCTGATGCGATGGAACGTGCATTTGACCGCCATAAGGCCACAACGCGTATCATCGCTGGCATTTATGCCGATGCCTATAAGGACGATGCCGAATATAAAGCAATCCAAAGCCGCATCAAAGATGTGGCAGATGACAAAGGCCATGTACCGCATATTCTTGTCTCCAAAATGGGACAAGACGGGCATGACCGCGGTGCAAAAATTATTGCCACAGCATTTGCCGATATGGGCTTTAAGGTTGATCTTTCAGACATGTTCGAAACGCCGCAAGAAATTTGCGACAAAGCCATTGCCTCTAACGTTGATGTGATTGGTGTTTCGTCTTTGGCAGCAGGCCATATGACGCTTATTCCTGAGCTCATTGAACTGCTTAAAGCCAAGGGCCGCGACGACATCATGGTCATTTGCGGCGGTGTTATTCCAGAGCAGGATTACGCATTTTTGCGCGAATCTGGTGTGGCTGAAATCTTTGGCCCCGGCTCCAATGTTTTGGATGCGGCCAATGCTCTGCTTTCGCAATTAGTCGGATTGCGGCGCAACCGCTGATCTGACAATCTTAGACGATGCCTTGGGAGGGGTAATATGAGCGCGACATCAAAATATGCCGAGATTTACAGCGCGTGGCAAAAAGATCCGCACGAATTTTGGAAGCAAGCCGCCGCTGGCATTGATTGGTTTAAACCTGCCGACAAAGTGTTTGATCCTGATTTGGATATTTATGGCCGCTGGTATGTCGGCGCGACATGCAACACTTGTTACAATGCTGTTGACCGTCATGTTGATAATGGACGCGCTGATCAAGCTGCACTGATCCATGAAAGTGCCTATAGCGGCAAAAAGACAGTTTGGACCTATGCACAATTGTGCGATGAAGTGCGTGCGCTGGCGGCAACATATCGTGATTTGGGTGTCACCAAAGGCGACCGCGTTCTCATCTATATGCCTATGGTGCCAGAGGCCGTTGCTGCGATGCTTGCGTCGGCACGGCTTGGCGCTATTCACACCGTTGTTTTTGGCGGCTTTGCGGCCAATGAACTGGCAACCCGCATCAATGATTGTGAGCCCAAGATTATTGTTGCCGCATCCTGCGGTGTCGAGCCGAACCGTATCGTCGAGTATAAACCGCTTGTCGATAAAGCAATTGAGATTTCCGATCATAAACCGGACCACTGCCTCTATTTGCAACGCGATGAACATGTCTGCGATCTAACGTCAGAGCGCGATTTAGATTATAGCACATTGGTGAGCGCGCACCGCGAAGCACAAACGCCAATCCCTTGTGAAGAAGTGGCAGCGACTGACCCGCTTTATATTCTTTATACATCAGGCACCACAGGCCAGCCCAAAGGTGTCGTGCGTGATAATGGCGGCCACATGGTTGCGATGAAATGGTCAATGGATGCCGTTTACGGCATTAAACCTGGCGAAGTCTTTTGGGCAGCTTCTGATGTGGGCTGGGTCGTTGGCCATTCTTATATTTGCTACGCACCGCTCCTACATGGCGCGACAACATTGATGTTTGAGGGCAAGCCCGTCGGCACACCCGATGCCGGTGCTTTTTGGCGTGTTATACAAGATTATAAAGTCGCCGCCTTGTTCACAGCCCCAACCGCCATTCGTGCAGTTAAAAAGGAAGATTCAAAAGGCGAGTTTATCAAGAACTATGATATTTCGTCGCTTCGCACTTTGTTCTTAGCGGGTGAACGCGCCGATTCTGATACGATCGAATGGGCTGAAAAAGCACTTGGCGTTCCAGTGATCGACCATTGGTGGCAGACAGAAACAGGCTGGGCAATGGTAAGCAACCCCATTGGTTTAGGCGCCCTGCCCGTCAAAATAGGTTCTCCAACAGTCACAATGCCGGGTTATGACATTCGCGTATTGGATGATGCGGGGCATGAAGTTAGTCATGGAACACTTGGTAATATCGTTGTGAAACTGCCCTTGCCACCGGGGTGCATGCCATCCTTATGGAATGGAGAGCAGCGTTTCCGCGAGGCTTATCTTAATGAGTTTCCGGGCTTTTATAAAACATCTGATGCCGGATATATGGATGAAGATGGGTATTTGTTCATCATGGCGCGTACCGATGACATTATCAATGTGGCCGGACATCGCCTATCGACGGGCGCGATGGAAGAGATCATTGCCAAACATCCTGATGTTGCCGAATGCGCGGTCATTGGTATCGCAGACACGCTCAAAGGTCAGGCTGCTGTGGGCTTTTTAATCACCAACACTGGCACTGAGCGCTCTGAAAGTGAAATTGAAGCCGATGTTATCAAAATGGTGCGCGACGAGATTGGTCCGGTTGCTGCGTTTAAAATTGCACTAACAGTGCCGCGTTTGCCGAAAACACGCTCTGGAAAGATATTGCGCGCAACCATTCAAAAGATTGCCGATGGCGAAACATGGAAAATGCCTGCGACGATTGAAGACCCAACAGTTTTAGATGAAATAACTGCCATTTTGAAATCACGAAGAATCGGCAGCTTTGGTTAAGTGATAAAAGCTAAACGGAATTTTCGTTACTTGTTTTTGACGTTAATTTCATACTGAACATGGCCTGAAATACGAATACATGTCTGGGTTCCGGGGATAAATTTGAACCCGGGACCAGCCATTTCACAGCTCTGCACGTCATCATTCTCAAGTTTAGGATCAGCAATTATTTGGCTTTTCAAGTCAATTGGCTCGCCTGCATGAGCAACGCTTACCAAAACGCATAATATTGAAGTAATTATACTGATCTGTTTCAAAACTTTATTCTCACCATCATTACATCACTCCACCAATATACCAATTTATACAACACGACATTCACTTTGAAACAATGATGCACTTTAATGCTCATTATTATTGCATTCCTCGCAATCACTAAGCAGCATGAAAACTTGTCTAAAATACGATACAAAACGTATTTTCATCGTTTGATCGCCAAGTTTAGACAGAAACGAATCTGGGTAAATATACTCAATAAAAGCGAACAATCAGAACAAACGACCTAATACCAAGCGCAATATAGAAATTTAATTGTGTGAAAGTTCAAAAAAAGACAATTGCTATAAGACAGATGAGGTGCTTACATAGCCTCTTCATGACTGGAGTATAACCAGATCAGAAATTTAATTGGAAGGAATTAAATAGTATGAAACGTTCAAATTTGCTGTTGCCAGCGCTCTTGGCCACGACAATGCTTATGGCAGGTGCCGCACAAGCCAAAACTTTGGTTTATTGCTCGGAAGGTTCGCCAGAGGGTTTTGACCCTGCGCCATACACTGCCGGCACGACATTCGACGCATCTTCAAAACCGGTTTATAACCGTCTTGTTGAATTCAAGCCTGGTACTTCTGAAGTACAGCCTGGTCTTGCAGAAAGCTGGGAAGTTTCTGAAGATGGCATGACTTACACATTCAAACTTCGTCAGGGTGTTAAGTTCCACACAACAGAATTCTTCACACCGACACGTGATTTCAATGCTGATGATGTGTTGTTCTCATTCAATCGCCAGCTACAAAGCGATCATTCTTTTAACCAGTATACTGCTGGCATCTCTTGGGAATACTCCAACAGCATGTCCATGCCGGATTTGGTAAAATCAATTGAAAAAGTTGATGACTATACAGTTCGTTTCAACCTGAGCCGTCCTGAAGCGCCTATGATTGCAAACTTGGCAATGGATTTTGCGTCGATCTTGTCTGCTGAATATGCTGACCAGTTGGAAGCCAGCGATACAAAAGATATGCTTAACCAGCAGCCGATCGGCACTGGGCCGTTCCATTTTGTTGCTTACCAAAAAGATGCTGTCATCCGTTATGGTTCACATGACGAATATTGGGCAGGCAAGCAGCCAATCGACGATTTGGTTTTTGCCATCACAACAGACGCTTCTGTTCGCCAGCAAAAACTGCTCGCAGGCGAATGTCATGTTGCTCCATATCCAAATCCAGCGGATATTGAAGCGCTCAAAGCAGCCGAAAACATCAAGATTGAAGAGCAAGAAGGCCTAAACGTTGGCTACCTCGCCTACAACGCTTTGGTAGAGCCATTTGACAATCCAAAGGTTCGCAAAGCGCTTAACAAAGCGATCAACAAGCAAGCAATTCTTGACGCCGTATTCCAAGGCGCTGGTAAAGCTGCGAAGAACCCACTGCCACCAACCATGTGGTCATATAATGATGCAGTCGAAGACGACAGCTTTGATCTTGAAGCATCAAAAGCTATGTTGGAAGCTGAAGGTGTTAAAGACCTGAAGATGAAAATCTGGGCTATGCCTGTTCAGCGTCCATACAACCCGAATGCACGCCGTATGGCTGAAGTCATGCAAGAAGATTTTGCTAAGGTTGGCGTTGAAGTCGAGATCGTTTCTTATGAATGGGGCGAATATCTCGATCTTTCAAAAGACAAAGACCGTGATGGCGCAGTTCTTCTTGGTTGGACAGGTGACAATGGTGACCCAGACAACTTCCTAGCCGTTCTTCTTGGCTGTGATGGTGTTGGCGGTGCGAACCGTGCGCAATGGTGTAACGATGAATTTGAAGCTTTGATCCAAAAAGCGAAAATTGTATCGGACAAAGCTGAGCGTACAAAACTCTACGAAGAGGCACAGGTTGTATTCAAACGTGAAGCACCGTGGGCGACAATTGCGCACTCAGTGGTCTTCATGCCTATGTCAACAAAAGTAAGCGGCTACGTGATGGACCCATTGGGTGGTCACTCGTTTACGAACGTTGATATCGCTGAATAATCACCCTTTCCTTTCGTTATAGGATTGAACCGCGCTTTATCTTTTAGATAAGGCGCGGTTCAAATTAGCTGCTCATGTTTGGTTTCTTACTAAAACGCATCGGCTTGCTCATCCCCACTTTTTTGGGTGTGACCTTGGCCGCCTTCTCATTTGTTCGTATTTTGCCCGGTGACCCAGTCTTACTGATGGCCGGCGAGCGCGGTGTCTCTCCTGAGCGCCATGCCCAGCTGCTTGAGCAGTTCGGCTTTGATAGACCGCTCTACGTACAATATTTCGATTATCTTTTCTCCGCTCTTAGCGGCGATTTGGGCCAGTCTCTGGTGACGAAAAAGCCCGTATGGGACGAGTTTTTTACGCTTTTCCCCGCAACCTTCGAATTATCCATTTGCGCGATTATATTCGCTCTCGTGATTGGACTGCCGATTGGTATGCTCGCTGCAATTAAGCGCGGCACATGGTTCGACCAGTCCTTGATGGGCGCTGCCCTAGTTGGCTATTCAATGCCGATTTTCTGGTGGGGCTTGCTGCTGATCATTCTATTCTCCGGCACACTTGGCTGGACACCGGTATCAGGGCGTATTTCACTGCTTTACTATTTCCCGAATGTGACGGGATTCATGCTGGTTGACTCGTTTTTATCGGGCCAAAAAGGTGCGTTCAGCTCTGCCCTATCCCATCTCATTTTGCCAACGATTGTGCTTGGAACAATACCGCTAGCGGTTATTGCACGCCAAACACGCTCTGCCATGCTTGAGGTGCTTAATGAGGATTATGTCCGCACCGCGCGCGCCAAAGGCTTATCGGCAGCCCGTGTTGTGGGTGTGCATGCTCTGCGCAATGCCATGATCCCCGTGATCACAACAATCGGCCTGCAGGTTGGTGTTTTGATGGCTGGTGCCATTTTGACCGAAACAATCTTTTCTTGGCCAGGCATTGGAAAATGGTTGATCGATTCTATTTCGCGACGCGATTACCCTTCTGTGCAAGGGGGACTTTTGATGATCGCTGTCATTATTATGTTCGTAAACCTCGTTGTTGATCTACTCTACGGTCTGATCAACCCACGTATTCGGCATAAGGGTTAATCATGACAGATCAAGCTATAACCACAGATCCTGAGCTGGACGACAACCATCAATCCGGGTTGGCCAGCTTCTGGTTTTATTTCAAAGAAAACAAGGGTGCCGTAGTTGGCCTCTGCTTCTTCTTGGCAATTTGTTTTATTGCTCTTTTTGCAGATTTCATTGCGCCGCATGCACCCAATCAACAATATCGCGAATTCTTCCTTGTGCCGCCTGTTTGGCAAGAAGGTGGAACGTGGCAGTTTTTACTCGGCACAGATGCCGTTGGCCGCGATATGTTATCACGGCTTATTCACGGTAGCCGTTATTCGCTATTCGTTGGCATAATTGTTGTTGTCGGCGCGGTTTCGGTTGGCGTTACAACGGGCCTTGTCGTTGGCTATGTTGGCGGCGCACTTGATACACTTGTTATGCGCTTGATGGATATCATCCTCGCATTTCCAAGCCTCTTACTGGCGCTTGTTCTTGTTGCCGTATTAGGGCCAAGCCTGACCAATGCGATCATTGCAATCGCGATCATTCAGCAGCCACATTATGTGCGCTTGACCAGAGCAGCGGTGCTTGGGGAACGTGAAAAAGATTATGTAACGGCGGCGCGTCTAGCCGGTGTTGGCCCAATCAGACTTATGTTCCGCACTATTTTGCCAAACTGTATGGCCCCGCTTATTGTTCAGGCAGCGTTGTCATTCTCGACAGCAATTCTTGATGCTGCGGCACTGGGCTTTCTTGGCATGGGCGCACAGCCGCCAACGCCAGAATGGGGTACTATGCTTGCTGAATCGCGCGAATTTATCTTGCGTGCATGGTGGGTTGTAACCCTGCCCGGTCTTGCCATTCTTATGACAGTGCTTGCTATCAACCTGATGGGTGACGGTCTTCGCGACGCACTTGATCCAAAATTGAAGAGGTCCTGATTATGGCACTTCTTATAATAGAAAATCTAAGCGTGGAATTTGCCACATCTGGTGGAACATTCCGTGCCGTTGATAGATTGTCGTTGTCAGTACAATCAAATGACATTCTGGCAATTGTTGGCGAATCCGGCTCCGGAAAATCCGTTGCTATGATGGCGGTCATGGGCCTTTTGCCCTGGACTGCCAAAGTAACCGCTGACAAACTGGACTTTAACGGTATCGACCTGCTCAATTTGAGTGCGCGCATGCGTAAAAAGGTTATTGGCAAAGACATTGCTATGATCTTTCAAGAGCCTATGTCGAGCCTCAACCCCTGCTTCACTGTCGGGTTTCAGCTCGCCGAGTCGTTACGCATTCATATGGGCATGAACCGTTCAGAACGCAAAAAACGCTCAATCGAATTGCTTGAACTCGTCGGTATTCCTGCCCCTGAAAAGCGGCTATCTGCATTCCCGCACCAGCTTTCAGGCGGTATGAGCCAACGCGTCATGATCGCAATGGCAATTTCGTGTAATCCCAAACTTCTGATTGCCGATGAGCCAACGACAGCGCTTGATGTAACAATTCAAGCGCAAATTTTGGACTTGCTGGTTTCATTGCAATCCGAGACCGATATGGGGTTGGTCCTTATCACCCATGATATGGGCGTTGTTGCAGAAACCGCAGACCGTGTTGTTGTTCAATATGCTGGCCAAAAGGCTGAAGAGCAGCCGGTGAAAAAATTGTTTGCAGAACCTCACCATCCTTATACATCGGCGTTGCTTGCAGCGCTGCCGGAACGAGCAACCTCGCGGCTTTTGCCATCTATTCCCGGCGTTGTACCGGGGCAGTTTGACCGCCCGAAAGGCTGCCTGTTCTCACCACGTTGTGCATTTGCAACTGATCTGTGCCGTACCGTTGAACCAAAGCGTGCAAGTGCCGATCTCGGCCACGCTCTTTGTCATTACCCATTGGTCAATGGCGAACCTACTAAAAATCAAAAGGTATCGTGATGAGTGATGTTGTTCTACGCGCACGCGACTTGAAAAAGCACTATAGTGTTGGCGGCGGTCTGTTTAAATCGCCAAACGTCGTCAAAGCGCTTGATGGTGTTTCGTTCGAATTAAAACGCAACAAAACACTGGCCGTCGTCGGTGAATCCGGCTGCGGAAAATCCACCTTAGCCCGCTTAGTAACAATGATTGAAGAACCAACAGAAGGTTCACTTCAAATCAAAGATACCGAGCTTGCGGGTGCTTCTGCCGAAGCTCGAAAAGCATTGCGCCCTAAAGTTCAGATCGTGTTTCAGAACCCTTATGGTTCGCTCAACCCACGGCAAAAAATTGGTGACGCTCTAACAGAGCCGCTCTCCATGAACACGGATTTGCCGAAAGCTGAGAAGCGCGACCGTGCAAAAGATATGATGGCAGCGGTAGGTTTGCGGCCTGAACATTATGATCGCTACCCGCATATGTTTTCGGGCGGCCAACGCCAGCGCATCGCGATTGCACGCGCATTGATGCTTGATCCTGAAATCTTGGTGCTTGATGAGCCGGTTTCGGCATTGGATGTCTCAATTCAGGCGCAAGTGCTCAACGTTTTGAGCGAGCTGCAAGAAAAGTTGAACCTTGCCTATCTGTTTATCTCGCATGATTTGTCAGTGGTAAAGCACATTGCAGACGATGTGATGGTTATGTATCTGGGCAAGCCAGTGGAAAAAGCATCACGCGAGGAATTGTTTTCTGATCCGCGTCACCCCTACACACGGGCGCTTTTGTCAGCCACCCCAATTCCTGATCCAACGCGCGAGAAAACACGTGAGGTGCTGAAAGGCGAGCTACCCTCACCGATCAACCCGCCAACAGGCTGCGCTTTTCATCCGCGCTGTCCGAAAGTTTTTGATCCTTGCGCAGGCAAAACACCGCTGCTGGTCGGCCCAGACAGCCGTAAGGTCGCTTGTCATTTGTACAATGACTAAAGATTAAATCACTGCGGCACCGGCTGACATCATAGCGATTAAATTGGTGCCGCACTGAACACGCCTCAATAACATCTGTACAAAATGCGTTTTATGGCCAGCACATGACGTAATCGAGCATGCTTGGATTACGAAATCTGCACACCAATAGTTTGAGAAAATGGCCCTATCGTTCGTTTAGTTTTTGCTCAAACATTAAGACCAATAAATTCATAAGAATCTTGAATTTGCTTTTGCAGGAAGTAAACAACGATAACCGATTTCTAAATAAGACAACCACCGCGCTGCATAACGCCAGACTCAGGATGACCTTTAATGAAAAATCTAATTTTAACTGTTCGCTGTGAAAGCAAGCGCGGAATCGTGAGTGCTACTGCTAGTTTTTTAGCAGATATGGGCTGCAACATTGTTGATAGTTCGCAATTCGACGATCTTTCGACGAAAGCCTTTTTCATGCGTACATCATTTATTCCTGAAACCGGAGCGACGCTTGAAAAGCTCGAAGAGGCTTTTAAAGCCGTTGCCGACGAACACGGCATGGAATTTGAGTTCTTCGATCCTGCAAACAAAGTCAAAACCGTCATTATGGTTTCGCGCTTTGGGCATTGCTTGAATGATATTTTATATCGCTGGCGCATTGGCGCTCTACCGATTGACATTGTTGCCGTCGTTTCCAACCATCGCGACTATGAAAAGCTCGTAATGGATAATGATCTGCCGTTTCATCACATCTCCATCAAAGATGGCGACAAGAAAGCTGCTGAAGACGAGCTGATGGACCTTGTTGAGAGCACGGGCGCTGAACTCATCGTTCTTGCGCGCTATATGCAGGTGCTTTCCGATACGCTTTGCCAAAAGATGTCTGGTAGAATTATCAACATTCACCACTCCTTTTTGCCAAGCTTTAAAGGTGCTAATCCCTATAAGCAGGCTTTCCAACGCGGCGTGAAGCTGATTGGCGCAACAGCGCATTATGTAACAGCTGATCTGGATGAAGGTCCGATTATTGAACAGGACACTGCGCGCGTAACACATGCGCAAAGTGCGCCGGATTATGTTGCCATTGGGCGCGATGTTGAATGTCAGGTGCTTTCACGCGCGATCCATGCTCATGTACAACAACGTACATGTTTAACTGGAAACCGTGTTATTGTGTTCCCTGCAAGCCCGGGCGCATATGCATCTGAACGCATGGGATAATGATCAAAGCGGCATTGGAAACAATGCCGCATCCTGACTTGCAACAAAGCGAACACTTGTGAGCAAAAGCTGTCTTGCGCTGGCCTTTGCCTTGTGGTTTTTGTGTTTGCAATAAGGAGATTTAAAATGCCCGCTTACAAATCCAGAACCTCGACGCATGGCCGCAATATGGCTGGGGCGCGTGCTCTATGGCGCGCAACAGGCATGGGCGATGATGATTTCGGCAAACCAATCATTGCAATCTGTAACTCTTTCACTCAATTCGTGCCTGGGCACGTTCATCTGAAAGACCTTGGCCAGTTGGTCGCCCGCGAAGTGGAAAAAGCTGGCGGCGTTGCCAAAGAGTTCAACACGATTGCTGTTGATGATGGAATCGCCATGGGACATGACGGCATGCTTTATTCGCTGCCTTCACGCGAAATCATTGCCGACTCTATCGAATATATGGTCAATGGCCATTGCGCTGATGCCATGGTTTGTATTTCCAACTGTGACAAGATCACGCCGGGCATGTTGATGGCAGCATTGCGCCTTAACATCCCCGTTGTGTTTGTTTCTGGCGGCCCAATGGAAGCTGGTAAAGTTGTGCTTGGCGACGGCGAACATTCGCTTGATTTGGTTGACGCTATGGTTGCTGCAGCCGACGACAATGTTTCGCAGGAAGATCTTGATAAGATCGAGCGTTCGGCCTGCCCGACATGTGGTTCTTGCTCTGGCATGTTTACAGCCAACTCGATGAACTGCCTGACAGAAGCACTTGGCCTGTCACTACCAGGCAATGGCTCCACATTGGCAACGCACGCGGACCGCGAACAGCTGTTTTTAGAAGCTGGACGCCTCGTGGTCGACCTCGCACGGCGTTATTATGAAAAAGACGAAGAGCAAGTTCTTCCAAGAAACATTGCAACATTTGAAGCTTTTCAAAATGCGATGACGCTTGATATCGCAATGGGCGGTTCGACCAACACTGTGCTTCACCTACTTGCGGCGGCCCATGAAGGCGAAATCGATTTCAAAATGTCGGATATTGATGCCCTATCGCGCAAGGTTCCGGTTCTTTGTAAAGTTGCACCGGCAAAGGCTGATGTTCACATGGAAGACGTGCACCGCGCTGGTGGTATCATGTCAATTCTGGGCGAGCTTGAACGTGCAGGACTGCTTGACACTACGGTGGGATCTATTCACTCCGCCAACTTAGGTGAAGCAATTGAAAAATGGGATGTTACGCGCAACAAAGACAAACGCGTTGATGAGTTTTTCCGTGCTGCGCCGGGCGGTATACCGACCCAAACTGCCTTCTCACAGTCTCGGCGTTACACAGAGCTTGATACAGACCGCGAAGGCGGCGTTATCCGCAATGCTGAACATGCGTTTTCACAAGATGGCGGCCTTGCCGTTCTATTTGGTAATTTGGCCGAAGAAGGCTGTATCGTCAAAACAGCCGGTGTTGATGATTCAATCCTAAAATTCTCTGGCCCTGCTCACATTTTTGAAAGCCAAGATGATTCCGTTTCAGCCATTTTGACTGGTAAAGTCAAAGAAGGTGAAGTTGTGCTGATCCGTTATGAGGGACCGCGCGGCGGCCCCGGCATGCAGGAAATGCTGTATCCAACATCATATCTTAAATCAAAAGGTCTTGGAAAAGCCTGTGCGCTCGTCACCGATGGTCGCTTCTCTGGTGGCTCATCAGGCTTGTCTATTGGCCATGTTTCTCCAGAAGCTGCCGAAGGCGGATTGATTGGACTTGTCGAACAGGGCGATCTGATTGAAATTGATATTCCGAACCGGACAATCAATCTTGCGGTTGATGATGCTATTCTTGCTGAAAGACGCATTGCGCGTGAAAAAGAAGGCTGGAAACCCGTTAAGCCACGCAAGCGCAAAATCACGACAGCGCTTAAAGCTTACGCCGCTTTGACGACATCTGCTGCTAAAGGCGCTGTGCGACAAGTATAATATAGGCAGGCGCCGTAAAGCGCTGCGAGCAAACACTGACCTTGCCCTTATGGGGCAAGGTTTTCTTTTTCATGCATTTTGCCAACGAAAAAATCTCTTATCTGCCACATTGCTTCTGTTAGGATGATGCCTGTGACTACAAAGGAGATCATCATGCAGAAAGAAACCCGCACCGAAACAGATTCTTTCGGCTCCTTAGAAATCCCCCATTACAAATATTACGGTGCGCAAACGGCCCGCTCCTTGCGCAATTTTCCTATTGGCACGGAAAAAATGCCCCGCCCGATCATTCATGCTCTTGGCATTATCAAACAGGCAGCAGCCCGCGTTAACACCGCGCAAGGCAAGCTAAAGCCAGAGATTGCCAATGCGATTGTAGAAGCATCAAGCGAAGTTATCGACGGTGTGCTTGATGATCATTTTCCGCTGGTTGTCTGGCAGACCGGTTCTGGCACGCAAACAAATATGAATGCCAATGAGGTGATTGCAAACCGCGCCATTGAGATTCTTGGCGGCAAAATTGGCTCCAAAGATCCGGTTCATCCCAACGATCATTGTAATATGAGCCAATCTTCTAACGATACTTTTCCGACAGCGATGCACATAGCCGCTGCGCGCGAGATCAACGCTGCGCTCATTCCTGCACTTTCACACCTGCATTCAGCGCTGGAGATAAAAGCGCAAGAGTGGTCTGACATCGTGAAGATTGGCCGCACACATACGCAGGATGCAACGCCGTTGACGCTTGGCCAAGAGTTTGGCGGTTATGCAGCGCAGGTCAAAGCTGGCATTAAGCGCATAGAGCAAACGATGGGCGGCCTTTATGAACTCGCACAAGGTGGCACCGCTGTTGGCACTGGCCTTAATACAACCGAAGGCTTTGCAGAAGCATTTGCTATGGAAGTCGCGACTATCACCGACTTGCCGTTTATAACAGCACCCAACAAATTTGAAGCATTGGCGGCGCATGATGCCTATGTTTTCACCCATGGCGCACTCAACAGCGTTGCCATGTCCTTGTTTAAAATCGCCAATGATATTCGTTTTTTAGGGTCCGGTCCGCGTTCAGGTCTGGGTGAATTATCCTTGCCAGAAAATGAGCCCGGTTCGTCAATCATGCCCGGCAAGGTAAACCCCACGCAGTGCGAAGCATTAACGATGGTTTGCGTGCAAGTTCATGGCAACAACGCGACGATGTCTTTTGCTGGCAGTCAGGGACATTTTGAGCTTAATGTTTATAAACCGCTCATGGCCAACACCATGCTGCAATCTATTGCGCTGCTTGCCGATGCATCACGCAGCTTCACCGATCGCTGCGTCATTGGCATTGAGCCAAACCGTGAGAACATTGAAAATCTCATGCAGCGCTCTTTAATGCTTGTCACTGCACTCGCGCCGCAAATTGGTTATGACAAAGCCACGGAAGTCGCAAAGAGTGCGCACAAGAATGGCACCACCCTAAAAGAAGAGGCCGTGCGGCTGGGCTACGTTACCCAGGAAGAATTCGACACTTTGGTAAAGCCTGAAAAGATGATTAGCCCGTCACCTTAGGTGGCGGCCTGTTCAGATTTCGCGCCTATTTTAAAGCTTGGGACGCTCAAATGGTATTGAGCTTTGCTCAATCGCATTTCTTAGAAATGTAGTCCCCGCTTTAATACGCGCGATACCATGCAAATCTTCGTGGTGCGCCATCCAATAGGAGCGCGTCACGCGCAGTGCTGGCAAGACTGGCACCAAATCCGTATCGCAGGCCGCCAGATAATCGTGCAAAATACCAATGCCTGCCCCTGCCCTTACAGCCTCCATCTGCCCTGTGGCGCTGGATATTTCCAAAGATGATTTCCACTTGCTTGAAAATTCATTTTCAAATGCCAGTTCGGGCGAATAAACCAAATCAGCCACATAGCCGATCAAGCGGTGATCTAATAAATCAGCGGCACTTTCAGGTCGTGCAAATTCATTCAAGTAATCTTTGCTTGCATAAAGGCTAAGGGAATAGTCCGTTAGTTTTTGCGCAATCAATCGGCCAGTTTTGGGCTGCCCGATAACGATTGCAATATCGGCTTCACGCTGCGAAAGCGAAAACATGCGCGGTACTGGAACAAGCTGCACGTTCAATTGTGGATGTTCGCGGATCAAGCCATAAATGCGCGGCGCGAGAAATGACACACCAAAACCATCAGGCGTTCCAATGCGTAATGTGCCCGATATTTGCGGCGAATCCACTTTTAAATCTGCTTGAGCTTGCAGATAGCCCGCCTCAATGATTTCCAGCGAGCGCAAAAGCTTCTCGCCTTCATGGGTCAATTGGCAGCCATTCGTGCGCCGGATCAAAAGACTAACCCCCAGCGATTTCTCAAAGCTAGCCATACGGCGGCTCAAAGTGGCCTGATTGATGCCAAGCGCTTTTGACGCGGCAAGCATTTGCCCTGCTCTGGCAATTGCCAGAAATAACCGTCCATCATCCCAGTTCATGCGCCACCTCTTATGCGTTTTTGCATAACGAGTTTGATTATTATCAAATTTCAATGAAATTTTCTACATGCAATAACAAGTTCAAAGGAGAATTACCCATGAAAACGATTTCGCATTATACTGACGGAAAACCCTATGCTGGTAACTCAGAACGCACGCAACCTGTGTTCAACCCAGCAACAGGCCAAGTTGGCTCACATGTAACACTTGGCACACCGCAGGACATCGACACAGCAGTTGCAGCGGCAAAACGTGAATTCCCAGCTTGGTCAAAAATGCCAGCGCTACGCCGTGCACGTATTCTCGACAAGTTCAAAAACATTCTTTGGGAACGCATGGATGAAATGGCAGAAGCCATTACATTGGAACACGGCAAGACATTTGACGATGCTAAAGGCGAAGTCACACGCGGACTAGAAGTCGTTGAATATGCGACCGCTGCGCCGACACTTCTAAAAGGCGACTTTTCTGAAAATGTCGGCTCTGGCGTTGATAGCTATAACGCACGCCAAGCACTCGGCGTCGTGGCTGGCATTACACCGTTTAACTTTCCGGCAATGGTGCCAATGTGGATGTTCCCCGTTGCACTTGCTTGCGGCAACACATTCATCTTGAAGCCATCAGAACGCGATCCTTCTGCGTCATTATTGATGGCACAATGGCTGTCAGAAGCTGGTCTTCCAGACGGCGTATTCAACGTTGTTCAAGGCGACAAAGAGGTTGTGGACGCGATCCTTGCGCATCCTGATGTGAAAGCGATTTCATTTGTTGGTTCAACGCCAATTGCGAAATATATCTACATCACGGGCATCACAAACGGCAAACGGGTACAAGCGCTTGGCGGTGCAAAGAACCACGCAATCATTATGCCTGACGCCGATATGGATATGGCCGCAAATGCGATCATGGGCGCAGCCTATGGTTCTGCTGGCGAACGCTGCATGGCAATCTCGGTCATCGTTCCCGTTGGTGAAGGCACAGGCGACAGGATCGTTGCTGCGCTCAAGCCAAAAGTTGAAGCGTTGCAAGTTGGCCCTGGCCTTGATTCAGAAAGCGAAATGGGCCCGCTTGTCACAAAACAACATCAAGAAAAGGTTCTATCTTATATTGATGCGGGCGAAGCTGAAGGTGCAAACCTTGTTGTTGACGGACGCGGTTTCAAACAAACGAAACAAGGCTATGAAGACGGCTACTATGTCGGCGGCACACTGCTTGATAATGTAACAAGCGACATGTCTGTCTACCGCGATGAAATCTTCGGTCCTGTTCTTTCAGTTGTGCGCAAAGATACTTTTGCAGACGCGGTCGATCTTATTCATGGTCACGAATATGCAAACGGCACTTCGATCTTCACACGTGATGGTGAAGCTGCTCGTAACTTCGCACAGAACATTGAGGTCGGTATGGTTGGTATCAATGTACCTATTCCAGTACCAATGGCATTCCACTCATTTGGTGGTTGGAAAGCGTCAATTTTCGGCGATCATGCGATGCATGGCGCAGAAGGCGTGCGGTTCTACACACGCATCAAAACAACGACATTGCGCTGGCCAAAAACACTTGATGCCGAGTTTAAAATGCCAACACTTGGCTAAACTTACATCATTGTGAATTACTAATCGCACCGCTTAAATTGAGCGGTGCGATTTTTTTATATTAAGATGGCGCAGTTTTTAGAGCCAACTTCACATTGAAATAATGATGCAGATGAAACCCTCAAAGAAAGCGACAACAATCAAATTGCTTCGCGTCACTTTCAAAGTCTAGCTTTCATCAAGCCGGTACTGCGTCCTCGTTCATATTCGCCTTGGCTATTTTCCTCGCCTCAGACCGTGCGAAGAACAGATAATAGAAGACTGGCGCTGCAATCAGCGTCAACACGCTGGCAAAAGCAAGTCCGCCCATAATTGTTACCGCCATCGACACAAAGAATGCGTCACTGAGAAGTGGCAACATGCCTAGGATTGTCGTCGCTGCCGCCAGAACAACAGGCCGCAAACGCGAGACACAAGCCGTGACAATTGCTTCACGCAGTTCCACGCCTTCTGCCCTCACAAGATCGATCTCTTCCACCAAGACGATACCATTTTTAATAAGCATGCCTGACAATGATAGAAGCCCGAGAAGTGCCGTAAAGGTGAATGGCAAACCAGTGCCCAAGAGACCCAAGGCAACGCCGTTTACTGACATAGGCACCAACAACCAAATGATAACGGGCTGTTTGATGGCGTTAAACAATAGAACCGATATGAGCACCATAATCAAAAGGCTGAGCGGCAATTGCTTGCCAAGACTTTGTTGCGCATCGGTTGAGCTTTCATATTCGCCGCCCCATTCGAGTGAATAGCCGGCAGGCACATCAATCGCTTCAACCGCCGAACGGATGGTGGCAAACACTTCTGCTGCTGTGCGTTCAGTGGGAATATCTGCGCCAACCGTGAGCGTTTCCACACGGTCGCGGCGATGCACGAGCGTATTTTGCACTTCATATCCCAAACCATCGATTACTTGTTCGATGGGTAGAAAATGCTTGCCAGTTTCAGACCAAACAGGTTGATCTCGCAAATGGCTGTTTGCTTCGCGCGGCAGTCTTACAGTGATTGGGATCAACCTTTCCCCCTCGCGGTAAACGCCGCCTTCAGTACCTTTGGTTGCAAAGCGAAGAGCGCCCGCAACATCGTCGCGGCTAATGCCTGCACTTTGCGCACGATCGGTCGCATAGATTGGGCGCACCACAAGTTCTGGCTCACGCCAATTCGTACGGGCATCCAAAATATCAGGTGATGTGGCTTCCATGACCTCGATCACCTGTTGACCTAAATCACGCAATATTGCCGGATCTGAGCCAGATACACGGACTTCAATAGGATCTCCGCCGCCTGGGCCAAAGACAAGTCTGCGCGTGCGGAATTCACCCTGAGGCAAGTTCTCGCGGCCAAAATGTTCCAAATCAGCGCTTAGAGCTGGAATTGTAGTAATGTCATGGGTGCGAATGATCATATGCCCATAACTAGGATTGGGCTTTTCAGCCGAATAGGTCAGCATGAAACGGGTCGCACCTTGGCCCGCATAAGTGGTGTAGGAGACCACCTCATCTCGCTGCGCTAACCACTTTTCAATGACAGCCAAATCGCGTGACGTCTCGTGTACCGTGCTGCCTTGAGGCAATTTATAATGCACAAAGAACAGCGGTGTGTTGGAGTTAGGGAAAAACTGCTGCTTGATCTGACCAAAGCCTGCAAAACAGACAACGGTAATGCCGATCAATCCAACAACCACAAGCCAACGCGCTTTGATTGCAGCGTGCAACGTCGTAGCATAGGCACGAAAGAGTGGACCATCATAAGCCCCCGCGCCTCCTGCCGTGCCGCGCTTGAATAGATAGTGCCCCAAAAGCGGTGTCACTGTGATTGCCAACACCCAGCTCAATAAGAGTGAAATGCCAATGACAGCAAACAGCGAGAACATGAATTCACCCGTTGCATCAGGGCTAAGGCCAATACCGGCAAAGGCCATGATACCAATTACCGTCGCGCCGAGCAGTGGAATCTGTGTCTTTCCAGCCGTTTCATCGGCCGCTTGCTTGGAGGACTGGCCGCCCAGCATGGCAATTTGCATGCCTTCGGCAACAACAATCGCATTGTCGACCAACATGCCCATGGCAATGATAAGTGCGCCCAGCGATATGCGCTCCATTTCAATAGCAAAGACCGCCATGAAGAATAGCGTGCCAACCACGGTTAGCAGCAATGTTGCGCCAACAACAATTGATGCGCGCCACCCCATAAACAGTGCAAGTACAGCAACCACGATAGCCACAGACATGGCTAGATTGATAAGAAATGCGTTCGATGCTTCCTCAACAACAACATGTTGCTGATAGATTGGTCTTAGCTCAACGCCCGCCGGAATTTCATCAAAAAGAACGTTCAGCCTTGCATCGACACGGTGGCCGACTTCGACAATATTTTCGGTCGAAAGACCTGCTACGCCGAAACTAAAGGCTTCTTGGCCATTATGGCGCAAAATCATTGAGGGTTGCTCAACGCGGCCACGGTGAACCTGCGCGACATCATAAAGATTGAGAATATCTCCGCCAACACCGATCGATAGGCCTGAGATTTCAGACACAGTGCCAGAACCATCTGGCGCTTCAATCAGCGTGCGATGTCCGTCTTCGTCAACAGACCCTGCCGGTGCTACAGAATCGGCTTGCGCAACCGCGCCAACCACAGCCTGTGGCGGCACGTTTTTTGTCGACAAAAGTGCGAGGTCAGGCTCAATAAAAATCGCCTCTTGCGGCAAGCCAGCCAGATCAACGTCCGCGACACCTTCGACGGCCAGCAATTCACGCCGCAACCATGTTGCGAGGCGGTAAATTTCGGCATCTGAATATCCGGGCGCTGTGACAGCATAATAAAGCCCGAAAACATCACCAAAACCATCATTGACACGCGGCTCACCAACGCCAGATGGCAAATCTCGGGCAGCATCGCTCACTTTAGCTCTTAGCTTGGTCCATATACCGGGTAGTTCCTCACCATCATAAATCGATTTCACCTCGACTTCGATAATCGAACTGCTCGGTTGATTGACCGATTTTATCGTTTTAACCTCGCCCATCTTCTGAATTGCTGATTCAAGCGGCTCAGAAACTTCACGCGCGACTTGTTCAGCCGATGCGCCGGGGTAACTCGTTGAAATTACGGCTTGTTTAATGGTGAAGGCCGGATCTTCAAGACGACCCAGTGATGCAAATCCCCAAAGCCCCCCAAACAAACAGCCAAGGATAACGAGCCATGTAAGGATCGGTTTTTCTATTGATGCGCGCGCGATGTTCATACTCGTATTCCTTAATTCGGAAAGCCGGTGAAACGGCGAACCGCTTGCCCGTCATCCAACATGCTCGCACCAGCAGCAACGATTTCTTCGCCTTCTGATAATCCGGCTGTGACAAGGAATTTTCCATCATCAGCAACTTCAATCTCTACGGCACGCGCAACGACGCGCGCGCCAGCTTCCGTTTCTTCAAAGACCATAACTGAAACAGAACCATCCGGCGCAGACACAAGGGCAGCGGTTGGCACAGCAAGGCTAGTCCCCTTACGCTTCTCGCGAGCCGAGACCGTGACCGATGAACCCGGCATTACTTTCGGCGTATTTTCAGTATCGAAAGAGAGCGTTATTTTGAAGCTTTGACCAACAGCGGTTGCGTCGGTTGCAAATTCGCGAAGTTTAAGCGGATATGTTGTTGAGTTGCCTGGAAAACTTGCATGAATTTCCAAGTCCTTATCATTGCCGCTACGCTGGAACAAAATTTCAGGCACTTCCACTTCAACACGCAACTCTGACATATCATGCAGCCGCACAACCGGCGTTCCAGCAGCAACGGTGGTATAATTAGCAACAAGCCGTTCGGCGACCAAAGCATCAAAAGGTGCGTTTAACGTCGCTTTCGACAATGCTCGTTCTGCATCTTTTAGCGCGACAGCCGCGAGGCCCGCAGCAGTGGTCGCATCATCCTGTGTGGCTTGGCTCACCGTTGAACGGCTAAGTCGTTTCAATCTATCAAGGTCGCGCTTTGCTTGCACATCGCGAAGGCGCGCTTGTTCTAGCGCCAACTCCAATGGCTCTGGGTCGAGCCGTGCGACAAGCTCTCCAGCTGAAATGGTTTGCCCTTCAAGAATGGAAAACTCGACCAATTGACCTGCCGTTTGAAAAGCAAGATCAACGGTTTGAAGCGCCACAACCTGCCCGTAAAATTCACGTGTGCGGCCTTGCTCAGGCTGCGAAACGCTGATGAGTTTAACAGGCCGTCCTGAGGGTTCTTGTGCCTGTGCGGACACAGGCAGCGTCGTAATAGCAAGGAGTAATGCAAAGGTTGATAAAATTTTCAAAAGGGTAATCCTTTAGGTCGGCCTTCGGCCATGATGTGGTTGCGGACTCGGAGCAATAATTCTCCAAAAATTTTAAGATCTTCTTCAGGCAAGCCAGTTGCTTCTCGAAGCGCTGTCTCGACCCGATCAAGCAATTCAGCCCGCGTCTTATGACCGAGCTTCGTCAACTCTAATAACCATGCACGGCGATCATCAGGATCACGGTGACGCTCTATAAAGCCACGCTTTTCAAGATCGTCAGCTAATGCCGTTAAAGTTGAAGGAAGGACCTGAAGATTTTTTGCCATGTCGCCAATACGCAGTGGCTTGGAAAGCTTCACCAGAAACATACGCTCTAGTTTAGACAGTTCAGGACAACCGCCATCTAAACGTTCATCCAGCGACCAATAAAGGGTTGCGACGCTGAGAATCATTTCACCGCGCGCTGTATCTGTATTGCTCTCGTCCGACATGGCCAAATTCATTTTCACTATAAGTTGCGCCGCCTATATAATTCATAAAATGAAACATTCAACCCATGAAATAAGATGAAATCACTTTGTAATGTGCAGAGCCTGTATGATGTGTCTGCGGATAGATTAAAGTGCGGGGTTCCCTTCCCCGCATCTTGCTTATGCCTGCAATTCAGCAGCCTTATTATGCGTATTAATGAGTTCAGCGAAGGCGTCACGCTCATCAAGGTAAGCTCTATAGGCAATCAGTCCTGACAGATAATGTTCTACGTCATCAATCCGCACTCTGAACCCATGGTGGCGGATGAAAAAGCTTCCGGTAATGCGTTCAGGATTGCGGAAATGCATCGCAACTTCTGGAAAGAAAACGCCATTTGCTAAATATTGCGCACGTTTTTCCATCGCATCGACGAAGCCATGAAGATCAAGCCCATCTAATGTTTGGCTCAAAGAAGGATCGCTCAGCGCCTGACGAATTAACAATCGTGTCGCGCAACATAGCTCAAGCAGTGTCGGGAATGTCGTTATACGATCTGTGTTGAATGTCACTCAGATCTGACCCGGTAGAGGTCAGGATTGTCACTGAGAAATGCCCCATGTGCAACCTTGCCCTTGACCAGATTTGTCGGGG